>JAJFVC010000054.1 GCA_021372005.1 Planctomycetaceae bacterium | reverse complement strand
TCGGTCTTGCCGCGCTGATACTCGCCGATCAATTCCGTTTTACGCTCTTTAGTAATGGCCATCGGTTACCGCGACTTCTCCACCTTTGGCGGACTGGGGGATTCTTGCTTCTACGGGAAGCACGCTCCTCCTACCGCGTCTGAAACAACTCAGCCTACAAATGTGTTACCAACTCAACTAGTAAGCTCATCAGTGTAGCAAAACGTCCGTCGATTGCAACCGGGGAAAACCCATCCGGCATCCGCCAGAGCGGTTTTTTGCCTATTTTCACCCAAAGGAGGGTGCGATGATGTGGATTGGTTAAGAAAACTGCCCAAAAAGACAAAAAAATAAATCAAACGAGGTATTAACATACCACCATTCACAACTAATCCTCTCAATGACGGCATCACCAAGAGCGAGGCCCCGAATCTCCTTCCTTTCACCAAAACGTCCCCCCGCAAGCAACGGTCAATCGCACAGGCGGCTCCGCCCCGGTCCGAGCGTCGGATCGACACGCACGCCCGCCGGATCGATCCGCACTTGGATTGCCCCGCGGTCGAAGGTGTGCAGCGTTTTGGCCCCGACCGACTCGTAGGTCGCGTTAATCGCCGGGACGTTCCAGCGACCGTCGCCGCTAAAGACGACCCATCGCGGCGCGCACCATTGGGCCAGTCCGGGCGAGTGGCACTGTCCCACTAAAACCACACGCTAGTTTTTCCGCTTGAACGCCGAAGCCGATCGGTTAGATTCTCGGGAATGGACGCATTCAACGATCTACGCCGTCAGGCAAGGGACAAGCGAGATAAATCCATCATCGAAGCGCGTGACGCCTACGCGGCCACGCTCGCAAGGATAGCGGCCCTAGAGCAGGACATTCTAGGACGCGACCTATCGAGCCACAGAACGATTTCGTCTTGCATCGACTCGTTGGTGCCAACAGACCGGCCATTCACCACCCAGGACATTGTAGCCGGTCTGGAAGCCCTCGATCCTCGCCGGAACTGGCGTAAGCGGTCCATCGACAGCCACATATCGCGTCTACGAGAGCGCGGGATTGTCCGCAGGATCAAGAAGTCTCAGAACACCACGCCAGCCGTCTACGTGCGCGTGGGCGTCTCCGTACAGCCCCTTCCGTTCGAGGACATGACGCTGCCCGAGGTAGTCGAAAAGGTTTTGCGGGAAAGCCAGCCCATGCGGCAGACCGAGCTGGTCACGGCCATGATGGAAGCCGGATATCAGACGACCATGACTTCCAAGAA
This sequence comes from Planctomycetaceae bacterium, assembly GCA_021372005.1. Taxonomy (GTDB): domain Bacteria; phylum Planctomycetota; class Planctomycetia; order Pirellulales; family Thermoguttaceae; genus JAJFVC01. Next base: position 16,026 of record JAJFVC010000054.1, on the reverse strand, counting down.
TCTGCGGAATGCAGTCGGGGTCGTGCTGAGGAAGGATAAGATGTATCGGGAGAAGAATGGGGCGTGGGTGGTGGTGTAATACCCCGCCCAGTGGAGGTCTATCAAAACTCCCACGGAGACTATAAGCGGACAGGTAGTGTCCTAACGGTGTGTTGCTAAAGAAAAAGCCACCTTGCGGGCGGATTGATCGGCCGGGAATGGCGACCGTCGGGTTTCTATCCCTCTGCCGCCTTCTCATCCTTAATTCCGGCCTTTCGCCGGGCACGCTTGATAACTACCTCTAGCCAGCCCTCTAGATCGAAAACGCTGTCCTGGCTCAGGGTCGCAGGCCACGAAAGCACCACTGGCCCCTCATCCAACGTCAATCGCTCCTTGGCTAGCCCAGCCGATGCCATGTCCTCTTCTTCTGGCGGCTTCGGCTTAAAAAAAGGACTCGCTGGAGGAACCGCAATAGGCAGGGACACACATGGATCAGGAGTAGTTGTGGTGAGTTCTGACATTGGTAATCCTGTTTGGGATCCATCCACAAAAGCGAACTGTCCGTCGTCGCTAACTCCAAGAACCCTCTTAGGTTCGGAAAGCTGACATACGCCGCCGGAAGTCCATTGAACGAAATCTCCTACCTTGGGTTCTGGGTGGCTATTTCCGCTTTGGCCACCGCTGCCCGGTTTGTCTATTATATCGCCGGTTGCCAGATTTGCAAATGTCAAAGTTCTCCGAAACCGCTCGATAAACCCATCAACACTCTTCTCGTTAAACTTAGGTTCCGGCCGGTCCCATACAAGATAGTGCCGCAGTAGCTCGTCTGGAGGCACTCCGCCTTTGTCCTTGTAATAGTCCCATAATTCGTTATGGAGGGCCGGACGAAGCGCAGCAGCCTTGAGTAGCTCATTCTTGTCTGGTGCGTTCCGAAGAATTCGGTCGGCATCCACCGAAATACTGACTTTTCTCTGGTCACCCTGTCCGGTTACATTTAACAGGCCATAGGCTTTCAGCGCCGCAATATACTGATTTGCAAACCCGCTGTGAGCCTTGAATCCCCATCGTTCCTGAACGATTCCGACAGGAGCTTCATGGACTCGAAATTCTTTGTGGATTGCCTCTGCCTTTTCCAAGGCACCACCTAGGTCAATCACGGGATAATTTGGGCTTCGGTCCTTGTGACCTTTTTTCTTACTTTCTTCCCGGTCGGTAGCCAGCAAGTCTTCTGCATTTGCCATTATTCGGGTTCTCCAGGGTTAACTCTAGTGCTTATTGTACGGTTCATCGCATTGGTGTCAAGGCAGTATCGATGTACTTTCCCAAAAACATTTTAGATTTTATTGGATTTACTGGTAGCGTCTATTGATTTATGCCAATGTCTCTGGTAAGATGCCCGTGTCGGTTGAAAATTGCACCCACAAAGGAGGATGCCATGAGGAGGGAATCGAGCCATCGGTGATGCGGTCGCCGTATCCGATGGCGTTAGAAGGTCAGTCCCAGCGGGGCCACGATTGCGAGTCCTGAACCCCGCCGGGGCAAGGCGACCATCTTTTTAGACAGGAAGGCGTCCCACGTCTTGGGTGGCGTAGCGGACTTATAATCCGCCGTAGGGCTCGGCGTAAGCCGATGAGGTTCGACTCCTACGCCTTCCGTTTCTCTATCCTATCAGAGACTATCCCCCCAGTCAAGCGGTTTTCCCGTGACTAGGCACCCTTCCAAGCTGAAGCAATTCCGACCTTGCCCAGGAAGAGGTATCTAGGCCCTTTTCTTCGGCTGCGGCGTCAATTGCCTTTCGTTCTGCCTCAGTGAGGCATATCCGCAAGACGTTTCCGCGGCGTTCCTTAACAGATTTCTTTGGTCGTCCTCTCATGTCTATATTATGGCATTAAAAAATCTTTTGTCAACCTAGATTTACCTATTGACGAGAATACTTTATATGGCTATAATAAAGCCATGATAAGTAACGAAGAAAAACCCCGCCGAAGCGCCAACTTCGACGGGGCTGAACTGTACCAGGGCCGAAGCCCAGAATACCGTCCTCACAACAGTATTCTACCGCTTTCCGGCCACAGAAGCAAAGGCCGGTGCGATGATTGCGTGTGCCCACATTGATCGGAAAAAGCACGGGAAGGACCGTCACGGGATCCAACGGTGGAAGTGCCGGATATGCGGCGCGACGTTCACAAGCAACGAACGCCGGCCACTTGGTGATATGCGGATTAGCATGGACAAGGCCGTTCAGGTGCTCGGGATGCTTTTGGAAGGCATGAGCATCCGGGCTTGCGAACGCCTTACCCATGTGAAGCGGGACACGATCTGCGATCTTGTTTTGCTGGTTGGACGCAATTGTGAGGCGTTTTTAAAAGAAACCGTCCGGGACGTTCCAGCCAAGACCATCGAATTGGATGAAATCTGGTCGTTCGTCGGCATGAAAGCCAAGACGAAGGAACAACTTGGCTACACTGGCGAGGTAGGCGATTCCTGGACCTGGTTGGCGATCGACGCCGATTCCAAGATGATTCTTTCCCATGCCGTAGGACAACGCGACGAGAGCACCTGTGGGCGATTCCTACGCGATCTGGACGTGGCGACCATTGGCCAATGCCAAGTGACCGCCGATGGCTTGCGAGCCTACACCTACAGCGTTCCATTTGTTTTGGGGTCGCGGGTCGACTTCGCCCAACTAATCAAGATATTCTCGAACACAAAGGGAACCGGTCGCTACAGCCCCGGCACGATAACCGGCATTGATAAGGTGGTTCGGTTCGGACACCCAAACATGGACAAGGTTTCCACCAGCTATTGCGAGCGCCTGAATCTGTCGGTACGAATGCACATGCGTCGATTTACGCGATTGACCAACGGTCATAGCAAGAGTGCGATCCACCACGAAGCTGCCGTGGCACTGTTCGTTTGTTGGTATAATTTCTGCCGGTCGAATCAGGCTCTTGGAAAAGGCGTGACGCCGGCAATGGCTGCTGGACTCGAAAAAAATCTTTGGGATATCGAAACTCTTTTGAAAAACGTGGCTTAGGTCAACTGTGTTGTTCTAGTGGGACAGTACCGGGCGAGTTGCTTTTGCGACTCCCATGATGCGGCGCCAGCAGCACGTCGCAGCGATGCGGCTCCTCGGCCAGCACCTGCTCGAGGCCCGGCGACTCCAAATCGCCCGGCAGCAAAATCTCATGGCCCGAAAACCGCACGGCCAGCACGACGCTGTTGGCGTTCTCGGAGCCTAATGTGCCGTATTGCAACGGATGCAACACCTCGATCTCGCACTGGTCGCCTAGCCGAAGCCGATCGCCGGCCCGAATCGCGCGGATCGGCGTGCCCGAGGCGTCGATCGCCCGACGCAGCGCCAAGATGGCGGCGTTCTTCTTGTCGAACATCGATTCGGAGACATAGACCGCGCCGACCGAAAACTTTTCCAACAACCCCGGCACGGCGTTGTAATGGTCCACGTCGGGATGCGAAAGCACCATGGCGTCGATCCGCCGATACCCGCGATGCCATAGGCATTCCGAGATCGTGCGGGCGGCCGACTGCGGACCGCCGAGCCGTCCGGCGTCGTACAGCAACGTCCGACCGTCGGGCAATTCCACGAGCGTCGCACAGCCGTGGCCGACGCTCAAAAAGGTCGCGTCCAACCGACGGGGATCATGCGGCCAAAGCGACGGCGCGACGCCCACCAAAATCCAGCCGGCCAGCAGCGCCGCACACCAGCGTCGCGGCGGACGCCACTGGGGCATCGCCGCCCAGACGGCCAGTCCGACGTAAAACCCCAAAAGCCAAACGTCGGACGGTCCGGGCGTCCAAAAATGGCTGCCGGGTATTTGGGCGACCGCGTCGATCGCGCCTTCCAACCCACGAAACGTGATCTCGCACACGCGGCCGCAAATCCAGCCCAGCGGCGGACAGATCCACCCGAACGCCAACAAGACGAACCCGCTCAACACGCTCCACGTCATCAGCGGCCACAACAGCGCATTCAAGATCAGTCCGGAAAACGAACCGATGTGAAATCGCGCCAGCACCAACGGCAACGTCAGCCCCCAAAGCACCGCGCCGGTCAACGCTATTCCCCACGAGGCTCGAACCAAAGAACGCCCGCATCGTCGCGGCCAACTCAGATTCTGCGCCATCAACCGAGCCAACGTCTGCTTGATCCGATACGACGCGTCGTCCTCCTTTTCCTGACGCTTGCCGGCAATCCAAATCAGTCCGGCGACGCAGAGAAACGACAACTGGGCCCCAACGTGAAATAGATGCGACGGGTTGACGACCAGCACCGCCAGCGCCGCGGCCGCCAAGGCGTTCATGCTCAGCACTGGACGATTCAGACACAACGCCGCGCAACCGACCAGCACCAAAACCGCGGACCGAAGGACCGGCGGCTCGGCGTCGACCATCATCGCGTACAAAATCGTCGTCGCTGCGATCCAGATCGCGATCATCGCGTTCGACAGCCGGGTCCGCCGCAGAATCCAAAACAGCGCCCCCGCCAAAATGCCGACGTGCAGCCCTGAGATCGAAAGAATGTGAATCGTGCCGGTCGCTAAAAACGCTTCGTTCCTGGGTGTGTCGAGTTCCTCGCGTAGGCCCAACAACACGGCGGCGGCCAGCTCCGACTGCTCGGGCCGCAACGAGCGGTCCAGCAACGCGCGGCCTTGGCAACGCAGCCGTTCGAGCCATCGAACCACCGTCCAGCGACCGCCCGGCTCGACCACCTGCACGCACTCCGGCGCGTCGGCCCGCAATGCACACAGCTTGCGTTCGGACCGCAACCACACGGCGTAATCCAACTCCCCGGGATTTTGCGACGGCGCAGGCGCCGTCAACGCCGCGAAACACCGCATCCGATCACCGGCGACCGCGTCAGGCAACCGCCCCACGATCCGCAGCGTCGCTCGGCCCGAGACCGGCTGCCACGTCGAACCGTTCCGCAAGGCGACCAACTCGACGTCCATCCGGCTGCTCTCTTGCTCGGGCATGCCGCGGAGCGGGTCGAACGCCGGCGCGGGCATCGGACGCGGCGAACTAACCGCCAGCGCCTCGACGCAGATCGGTTGTCCGGCCGGTCGGGCGTAGCGTCCCAACTCATCGGCGGCGAACAGTCGCCACTGGCAGTAATGCCAAGAAGCCGCCGTGGCCGCCACAGCCACCAGCAGCGCCGCCTGGCCCCAGACCAGTCGGTCGCAACGGACGGCCATCCGCCAGCCGATCAGCCCGACGACGGCCGCGCCGCCCCAAGCCCCAACCGGCAGCGGCCCGAATCGATCGCCCACGATGCCGAGCGCCGCAGCCGCCAATACGATGACCAACGGCTGATACCGTGGCCGTCGCGGCGCGGTTGGCGGTTGCAGTGTGGTCATAGTCGGCATTTTGGCGACCGCGTCGATTTTTCGCAAGCATTCTCCGTTCGGCGGGTTTTTATTGGGCTTTTGGGCGGTTACAATAGAGACCACCTTGAAATGATGGTCCTCCATGCCCCACCATTCCCTCAACGCGGTGTATCGCCAACTGCTCGCAACATTCGGGCCGCAACACTGGTGGCCCGGCGAATCGCCGTTTGAAGTGATCGTCGGCGCCGTGCTGACGCAAAACACCAGTTGGACGAACGTCGAGCGGGCCATCCGAAACCTGCGTGAAGCGGATCTGCTCGAACCGCAGTCGCTGGCCGAGGCGCCGGCCGAAGAGTTGGAAGAGTTGATCCGCCCGGCCGGATATTTTCGCGTCAAGGCCCAACGGCTGCGCAGCCTGCTGCTGTGGTTGATGGACCGCTACGAAGGGTCGCTCGACGCCATGTTCGCAACGCCACTGCCTGAACTGCGCGAGCAACTGCTGGCCGTCCGCGGCATTGGGCCCGAGACGGCCGATTCGATTCTGCTCTACGCCGGCGGGCTGCCCAGTTTCGTGGTCGATGCCTACACGCATCGCGTCTTTTCGCGGCACGGCTGGATCGATTTCGACGCCGACTATCCTCAGATTCAGGATTACGTCCAGACCGAACTGCCGCAGGATGCGCCGACTTACAACGAGTTTCACGCGCTGTTGGTGCGGCTGGGCAAAGATTTTTGCCGAAAGAGCAACCCGAAGTGTGAATCGTGCCCGCTGCGCGCAATGTTGCCCCAAGGCGGCCCGTTGGAGCCCGAATAGTTTTTTTGGACCCTTTCCTGTTGTGAGTTTTGATGTCGTTGTTCGACGCCAGTGAAGCCGCGAATCGTGAAAAAGCCCAGCCGTTGGCGGCTCGGATGCGGCCGCGCACGCTTGAGGAGTTCGTCGGCCAGCGGCATTTTTTGGGCGAGGGCAAGCTGTTGCGGCGGCTGTTGGCGGCCGACCGGCTCGGATCGGTCATTTTTTACGGACCGCCGGGCAGCGGAAAAACCACCCTGGCCCGATTGCTGGCCGGCGCCACCCAGAGCCATTTCTGCCAACTGAGCGCCGTGGCCAGCGGCGTCAAGGAACTGCGCGAAACATTGACCGAGGCGACCGACCGACTCTCGACCATCGGACGACGGACGCTGCTGTTCATCGACGAAATTCACCGATTCAACCGAGCCCAACAAGACGTGCTGCTGCCCGACGTCGAGGACGGCGTCGTGATCCTGGTCGGCGCGACCACCGAAAACCCGTTCTTCACGATCAATAGCGCGCTGGTGAGCCGCAGCCGCGTGTTCCAGTTCGAGCCGCTCTCGTCGGACGACATCAAAACGCTGATCCGCCAGGCGTTGGCCGATCCGGATCGCGGGTTCGGACGCCGCGAGATCCACCTGCACGACGACGCATTGGAGTTTTTGGCCGAGACCAGCGACGGCGACGCTCGCCGCGCGCTGTCGGCGCTCGAGATCGGCGTGCTCTCGAGCGGTCCCGGCCCGCTGGAGTTCACCCGTCCGCTGGCGGCCGAGTCGGTCCAGCGCAAGGCGGTGCAATACGACCGTCAGGGCGACGCGCATTACGACGCAATCAGCGCGCTGATCAAAAGCGTCCGGGGCAGCGATCCCGACGCCGCGTTGTACTGGCTGGCCCGCATGCTCGAGGGCGGCGAGGACGTGCGATTCCTGGCCCGGCGACTGGTGATTCTGGCCAGCGAGGACATCGGCAACGCCCATCCGGCGGCGCTCACGATGGCCGTCGCGGCCGCCCAGGCCTGCGAGTTGGTCGGACTGCCCGAGTGCCAACTGACGCTGGCCCAGGCGGTCACCTATCTGGCCTGCTCGCCCAAGTCGAACGCCGCGACCCTTGGCATCTCCGAAGCGAGGGCCGATGTGCGCGAAGGCCGGCTGCTGCCGGTCCCGATCCACCTGCGCGACGCGCACTACGCCGGCGCGAAACGGATGGGCCACGGCCAGGGCTACCAATACGCCCACGACGAGCCCGACGCCATCGCCGCGCAGGACTATCTCGGCGTCCGGCGCGAATACTATCGCCCGACCGATCGCGGCTTCGAGCGCGAGTTGGGCCAACGGCTCGAACAAATCCGCGCAAAACTTCGCGGAGAGGAAAAAGAAGCGGAGAGCGGGGAGTAAAGAGCGGAGAGAACGCTCGAAAAACGTTGGCGCCGGTTTGTCGGACGCTTTCCTCCTTTTAGAAAAAATGCCTTGATGTCCGATCCCTTCTCTGTTTCTTCACGAACTACGCCGTTCAAGCCGGCCACGCTCAGCGACGTGGCTCGCGCGGCGGGCGTGTCGCGTTGGACGGCCGGCCGGGTGCTCAACGGCGGACAAGGCAATTCGCGCGTGGCCGCGAAGACCGCCCTTCGCATCCACGAGGCCGCCGCTGCGCTGGACTACACGCCCAATCGCGCCGCATTGCAGTTGCGCGGCCGCCGCTCGCACAGTTTCGGGTTGCTGATCGCTTCGGGCGGCGACCCGTTGCGGGCTTCGCTGGTTCCCTACCTTGACGCCGAAGCGCTGCGGGCTGGTTGCAGTGTGCTGATCGGCGATGCGATCGGCAATCCGTCGGTCGGGCCCGATCAATTCGATCGCTATGTCGAGGATTTCGCCCGACGCGGCGTCGACGGCATTTTTTGCGCCGTTCACCACTGGTTCCAAGGCGACCGCCGCCGCTTGATGACGCGGCATTCCAATACGGTGTTTTATGAAGACCCGGGCGTTCCCGAAGCCGCTTACGTGACGGTCGATCTCGAAGAGGCCGCCCGCCAGGCCGTCGGCCACTTGGTCGATCGCGGCCGTCGGCGGATCGCGTTGGCTGTGATGACACTGGCCAGACGCCCCCACTTGGCGAGACTGCGCGGCTATCAACAGGAATTGCAGGCCCGAGGACTGGCGTTCGACGAACGATTGGTCTTCAACGGGGCGATCGTCCATCTGACGTTCGCCAAGTACAGCGAACAGGAACAACGCTGGCAATTTCCCTGGCAAACCATCGACACGGCGATCGATCGTTTGGTGGTCGACGCCCGGGCGGACGCCATCGTGGCTCACGACGATTTTTGGGCCGCGGCCTTGCTCAAACGACTTCGAGCCCGCGGGTTGCGCGTCCCGGACGACGTCGCCGTGGTGGGCTACTCCAACCACTATCTGGCCGACTGGACCGACCCGTCGCTCACGACGCTCGACCTGCAACACGCCCAAGCCGCCCGAACGATGGTCGCCATGATGACCCGACAACTCGCTGACGGTCCGTTGCCCGAGGATCAGCGAGTCGTCAAAATTTCACCCAAGCTGATCGTGCGCGAATCGACGTAGCCCACCGAATCTACCCATCTTTCATCTTCGCGCAATTCCAAAAGTCCGGATTCTTGCGGTTATTCGTCAAAGTCTGCCGAAGAGAAAGATGGTCGTCTCTTGATGGCCGCTTTGTTCGGGGGGAATGTACTTCATGGACGCAAAGACGATCCGAACCGTAGGGCTGCTGATGGTGTCGGCCACGTTGATCGCCGGCTCGGAGACGCTTTGGGCGAACGAGCCCGCGCCGATGGACATGACGCTGGCCCAATTCGAGGCGATGGCCGAGCAAAACAATCCGACGCTGGGACAGGCGGCGGCCCGAGTCCAAGCCTTGCAAGGTGAATGGGTGCAGGCCGGCCTGTGGCCCAATCCGCGCGGCGGCTATCAGGCCAACGAGATCAACGACGAGCGTCAGGCCGGTCAACAGGGCGCCTATGTGGGTCAGGAGATCGTCACGGCCGGCAAGTTGCGGCTGTCGCGCGACGTGGCCGCTCAGGCGATCCAGCAGGCGGAGCATGCTTACGCCGCACAGCGCGGACGGGTTCAAAACGACGTCCGCCGCGCGTTTTACGACGTGTTGGTCGCTCAGCGAACCGTCGAACTCGCCGACCAGTTGGTCCGAATCGGCCAAGAGGGCGTCCGAGCGGCCGAGGCGCTGTTCCAAGCGAAGGAAGTGGCCAAGGTCGACACGCTGCAGGCCCGGATCGAAGCCGATTCCGCGCGGATTTTGGCCGAAAAGGCCCGCAATCGCCTGACGGCCGCGTGGCGACAACTGGCACTGACCGTCGGCCAACCCGATCTGCCGATCGCCCGAGTCGACGGCAACCTGCAAGAGGGCCTGCCGCGGCTCACGTGGGACGAGTCGCTCGGGCGCGTGCTGGCCGAGAGTCCTGAATTGGCCGAGGCCCGCGTGGGCGTCGATCGTGCGGCGGCGAGCGTCGCACGGCAACGGGCCGAACGGATGCCCAACGTCGATCTGCAGACCGGCGTGCTCTACGACAACGCCACGCGCGACACAATCGCCGAGGTCCAGGTGGGCTCGCCCTGGCCGTTGTTCAACCGCAATCAAGGCAACATTCGCAAGGCGGAGGCCGAGCTGGTCGTCGCGCGGGGCGAAGTGCGCCGCGTGGAGTTGGAGCTTCGGCAGCGACTGGCCGCCGCGTTTGAGCTGTATCAAAACGCGCAAAACCAGGTGGACAAGTATTCGCAAGACATTCTGCCGAACGCGCAGACGTCGCTCGACCTGGTCGCAACCGGCTATCGGCACGGCGAGTTCGGCTACGTCGCCCTGCTGACCGCCCAACGGACTTTCTTCCAGGTCAATCTGGCCTATCTGGACGCGATCCGAGACCTGCGTTCCAGCACCGTGGCGATCGAAGGCAACCTGTTGAGCGGCAGCTTGCAGACCCGATGAACCGTCGCGTCTCAGGCGGCTTTCTAAGGCGCATTTCACAAACCTGCCGCGTGCCGATCGCTTTCAGAACCGTAGAATCAAGCCGCCGGCAGCGATACACGTCCGTGCGACACGCACTAAAGCAATCGCCAATCGCCCGAAACGACCACGTAGACGCCCAACAAAAGATTGGTCACCGCGTGCGCGGCCACACAGTCCCAAAGGTTGCGCGTACGGACCATCAGCCAAGTGATCAGCGAGAACCACACGGCGGCGGCCAGCAATTCGCCAGGGTGCATGAGCATCGGCACGGCGGTGCCCAACACGACGGCCCAACGATTGACCCGGCCGAACGGCACCTCCTGCCACTCGCGCTGCACCACCACGCGCATCAGAAACCCTCGCAAGAAAAACTCCTCGATCACCGGCACGACGACCACAAGCCCCAACGCGCGAACGGCCAAAAACGTCCACGCCCAACCGGACTGGCCGGCCCACTGCACGAACGGATTGAACGCCGCACGGTCGCCGGCGCCGACGAGCCCGCCCAATCCGAACCGCTGCAACAGCGGCAACAAATGCTGATGCTCCCAATCCAACCGGCATAGGCCGATCCAAATCGTTCCGCCGACCAATCCAACCACGAGGCCCCAGAGGCTCAGCCGCCACGGAAACTGCCGATAGCCGGGCCAGACCACCGCAATGGCCGCCACGGTCAGAACGATCTTGATCGCGTAGAGCCACGGATACCAAGCATAAGGAATCGCCAGTCCGAGGTCGCTGCCGCCGGGTCGATCCGGCGTCGGCTCGAGCGAACCGACGAGCACAAACACCAAGAAAGGCAGTAAAAACGTGACCCACGGCTGCCGTTGCAGCAATCCCTTGAGTCCAAAACCGTCGTGTTGAGATTCCATGCGACGCCAAGTCTTTCGAGTTGCGTGTCCACCCACCGTTAGCATACCGCAAGAACGAAACGCCCACAATCCTCGTAGAATATCCTAAAACCGCTTGACGTTGCGACGCGGATGGTGAAGAATCGGCGAATCGTTTTGGGACGATTGGGAGATTGGAGGAGGAGCGTCAAGGATGAGTCGCATTTTGTCGTTTCGAGGTTGCGTGGCATGGATGGTCTTCGTTGGGGCCGTCGCGGCATCGGCCTCCGACGCCGTCGAAAATCGTTCTACCGCCAAGAACCGCGATGCCATTGAAAATTTTTCCGTTGCTAAGACGTACAACGACGCGCCCTTCAAGTATTCGATGCAACGGGTCGGCGAGCAGACCGGGTTTCGAGTCTATCGCCTTTGCTATCCGTCGCCAATCGTCTCGTCACTGAAAGAGAACAACGTCGTTCCGGCATTTTTGTATCTGCCGAAAGGGCTCCGTCCTACCGAAAAATATCCGGCGGTCGTTTGCCTGCATCCGCTGGACGCCAACGCACAGTTGACCGACTTGATGTGCGTCGCCGTCGCGCAGCGCGGCGTTCCGGCGCTGTCGATCAAGCTGCCATACTACGGCGAGCGCGGGCGCTATCGCGGACCCGAGGCGATCGCCGCCGATCCGGAAATTTTCACCGGCGCGGTGTTGCAGGGCATCGAGGACATCCGCCGGGCGGTTGATCTGCTGGCCTCGCGGCCGGAGGTGAATCCCGATCGGATCGGCGTGGTCGGCATCAGTCTCGGCGGTATTTTGGCCGCGACGGTCGCGGGCGTCGACGCGCGTTTCTATCGGGCCGAGCTCGTGTTGGCCGGCGGCGACTTGCCCGAGGTGATCCGCACGGCCCGTGAAACCCGGCTGCTGCGCGAGATGCTCGAACGCCTGTCGCCCGAACAGCAGGACGCTATCAGGGACAAACTGTTGAAACTCGATCCGGTGTGCGTCGCGCCGTCGCTGCGGTCCCGCGCGCTGGCCGGACGGGTGTTGATGATCAACGCCGCGGAGGATGAGGTGATCCCGCCCGCGTGCACGCGCAAGCTGGCCGACGCGCTGGGCATCGCCGACCGCGTCGTGTGGTTCGACGGGCTGGGCCATTACTCGGCGATGGCGCAGTTGCCCGAGATCGTGCGGCGGACGGGCGATTTCTTCGCGCAGGATTTGCCCGAGCAACCGACGTCGAAGCCTCCGAAAAAGCAACTCGGCGCGTTCGATCGGCTTACGACGCTGTTGGGCCAAATCGTCACGATGGCGACCCAATCGCCAGAAGCCGGACGACGCCATACGATCGATCTGGCCGTCACAATCCCGAATGCCGGCGGCAAATCGCGGACCGTCCGCGTGCGAATCGTTCGCGGCGACGGCTCGCGGTTCGCCGTGAAATGCGACGTGCCAGGCCTCGGACATCTGGCGATCGGGCAGAACCACCGGCCATGGATGGTCGCCCGAGACCATGTGTTTTGTTCCGATCAGGAGCCGGTGTCCCGCGCCGATCCGTGGCGGTTTGTCGATCCGCAACATTGGATTCGCCTTCGCGTGGCGGCCGGACTGGTCGGCGGACTGGTCGCCGCGCCCGACCTGCTGAAACAGTGGATCGACTGCAGGCAAGAACAACCATCCGACGACGCCGGGCCGGTCCTTGGCATCACGGCGAAGGACGCCGGTCGATTCCCCGGCCAGATTCGCATTGCGATGGCCCGTGACGGCGAGACGCCAACCCGCGCCGAGGTGTCCGTGGCCGGCGTCGAGGCGAAGGTCCGCGTGCACGAATGGCAAGTCAACGCCGCGGCGGACGACGCGATGTTCGAGCCGCCCGAGCGGTTGCCGCATCACGAAGTGGATTCGGCTGACTTGCACCACATGTTTTCGGCGATGGCCAATTTCGCCGTCGAGCGGCTCGAACCCGATCGCCGCCCGGGACGATCGAATCTGTTGACCGTCGCAGCCCGCGACCCGGCCGGCCATGGGTTGCTCGCTTACACTCAAGGTAAACGAATTTTGTTCGTCGAGGGCACGCCCGAACAAATGGGCGCCGCGCACGGCGCGCTGCTGAAGCCTTGGGTGCAACGAACGCTCGATCGCACGGTGTATGTGATCGGCGGCGGCGACACGCTTCAGTCGGGCGTTTGGTTTTTCGATCGGATGGCGGACATCGAACGCCGCACGACGCCGCACATCCCCGCGCGTTTTCTGGCCGAGTGCGACGCGTTGAGCCAAGCGGTTGGTGTTTCTCGCCGCGACGGGCGCTACGGCAATTTGTTCCCCGAACGATTCCATTGCAGCGGCGTCGCGCTGCGCGGCAAAGCGACCGTCGGCGGACGCGTGCTCCACGCCCGAGTGCTCGACTATCTGCGCGACGTGGACCTGCAAACCGCGGCGGTCGTTCAAGTGTTTATGCCCGAGGGCCGCTATGCGTGGATCAGCCACGGCTACGCGGGTTTCATCGGTTCGGTGACGGCGATGAACGAAAAGGGGCTGGCCATGGGCGAGATGGGCGGACGCGGCGAAGGCCAATGGGACGGAATGCCGATGAGCCTGTTGATCCGCGACGTGATGGAGCGGGCCGCCACGGTCGATGAGGCCGTTCGGCTGATTCGCCGCGCGCCGCGAACCTGCGAGTATTACTACGTGTTGAGCGATCGAACCGGCGCGATGTGTGGATTAGAGTGCACCCCGGACAAAGTGACTGTGCTCGAGCCCGGTCAACAAGAGCCGCGGCTGCCGCACGTGCCGGAAGACGCCGTGCTGATTTCCGGACCGGATCGGGCCGCCACGTTGGCCCGGCGGATCGAAGAAAATTACGGTCGGATCGATGTGGCTCGGCTCATCGAGATCCTCAAGCGTCCGGTCGCAATGGAGTCGAACCTGCACGACGCCATCTTCACCCCGGAAACGCTGGAGCTATGGGTGTCGGACGCCGGCCGACAAACCGCCGCCTGCGATGAGCCCTACGCCCACCTGAATTTGGGCGATTTATTGCGATTTTACGCCGAACAACGGAAAATTGCACGAAAACATGCTTCAGATGCCCATAAAATGCCTAGTAAATAAGCAAGCAAAGCGCATCTCGAGGGCACTCAGGACTTCCCAAAGACTGCTTTTCGTTCAATTCTGATTTGCGGTGATTTTTTGTCCGGTCGCTTTGGGACGCTGCTTCCTTTTGCGCCGCCGCGAGTTACATCAACTCGCCTGCGGCGGAAATCTTCGGCCCATCTCAAAATTTTGTTGCCGGGCACCCATCACTGGCACCGTTCTTGCTCGAGCGATGGACGAGCTGTCTTTTACATCTACCCTTGTTGTCGAATCGTGAGGTTTCGTAATGACCGTTTGGACCAAGCGACTGCTCTGTGCCTCGACCCTGTTGGTCGGCATCCTCGTGACCCTTCCGGCCATGGCCGCGGACAGCGCCGCCGCTCGACCGTTGACCGCTCAAGACGTCCAAACCGCACTGGACAGCAAGTCCATCGATCTGGACACGATCTGGGTGTTGCTGACGGCCTTTTTGGTCATGTGGATGCAAGCCGGCTTCGCCATGGTTGAGACGGGTTTCACGCGGGCGAAAAACGCCGTGAACATCCTTATGAAAAACCTGCTCGACTACTGTTTTGGCACGATCGCCTTTTGGGCCGTCGGTTTTGGATTGATGTTCAGCGTCGGCAACGCGTTTGTCGGCGACAGCGGATTCTTCCTCCACGAAACCACCGTGGAAGCCAAGCAGGCGGACGGCGCGATGACGACCACTTCCAATTTTGAGCCGCTCGCGTGGACGAAAGTGCCGTTGGAAGCCAAGTTTTTCTTCCAACTCGTGTTCGCCGCCACCGCCGCCACGATTGTCTCCGGAGCGATGGCTGAACGCACGAAGTTCGTCTCGTACATGGTCTACAGCATCTTCATCTCCTTGGTGATTTACCCAGTCTCCGGTCACTGGATCTGGGGCGGCGGTTGGTTGTCGAAGTTAGGCATGTGGGATTTCGCCGGTTCGACGGTCGTGCATAGCGTCGGCGGCTGGATGGCCTTGGTCGGGGCCTTCGTGCTTGGACCGCGGCTGGGCAAATACGCCCACGACGGCAAGCCGCGAGCCATTCCCGGCCACAACATCCCGTTGGCCGCTCTCGGCGTGTTCATTCTGTGGCTCGGTTGGTTCGGATTTAACCCAGGCAGCACGATGAGCGTGTTGCGGAATGACATCTCTCACATCGTCTGCACCACGAACGCGGCGGCCGCCATCGGCGCCGTCACGGCTCTGGTCGCCTCGAAATGGATCTTCGGCAAGTGGGACGCGGGCATGGCCCTGAACGGCACGTTGGCCGGATTGGTCGCCATCACGGCCCCCTGTGCCTGGGTCTCCATCAGCGGCTCTTTGATGATCGGCGGCATCGCCGGCGTCCTGGTCGTGCTGTCGATCTTGTTCGTCGAACACATCTTGAAGATCGACGACCCGGTCGGTGCGATCTCCGTCCACGGCGTCTGCGGCGCGTTCGGCACCCTGTCGCTGGGATTGTGGTCCACCGGCACGGGCGATGGTTCTCCACTGCCCGGTTTGTTCTACGGAGGCGGTTTCACCCAACTGTTCCATCAAGCCGTCGGCGTCGGCGCGGTTTTCTGCTGGGCCGTCCTCGGCGGATTGGTCGTCTTCTACGCGTTGAAGTATACGATCAGCTTGCGGGTCAGTCCCAACGAAGAGATCGAAGGACTGGACATCGGCGAGCATGGTTACGGAGCCTACCACGGCTTCGTGCTGTCGACCACACCGGAGCCCTAGTCGGTCCGCCTACTGCCCTGAAAGCGAGTTTTCAACCTTCCAATCCTAATCCTAATAAAAGCACCCGGTCGGGGACCAATCGCCTTGAAAAGCGGCGATCCCCGCTTCCAAAGCCCCCGGAAACCTTTTGTCATGAAGAAAATCGAAGCCCTGATCCGCCACTTTAAGCTGGAAGACGTCAAGGACGCCCTGATGCAGTGCGGCGTCCACGGAATGACGATCACCGAGGTCCGCGGGTTCGGACGCCAAAAAGGCCACACCGAAATGTA
>JAJFVC010000053.1 GCA_021372005.1 Planctomycetaceae bacterium | reverse complement strand
CTCGCGCCGCTTTCTGCTTCGATTCCAAACACTGACACAGGAAGTGTCGAGGAGAGAGTGCAAGATGGCTACGAAACCGCTTATCGGAGTGAATGTCGATTATCGTTCGTCGCGAAAGGATTCGCCCGCCTTTTGCTTCCTGCATGCCGGCTACTGCAATGCCCTGGTCAAAGCTGGCGCGGTTCCGATGTTGATTCCTCCGCTGGACGATGACGCCGATGTGAGCCGCGTCCTGGACCTGCTCGACGGCGTGCTGTTGATCGGCGGCGCCGATCTTGACTGCCGCACCGACGGCTACATGCTGCATCCGTCGATGCGAGTGCTCGATGGACGCCGCGAGCAGTTCGATCGCCGCCTGATGCAGCAAGTGGCCGAGCGTCGGATGCCGGTCATGGGCGTCGGCTGCGGCATGCAGTTGCTCAACGTCTCACAGGGAGGCAACCTGTTCCTCCACTTGCCCGAGGATATGCCCAAGGCGCTGCCGCATCTAGACACGATGGATCCCAACCACCGCCACGCCCTGGTGATCGAGATGGGCACGCTGATGGAACGAGTCTACGGCGAAGGCGAGATTCGGGTCAACAGCATGCACCACATGGCCATCGATGAGGTCGCGCCCGGGTTTGCCGTAACGGCTCGCTGCCCGGACGGCGTAGTCGAGGCCATCGAAAGCACAACCGATTGGTTCGCCTTCGGCACACAGTTCCATCCGGAAAGTGAATCGGCCTCGGCCCTGGACCTTCGGATTTTTGAGGAGTTCGTGACCGGCATCACCGGCGAAGTCCTCGAAGAGATGCGTTTGGTGGCCTAACGCTCACCTATAAACTCAACGCGGCAAAAAAAACGATCCCCTCTCCCACACATGGGAGAGGGGATTTTTATTGGGTCGCACACCTCTTATTTCAAAAAAGAAAACTCAGACCGCGCCGGCCATCGCCGCTTTTTTTCGCTCGGCGATCACGTCCTCTTCGAGGTTGCGCGGCAATCGTTTGTATCGGGCGAACTCCATCGAGAACGTGCCCTGCCCCTGCGTCATGCTGCGTAGATCGGTCGAATAGCCGAACGTCTCGGCCAGCGGCACCTCGCCCTCGATCCGTGTGTCGGCGCCCTGGGCCTCGGTCGACAGCACAATTCCGCGGCGCGACGTCAAATTGCCGACCACCGCGCCTTGAAAATGGCTGGGGCATTCGATTTCGATCTTCATAATCGGCTCGAGCAAGACCGGGCGCGTCTTCGGAAATGTCTCCCGCATCGCCGTCTGGGCGCACACCTGAAACGCCATGTCGGAGCTGTCCACCTCGTGGTACGAACCGTCTTCGATATAGACGGCCATGCCGACCACCGGATATCGGGCGATCGGCCCCTTGGGCAGCATCGCTCGGAAACCTTTTTCGATGGCCGGAATGTACTGCTTCGGAATTCGTCCGCCGACGATGTGTTCTTCAAACAGGAAGTTTTCCTCGGCGTCGTCGGGCAGCACGTCGATCCGGCCGACGATGTGGGCGTACTGGCCCGAACCGCCGGTCTGCTTGCGATGCCGCGTGTTGAACTCCGCCGCTTGGGTCGGCGCCTCGCGGTAGTTCACCTTCGGCGCCCCCACCTCGACCTCGACGCCGTATTCGCGGCGAATTCGTTCGATGTACACTTCCAAATGCAACTCGCCCATGCCCGCAATGATCGTCTCGCCGGTCTCTTCGTCCGTCGAAACGTGCAACGTCGGATCCTCGCGGCGGAAACGATGCAAAGCCTTGCTCAGCCGGTCCGCGCCGTCCCGGGCCATCGGCGAGACGGCCATCCGAATCACCGGCTCGGGCACAAACATGTTTTGCAGCGTGCAGTAATCCCGCTCCGAGGCGTACGTGTCGCCGCTGGCGCAATCGACGCCCAACACCGCCACGATGTCGCCGGCCTCGGCCTGATCCATGTCCTCGCGCTGATCGGCGTGCATCCGCACGATGCGGCTGAACCGCTCCTTGCGGCCGGTGCGCTGGTTGATGTAGCTCTCGCCTTTGACGAAGCGACCCTGATACACCCGCATGAACGTCAGCGTGCCATACGAATCCTCGACGATCTTGAAGGCCATCGCCACGGTCGGCAGAGTCGGATCGGGCGACAGCAGAAACTCCTGTTGCTGACCGCTTTTGTCTTTTTTGAAGGCCATCGTCGTGCAATCCAACGGCGACGGCAACAACTCGACCACCGCGTCCAGAAGCAATTGCACCCCCTTGTTGCGATAGGCCGAGCCCAGATACACCGGCGTGCACTCCAACTGGGCCACCGCCGAGCGGAGCACTTCGTAAACCATCGAACGCGGCGGCTCTTTTTCGGCCAGTAACAACTCCATCATTTCATCACTGTACATCGACAGCGATTCGAGCAATTGCTGACGCGCCGTTTGGGCCTCGTCGGCCATGTCGGCCGGAATCTCCTCCTCGCGGATGTTCTCGCCGTTGGCGCCGTCGAAATAATACGCCTTCTGCGCGATTAAATCGACGATGCCCTCGAAATCGGCTTCGCGGCCGATCGGCAACTGCATCAACATCGCATCGCAATTCAGCTTGGCCCGCAACTGCTCGACCACCTTGAACGGATTGGCGCCGGTCCGGTCCATTTTATTGATGAACGCCAGCCGCGGGACGTGATAGCGCCGCATCTGACGGTCGATCGTCAGCGACTGGGCCTGGACACCGCCGACGGCGCACAACACCAACACCGCTCCGTCGAGCACGCGCAGACTTCGCTCCACCTCGACGGTGAAATCGACGTGGCCCGGCGTGTCGATCAAATTGATCGTCGAGTCGTGCCAGCGGACCGTCGTGGCGGCGCTGGTGATCGTGATGCCGCGTTCCCGCTCCAACTCCATGTGGTCCATCGTCGCGCCGCCACCGTGGGAATCATGCACTTCCTGCATGCGGTGAATGCGGCCAGCGTAGTACAAAATGCGCTCGCTGAGCGTGGTTTTGCCCGAGTCGATGTGGGCCGAGATGCCGATGTTTCGTAGTTTTTTTAAGTCCATGGTATGATCCCCCGCTCAAGGTAGCGAGCCCTACAGTATAACACCCCCAAACTGCCAACACAAGACGGCTTATCCACCTAAAAACCGGCACGTGCGCGCGACCCTTTCGACACAATGCCCCGGGCCGCTTGACTCTGCCATCCGGACGATTTACGATCAAAAAGCCGGGTGCACCAGCCCCCCCGCCTCGCTCTCGCCGAAAAACCTCTCACCCCGCTCTCTCGTGAGGATATTTTCCATGCCTCGCCTTCGCGTTGAACAGATCGGTCGCCGCACGTTTTTGGCCGTTTCGGCCGCCGCCGGCGCCGGTTGGCTGCTGGGCTCACGACTCGAAGCCGCTCCCTGGAAGACCACGTTGCACAAGGCGATGGTCGGCGTCCCCAGCCGCGAACTGCTCACATCTTGGAAGGCTGCGGGCTTCGAGGGCATCGAGTCGACCCGCTGGAACGTCTCGCCCGCCGAAGCGGCCGGCGTCCGCGACCTCGCCGCATCGCTGGGCATGCGGATCCATTCCGTCCTGTACGGCCGGGCCAACCTAAATCTCAGCGACGCCGTCGTGACCGCCAACCTGGCCAAGCTCGAAACCGCATTGCACGCCGCGCAAGCCTACGGGGCCAATACCTTGCTGATGGTCCCTTGCCATATCAAGGTGGAGCCCACACCCAAGCCGTGGGAGTTCGACCTTCGCTTCGATCCGAAGACCGGGCGGTTGCAGCAAGTCGTCGCCGGCAACAACACGAAATATCAAAACTACATCGACGCCCACAACCACGCGGCTGATGCAGCCCGCAAGGGTCTCGCGCGGCTAATCCCGATCGCCGAACGGGCCGGCGTCGTCCTCGCGTTGGAAAACGTTTGGAATCACCTTTGGGTGAAACCAGACTTTTTCGCCAACTTCATAGCGTCGTTTCAGACCCCCGTCGTCCGCACCTATTTCGACATCGGAAACCATGTCCAATACGCCCCGCCGCAAGATTGGATTCGGACCCTGGGCAAGCTGATCGCCAAGTGCCACGTCAAAGATTTCAAGCTCAACCCGAACGGCCACGGCGGCGACTTTTGCCAAATCCGCGACGGAAGCGTCGATTGGCCCGCCGTTCGCCAAGCGCTCGACGACGTGGGCTACAACGGCTGGATGACCATTGAGGACGGAACCCTTCCGCCCCCGGAACTTTCCAAGCGACTCGATCGGATCCTCGCCGGAAAATAGTCTCGCGCTGGCGATCGCCGACCGTCAAACCGACCTCTTTCTTGCCCAACAGCGTCCTTGGGCAAAGCACCCCCCGCCGCACACCTTGCGTATTTTATGCATTCTATCGACAATCACACTTAGCCGAAGATGCCGGGCCAATTTTGTCGATAGAATGTACTGGTTATTCGTTCTATTCCACCGCATCTTTGGCCCCAAGCACTCGCTCGTAAAAATGGTAAAGCAACCCGATCTGCTGATCATGAAACTGATTCAGAAGCTCAACGACGCCGACCCGACGATTCGTCGGAATGCGGCCGGGGCGTTGCGTCTGCAAGGTTCTCGCGCCGTGGCGGCCATTCCGGCGTTGTCCATCTTGCTGACCGACCAGGACATCCGCGTCCGTAACGAGGCGGAACGCGCGATCGACCACCTTCGGCTGTCGGCCGCCTGAGCCCGATCACGTCCAAAGCTGCCGGTCGAGCATCCGGTAGTTGGTCGCTTCGTACAGATGGGGCGGTTGGATCGATTCGCTTCGGTCCAGGTCAGCGATTGTTCGGGCCACACGCAGCACCTTGTCGTGAGCCCGGGCCGAGAGGCCCAATTCGGTCATCGCCCCCTTCAAAATCTCCTGGCACCGCTCGTCCAGTTTGCAAAACTGCCGCGTCTGGCGATGCGTCATGTCGGCGTTGTAACGGGTCGCACTGCCGCGGAACCGCGACGCCTGAATCGACCGGGCCGACGCCACCGCCGTGCGCAGCTCGGAACTCGGCGTGCCCGGCTGTCCGCCCGCCAGTTCTTGATAGGCCACGGCCGGCACCTCAATGTGGATGTCGATCCGATCGACCAACGGGCCCGAAATCTTGCTCATGTACCGATCCACCTGGGTCGGCGTGCAGTGGCAACTGCGCCGCGGATCGCCGCGATAGCCGCAGGGACAGGGATTCAAGGCCGCGATCAGCATGAAATTCGCCGGAAATGTCGTGCTGCTCAACGCACGGGAAATCGTCACCGTCCCGTCCTCCAACGGCTGCCGCAACACTTCGAGCGTCGATCGGGCGAACTCGGGCAACTCGTCGAGAAACAGCACGCCGTTGTGCGACAGGCTGATTTCGCCGGGCGTGGGCGTCGAGCCGCCGCCGACCAGGCCTGCGTTGCTGATCGTGTGATGCGGCGAGCGAAACGGGCGGACGGCCAGCAACGGTTGCCCCGGTTTCAGCCGGCCCAGGGCGCTGTAGATTCGCGTGGTTTCGATCGACTCGCCAGGCGTCAGGTCGGGCAAGATCGTCGGCATCCGCTTGGCCAGCATCGTCTTGCCGGAGCCGGGCGGTCCGAGCATCAGCAGATTGTGGCCGCCGGCCGCCGCCACGCACAGTGCCCGCTTGGCCATGTCTTGGCCGCGCACGTCCGAAAAATCCACGTCGTAGCTGGTCAACGCACGGAATAATTCGTCGAGCCGAGAGGGCTGTGGTTCGATGTCAATCTCACCGGTCAAAAACGCCACGGCCTGCGCCAAACTGGACACGGGAATGATTTCGACGCCTTCGACCACGGCCGCTTCCGCCGCGCTGGCACTTGGCACGATCAATCCTCGCACGCCGTCCATCTCGGCCGTGGCCATGGCCATCGACAAGGCGCCTCGCACCGGACGCGCGGTTCCGTCCAGCGCCAACTCGCCCACCACGGCGTACTCGCGCAGTCGATCGGCCACGATTTGCCCGCTGGCCACCAAGATTCCAATGGCCATGGGCAGATCGAACGATGCGGCCTCCTTGGGCAAATCCGCTGGGGCCAGATTGATCGTCACGCGATTATGCGGCCGCTGAAACCCTGAGTTGACAATCGCCCGTTCCACGCGATGCGTGCTTTCTTTGACGGCCGCCTCGGGCAGTCCGACCAGTTGGGTTTTCGGCAGCCCAGCCGCCGACACATCCAC
>JAJFVC010000030.1 GCA_021372005.1 Planctomycetaceae bacterium | reverse complement strand
GGTAAAAATCCGCCACAACAACGATGGGTGTTATTTAAACGCATCATCGCCAAAATTGCAAACACTTTCTCGGGGGGGTATTGCAGGGGGGCTTCGCAATAGATGTGCTGGGTAGCCTTCTTGTTCACACCCTACGAACCCCTATAATTTCGGCGGTTGGCAAGAGGCCCGTACGATGTCTGATTCCACAGTTCCGATGCTTGAATCCTTGCTGCCGCGATTTGGTCTGACGACTTTTCGGCATGGACAGAAAGAGGTGATCTCGACGGTTTTGGCCGGCGACGACTGTCTGTGCGTAATGCCGACCGGGGGCGGCAAAAGTCTCTGCTATCAGTTGCCGTCGCTGGCGTTGGATGGGTTGACGCTGGTCGTGTCGCCGCTAATCGCGTTGATGAAAGATCAGGTCGATCAGTTGCAGTCGCGGGGACTGCCGGTCACGTTCATCAACAGCACGCTTTCGGCGGCCGAGCAATACGCCCGGCTCGATCGCGTGGCGGCCGGCGAGTTTCGGCTGGTCTACGTTGCGCCGGAACGTTTTCGCAGTGGACGTTTTTTGGAGGCGGTGCGTTCGACGGGCGTGCGACTGTTGGCGGTCGACGAGGCCCATTGCATCAGCGAGTGGGGACATGATTTTCGGCCGGATTACGCGCGGCTCGGCTATTTTCGCCGGCAACTGAATCGTCCGCCCACCTTGGCGCTGACGGCGACGGCCACCGATCAGGTGCGGCGCGACATTGTCGAGCAGCTCGATTTGCGCGAGCCGCGGACGTTCATCACCGGTTTCGCCCGGCCGAACTTGTTCTATGAGGTGCAATCGCCGTCGAGCGAACGGCAGAAGCCGGATCTGCTGGTCCAGTTTTTGCGTCAAACGCCCGGCTGCGGGATCATCTATGCGTCGACGCGGAAACGGGTCGAGGAGGTGGCCGGCTGGGTGCAGGAGCGATTGCGTCGCCGGTTGGTGGTGTATCATGCGGGCTTACTGCCCGACCAACGGCGCGACGCCCAAGAGCGGTTCATGGACGGCCGTTGCGAGATCATCGTGGCCACGAACGCTTTTGGCATGGGCATCGACAAGCCGGACGTCCGGTTCGTGGTGCACTACAATGTGCCGGGCAGTTTGGAGGCGTACTATCAAGAGGCGGGCCGCGCCGGACGCGATGGCGAACGTTCGCAGTGTCTGATGCTTTATCATCCGTCGGATCGCCGCATCCAGGAGTTTTTTATCGAGAATGCGTATCCGGGCCGCGACAAGGTGCAGGCGGTCCACGAGTTTCTTTGCCAGTGCGAAGAAAATCCGATCGAGCGGACGCAGGAGGAAGTCAAAGCGGAACTTGGGCTGGCGATCGGCTCGGACGGCGTCGGCAATTGCGAGCAGTTGCTCGAAAACGCCGGCGTGTTGGAGCGGTTGGTCGCTTCGCAGAACGCGGCCTCGGTGCGGATCGACAGCGATTTGCCGACGCTGGTCGATTTGCTGCCGAAACAGGCGAAAATGCAACGAAAAGTTCTGCAATCGGTCGAGCGGCTGGTCGGCGGCCGGCGGCAGACGCTGATCCCGTTTGGGCTGCAACAGTTGAGCGTGGCCGACGAGTTGGACCAGGCGTCGATTCTCCGCGCGTTGCACGAATTGAATCGGTTGGAGTCGATCACCTACGTGCCGCCGTTTCGGGGGCGGGCGATCCGCATGATCGACCGAACGACGCCGTTCGATCGGCTGGAAATCGATTTTGAGGCCCTCGAACGTCGAAAAAATCTCGAATACGAAAAACTCAATCAAGTGATTCGCTTTGCGTTGGACAGCGAGTGTCGTCAGCGGGCGATTCTGCGGTATTTCGGCGAGTCGAACGCGACCGATTGCGGACATTGCGATAATTGCCGGTTGACGAGCCGCTTGGGTCGTCCGACCGAATCGAAGGCGTCCGAGCCTGAGCAGGCCGCCGCGAATGACGCCAAGCTGATCGAAGCCGCGAGGATCGTGCTCAGCGGGGTGGCTCGCGTCGAGGCCCGATTTCCGTGCGGCAAAAATTTGATCGCCAAAATGCTCTGCGGCTCGCGCGATTCAAAGCTGGTGAAACTGCGGTTCGATCAGCTCAGCACCTTCGGCCGGCTCCGCCATCTGACTCGACCGGAGGTCTTGTTGTTGATCGACGCGCTGTTGGCCGTCGGTTGTTTGGAACAGACCGATTTGGAGCAGTTTCGGCCGGTGGTGCGGCTGACCGATTTCGGCGCCGAGGTGATGCGCGGCCAGACGCCGCTGACGGATCGGCTGCCCGCGCCAAAATCGCTGCTCTGGAAGTTGCAGGGAAACGCCGTCGAGCAAGATCGTGATGTCGCGGAGTCCACGCCACCACGCTCGGAGGTGAATCCCGATGTGTTGGAGCAACTCAAACAGTGGCGGGCCCGGGTGGCCGACGAGGCCGGCGTGCCGCGATTTCATATTATGAGCAACGCCACGCTGGACGAATTGGCGTCGCAGCGGCCCCAAACGCGCGAGCAACTGTTGACCGTCAAAGGCATCGGGCCGGTTCGCGTGGAACGGTTTGGCAAGGATCTGTTGGCGATTACTTCCACCAGTGAGAATGACGCCGGCGGTTCGGGGCCGGATCGGTCGCAGACCAAAAACGACGCCGAGGCGACCGACGTTTTCTCACAGTCGTCGGACTATTGGACCCGGCGGCTGCTGGCGGCCGGATTCACCTTGGACGAGTGTGTGGCGATTCGCGGACTGCCGCGCGAGGTCTTGCTGGGGCACGTTGCGAACGGTGCGGGCGAGCCGCCCCCCCGTTTTCGGCCCGGTCGCCAAACTCCAAAGCATTCGATATAATTGCATCGTTCTGCCGATGCGGTCCCGCCGTGTTGTGATTTGGTTGTTTTCCACAAGAGGGGTTTCATGCCGGATTCGTCTGACAACGGTTCTCCGTCTCCGAAAAAAATGCGGTTCCATCGAACGCCCACTGGCTCGAATTGGTGGCTGTTTGCGGTGCTTTTGGCCATTTTTGCGTGGATTTATTTCTCGGACTCGCACGGCGGACGCTCGCCGATCAGCTATGGGATGTTCCGCGAGCAGTTGACGCAAAAGAACATCGCCAAGGTGGACATCCAAGGAACTCGCGTTTGGGGCGAGTTCGTTGAGGCGCCGATCGCGCCGGACGCCAAGGTGGACGCCTCCGGCAAACCGATGCGGTTGAACAAAAAGTTCGAGACGTCGCTGTCGCCGATGTCGCTGTCGGATCCCGATTTGGACACGTTGCTGCGAAAGCAACTTGGCGACGCCTACACGGTGTCCGAGCCGACCGACAACACATTCTCGGCGATGTTGGTCTATCTGCTGGTCACCGGGGCGCTGTTCGTCGGCCTGTGGTTTCTGTTCCGCCGGGCCCGCGATTCGTTTTTCACCGGCGGGTTGACGGGCGGATTCACCAAGAGCGGGGCGCGTCGTTACGATCCCGGCTCAAAGCCGATCACGTTCAACGACGTGGCCGGGCTGGAGGGCGTTAAAAACGAATTGCAGGAAGTGGTCGAATTCTTGCGCAGCCCGGCGAAGTTTCAGCGGCTCGGCGCGCGCGTGCCGAAGGGCGTGTTGTTGATGGGCCCTCCGGGCACGGGCAAGACGTTGTTGGGCCGCGCCGTGGCGGGCGAGGCCGCTGTGCCGTTCTTCTCGATCAACGGGTCCGAGTTCATCCAGATGTTCGTCGGCGTGGGCGCGGGCCGAGTGCGCGACCTGTTCAACACGGCCAAGGAAAACGCGCCGGCCATTTTGTTCATCGACGAAATCGACGCCGTCGGACGTCATCGTGGGGCGGGCATCGGCGGCGGTCACGACGAACGCGAGCAGACGCTCAACCAGATTCTCAGCGAAATGGACGGTTTTACGCCGACCGAGTCGGTCATCGTGATGGCCGCCACGAATCGGCCCGACGTGCTCGATCCGGCGCTGTTGCGGCCCGGTCGGTTCGATCGCCACATCACGGTCGATCGTCCGACGCTCAAGGGTCGACTGGCGATTTTCAAGGTTCACACGCGGGACGTCCCGTTGGACGCCGACGTGGATTTGGAGCGGCTCGCGGCCGGCACGGTGGGACTGACCGGCGCCGACATCCGCAACTTGGTCAACGAGGCCGCGCTGTGGGCCAGCCGGCACGACAAAAATTGCGTCAGCCGCGACGACTTCGACTACGCGCGAGACAAGATCTTGATGGGCGCGAAGCGCGAAGAAGTGTTGGTGGGCGAGGAAAAGTCGATGTGCGCGTATCATGAGTCGGGCCACGCGCTGCTGGCGTGGCTGGTGCCCGGGGTGGATCGCGTCCACAAGGTGTCGATCATTCCGCGCGGCCGGGCGTTGGGCGTCACGCAACTGCTGCCCGAGGAAGATCGGATGAACGTCGGCCAAAGCGAATTGGAGAGCCGGTTGCTGTTTTTGCTCGGCGGCCGCGCGGCCGAAAAACTGGTGTTCGATCAATACACGGCCGGCGCGGAAGACGATCTGAACCGCGCCACGCAACTGGCCCGGCGCATGGTCATGCACTGGGGCATGAGCGAACGGCTTGGTCCGGTGGCGTTCCGCGACGGCGAGGACCATCCGTTCCTCGGACGCGAGATGGCCGAGCCGCGGCGATTCAGCGAGTACACCGCCCAGGTGATTGACGAGGAGGTGTCGCGTTTGTTGCGCGAAGCGAGCGACAAGGCCACCGAAATGTTGGTCGAGCATCGCGGCAAGCTCGACGCGATGGCCCGCCGGCTCGAGGAAATCGAGACAATCGACGATGCGGAAATCGAGCGGCTCGTCGGTCCTTCGGCCTACAAACCTCGCAACGGCGGATCGGACGAGGCGTCCGACTCGAGTTCGGAGCCGACGGCGAGCTGACCGGTTTACTCGCGTCGCGGCTTGAAAATGCTCATGCCCAACGGCGGGTAGTTGATCTGGATCGACGCCGGACGGCCGTGGCTCGATTGCGGCTCGGCTTGGCGGCCCGGTCCGTTGCCCAAGTTGCTGCCGGCGTAGAACGACGAATCGCTATTGAACACTTCGTCGTACCAGCAAAGCTCGGGCACGCCGAGCCGATAGCCGACGCGCGGGACCGGCGTGAAGTTGCAGGCAATGACCAGGTAGTCATTCGGGTCCTTTGCTCGCCGAATGTAGCTGATCGTACTGTCGTCCTGATCGTGGCAATCGATCCACTCGAACCCGTGAGGATCGAAATCGACCTGGTAGAGCGACGGCTCGTTGCGATACAGGCGGTTTAGGTCGGCGACGCACTTCAACAGGCCCTTGTGCGAGTCCCACTGCATCAGGTCCCATTGCAGGCTGCCGTCGAAGTTCCACTCGTTCCACTGGCCGAAATCGCTGCCCATGAATAGCAGTTTCTTGCCGGGGTGCGTCCACATGTAGCTGTACAACAGCCGCAAGTTGGCGAATTTCTGCCACAAGTCGCCGGGCATTTGGTCCAGCATCGAGCCCTTGCAATGGACCACCTCGTCGTGCGACATCGGCAGCACGAAGTTTTCGTGGAAGGCGTAGATCAGGCTGAACGTCAGTTCGTTGTGATGGAATCGGCGGTGGATCGGGTCGTGCTGCATGTAGCCGCGGGTGTCATTCATCCAGCCCATGTTCCATTTCAGACTGAATCCCAATCCGCCGAGATACGTAGGCCGCGAGACGCCGGGCCATGCCGTCGACTCTTCGGCGATCGTGAGGATGCCGGGGTGCTGGGCGTGGGTCTGTTCGTTCAGTTCCTTCAGGAACGCGATGGCTTCGAGGTTTTCCCGCCCGCCGAATTGGTTGGGCAGCCAGTCGCCGTCCTTGCGGCTGTAGTCGAGGTACAACATCGAGGCCACGGCGTCCACGCGAATCCCGTCGACGTGGTACTTGTCCATCCAGAACAAGGCGTTCGAGGTCAAATAGTTTCGGACCTCGTGCCGGCCGTAGTTAAAAATATGCGTGCCCCAGTCGCGGTGCTCGCCGCGTCGCGGATCGGCGTGTTCGTACAGGGCCGTGCCGTCGAACTGGCGCAGACCGTGTCCATCGCGGGGAAAATGAGCCGGCACCCAGTCCAAAATCACGCCGATGCCATTTTGGTGCAGCACGTCGACGAAATACATGAAATCTTGCGGGGCCCCGTAACGGCTCGTCGCGGCGTAGTAGCCGACCGTCTGATAGCCCCAACTGGCCGACAACGGGTGCTCGCTGACCGGCAGCAACTCGACGTGCGTATAGCCGACTTCTTTGCAGTAGTCGACCAACTGATGGGCCAGGTCGCGATAGCTCAGCCATCGTGTGGGATCGTCGCCCGGGCGTTTCCAACTGCCCAAATGCACTTCGTAGAACGACAGCGGTCGTTCGAGCCAATTCGTCTCGGCGCGTTTGCCCATCCATTGGGCGTCGTGCCACGTGTAGCGGTTCAGATCGATCACTTTCGACGCGGTTCGCGGCGGCACCTCGGCGCCGAACCCGTAGGGATCGGACTTTTCGAACACCCGGTCGTGATGGCGAATCTGATATTTGTAGAGCGTGCCTTCGCCGAGGCCCGGGACGAACAGCTCCCAAAAACCGCTTGGGATGTGCTTACGCATCGGGTGGCGGCGGCCGTCCCAATTGTTAAAGTCGCCGACGACGCTCACGCTGGTGGCGTTGGGCGCCCAGACGGCGAAATTGACGCCGTCGACGCCGTCGATCTTGCGCAACTGCGCGCCGAGCCGATTGTAGCTCTGCCAATGCCGGCCCTCGTTGAGCAGGTAGAGGTCGAAATCGCTCAGCAGATTGGGAAAGGAATAAGGATCGTGCATGGTGATGGTTTTCTTGCCGTTTTCCTCGACCGACCTCAACAGGTAATGCGTCGAGGCGCCGTCGCCATTTTTCTGGGGCAACGGACAAATCGCCTCAAATAACCCCGCCGGATGGATGCGTCGCATCGGCAGCGTCCGATCTTCGTGCGCCGGATCGATCACCCACGCCTGGCTCGAAGTGGGCAAAAACGCGCGAACCGCCAACGCCCGACGCCCTAGGTCGTTGATCTCATGCGGACCAAGCAACTCGAACGGGTTCTCATGGCGTCCTTCCACCAGTTGTCCAATCGTTTCCAGAGAGACGGTCGTTCGCACGCGAACCTCCATGTAGGAAAAAGGGATTAGAAGTTAGAGATTAGGGATTAGGGATGGGGGAGAACGAGTGAAGCGAAATCGCGGAACCGGACGCGCGACATTCTGCGCTTCGGACTCGAATCTTGACAGCTCGGATCCCTAACCACGAACCTCCGATCAACTTCTGCCGGACGAGCGACACGGCTTCTTGGCACGCGTCGCACCAATCGCGGACCGCCAGGGCACAATGTTTCACCCAAGCGTTGTTCATCAAGCCATTTGCCAAGGCCGCATAGCGGCTCGACGGCGTCCAATGGTGACGCTCGATCGTCGCATGCGGACCGTCCAACCGACGCTGACGGCATTCAACCCGATGAAATCGCAAAACTCGGTCCATACGTTGCCAAAGGTCGGCGTCTCGCACCGGCGTCATCTGTCCAAAATATTCCCAACGCCAATCGTTCTCGCGCCATTCCGCGACGCCATACAAAATTCCCTGTTCGACGTAGGGGCTGCTGCCGACCAACGTCACGCGAGACGGCTGGTCCAGCGACTCCAACGCGCGCAGCACGGTCAACAGACCGAGCCGCTCGCCCCACACGAAAGGCTCCGTGTCGGACTCTTCGATCACGGGATCTTGGCCGTTGATGGGCCGCAACGTGAATCGCCAATGTCCGATGCCGGCGATCTGGCTCACGGCGGCCGTCAACACGTAATGGGGTGTTGGATCATTCATCGGAGGTTTTTGGATAACACTATGGAGAAATTAGGTAAGGCGGATAAATCAGTAAAACTGATATGACACACGCCGTCAACACCATAGTGGGGGTGTAGGTGGGTTCTTTGGCAGGAAAGTCTTTTTGTCCGCCAAGGTGACCCGAGACGGACCGTTTTTACTTATCGGAACTCGCACCGTAGTTTCTCTAGTTTATCACATTGCGGTTTCGCAAAGGATACCAGTCCTCGTGAAAAAGGACTATAAGGGCAACGAGGATAAGAGACGGGAAATGCACGGCGGTCCATTTTTCTTGGGGGCGACCGTGGCGGCGTCGAACCGGCCGTCGTTGGCAATCCAGGATTTCGTGTTACATTGTGCCGTCCACAACGACTATCCTATGGAACTGCGGTTCTTGACGGATGGAGCCAAAATGGCGGATTGGGAGATGGTGGTAAGCCAACATGCAGCAGCCATACGGCGCACGGCTTACCGACTGGTCGGAAACCATACCGACGCATGGGATTGCGTTCAAGAGACGTTCTTGGAAGCGGTCAAGATCGACCGGCGCGAACCGGTGCGCAACTGGTCCGCACTGCTCCGGCATCTGGCCACCGTCCGAGCGTTGGACCTATTGCGGCGACGCTCAAGGCAGCGTCGTCGGTGCAATTTAGAGGTGGATCCGGCCCAGTTTGTGAGCCGTGCCGCGAGTCCATCCGGTCATGCCGAGGCCAATGAGCTCGCCGACCGGCTTCGGGTCGCTGTGAGTCAACTGCCCCGTCGGCAGGCCGAGGTTTTTTGTTTGATTTGTTTTGAGCAGATGACTACCGAGGAAGTCGCCGAGCGGATGAACATCAGCCCAACGGCGACACGGATGTTGTTGAGTCGTGCTCGTGGGCGTCTCCGGCGGCTTTTGGAGCCGTTTGGCGATACCGTGGAAAAAGACGAGAGGGTACGATGATGGAACTCCAAAAAGACTTCCATCCCAATTTGCTGGAAACTGCGGTGGGCGCTGTGTTGTGTGAGCCAGCGCCCGACGATCTATCCCCGGAACAGATCACACAATTGCTTGCCGTCGTGCGGCAGGCTGTCGACCGGCCTTGTCCTGTCACGCTCATGCAAAGGGTCAAGAATATGAGACCACTTGCCAAAATCGCCGTGGCCGCCAGTGCGTTGATTGTCTTGGCTGGGTTGCTCTCGTGGCTAGTGCCGGGCGGCGGCATCGCCGTGGCGTTTGCCGATGTGGCCGAAACCCTCAACGCCATTCAGAGCGCAACGTGGAAGGGCACGCATGTTGTTGAGATGACAGGGCCGGAGAAGAAGACTATCACGGAGAAGCAAGTTGGTATGTTCCTTGCCCCGTCCCACGAACGGATTGAGATGAGCGGAAATGTCGCGGGACCACAAAACATCAACATCATTGACGGCCAGAAGAACAAGATCCTCTCGTTCTATCTGCCAACGAAAACAGCCTCCGTCATCGACATCGCAAAAATTCCGGCGTGGCAGAAGGAACGGAAACCACCGATTGGTCAGGAGTTCCTTGCAATACGAGAACTCGCGGCCAATGCCAGAAGCGGCAAGGCCGGCAAAGTCGAGCGGCTTGGCAGAAAAACGCTGGACGGTCAACCGACCGAAGGCTTTCGTATTCCTTTTGGCGTTGCGACGGTCGAAATATGGGCCAATGCAAAAACGCTGTTGCCGGTTCGCGTCGTCGAGGTGGACGAAGCCCCTGGCGGTGGACACAAAGTGCGTATCGAGATGACGGACTTTAAGGTCAATGTGCCCCTGGATAAATCGTTGTTCAGCCTTGACGTGCCACCCGGCTACACGGTGCAGCAGGTCGCACATCCTGACACATCTAAGTCACCCTGGAGTTGCCTGGCTGATGCGCTGAAGATGGTGGCCGAGCACAACGGCGGCGTGTTTCCTCCTACCTTGCGTGGCGAGCGAGGCATCGATGGTCTCATGCAGCAAGCGGTTAAGACCTTTATGGAAAATCGCGGCAAAGGATCGCCCGTAGAAACGACGAAGTTGGGGATGGATATGTCCATGAAGATGGGCGATACTTACGACGCTCTGAATTACCGACCACCCCAAGCCTTTCATTATTTCGGTAAGGACGTGAAACTCGGCACGCCAAATCGGCCCATTCTCTGGATTGAACCAAACAAGACAGGCGACCGATGCGTGGTGATCTATGCCGACCTGAGCATCAAGGAAATCTCGGCTAAAGAAATGCCCAAGATGCCTCCGTCGGAAGAAAAAGGGGAAAGAAAAACGCCATAAGTCCGATCTCTGGATCTCATCCCCTTCGGTGTCGGAACCCTTTTTTTGGAAAAGGAAAACGGCGGATGGAATGCCAACAATCCAAGAACGCAAAACACTGCACGTGCACGTACTCGTCGTGCTCGCATCATGGAATTTGTTGCGAGTGCGTTCGCTACCATCTGGCGTCGAGCGAGCTGCCCGGCTGTTTCTTTCCGCCGGGCGCCGAAAGGACGTACGATCGCTCGTTCGCCCATTTTGCTCGGCTGGTCGACGACGGCAAGATCGGCTGACGTTCGGTTACGGCGTGAACTCGGCGGCGTCGGAAAGTTGTTCGACGAATCGGGCCAGCAGATTGGCCGCTTGGTCGATATCGTCGAGCGAGATCATCTCGACCGGGCTGTGCATGTAGCGGTTCGGAATGCTGACCAGCCCGGTGGCCATGCCGGCCCGATTCACTTGCATCACGTTGGCGTCGGTGCCAGTGGCCCGGGCCGAGGCCGCCAATTGGTAGCCGATTTGGTTTGACTGGGCGGCGCCGATCAGGTGTTCGACCACTTTGGGGTTCATGTTCGGGCCGCGGTGGATAACCGGGCCGCGACCGAGCCGCACGTCGCCTTCCTCTTTTTTCTCGATGGTCGGGCAATCGGTGGCGTGGGTCACATCGACGGCCACGCCGACTTGCGGATCGATGCCGAACGCGCTGGTCCGCGCGCCGCGCAGGCCGAGTTCTTCCTGAACCGTCGAGACGGCGAACAGTCCGCAGCGAAGTGTTTTGCCGGAGCGGCAGGCCCGGCGCATCGCCTCGCAAACGACCCAGCAGCCGGCTTTGTCGTCCATTGCGGGCGAAACGGCCAACCGGTTCCGAAGCTCGTGAAAGCCGAGCTCGACGGTCACGGCGTCGCCGATCCGCACCAGTTTTTGGGCGTCTTCCTTGTTGGCCGCGCCGATGTCGAGCCACAAGTCCTTGATCTTCGGCACCTGTTTGCGCTCGTCTTCGGTGAGCAGGTGGATGGGCTTTCGGGCGATGACGCCGAACACGGGCCCGTCGGCCGCCCAGACGGTCATGCGCTGGCCGATCAACATTTCGGGATCCCAGCCGCCGATCGGTTGAACGTACAAGAAACCGTCGTCGTCGATGTGTTGGACGATCAGACCGATCTGGTCACAATGGCCGGCCAGCATGACCCGCAATGGGGCGTCGGGATTTTTTGCTAGGATGACGTTTCCGTGCAGATCGGTGCTGATCTGGTCGGCGAATGGTGCGGCGTAGTCGCGGACGATTTGTTGGACGCCGCTTTCGTAGCCCGAGGGGCTCGGCGTTTCGAGCAACGTTTTGAAGAAATCGAGTGGTTTGGCATCCACGATGAAAATCCTTTGGCGGAAAATGGCGAGAAACGTTCCAAGGTCAATAAGTATGGCGAGTTGCGCCGTTTCTGCAAGTCCGATCTCGAAGTTGGCCACCTTGACGAGGGCCGTTGTTATGGCCTACGATAAGAGATTCTAATATCTTTCGTTGCTTAAGAGAACGAGGAGGTGGTTTGAAACCATGGAAACCGCCAAAGTCGCCATTATCGGATTCGGCACGATCGGTTCCGGCGTCGCTCGGCTGCTTTTGGAACATCGCGATCGTATCGCGCGTCGCGCTGGCAAAAAGATCGAACTGGTTCACGTCGTCGACAAGGATTTGAAACGGTCGCGAAACATCGCGTTGCCGCCGGGCGTTTTGACCTCCGAGTTGAGCGATGTGACCAACGATCCCGAGATTGTCGCCGCCGTGGAATTGGTCGGCGGCCTGGAGCCTGCCCGGTCGATTGTGCTCGAACTGCTCGAAAGCGGCAAGAACATCGTGACGGCCAACAAGGCGCTGCTGGCCGAACACGGTCCCGAATTGTTCGATCGGGCCCGGCAGCTCGGCCGCACGATCGCGTTCGAGGCGGCCGTGGCCGGCGGCATCCCGATCATCGCGTCGATCGGCGAATGCCTGATCGCCAATCAGATCGAGTCGATCCACGCCATTTTGAACGGCACGAGCAACTTTATTCTTTCGCAGATGGAGGAAAACAACACCGACTACGCTTCGGCGGTGGCCGAAGCTCAGCAGCGAGGGTATGCCGAGGCGAATCCGGCGATGGACGTCAACGGCAGCGACGCCGCCCAGAAGCTGGCGATTTTGGCGCATCTGGCGTTCGGCGCCCGGGTCAATTGGCGCAACATCCCACGCACCGGCATCGACATTGTCGACGTGGCCGACATGCGTTTTGCGAAGGAGTTGGGCTACAGCATCAAACTGTTGGCCGTCGCTGAATTGGTGCCCGAGGGGTTGGAGTTGCACGTCTCGCCGACGTTGATCCGCCAGGGGACGACGCTGGCCGAAGTGCGCGGCGCGTACAACGCCGTGCGCGTGGTGGGCGATGCGGTGGGCCGCGTGTTCTATCACGGCCTGGGCGCCGGTCAGATGCCGACCGCGTCGGCCGTCGTCGCCGATTTGGTCAACACCGTAGCGGGACGCACGGCCATCACGTTTGAGCGATTGAATTTGTGGTCGACCGAGGGCGAGCCGCGGGTGCGGCTGCGTGACGCGGCCCGGGTGCCCGGTCGATTCTACTTGCGGTTCAACGTCGACGACCGACCGGGCGTCATGGCCGAAATCGCGAGCATTTTGGGCGCGCACAACATTTCGATCGCTTCGGTGATCCAACATGAGGCCGAAGAGGATGACGCCTCGAACACCGTCCCGTTGATCATCATGACCCACATGTCGCCGGAAGGCGCCGTGGCCGACGCGCTAAAAACAATCGGTCAGTTGGCCTGCGTCCATCCGGGCAGCGTCCGAATGCGAGTGCGAGACTGAGGGATCAGAGGATAGGGATTAGAGGAACGACGGATGGATGGCCGGAACTTCCGAGATTTGAAGGTCTGGCAACTGGGAATGCAGTTGGCCGAGGATGCCTACCGTCTGTCGCAGCAGTTTCCTAAGCAAGAGACCTATGGTTTAGGAAGTCAGATTCAACGCGCCGCGGTGTCTATTCCCGCCAATATTGCGGAAGGGCACGCGATCGGATCGACCAAAGATTTTGCACGATTTCTCGGCATCGCTCAAGGATCGCTCGCGGAGCTGGAGACATACCTGATGCTTGCCATGCGATTCAAGTATGGCGATCCGGCCAAAATCCAGGCTATTTTGAATCGCTGTGCCGAAGAGGCTCAAATGTTGCGAGGTTTAAGAAAAAGCGTTCGCAACCGACTGAAGTGAGGCGATGGTTGTTGAGGCAAGGACGTGCGATATAATGACCAAAAGGGCTAAGAGAATGTTGCACGTGTGATCGTGCCCTCTAATCCCTAATCCCTAATCCCTAATCCCTGTGAAATACGCGATCATTATTCCCGATGGGTGTGCCGACGAGCCGCAGGAATCGCTGGGCGGAAAAACTCCGTTGCAGGCCGCTAACGTGCCGGCCATGGACGCGGTGGCTACGGAGGGCGTCGTCGGCCGGGCCAATCACACGCCCGTGGCGTTGCCGGCCGGCTCGGACACGGCCAATTTGAGTCTGCTCGGCTACGATCCTTTGAAGGATTTCACCGGCCGCGCCCCGTTGGAGGCCGCCGCGATGGGCATTCAGCTCGGCCCGAACGATTGGGCTATCCGGTGCAATCTGGTGACGGTCGAAAATCAGGTGATGAAGAGTTTTACGGCCGGGCACATTTCGTCGGACGAGGCGGCCGCGCTGATGGCGACCGTTCAGGAGTCGCTCGGTGGGCCGCAGTTGCGGTTTTACCCGGGCGTGAGCTATCGCAATTTGCTTATTGATCGTGGTGGCGACCATCCGGCTCCGTTTTCCCGTGACACGCGCACTACGCCGCCGCACGATTTGACGGATCAGTCCGTGCTGGACGATTATCCTCGCGGACCGGGCAGCGATCTGCTGAACCATTTGATGAGCGAAAGCGTCCGGCTGTTCGCCGATCATCCGGTGAACACGGCGCGGCGACAGGCCGGAAAGCCGCCGGCTACGAACGTGTGGCTTTGGGGACTCGGCAGCGCGCCGAAGCTCAAACCGTTTGCGGATCTGTACGGCAAACGCGGCGCGATGATCACGGCCGTCGATCTGTTGCGGGGACTGGCCTCGCTGATCGGCTGGCGGCGGATCGACGTGCCCGGCGCGACCGGCTATCTCGACACCGATTATGCCGCGAAGGGTCGATACGCTTGCGAGGCGCTCAAGGACGTCGACGTGGTGTGCGTGCATGTCGAAGCGACCGACGAGGCCTCGCACGAGGGCAATGCCGCGGCCAAAGTGGCGGCGCTCGAACAGATCAGCCGGCACATCGTCGGGCCGGTTCACGCGGCGCTCAAGCAGTTCGGCGATTATCGCATTTTGGTCACGCCCGACCATCCGACGCCGTTGCGGACCAAAACGCACAGTCACGGCGACGTGCCGTTTGCGATGGCCGGCCGCGGGATCCAGCCCGACGCCGCTACGGCGTACGACGACCCGACCGCCGGGCGCTCGTCGCTGGTTTTCAGCGAAGGCTGGCGGCTGATGGGCCAATTTTTAGGGCAATAAGACGCCTTCTCGCAGAAAACCGAACGGGCGTCACTTCGCCATTTCGGCGGCCGCCACGTCTTTCAATCTTCGCAGATCGAGCTTGCCGGTGCCGAGGACCGGGATCTCGGCGATTTGGCGAAAACTGTCGGGTGAAGGGATCCATAGCGAGGGCAGCCCCATCGCGGCCAGCTCTCGACACACCTGGTCCGGCGTCAGCGGCATCTCGGTGTACAACACAACGAGCCGTTCGCCCTTTTTGGCGTCGGGCACCGCCGTCACCGCGATTTTCAGATCGTCCTCGCCGAGCTTCAACACCCGGACGATGGCCTCTTCGATACGGATGTGCGGCACCATCTCACCGGCCATTTTGGAGAACCGGTTGATGCGGCTGGTGATCGTGATGTAGCCGTCGTCGTCGATCGAGGCCACGTCGCCGGTGACGTACCAACCGTCGCGGATCACTTCGGCGGTCAGTTCGGGTTGGCCGTAATAGCCTTTCATGACGTTTTCGCCGGAGACCAAAAGCATGCCGGGCTGGTTGGGCCCCAACGGTTCGCCGGTCTCCAGATCGACCACTTTGACGTGAACGTTGGCCAACGGGCGGCCGACCGTTCCGACGCGCACGCCGGCGTGTTGGTCGCTGACGGCGCGGCTCGGCGGCATGTTGGCCGCCACGACCGGCGAAAGCTCGGTGGCCCCGTAGCCTTCGACCGGACGCACGCCGAATTTCTTTTGAAAGGCTTCGGCCACCTCGCCGGTCAAACGCTCGGCACCGGTGACGACCACGTCCAGCTTGGCGAAATCCTCGGGCTCGCAACGACGCAGGTACGACCGGACGAACGTGGGCGTGGTGACCATGATCGTCGCGCCGTGCCGGCGGCACAACTTACCGATCTCGCGGGGCTCCAGCGGCGTGAAGTGGTAAATGCCCTTTGGCGCCATCGTCAGCACCGTCCAAAGCGTCGTAGTGTAGCCGAACGAATGGAACAGCGGCAAGATGCCCAGCAGCACGTCCTCGTCGGTCAGACAAATCAGCTTGTTGACCGAGTCCATGTTTGCGCCGACATTGCGATGGGTCAGCATGACGCCCTTCGGACGGCCGGTCGAGCCGGACGTAAAAATGATCGTCAGCAGATCGTCGTCGCGGACGCGGGTCAGCCCCAAGCGGCGTTCGAGGCAGCACAGCGGCGTGAGCCAAGCGTCGGCGGCCGCGGACAGCTTGTCGCCGAGCGTTATGTTCTTCAACAGGTCTTCGAGGTACACCACCTCGGCGTTGAGCGTCAAGTTGAACCGTTCCATCACGCGGCGGCTGGTCACCACGTGGCGAATGCCGACCTGGGCGATGCAGTCGTTCATCACGTCGGACGAGAGCGTGTAGTTCAGATTGACCACCACGCGGCAGTCGATCGACAGCGCGGCGTTGAGCACCACACCGCCGACGGTGGGCGGCAGCAACAGCCCGACGATCGACTCGTCGTCGGCCAACGCCTCGCGTCGCAACAACCGGCGAACCAACAACGCGCGGGTCAGCAGTCCGGCGCCGGTGAGTTCGACGCCGGTCGAATCGGCCACCTTCGGCGTGCGCATCTGGCGACGGCACATCCGCAAAAACTGTCGCGGCAGATTCAACGACTTGGCACAAGAAGCATCCATGGGTTTTTCGGTCTCAACACGGCTGTCCAAACAAAACAAAAAGGGTTCTCACGTTGTCAGGCGATTGGACGTTTGCAGCCGTCCCTTGTTTTTAGGTCGGAAAACGTCCCATTGTGCCAAACGCAACCCAAAAGTTCAAACCTCGGATCGGGAATCTTCGAGCCGCAGGGCGTCGACCGCTTGGCGGACCTGGTCGACGTTTTGCGGCCGAGCGATCGGCGCTCCGAAACGGATCGAAACGGGCCGACGCCACCGTTGGGGCCATTTCCAGAAGAACTTCCCGCCCGCGAAGCTGAAAATGCTCCCCCAAAGACCCCCTAAATAGGCGGGGATCACCGGGGCGTCCGTTTCCTTCAGTATCGACAGGAAACCGGGCCGAAATTCCTGCATTTCGCCGGTTCGCGTGATTCCGCCCTCGGCGAAGATGCAAACCAGCTCGCCGTTTTGCAGCGCCAACCGGGATGCGCGGATCGATTGGACCATGGATTTTCGGCTGTTTCCGATCGGAATGATCCGGCTCAGTCGGCCAAACCAGCGGAGCCAGCGATTGTCGAAATACTCGGCGTAGGCGACCATCCGAGGATGTCGGGGGCAGGCCAATCCGAGCAGGATGCCGTCGGCCCAACTGACGTGGTTTGCCACAATCAACGCCCCGCCTTGCGGAATGTTTTCGAGTCCTTCGACCTGAACGCGATACAAACCGTGCACGAGCATCCGCACGAGCAACCGCGTGGTCTCGTAGGACAAGGTGCGCATCAACAGCACGGCGGCCACGATCGTCGCCAGACCGCCGATCAAAAAGATGGTCCGCGCCGACAACCCCAGCGCCGACGGACTCGAAAGCAGCCAGAACAGTCCGGACGCCAACAGCATCGCGCTGAAGGCCATGAAATTGTAGGCCGCCATGATCGAACCGCGCGACTTGGGCGGACTGCGGTCTTGCAAAAACGCTTGCAGCGGCAGATCGTACAAGCCGGCCGTCATGCCGAGCGTCAACAGCCACACGCAACTGCAATAAAAACCGGCGGCGGTCGGATGGCCCGGCTGTCCGCCCGGTACGGTGCTCAACAAGATGGACGACAGGGCGATGCCGGCCGCTCCGAATGGGACCAATCCCAATTCGATTTTGCCGCGGGACAGCGCGCCGGCCGCCGCCGCGCCAAACCCGATGCCGAGCGTCAACACGCCCAGCAGCAGACCGACATCCTGCTGTTGGCCGACGAAGAGCACTTTGTTGGCGAACAGATAGATGTTCACCTGGGACAACATACCGAGCATCCAAAAATAGGAGCTGCCCAGAGCGGCCAGAAACAGCGGACGGTGGGTATGCAGCAACGACACGTCGCGAAAGGTTTGCTCGGCCGGATTCCATGGAAAACGTCTCGCGGCGTTGGCGCTTGGCACTCGGCCGATCCCGAGGCTGCACAACCAGCCGGCCAGAGCGACGCCCATCAGCGCCGCGGCGGACACCCATAGGTTGTGCTTGCCGATCGGACCGGTGTGGTCGTAAAGCACGCCGCCGGCGACCGTGCCGGTGATGATGGCGACCATCGAGATCATGTTGATCAATCCGTTGGCCGCGGCGATTTTTTCGGATCGGACAATTTCGGGAATCGCGCCCAACTTCGAGGTGATGAACGTCATGGCCTGACCGCCCAGCAAAAACAGGACGACGAACATCAGAGGGACGTTTTCGAGCCAGATGGCGGCCAAGCCGAGACAAAGCACCGGCAATTCGATCACCTTGCAGACGATCATCACCGAACGTTTGCTGAACCGATCGGCGAAAAAGCCGGCCGGCGCGGCGAACATCAGGAACGGCAAGATGAAGCTCATGCCGCCGAGCGAAGCGGCTAGCTCCTCCGAGTGAAGCAACCGCGCGCCGATCGGCACGACCAGCCAGCGGAACATGTTGTCGTTGAGCGACACGAAAAACTGCGTGGCGACCAACGCCAGGAAGCGGCGAGAAAACAGCCCGTCCCGCGAGTCTTCCTGGTTGGCGATGGAATCATTCATCCTGGCAATCTCCACACGATCTCGGGCGAAAAGGCCCGGCAAATATCACGTCGGGAGGAAAAAAAGTGGTTCAGCCCACGGGAATCCAATTTTTTCAAAGGACAGATGCCCATAAAAGAGTCTCAAAACTTCCAAATCAAGTCAAAGGTGTAGTCCAGTTCTTTCGTAGGTTCGGTCGTGGAGTTCCTGGTCGATCGTTCCTGCAAGCCGGTTTGAAAACTCAAGTTTTTTCCCTCGTTCAACAAAATCTCCCATGCGGCCTTGGTGCGGACGCGACTGCGGCCGAACTCCATCACGTCGCGGCCGAACTCCATTTCGCCGAGAATCTTGTTCCGCGAGTCCAGACGTCGCTCGAACTGCAGCCCGAAAACCACCTCCGGCACTTGGCCCATGTCCTCCGGCGTCGCGGCGACTGCGTTGTATTCGGACGAAAGCGCCCCGGCGAATCGGCCGCGAAACACCGTGTTCTCGCTCTCTAAAAGCGGTTTTTTCCAGCCGACGCTCGATTTGCCGTTGAAATCGAGCACGGAGGCGACGCCTTTCGATTTTTCATCCGAGACATCGAACACCAAGGACGGTTTGTCCGAGTCATTTTTCGTCAGATCGAAAGTGTCGCTCCAGAGCCGATCGCCGTCGGCGCGGTTTTGTGAAGCCTCGGAAACGGTCGCGGGACGGGGCGTCGTCGTCGGCGCGATTGGCGGGGATGGCTCAGCCGCCGGGGCGGCCGAGATGGTTGGGCTGTTTTTCGGAGGCTCTGCGGGCGGCGAGGCGGTTGCCGGCGGCGGTTGCCATGGCGTAGCGACCGGCGGCGATGGCTCTTCGGCGAGCGACGGCTCACTGGGCGACTCGGCCGGCGGCGATTCAACCGTCGACGTCTCAATCGGAGGACGCGGCAGCGATCGCACGGCGACGGTTTTTCGGCCTTGGACGTAGGCCAAGAAAACCCCCACCACCACGGCTGCGATTGCCAACCATCGTCGCTGTTTCAACACGTCGGGCACGCTAAGTGGACAAGAAATGGAAGATATGCGGACAGTATCAAAAATAGGGCGACGCGACAAGAGGCGATTGTTCACCCAACAGAGGGGTGCTGTGGCCCGTTGAGCACGGGTTTTCCGCAGAAAAAGAGATCGTCGCCCAGCAAGTCGTGTGAACGGTTGGGCGGTCGGCGATGGGGGGACGTCAGACCAGTACGGACTCGAGGCAGAGCCGCATGGTTTGCTGCAACTGTTCGGGCAAAAATGGCTTGGCGATGAAGTCTTGGGCGCCAAAACGGATGGCTTCCGAGATCCGCTTCGTCTGGCTCAGCGCGCTGACGACGACCACCTTGGCGTCCGGGTCAATCCGAAGCATGGCGCGCAAGGCGTCCATGCCATTGGAGTCGGGCATGATGATGTCCAACGTCACGGCATCGGGTCGAAGTCGCTCGAACATCGCCACCGCCTCGCATCCGTCGGACGCTTCGCCGACCACCTGCCAGTCGTCGCTGGCCAGCGTGTCGCGAATCATCTGACGCATCAATTTCGAGTCGTCGACAATCAAAACCCGTCGTTGTTCGTTGTCCATGATGGCGGTTGGGCGTTGGCAACGTCGTTGGGCGGCCTGACCGAATTGGCGAGGTTCGTCACGGCGGTTTTTTCGCCTTGATAGAAGAGTATAGGTTGGCTTTTCTACCGGGGGGGAGACGTTGCGCAATGCGACGTCGAGAATTACCCTGAAGCGAGCCGCTAGATTCGTGCGATCCGCGCCAAATGCGACAATCGATGCCAACGGACCGGCATATCCGTTAGAAAAAGCCCTCGCATGAAGCAAGACGGCATCGAAACTCGATACAGAAGAAGCGCCATTGGGTATCGCTGCGTCAGGAGGAAGTCCATGGACATCACGCGCAATCAGTATTTTTTTGCGGGCCTGGCCTGTTTGTTGCTGGGGCTGCAATTTCGCATGGTCGACACGTTCGAGCTGACGCCTGAGTTTACGCAATTTTTGGCCGAACGCACCGGACATCCGCTGGCGTCGGTCAATGCGACCAGCCAGACGTTGGCGCAATCGGACAAACCGCTGGTGAAAAAGATGATCCGTCCGCCCGACTGGCTCGGCTGGTCGCTGATCTCACTCGGCTCGGTGCTGATTCTGCACAGTTGGGCGATGAAAAAGCCAGGCTCATGATGAACGCGGTCGCACCGCCGAATGCAGCCGACGCGATCAGCCCTTTGCGCCTTCGCGTCCCAACATCCACGCCAAAATGCCCTTTTGGACGTGCATCCGGTTCGCAGCCTGTTGGATGACGACGCTTTGCGGCCCGTCGATCACCTCGTCGGTCACTTCTTCGCCGCGCCGAGCGGGCAGGCAGTGCATGAAAAACGCACCGCGCTGGGCACGAGACATCAACTCGGCGTTCACTTGATAGGCGGCGAACGCCTGACGCCGAACGTCCCGCTCGCTCTCTTGGCCCATGCTGGCCCAGACGTCCGTGTAGATCGCCACGGCGTCGCGGACCGCTTCGGCCGGATCGGTCGTGACGAACAGGTCCAACTTGGGCGCCTGCTGCCGAATCCAGGCCAGCGATTTTTCGTCAAACTGATAGCCCTTGGGCGTGGCCATCGCCAGCCGCAGGCCCAATTTGCCGCAGCCGACGGCCAGACTTCGGGCGACGTTGTTCGCATCGCCGATCCATGCCAACGTGTGGCCGGACAGATTGCCGACCAGCTCGCCGATAGTGTACAGGTCGGCCAATGCCTGGCACGGGTGTCCAAAATCGGTCAGGCCGTTGATCACCGAGCAGGAGCAGTACTTCGCCATGTCGACGGCCGTCTGGTGCCGATTGGCCCGAATCACCACGACGTCGGCGTACTCGCCCAGCACGCGGGCGAAATCGGCGACGCTTTCGCGGCGTCCGAAGCCGGCGTCCGTGCCCAGAAACATCGAACTGCCGCCCAAGTGCACCATGCCGGCTTCAAAACTGACGCGCGTCCGCAACGATGGCTTCTCGAACACCAGGACCATCATGCGTCCCGGCAGCAGCGGCTCGCGGAGCCCCTTTTGATATTTGTTCTTCAAGTCCTCCGTGATAGAGAAGATTCGTTCGATTTCCGCCGAAGTCAGGTCCGCCAGCGTTAGCAAGTTTCGCATCGAATCACTCCCAGGGACAAGGGGCTAAGGGGGCAGGGGCTAGAAGTTGCCAGTCAACGGTTCCACGCGATTTTCTAGCCTACCGTCCCTAATCTCTAGCCCCTGTTTTTCATTCTCTCACATGATTTCCGGCTTGTTTCATCAACACATCGGCCAAAATGTCGCAGCCCTCACTGGCTTGTTGTTCGGTCAGATTCAGCGCCGGCAACAGACGAATCACCGTCGAATGGGTGCAGTTGATCAACAGCCGGCGTTCGAGGCACGTTTTAACGGTCGGGGCGCCTTCGATCGAAAGCTCCAGCCCGATCATCATGCCGCGGACCCGCACGTCGCGGATCACGCCGCATTGTTGCCGAAGTTGTTCGAGCCGCCGGCGGAACACCTCGCCGACACGCTGGGCGTTTTCCAGCAGACCGTCCCGCTCGACCGACTCGATGAAGGCCAACCCGGCCCGCGCGGCGATCGGATTGCCGCCGAACGTGCAAGCGTGCATGCCCGGCCGCAGACTTTTGGCGATGTCCGCCGTGGTCAGCATCGCTCCGCCGGCCAGTCCGCCGCAGATGGCCTTCGACAGCGTCATCACGTCGGGCGTCACGCCGAACCCTTGGTAGGCGAACCAATGGCCGGTCCGACCGCAGCCGGCTTGCACTTCGTCGAAGATCAGCAGCAGTTCATGTTGGTCGGCCAATTGACGCAGCCCGGCCAAGAAGCCCTCGGGCGGGACTCGCACGCCGCCTTCGCCCTGGATCGGCTCGATCATGATGGCCGCCGTCTCGTCGTCGATCAGCCGAGAGACTGCATCCAGGTCGCCGAACGGGGCGTAGACGAATCCGGCCATCAGCGGGCCGAGCCCCTCGTGATATTTCGGTTGGGCCGTGGCCGAGGTCGAGCCGAACGTTCGGCCATGGAAGCCGCCCTCGAACGTAATGATTTTGTAGCGTTGCTTGGGGGTGTGCAGCCGCG
Organism: Planctomycetaceae bacterium; assembly: GCA_021372005.1. Classification (GTDB taxonomy): domain Bacteria; phylum Planctomycetota; class Planctomycetia; order Pirellulales; family Thermoguttaceae; genus JAJFVC01. The sequence goes on along the minus strand of JAJFVC010000030.1, from coordinate 13,643 downwards.
CGAGCTTGATCGCCGCCTCGTTGGCCTCGGTGCCCGAGTTGCAGAAAAACGCCTGGCCGCCGAAACTCCGCTTCGACAACGCCTCGGCCCAGCGTCCCTGCAACTCCGTGTGCCAAGTGTTGGGCACGTGGATCAACTTGCCCAACTGATCGCGGACCGCCTCGACCAACGCGGGCGGACAGTGACCCAGCAGATTGCATCCCCATCCGTTGAACAGATCGAGATAACGATTGCCTTCCGCGTCCCAAACGTAAGAGCCTTCGCCGTGCGTCAGCGCGACGGGGTAGCGATTGTAGTTCGGAATGACGTACTTTTGGAACAGATCAAGCGTTTCTTCACTGCTGGCAAAACTCACCGGCCCATCTCCCCAAGTCTAAATGGCTAATCTTGGACAATTTGCGTTCCAACGCCCTTGCTCGTATAAACTTCCAACAGCAACGAATGGCGGATTCGCCCGTCGATGATGTGGATTTTGTGAACGCCGCGTTCCAACGTCTCCAGGCAGGCCTGCACTTTGGGAATCATGCCTGAGTCGATCGAACCGTCGGCAATCAGCCGCCGGGCCTCGGAGACCGTCAACGAATGGATCAGCGTGTCGGGATCGTTTTTGTCGCGTCGGACGCCGTTGACGTCACTCAAATAGACGAGTTTTTCGGCTTCCATCGCCTGGGCCACCGCCGTGGCGGCCGTGTCGGCGTTGACGTTCAGCTTTTGACCGTCCTTTGAGACGCACATCGACGGAATGACCGGCACGATGCCCGACTCGCAAAGTTCGTTGATCGCGGTTCGATTCACCTCGGTCACCGTGCCGACGTGGCCCAAATCGATCGGATGGCCATTTTCGTCGGGCAGTTGCATCTGCTCGCCGAACAAGACGTTTTGCGTGCGGAAGTTCAGCGGCTTGGCCTGTCCGCCCAACTCCTCGATCCGATGGGCCAGATGCTCGTTCACTTCGCCGGCCAGCACTTTTTCGACGATGTCCAACGTGGCGGCGTCCGTGTAACGACGCCCCTGGACGAATTTCGGTTGCAGCCCGGCCTGGGCCATCGCGCGGCTGATCGCGGCGCCGCCGCCGTGGACCACGACGGGCCGCATGCCAACCGTTTCCATGAAGGCGATGTCCAACAGCAAGTGGATCATCGCCCGATCGTTCTCCATGACGCTGCCGCCGAGCTTAATGACCGTCACCTTGCCGCGAAACTGTCGAATCCATTGCAGGGCTTCGATCAGAACGTCGGCCTTTTGAATCGCTTCTTCCAAGGGAGTGCTCCCGCGCGATGGTCGTGGGCGCCCATTCCTGCCGAAGGGGGGCCCGCAAAAGCAAGGCTCCCCGATACAGGCCTACCTGTACCGGGGAAACCCCACATTTTACTGTCGCTCGGCACGGTGTCAACGGGGTTTCGCCACAAGCCACACCACCTAAAGGAGTTGTGCCGGGTGACGGGCGACGGATTACAGGCAACCGGCGAGTGGGCGATCGGTCAAGTCCGACAGGCGTCGATCAGCCGTTCGGCTCCTTGGATCAGCAGAGCGGCGGCCACGCGACGCCCCAGTTCGACGGCCGAGGTGATCGACTGGGGTGACAAGCCGTTTTGGCGGCTGTGTTCACCAGAGGAGGGGGCTTTCGTGCTGTCTTCTGCTTCGAGTCGTTCAACGCCATCACGGCTGAGCACGCGGCCGACCAAGGTGAAGTGTCCCGCGGAGGTTGCCGTCGCATATCCGGCGATTGGCGCGAGACAACCGCCGTGCAGCGCGGCCAGCATCGTACGTTCGGCCAGCACGGCCAGATGGGTTGGCGAGTGGTCCAACGCCGCCACCGCCCGACGTGCGGCCGCGTCGTCCGTGCGCGTCTCCAAGCCCAGCGCCCCTTGGCCGACTGCCGGCAAGACGACGTCGAAAGAAAACGTCTGGGCGATGTGCCGCTCCAATCCGAGACGCCGCAGTCCGGCCTCGGCCAGCACCAGGGCGTCGAATTGGCCCTGCTCCAATTTTTTCAGCCGCGTTTCGACGTTGCCTCGAATGTCGCATAAATTCAGGTCGGGCCGGACGTGCAGCAGTTGCGCCCGGCGTCGGAGGCTGCCGGTTCCGACACGCGCGCCTTGCGGCAGCGATGCAAAGGACTCGCCGTGGGTTGTGACGAGCACATCGTAGGGCGAAGCGCGTTCGGGTACGGCCGCCAGGCAGAGATCGGACGCGGGCTGGGTTGGCAGATCCTTCAAGCTGTGCACGGCCAAGTCGATTCGCCCGTCCAACAACGCATGCTGAATCTCTTTCGTAAAAACCCCTTCGCCGCCGAGCGATGCTACCGGCGCCGCATGGCGATCGCCGCGAGTTGTGATGGGCGTCAACAGCACGTCGACGCCCTGATCGCGCAGCCGTGAAGCAACCCATTCGGCCTGCCATTGGGCCAACGCACTGGCACGAGTTCCTAGACGAAGCATTTTTTCGTGGAGAGTGCAGAATGGAGAGTGGAAGGTGAAAAGCGGTGAGCGTTCATGACGTTTCCTCGCCGCCCTCTCCGTTTTCTTTCGTCAACACGGGCACAACGACGCCGCAACTGACGATGAATTGGCAGGCCTGATCGAAGGTGATGTTCAGGTCGATGCAATCGCTCCGGCGGACCATGATCGTGCAGCCGGTCACCGGAACGGGCGAATAAGGGATCAGCACGGTCAGCAGCGGATCACCGGCGGCCTCATGCACGGCCGGCACGCCCTCGCCGGTGACGAAACCCATCGACCAGACGCCTTTGCGAGGATATTCGACGGCCACGACGCGCGTCACGCGGATCTCGCGCTTGTCGAACAGAAAGTCGGTCACCTGTTTGACGGCCGAATAGATGGCTCGCACGCCGGGCAGTCGCAGCACCATGCGCTCGAACAGGTTGCCCACAAGACCGCCCAGGCCCGCCGCCATGAACTTGCCCAGAAAATACAAAAACAAAATAAAGACGGCCAGAAAAAACGGGATCGCATAGAACGGCCGCAGATAGGTTAGGTCGACGTAGCGTTCGTAATATTCTCGACCCGTCGTCGGCAGCGTTCCCTCGGGCTGCGATTGCACCCGTTCGTAGACATGTTCGGGAATGAACTCACCGTCGGACAGAGCGTGATAGACCCGGCCTTGGTCGACCGCGGTTTTACTGCTCGGCGACGACGGGGACAAGTCGGTCCGAATGTCGGACAGATAAAACACCAGTCCTTCACGCGCCCAGCCGGTCACCGGTTCGAGAAAATAGCTCCGGGTTGTGTTGATGGCCCAGACGATGATCAACACGGTCAAAAGCGGCGGGCAAAGGACCGCCAACCCTCGCAGCAGCGCCCCGCGAAACGGCCGTGCGGCGGGGGCTCGATCCGTCGGTCTGGACAGGTTTGCTCCCATAGCCGGCTATTGTGGTCTTTTCGCGGAGAAAGACAAGAGGAAAAAAACCGAGCGGCGGCGTTTTAGGGGGCCGATTTCAAAACTGGTTTTTCATTATCCTTATCTCCCGTCGTGGGGGATATTTTTTCGAGTTTGGGAACCGATTCTAGTCGTTCTGTGTTCGGGCGATAACGGCCACCCACACGGCGGTCGCGCCGGCCCGCTTCAAAACTTTCGCGGCCTCGCTGCACGTCGCCCCGGTGGTCAAGACATCGTCGACCAGCAGTACGCGGTGGTTTCGGACCGCTTCGGGCCGCTGGACCTTGAACGCATCCCGCATGTTTTCAAACCGATAGGACCGTGGCAGGTGGTGTTGCGGCCGGGTTCGACGGCGTTGGACCAGCACGTTGGTCTGCGACGGGACTTTGAGCGATCGGCCCAACACGTCGGCCAGCACGTCGGGATTGTTCACTCCGCGTCGAAGACGGCGGATCCAAAACATCGGAATCGGCACGATCAGATCGGCCCGGCATTCACGCAACCGGTCGTGGCGACGCTGCGCGAGCAACTGGGCCAGAGCGATCGACACCGCTTGTTGTGAAGGTTTTTTCATGCGCAAAATCAGTTCGTCGAGCCCTTCGTGATACGCGCCCAGCGGAACGGCGGCATCGAAATGCAGCGACAACCTTCGGCAGGCGAGACAGCGGCATGTCGGCGCAACCAGCCCGGGCATTCTCGTTCCACAACGCCGGCAACCGTTCCAGACGATCGGAGCCACACGTTCCGAGCAGAAACCGCACAGCCGACGATTGAGCGTGTCGTGCAGCTCCGTGTCGCAACACAGGCAATGCGGAGGAAACAGCAAGTCGCCGGTGTGGACGACCAGCCGGGCCGTGTGTTGTCGAAGACGATTCGCCCAGGAGAACATGCCGGCATGATAACACCGCGGCGGGTCAATTCAACCGGGGAGTCGCAAAAACACCTTGACCAAACCTACCTAATTGCCCTATGCTGCCGATTATGTGCATTATTGATCGTTACCTGCTGCGCCAGTTTGTGCAGACATTCCTCATTTGTCTGTTGAGTTTGACGGGTTTGTGGATCGTCTTTGACGTTTTTACGAATTTGAATGAATTCATTCGGTCCGGTCGGCAGAGTGGCGGCGTGTTGATGTTCATTGTCAACTATTACTCGCATTTTTGGCTGTTGGTGTTCAATTTAGCCGGCGGCACGCTGGCGATGGTCTCGGCGATGTTCACGATCTCATGGATTCAACGCCACAACGAAATGACGGCGTTGATGGCCGCCGGGGTGTCGCATCGGCGCGTGTTGAAACCGATCATCTTGGCCGTTGCGACGCTGGCGTTGCTGATGTCGATGAACCGAGAGGTGTTGCTGCCGCACTATCGCGAGGAATTGTCGCGACGTCCGCAAGATCCGTTGGGCAACAAACCGCAGTCCTTCAAAACTCCGCGGCGGGACTTTTTCTCCAATGTGGAGATGAGCGGCAAATACACCTACGCCGGCGAGAAGCGGATCGGAGAGCCGAGTTTTCTGTTGCCGGCGTCATTGGCGGAATACGGAACCCAATTGACGGCCGACAACGCTTATTATCGACCGCCGAAGGGCGGCCGGCCGGGCGGCTATCTGTTCGACAATGTCCGCGAACCGAAAAATCTGGACAGCCGCGTGTCGTTGCCTCGCGGAAAAACGCCGATTTTGATTACGCCGCACGACGCCCCCGACTGGCTGAAGCCCAAGCAATGTTTTTTGGTCAGCGGCATCAGTTTCAGTCATTTGATCGGCAGCGTCGCGTACAAACAGCTTTCGTCGACGCCTCAGTTGATTGCCGACTTGCGCAACCCGAGTCTGGGATTTGGCGCCGATGTGCGAGTGGCCGTTCACGCTCGATTCGTGCAACCGATCTTGGATGTTACGCTGTTGTTCCTCAGCTTGCCGATGGTCGTGATGCGCGAGAACCGAAAAGTGTTTTGGGCCATCGGGCTGTGCATGCTCGTCACGGTGTTGTTCATGGTGGTCGTGATGACGTTTCAGCACCTCGGCGACATCGTGCTGATCAACGCGGCGTTGGCGGCTTGGGCTCCGGTGATCATTTTTGTGCCCGTCGCCGTTTGGATGACGGGGCCGTTGTGGGAGTGAACGAAGGCGGCTTGAATCGCAAGGCGACGCCGCGGACGGAACTTCGGGCGGTGTTGTGGACCGATTTTGTAATCCTTACCTCGAGGAGCGAACGATGAATCGTACCGTTGTTGTTTCGGCCATGCTGATCGCGTTGGTCGCGTCCACGGTTGCAGGGGCGCCGACAAAGACCGCCAACAAAGCCAATCGCGGCGCGAGCGGCCCCGGCTTCGACGCGAGCCTGTTGCAGATGGACCAGGTGCAAAAGGAACTGCAACTGACCGAGGAACAACGTACGAAACTGCTGATGATCGGCATGCAAATGCTCCAGACCGGCAAACGCGGAAACCTCGAAAAGCAGGTCAACGCGGTTCTAAAGCCCGAGCAACGCCAGCGGTTGAAGGAAATCCGTCTGCAACTGGACGGCGTCAGCGCATTGCTCAATCCGAAAATCGGCAAGGAATTGAACCTCGACGCCGATCAGATCGCCAAGTTGCGGGCCATTCAGACTTCGGTGGGTTCGGCGCCGAGCGCGAAGGCAGGCGCCGATCAGTATCTAAAGCTTCTGGCGGCGCGCAAGGAAGCGACCGCCAAGGCCCTTGAGGTGTTGACGCCCGAGCAACGCAAGAAATTTGAGAAAATGCAGGGCAAGAAGGTGGAGTTCGAGTTGCCGGCGACGAACACCTCGAAGTCGAAAGCGAAGTGAATCCCCCTCTGTGCTGTGTTGTGGTTAGCCTATTTTAACATGCAAAAAAACAGTGGCGAAACAGCTTTCGTCCTGTCTGTCCGCATGGTATAATTCCCCTTGAATGAGGTGGCGCTGTTCGGGGTTTCGTTCCTTCCGAAAGTCTGGACAGGTCGCACTGCGGTTTGGGGAAGCGGCGTCTTGCGGCTTTTCGATTGCGGTTGGTGAAACCCCTCATGCGTTTGGCCGGCCTTTCGTTCAGCGAAGAAGGGGAGGGTGAACGACGGCGTCCGGCTGTTTTCCGTTTTTTTGTTTCTGTTTTTTGAGGAGTGGCAACATGCCGCAAGGTACGATCAAGAAGTTGATCATGGACAAAGGGTTCGGTTTCATTCAAGGGGAGCATGGAGAGTTGTTCTTCCACCACTCCGCTTTGGACGGCATCCGAATCGAAGAGCTCCGCGAAGGTCAAAAGGTTGAGTTCGAGGAAGGTCGTGGTCCGAAGGGTCCGCGCGCCGAGAACGTCAAAGCGATCTGAGTCCCTGACGCGGTTCCTTGATGGATCAAAAACGCCCTCGGAAGTCTTTTGGGCTTCCGAGGGTTATTTTTTGCGCCGACTTGCTGCAATGCATCTTGCCTATCCAGCCCTTTTTCTGCCGACGCTCCTGCAAAAAACGCCTTAACATTGGGCAGTTGGTCAAAAATGGCTCGGCGGAGACGCCCGCAAATTTTGACTGACCGACAATACCGTTCCAAACCGAATAGATTAGGAGCGTTGACTGCCGCACAAGCGATGCACTGATCAGGGGGGAGTGGATGTTTCGTTTTGAATTGGCTCGACAGCCCGTTTTGCGCCGCCTGAGATGCTGCATTCGGCCGGCGAGTCTTGTGACGGCGTTCCTGTTCGGGATCGTTGCGAGTCCGGGGTTGGGGGCGGCAGCCTATCCATCGCCGTCGAACCCTTTGGAGGCCACCACCAGCGACGCGGCTCGGCAAGACGCCGTACGCTCGATTCCGATGGATCGCATTGCCGACGAGGATCGCGAGAAAATCAAGACGGTACTTTCCAATGTGAGCATCTTTCGGCGGATGCCGGTTCGTGTGGCCGAGTGCGATCCGATGTTGTATCTTTTCGTCGTGCGTCATCCCGACGTGGTCGTCAACATTTGGGAGTTGATGAAAGTCAGCCGACTGCAACTGCGGCAGATCGACGAGGACCGGTTCGAGTTGCGCGAGCCGGGCGGCGCCGCCGTCAATTTTGAATACGTCTATAAAGGCCACGACTTGCACGTTCTTTACGGCGAAGGCGAGTATTCGGGTCCGTTGATGACTCGCCCGGCCCACGGACGCGGCATCCTGGTGCTCAAGTGCGGATACGTGCGCGAGACGAACGGCCGCTATTACGTCACGAGCCGTTTGGACTGTTTTCTGGCGATCGAGCCGTTGGGCATCGAGCTGCTCGGCAAAACCGTTTCGCCGCTGATGGGCAAGACGGCGGACAATAATTTTATCCAGACGGTCGCTTTCGTTGGCAACCTGTCGCGCACCGCCGAGCAAAACACCGCAGGCATGCAAAACCTAGCCACGCGGTTGCGGCATGTCTCGCCCGAAGTCCGGGCCCGACTGATCGACGTGGTGGGCGAGATGGCCAAGTCGTCGGATGCGGCCGGTCGTCCCAACCATGCCGAGCAGACGGAAGTGGCTCGGCGGCCCGTCGATCGCCTCGAACGTTGATCGAAGGAGACGGCATGAACGAAACGGTCCGCGATTTGTTGACGCGCAATCGGAGCTTTCGGCGTTTTGACGAGAATCGCCGGTTGGATCGCTCGATGCTCGTCGAATTGGTCGAACTGAGTCGTTTGTGCCCCTCGGGCGGCAATCGTCAGCCGCTGCGATTCATGATCGCCAGCCGGCCGGAGGAAACGGCTTGCGTGTTTCCGTGCCTCCGTTGGGCGGCGCTGCTGAAGGATTGGGGCGGCCCTACGCCCGGCCAGCGACCCGCCGCCTATGTGCTGATCCTCCGCGATCCGCGAGTTGGCGGAACCGTGGAATTGGACGCGGGCATTGTGGCGCAGAGTCTCTTGTTGGGTGCCGTCGAACGCGGGCTGGGCGGCTGTCTGGTCGGCTCGATCGACCGCGACCAATTGCGCACCGCGATGCGCGTGCCCGGCGAGTTGGAAATCGTGCTGGTTGTCGCGCTAGGCCATCCGGCCGAAACGGTCGTGCTGGAAGAAGCCAAGGGAGCGGACGACATCGGCTATTGGCGCGACGCGTCTGGAGTGCACCACGTGCCGAAACGCCCGATGGCCCAGTTGCTGATCGAGCCCTGATGACGCCGTGACGGCGCCGGGTTCAATCGGCGGTCTTTTTCTTGGCCTTCTTGGCTCGCGGTTTCGCCGCTTTCTTCTTGACGGCTTTGGACTTTGGCTTCGGTGCGGCGGCTTTTTTGCGCGTCGCGCGCTTGCTTGGGCCTGCAGCGGCTCGTTTGGCGAGCAAATCGAGGGCCAGCTCCTTCGTGACGTCCTCGGGCGCCATGTCGCGCGGAATCGAAGCGTTCGTCACGCCGTCGGTGACGTATGGCCCGTAACGGCCTTTCATCAACCGGACCGGTTGGTCCGTGACCGGCGAGGCGTCGAACACTTGGAGCGGCTCCTTGCTGGTCGACGCGCCGCGCCGGACCTTCGGTTGCGCCAACAACTGCAAGGCTTGCTCCAACGTGACCGTCAACGGCGAATAGTCGGCCGGCAACGAACGGGTTTCTTCGCCGCACTTCACATACGGTCCATAACGCCCGTTGTGCGCGACGACCGGTTCGCCCGATGCGGGATCGTTGCCCAACGTTTTGGGCAGCGACAACAACTGAACGGCGATCTCCAACGTGACTTGGTCGGGCTCCATGCCCTTCAATAGCGAGGCGTTTTGCGGCTTCTCGTCGTCGTCGGCCGTTCCGCGTTGGACATACGGTCCAAAACGTCCGACCTTGACGAAAATCGGCCGCCCGGTCTCGGGGCAAACGCCCAATGGTTGGTCGCCTTGCTGGGCTTTGTCGAGCATGTCTTGGGCCGACGAGAGCGTCAACTCATCGGGCGGCAGTTGATCGGGCAGGCTCGCCCGGCGTTCGCCCTGTTCCAAGAACGGTCCGTAACGACCGACCCGCACAAAAATCTCTTCACCCGATCCGTCTTGCGGCTTGCCGATCGACACCCGGCAGACGCTTCGCGCGTCGATCTGCTCGACCTTGTCCTTGAGCAACTGTTTGAGGCCCGGCTGCCCGTTGCCGAAATAAAACCCTCGCAGGTAGTCGACGTAATTCATTTCGCCGCGGCTGATCGCGTCCAGCTCGTCTTCCATTTCGGCGGTGAATTGATAGTTGACCAAGTTGGGCAGATGGGCCTCCAACAACTGCGACACGGCGAAGGCGGTCCAGGTGGGCACCAGCACGTTGCCGCGTTTCAGCTTGAACACGTAGTCGCGGGCCAAGATCGTTTCGATGATCGAGGCGTAGGTGCTCGGCCGCCCAATGCCCATTTCTTCGAGCGCCCGGGTGAGCGAGGCTTCGCTGTATCGATTGGGCGGCTGCGTGGTGTGGCTTTTCGATTCCAGCTCGACGCATCGGACCGACTGGCCCACGCTCAAAGGCGGCAACACCGCCTCGCGTTCGTTCAATTCCGATTCGGGGTCGTCCGAGCCTTCTACGTAGGCCCGCAAATAGCCGGGGAATTCGATGGTTTTGCCGCTGGCCTCGAACCGGGCGTCGTCCAACTCCAGGCCGATCGTCACGCGACGGCATCGGGCGTCGTTCATCTGGCTTGCGATCGTCCGCTTCCAGATCAGGTCGTACAGCTTGAACTCGTCGGGCGTCAACCGGCCTCGCAACGTTTCGGGAAAATCGAACGGGTGGCCGGCCGGCCGAATCGCTTCGTGCGCCTCTTGGGCGTTTTTCACTTTGGTTTGATACAGCCGCGGCGAATTCGGCAAATACTCCGCGCCGTATTGCGACGCGACCAACCGACGCGCGGCGTCGACGGCCACCGAGGCCAACGTGGTCGAGTCGGTTCGCATGTAGGTGATGTGCCCGTTCTCGTACAACGATTGGGCCACCTGCATCGTATGCCGGGCGGTGAAGCCGTATTTTCGATTCGCTTCCTGTTGCAACGTGCTCGTAGTGAACGGCGGATAGGGCCGCGTCGTGTACGGCTTATCCTCGACGCTCGCCACACGACATGAACCCTGCATCAATCGTTGCCGAAGTTCGTCGGCTTGCTGTTGATTCAACAGCAACAACGAATCGTCCTTCAGCCGTCCGGTCGCCGGATCGAAATCGCGGCTTGCCGGAACGCGACGTCCGCTGACCGACACCAACGGCGCCTGAAACTTCTGACCGCCCACATCGGCGAAATTGCCCAGCAGATCCCAAAACGTGGCCGACACGAACGCCATGCGCTGGCGTTCGCGCTCGACGATCAGACGAACCGCGACGCTCTGGACCCGGCCGGCCGACAACCGCGGCCGGATTTTTCGCCACAGCAGCGGCGAGACGTCGTAACCGTAGAGCCGATCGACCACGCGGCGGACCTCTTGGGCCCGAACCAGGTTGTCGTCGATTTGTCGGGGGGTGTTCAGCGCGCCGCGGATCGCCTCCTCGGTGATTTCGTGGAACACCAAGCGGTGGACCGGCACTTTGGGCTTCAGCACCTCACAAAGATGCCAACTGATGGCCTCGCCTTCGCGGTCTTCATCCGTCGCCAGATAGAGTTCCGAGGCGTCTTTCAACAGGCTTTTCAGTTTGCGGACCTGCTGGGCTTTTTCGTGCGGGATGACGTAAAGTGGCTCGAAATCGTGGCTTACGTTGACGCCGAGATAGGCCCAGTCTTCTTTTTTGAACGGCTCGGGCACCTCTTTCGCGCCTTGCGGCAGATCGCGAATGTGACCAATGCTGGCTTCGATGGTATAGCCGCGGCCAAGAAATTTGCTGATCGTCCGGGCTTTGGCCGGCGACTCGACGATCACCAAAGGGGTTCCAGATGTGCTGCTCGATCTCTTGGCCATGTTATTCCTGAGAAACTGGGAAGAATGTGCGATTGTATCGAATCATGTCTTTGGGGCAACCCTTCGTGAATTGGCATTGCATTTGTGTGCAACCCATTTAGAATTGCCGGATTACGATGTAGCAGGCTGCAGCGTCTGTTTTACACCCTTGTTGGGGATGGCCTTATATAATAGGTCCTTCCCGCAGGAAACGTTGAAATTTGCCACTTGCGACACCATTACTCCTGTTAGGCTAGGCTTGTCAAGCCGAATTCGCGCCCAATAACCCCTCTCCAGAAGGATTATTCGTCATGGCTAGCCCGTTTTCGATCTTCCGAAAGAATCAGAAGCTGATGTTGGCTTTGCTGACGCTTCTGGCGATGTTTGGCTTCGTGTTCCTTCCCGCAATTTTAGAGGGGATGGGTGGGCGAACGATCCAGAATCCCGTGGTGGTCCACACCAAGCAATTTGGCGATTTGAACGAACACGATCTTCAGACGTTGGTGCGTCAAAAGCGTCAGGTGTTGAGCGCCTTGACCGTCGTGTTGCAGTCATTGAACGTGCCGGCGAACATGGCGCAGCAATGGCTGGAGTCTCAGCTTGGCTCGGGCACGGAGGAATCGGTGGCCACGATGTGGCTGTTGTCGCAGGTGGCCAAGCAACAGGGCGTCGTCATCGACGATGAAGCGGTGAACACGTTTTTGCAGGCGCTGACGCAAAACCGGGTCAAAGCGGATCGGTTTCTTGTCGCCTTCCGACAGGCTGGGTTGAGCGAAGTGCAGTTTTTCGCCGTGATGCGAGACAATTTGGCGGCGGTGCGGTTGGAGACGATATTTCGCTACAGTATGGCCGGAGTGACGCCGTCGCAGCGGTGGGACTACTTCCTGCGATTCAAACAGACGGCGGCGATCGAAGCGGTCGCTTTGCCCGTCGCCGATTTCACCGGCAAAGTTGAAAAGCCGAGCGAGGCCGAGCTGAAAGAGTTTTTCGAGAAATACAAAGAGCAGTATGCGCTCCCCGGTTCGCCTGAGCCCGGGTTCCGCGAGCCCAAGAAGGTCGCATTGCAGTGGTTCAAGGCGGATTTCGACAAGTTCATCGCCGCCGTCACCGACAAGGAAGTGCGGGAGCGGTACGAAAAGAACAAGGAACTTTATACGGAAAAAAATGAAGCGGACGTGTCGGCGAGCGAGGCTGGAAAACCAGTCGACCAGGCGCCGGAATCCGGCAAAAAGGAATCGCTGAAAAAGAACGAAGCGACCCCGAAGGACGGTTCGTCGGGCCATGGAAAAGCGGATGCGAAAGATCCGAAGGGCGCGTCGTCGGGCCATCCGGCGTCGCCGTTCCGTTTGACGGCGATGTTGCAGGAAAAGACTGATGCGTCGGAGGCGAAGCCGGGGGCGGCCAAATCGTCGGCCGGCGAACAGGAGAAATCGAAGGCGGGCAAGTCGACGACGAACGATCAAGAAAAACCTGCGCCGCCGATGGTTCAGGCCACCAGGGATCGGATTCGACGGGAAATCGCTTTTGAAAAAATCGAAAAGGCTTTTGCCGCTCTGCGCGGCCAAATGTCGCAATACCGCACGGAGCTGAGTCAATACAAGGCGGCGAGTCTTCAGGCTCAGGACAAGGACGGGAAGAACGGTGCGAGCCGTTTGCCGTCTCCGCCGGCCAAATTGGATTTTGCGAAATTGGCCAAAGATCACGGGCTGGCCGCCGGCGAGAGTGGCTTGGTTTCGCAGTGGCAACTTCAGTCGCTCGAGGTGGGACGTTCATTGGTTGGCGGACGAGAGCCGATCGTCAGCTACGCCTTCCAGAGTCTAACGAATTTCCAATCGGAAGAGTCGATGGACCTCAACGGCATCTATCTGTTCTGGAAGACGGACGAAAGCAAGGAGCAAGTTCTGAAGTTCAGCAATCCGGGCGTGCAAGACGCGGTGTTGCGCGAGTGGAAAATGGTGAAGGCCCGCCCGTTGGCTTTTCAAGCCGCCGAAAAATTGGCGGCCGAGGCGAACAAAGCCAAGAAACCGTTGAAGCAGGCGTTCGCCGACCGACCGGACTTGTCCGTCCTCACGCCGCCGACGTTTAGCTGGATGACCTCGGGCGCGGTGGCGTTCGGGTCCGCCCCCAACGCCGCACGGATCAGCGAGGTCGCCGGCGTGTCGATGCCTGGCAACGAATTCATGGCTGCGGTGTTTCGTCTGACGCCTAAACAAGCCGGTGCGGCGATGAACGCGCCGAAAACGACGGCTTATGTGATTCGTCTGGATGAATTGACTCCGTCGCAACGGGTGCTTTGGGAGCAGTTCACGGTGGACGATTTTGGAAAATACGCCCCCGCCGCGCAGGCCGGACAGCAACAAATCATGCGGTCCTGGCTCAACGAGGTGAAATCTTCGGCCGGCTTCGAGTGGAAACGCCAACCGGACCAGCAGCA
>JAJFVC010000103.1 GCA_021372005.1 Planctomycetaceae bacterium | reverse complement strand
CCTTGGTAGACCTCAATCCCCTCTATCATACGGATTTTCGCGCCCTTCGCAACCATGGCATTTCCAAGAAAAGAAATGGTCCGACGGCTTCACCCTCTTGCGCGAACGCGCCAGCGAAGCCTGCAAGTCCGGCGAAAAAGAGAGAAAATCCGGAGAGCGATCACTGCGGCAAGAAGTTTTGAAGGATCGTTTCTTCGCGGATCTGCTTGCTTTCGGGCTCGAACACCCGAATTTTGACCTGAATGCCCCGTAAGGGAATCGGATAGGGGGCAACATAATTTTTTTCATTATCGTCATCGACAATGCCATTGCTGTCATTGTCGAATCCATCGCTGGCGTTATTGCCTTCGAGACTGGTCGAGTACGTATCGTAAACGCGTGAGTAATTCGTGTTGGTCGCAAATCCCGATTTGTTTCCCCCAAGGTGACGGAACGTATTGGCGTTTGCCGCAGCGTAAGGGACATTCTGATAACCAAGATCCACATACGCGCCCAGGTTGTTGTTGGCCGTCGGATCCCATGCTTTGACATCAAATCCGATGACATTGGTCAAGATCACATCGTCGGCAACCCGCGTTCCAGCGGCTCCCGTCAGTGCGTAGTCGGTCAACCAATTCGTGCCGCCGCTGGGGGCCCAAAAATCGAGCGAACCGGAAGTTGCCGTGGAACTCGTCGCTTGATTAATCGACCAGGAAGAAGCCGACCCCGAACACTCGCTAAGCGTCGGGAGAGTCGGAAAAACCAGCGAACCGGTCGAAGCCACCTTCCAGAAAAAATAAGCGTTGCTGTTTGTCGGCGGAAAATTGGTTGGATGCGCATACCGATTCGCGCGTTCCGTCAAATCACCCAAGGTGTTTGGCACAACTTTGGCGCCATCCCAATGCACCGAAATGTCATTATTTCTATAAAAGCCGGCCGTCGCCGGGGAAACCGTAAGACTCGGCGACACCAAAAGCACGCGACGGTGGAGCGTTCGGCCTCGCAAGAACCACGCCACCTCGGCCACTTCGGACGAAATGGACTCGGTTTGATTCGTCAACGTATTATAGTGCTTTCCGACAAACGGCCGCCCGACGCTGCGCGTGGTGAACATCAAAATGTCGTCGAAATCGCCGATCGTTCGGTCGGGTTGCGCCGGAGAAAAATCTACGGCGTTCTGCGCCACCTGATAGGGCTGCGTCATCGCGCTGCTAACCGTGCCCATGCTGCCGACAGGGCCCTCGATGTACTCGAAATAGCCCTCGTTGTTTTCGGGCTTTCGGGGCGGACTCATGGTGACGGTTACGCCGGCCAAATCTTGTTGTAGACGCATGGCCGCCAAACGCAACCGATCGGCCGACTCCAACAGCGATCGGGAATCCGTGATGCCACGACCCACGTCGCCGAACATCCGAACGACCGCGCCGAGCAACAGCAGCGACAACACCGTCGCCACCAAAATCTCAATCAACGTGTAGCCAACCGACAAGGGCCGTTTCATGTGACCTCGTTCCTGTCCCTCGCCACCAAGATCTCGCCATTCGAGGGGGGTGGGCTCCAACAGCAGGGCCGCCCAGGCTTGGCCCGCTTGCCTCTTCTCTCCATTCCAATCCAAACCCCTTGAAAAGTCAATCGAAATTTGCCGCCCGGGCGTGGTAAAAGCTGATGGCCGTTTGACAGAGCAACGAAAACCACATGGGACTCACGCAAAGGTGCGAAGGCGCAAAGAGAATCAAGAAATCCCGAATGCCCCATCTCCTTGCAAGTTTATATTCTTTTCCTTTGCGTCTTTGCGCCTTGGCGTGAGCTTTTGCAGCTTCGAGCCTGACGACATTGGGCCGCGAGCGACCGTCGGCCGCCCCGACAAAAGTCGGCGCGTCAGGAGACCTGAAAAAACGTCTTGGCGTCACGTCACCGCGTGGCGGTGCTGCGAGCGGCCTGTAACGGGGCCTCGCCGCCGTCGTGGTAGACGCCCACCTTGTCGACGCCATCGCCGGTCCAATCGCCCACGACCGGACGATCGCCGGCCTGGCCCAGCTCGAACACTTTGTCGGTGGCGTCGATCTGACGGTTGTTGTTCGTGTCGAGGATAAACTTGCCATTGCGGAAGACGCCGAGTTTCGAGACGCCGTCGCCGTTCCAATCGCCCACAATGGGGATGTCGCCCTCTTGGCCGAAATCGACCACCACGTCGCCCTCGCTCCAACGGCCGTCGCCGTCCATGTCCAAGAACCACTGGCCGCCGCGGAAGATGCCGACGGTGTAGATGCCGTCGCCGTTCCAGTCGCCGGTCAACGCACGATCGCCTTTCGTGCCGTATTCAAACACGTGGTCGATCACGTCGGTCCGCGAAGCCCCGGCGTCGCCTTTCTTCAGAACGCGACGGTCGACGGCGGCGTCGGCCGGATCAGGCGGGACATTTTTGGGTCGTCCGAGGGCCGGCGGGTTTTGAGCGTCGGGCAGGCCTGGCTCGACCGCAATCGCCCGGATGTCGCCGACCCACGCGCGGCCGTAGATGCCGATGTCCGTCTTACCGTCGCCATTCCAATCACCGCTGACCGGTTGATCGCCGGCCTTGCCGAGTTTGGCCCAAAGATCCACGTTGTCCCAAACGCCGTCGCCGTCGAGGTCCAAGAACCACTGCCCGGCCAGGAAAATGCCGATCTTCGTCGCGCCGCTTCCGTTCCAATCGCCCGTGACGGGAATGGCGCCGTGCCGGCCGAACCGAGCCCGCTTGATAGGCCGCCCGTTTTCATCGGCCAACACCCATTCGCCCTCGTCCATGCCGGCGCCGCTCCACGAAACCGTGCTGAACAACGACGCCTCGGAGGCATCGGCCACCCCTTCGGACACGTCCGCCCTGGGTTGTCCCGCGTCGATGACGCTCAAATGCCAGGTGTAACCGGCAGGTCCGCCGGCGCCGCCGGACATCAAGGTCGGAGGCTGTTCGATCGCCATGGCGTAGGAAGCCCAAGCGACTTCCGTTGGAACATAGGGCTCCGGAGTCGGCCACTCGGGAATCGTCGGCGGGACGACCGGCGGCGGCGAGGGCGGCAGCGTGGTAGTCCGCGCCAGCACTTCGCTGAAGTTGTACTGCTCGGCCGACTGGCCCGTGGCCACCGTGACCTGCAACATCGTCCGATCCGTAGCGTCGACCGTCACGCCGAGCGAGGCCAGCAAGCTGAGCGTAGCCGCGTCGAGCGTCGAGTAGTTGTAGGTGTTGGCCGCCGCACCGCCGTTGCTGCCGACCGTGTCGATGCCGGCGTAATAAGAGGCGTAGGCGGCGGCGTCAAACCGCGCGACGATCGAATACGTCCCGGCGTACAGTCTGTCGAACTGGTAATGCCCACTGGCGTCGGGCGAGGTGGTGGCGACCAGCTTGCCGTTGCCGTCGTACAGATAAAGCGTCACGCCGGTCGACAGCCGGGTGTCGTCGGATGTGAGCCGGCCATCGTAGCCGTACGCGCTGGGATTGGTGAACGTTTCGTCGGGTTCCAGCACCAGGGTCGAGCCGTCCTGAAACACATATCCGGAAATCGTGGCCGGCAGCAGCTCGTAAAAATCGTACTTGAACCCACAGACACCGGCGGTCAGCGTCACGTTGAGGATACTGTTGACGCCGGTCGGCGTGCCGCCCGAGGTGTATTCGACACCGGTGCCGCCTTCCAGATAGGCCGCCAGCAGCGTGCCGGCGTCGGCGTTCGAGATTTCCACGACGCTGTACGCGCCGGGCTTCAACCCGGTGAAGCTGTACATGCCGTCCGTCTTGCTGGTCGTGGTCTGGTCGATCACCTTGCCCGAGGCGTCCAACAAATAGACCGTCACCCCCGACAAAATCGTCTCGCCGGCGTCGTACTTGCTGTTGCCGTTGGAGTCGACGAACACGCGGCCGCTGATTCCCGTGGCCAGCACTTCGGTGAAGTCGTAATGTTCGGCCGAGTTGTCGAACTGGGCGCCGGTGGTGTAACGATCGTCGAGCGTGATGATCGAGATCGTATTGTTGACCGAATCGTCGCCCACCTTGGTGTTGAGGATCATGCCGGCGTAGGTGTTGCCTTCGAGATAGCCCAACGCAGCCACGGACCCTTCGACCACGCAATACGTGTCGGGCCCCAAATTGTCGAACTTGTAGTAGCCGTCGTCGGCGTTGGTCGTCGTGTAGCTGGCGACCGCCTCGTTCTTCGCATTGTATAGCGTCACCGTGACGCCGGCGATGCCTTCGCCCGCGTCGAACCGGCCGTCCCCGTCGGCGTCATAATAGATGTGGCCGTCGAGCGAGAACTGGGTCTCGACGAAATTATTGTTGACGCTGTCCTGCGAATCGACCGTGATGGCGCGGATGTCATTGAACGTGAAAACCGTGCCGTCCTCGGTCGTGGCGCGCACGTCGGCGTATTGGCTCCGCTGCGTTTCGACGACCTGGTAGGTGCCGTCGGCAAGATTTTTGAAAATATAGTAGCCGTCGTCGGCGTCGGTGGTGGTGTAGGAAGCAACGACCTGGTTGCTGGAATCGTAAAGCGTCGCCGTGAAACCGGAAAGCCCCTCGCCCGCGTCGAACTGGCCATTGCCGTTGAGGTCTTCGTAGACACGGCCGCTGATCGACGACAGCGACTTTTGTTCGACCGAGGCGTAGACGCACGCCGTATTGACCGATTGATAGCCGGCGTCCGTTCGACTGTCGGGCATATACGCTTCGGCGACGTCGTTCGAATACAATTTGTTAGGCAGCTTGCCATAGAGGTCCGTGCCTTCGAAGAACTCGTCGCCTCGGTTTTCAAAGCACTGGAAGTTGATCGGCGCCGTGGTCCGATCTTCCATGCCCGGCGTAACGAACGAAGCGGTCAAGGACGCGCCCGACAATTGGAATTTGCCATAATCGGTGCCGTCCAATTCGCCGCCGTCGGCGGTTGGTGAGTCGCCTTCATCCACGTCGACCGTGAAGACGAGCGTCTCGCCGGCGTCCCAGCCGCTCACGTACAAGACCAATTGCGTGCCGTCGGCCAACACGCCCGACTTCGACCAATCGATCTGAAAGCCGTCGTGTCCGTCGTTCGTGCCGTAGGAAAGGACTTTTAGCCCAAAGCTGCCGTCGGCGTCGCTGCCGATCGAATCGCCGGAGGTGACATCGAAGATCGTGGCCTCGCCCAAATTGATGACCAGCTTCGTTAAATGCGTGTTTTGCGCGCTGCTGACGTAACCGACCTGAAAAATGTCGGCCACCTCGGTCGTGGTTCCCTGCAGGGCGCTGGGCACCTTGTCGCCGTTGCAGTCCTCCAAATACGTGGCGCCGACCTGGATCATCGCCGAGGCCGACAGAAGCTGCCTCGACTCCAATGGTTCGATTCGGCACACGCGCGACCGCGTCCGGGCCGGCAGGAAATTCTTGCTATGCGGCTTCGCAAGGCCGTGTTTGGAATGCGTTTTGAAGAAGAAACCCACGTCAACCTCCGTGTCGATGTCTCAAGATCCTTCCGGGGCCGTTCGCAACAGTCAACGGCGCGTCACTTTCTCCACGTTGTCCTCGGCGACGCTCCACAGTCGGACCGTGGTGTCGTAGCCGCCGGAAATCAACATCGCCGCATCGTGATGAAACACCAAGGTGGTGACCGAACCGGTGTGGCCAACCAACTGGCATCGTTCGCGCCGTGCCGCAAGATCCCAAAGGTGAATCACGTTGCCGCTGCCGGCCGACGCCAGCAAGTTCGGCCCGCAGAAACACAGCGCCATCACCTCGCCCGGCCGTTCGGGCAAATCGAACAGCGTCTTGCCGGTCGTCGCGTCCAACAACCGCACGATCCGCTGCTGACCGGCGGCCGCCAAAATTTTTCCATCCGGCGAATAGGCCAACGCGCAGATCCGCCGCGGCGACGCCTGCACGTTGAGCACCTGTTTGCATTCCGCGCCGACGACGACGCGAATCAGGCCGCTGCGGCCCGCGATGGCCAGATGCGTGCCGTCCGGAGAGAAGCAAATCGCCCGGATGTCCGGCCCCGGCGCCGGCTGTTCGCACAACAGCCTGCCCTTCAAACATTCATACATCCGAATCTTGTCGTCAAAGCCGACCGTGGCTAGCGTCAATCCGTCGCCGCTGTAGGCCAGCCCGTAAATCGCGCGAGGCTCCTTTTCCAAAAATTGCGGCCGCTCCAACGTGGTCGGACTCCACAGCCCAACCTGGCGATCGTCGCCGGCCGTGGCCAGCACCTTGCCGTCCGGACGAAACGCGACCGCCTTGGCCCAATCGGCGTGCAATTTCCGGCGCGCCAACAGCACGCCGCTGGAAACGTCCAGCACGCGAACCACATGGTCGTCGCCCACAACGGCCAACATCTTGCCGCTGGGATCCAACGCCATGCGGGAAATCACCGGCGGCTTTTCGCCCGTCCCCGACGGGACCAAGTCCAAAACCTTCAACGCCTTCTGTTCCAAAACGTCGTCAGCCGCTCCGAAGACCGTCGACGTCCAACCGCCAATCAAAAAAACCGCACAGGCCAGGACGGAGATGATTTTTCCCATGACTTGCCACCCAATCGCTCTCAAAATAATTTGGTCTTTCGCCCAAAGCGCCCTTCTTGCCCGGCCTTGAAGGCGCAACCGCTCTTGTTCTACTCATCGGCCGAATCGGCTCGTCGGCCCGTAGGAAGTTTTTTGCCGTTCGTCGCACGTGCAACAAATAGGAAAAATAGGTAACTTACAAAAACATTACCACCTCCTTGTTGCTTGACCCGCCATCTTCGACGGCTCATAATCCAGCAATGGTTCGGCAACGGTCCGCGCTGGGCGGCTTTTTCAAATGATTATTGGAGATGAACAGGCTATGGCCGCTCGCACGCCACAACCGTTTTCCACTCAATGCGGCGATTTTTCGCGGAGAGATTTTCTATCGCGCGTCGGCGGTGCGTCGCTGGGCCTTTGGGCGATCGCCCAAGGGATCCGGCCGTCACAGGCCGACGACGCGCCGGCGGGGTGGCCGGTTTGGGTCGGTTGCCGCGACGCGATGCTCACCCCAATGAAGCGGAAAGACAGTTGGGAGGCGTTGAAGGCGATCGGCGCGGAATGCGTCGCCGTTTGGACCGGCAGGAAGCAATTGGAGATTCCTTTCTTAATCGGTTCCGGCAAGCCTTACACGTTGGCGTCGTCGGATATCGCACGACTGGGCGACGACGCCCGAGCGGCCGGCGTGCGCATCACGGCGTTCTGCATGGGCAATCGTTTCGATGTGCAGCCCGATGTTGAGATTCAACACTGCGGCATGGTGGCCCGGGCCGCCGACCAGCTTGGCGCTCCGGCGATTCGGATTGACGTCGCGCCCCGAAAAATGGAACGGAACGCCTTTCGCAAACAGGCGGTCAAGGCACTGAAAAAAATCCTCGCCGACACGGAGTCCACCGGCGTGAAGTTCGCCATCGAAAACCATGGCAACACGACCAACGATCCCGACTTCATGCAATCGTTGTTCGACCGCGTCGGCTCGGAACGGTTGGGCCTCACGCTCGACACGGCCAATCTGTACTGGTTCGGCCATCCGCTGTCGAAGGTCTACTCGCTGTTCGAGCGGTTTGCGCCGCGCGTCTATCACACACACTGCAAAAGCATTCGGTATCCGGAGACCGAACGCGAGCGTCTGCGGCCGATGGGTTGGAAGTACGCCGAATACCAAAGCTCGATCGACCAGGGCGACATCGATTTCACGCGTGTCGCCTCGATTCTACGCAAGGCCGGCTATCACAACGATCTGTGCGTCGAGGACGAGTTCTTGGACGCATTGACGCCCGAGGCGGCCACCGACCGCTTGGCCCGGCAGATCGCGCTGCTCAAAAAAGTCCGCGCGAACGTCTCGAAACCCTAGTGCAGCAATCCAACGGCTATTGGACTGGCGTCCAGGGATTCGACCAGTCGCCCCAGTGGTCCAGATACAACCGATAGGCCGCCGAGCCGTCGGCGCAGCTTTCGAGCCATTGGCGCGTCTCGGCGATCCGTTGTTGCTCGACTTCGAGGGTCAACTGGCCTAACAAAACCCGCGTGCGTAGAAACACAAAATACGTGTCCAACACGTCGCAGCGGCAATAGTCGTTGATCTCGGCCAGCCGCCCGGCGTCGAACATGTCTTGGACCATATCGCCGTGGACGTCCATTTTGCCGGGCTTGCCCAACAGGTTCGCCGCCAAATTCAGTCCGCCGGTAAAACGCGTCGAGCCGAAATTGGTCAGCAACTCGCACAGATCGATGTGCGAGGCCGTGTTGAATCGGTTGCGCGGCTGGTCGTAGGCCGACTTGCCGGCGCCCTGAAACCAGCCGGGCACGCTGATCCCGTAGCGAAACGCCGCCAACTCCAACAGCGGCAGATCGAACCCGCGGCCGTTGAAGCTGACCAGCGTGGGGCGGCGATACCGCTCCCAGCCGCGCCAAAAATTTTCGGTGATCACATGCGGCCGGAACTGTGGCTCGTCCAACACCACAATGTCGTCCAACTGAAACTGCTCGTCCACTTTGCCGACGACCACCGAGATCGGCACCTGAAAGCTGTACGGGATGAAATCGGTGTCGTGTTTTTCGAGCAGTTCGTCGCGATAGCGCCGCACGGCCTCGGCCGGCGAGAGTCCCTCCTGAGCATATCGCAGCTTCGCCACCAATGCAGCGTCGGCCACGCTTTCCGTATCAAACACCAAATAACGAACGGTTTTGGACATGGGAAACGAGGGGTTTAGAGATTTTGGGATTTTTGGATTTAGGGACTCAGCGCACGGCCTTGCGTCGGCTCATCTTGAGACGCATTGATTCTATCGAAATTGGACGGTTTTGGGGAGGATCGGCCCGTCATCTATTCAAGGCGAGTGGATTTTGGCAAAATCGACGAACGGTCCAACGATTTCGGACGGTTCCCCAACATTGTCCCCTCGGAAAAAGCCTATTCACCATGGATTCTCAACGACTTTTGCAGCGTTTTCTGCGTTACGTGCGGATCGACACGACCGCCCGGCCGGACGCCGACCAGTATCCCAGCTCGCCGGGCCAGTGCGCGTTGGGCCGTTTGCTGGTCGAGGAGCTCAAAAGCCTCGGCGCGGCCGATGTCCGGCAGGATCCGCACGGTCTGGTGTGGGCGACCTTGCCGGCCACCGTTTCCGACGCGTGTCCGACGATCGCCTGGTGCAGCCATTTGGACACCTCGCCCGAAAGTCCCGGGGCCGACGTGCGTCCCCAGGTGATCGAAAACTACGTGGGCGGCGATCTGCCGCTGCCGGGCCGACCGGATCGTGTGATTCGGGTGGCGGACAATCCCGAACTGCTCGCCCTATGCGGACGGACTTTGATCACCAGCGACGGCACGACGCTGTTGGGCGCCGACGACAAGGCAGGCGTGGCGATCATCGTGGAGACCGCCGCGTGGCTCCTTGAACATCCCGAGATCCCACATGGCCCGATCCGCATCTGCTTCACCTGCGATGAGGAAATCGGCCGCGGCGTCGACAAGCTCGATCCCAACACGATCGGGGCGGCGGCCTGCTACACGCTCGACGGCCACGGCAGCGGCGAGATCGACGTCGAGACGTTTTCGGCCGATCTGGCGGTCGTGACGCTCCGCGGCGTGAACATCCATCCGTCGATCGCCAAAGGCCGCATGACCAACGCGGTCCGTGCGGCGGCCGAGTTCGTGGCCCGATTGCCGCGCGACGCGATGTCGCCCGAGAGCACCGACGATCGTGAGGGATTTTTGCATCCCTACGAGATCGAGGGCGGCGTGGCCGAGACGCGGCTGAAAATTCTTTTGCGAGACTTCGACGCTCGACGGCTCGACGTCATGGCCGAACGGCTGCGAGAGATCGCCGTTCAGGTGGGGCGTGATTTTCCCGCCGCCTCGATCGACGTGCGGATCGAACGGCAGTATCGCAACATGGCCGAAGGATTGTCGCGCGAGCCCAGAGCGGTGGCTTTCGCCGAGCGGGCGCTGCAACGACTGGGCCGCACGGCTCGACGCACGATCGTTCGCGGCGGCACCGACGGCTCGCGGTTGACCGAGTTGGGATTGCCGACGCCCAACCTGTCGTGCGGCGGCCACAATCCGCATTCGCCGCTGGAATGGGCCTGCTTGGACGAGATGGTCGAATCCGTCGAGTGGCTCGTTGCGCTGGCCGAAGTGTGGGCGGAACGTCCGTAACCGACGCCCCCCAACGCGTTAGGAAACGGCCGCCTCCGGAGGCGTCGCTTCCCGCGAGGCCGGCCGATAGCCGCAGACGATCTGCTGCAACCGATCGACTACGGCCCCCGGGTTTTCGCGCGCGATGCGTTCCAAGTCGTCGATCGCCGCGCAGAGGTCGTCCACCTGCGCCGGCTTGCGTTCGGCGACGATGATTTTCGGGTGGCAAGTCGCTTGCACTTCTTCGCCGGGGATGCGGAGTTCCTCAAACAGTTTTTCGCCGGGCCGGACGCCAGTGTACTCAATGGCGATGTCGTCGCCCACGCGAAACCCGGATAGCCGAATCATGTCGACGGCCAGATCGACGATGTGAACCGGATCGCCCATGTCCAACAACAGAATTTGTCCGCTCTGACCGATCGCGCCGGCTTGAATCACCAGACGGGACGCCTCGGGAATGGTCATGAAGAATCGCCGCATTTCGGGATCGGTGACGGTGACCGGTCCGCCGGCGGCGATTTGCTGTCGGAACAACTGCACGACGCTGCCGGCCGAATCCAACACGTTGCCGAACCGCACGGTGACGAACCGCGTCGGCGATTGGTCGGCCAGCGATTGAACGTAGAGCTCGGCCACGCGTTTGCAGGCGCCCATGACGCTCGACGGATGCACGGCCTTGTCGGTCGAGATCATCACCAACGATTCGACGCCGAACTCCATAGCCAAGTCAGCCAAGCCGCGCGTCGCTCGGACGATGTTGCGAACCGCTTCCTCGGGCTGCTCTTCCATCAAGGGAACGTGTTTGTAGGCGGCGGCGTGAAAGATCACGTGCGGCCGGTATCGCATCAAAATGCGTCGCAAGCGAGGCTCGTCGAGCACGTCGGCGATGCACACGTCGAACTCTTTCGATGGGGCCAACGAACGCAACTCGCGTTCGAGAAAGAATTGGCCCGTCTCGGCACGGTCGACCATCACGATTCGTTCGGGGTCGAATTGCAGCAATTGACGGCAGATTTCCGAACCGATGCTGCCGGCGCTGCCGGTGACCAAAATGACCCGGCCGTCGATCCACTGGCGGATGTCCTCGATGTCCAAGCGGACCGGTTCTCGCTGCAGAAGATCCTCGATCGAGACCGGCTGCGGCTTGACGACGACGCGTCCCTCGATCAGTTGCCGGTAGTTCGGCATCATCCGCACTTCGCAACCATGGCGTTGGGCGTCACCCATCAGTTTGCGCAACTGCGTGCCGGTCAGTTCGCCCTGCATGGCGAGGATCTGCCGCACGCCGTATTGAACGATCCAATGACAAGCTTGCTGGTAGTCGCCAAGGACCGGAACGCCTTCGATGCGGGCACCCGCCAGGGACTCCTGCCGATCGAGAAACCCCACGACATGATAGGCCGGGCGGTCGAGCCGCCGGAGGATTCGCAAGGTCGACACGCCCGCATCGCCCGCGCCGACGATGAGCACGCGAACGCGATCTTTGGCGGAAAACAGCGACCAGTGCAATTCACGAACGCCCCGGGACAACGATCTCGCGGCGCCCAGAACGATGATGGTCGCGCCCCAGTCGATGACGAAGATGCTTCGTGGAATGGCAAGCGACGGAATGATGAAATATTGCAGGACGGCCGCGGTCGCCAGAGCGCCGCTGGTTGCCCGCAACAAGACGGTCAAATCATAAAAGGTAACCGAACGCCGCCACCCCTGACAGACGCGCAGTCCCGCAAACCACGCCAGCTTGACGCACAACACCCATCCCATCGTGGACAAACACCGTTGCAGGTTGTCGCCCGTCAACTGGCCTTCAAATCGCAACCAGAAGTCCAGATAATAGATGGCGGCAAACAACGGCGTCAGCGCGATCGTTCCCACCAAATAGGAATGTTGGCGCCAATCATACGATTGTTTTTTTTCAATGGAATCACTGCCCATGACTCGAAATCTCCCTAGTCGTGTCAAGCCACGCGCCGCGGAATGACCCGGACGCACGGCTCTTCGGCATTGTCGAAACCGCCGACCGACGAAACGCACGGCTCGCCATCCGCATCCCGCTTGGAGACGTGGGCGTCGTGGCCGTACCCTTCGCCATATTCATAACGATACCCATATTCGTGATATCCGTAGTATCCGTATTCCGCCTCCGAACCGGTCCGATTGATGACCAGCCCGAACACGGGAATCTTCATCATATTGAGCCGTTCGACGACGCGCGTCACCAGACGACGATGGTTCTTGGCCGGTTGTACGACCAGAATAACGCCATCAACCAGGCGACCGACGATCGCCGTGTCGGCGGTGGCCATCAGCGGCGGACTGTCGATAAGAATCATGTCGTAAACGGTTTCCGCCCAAGCCAGCAGTTGCGCGAACCGCGGCCCGCCGAGCAGTTCCGCCGGATCGTTCGGCCGAGAACCCGACGGCAAAATGTCGAGCCCTGAAACGCCGGAGGCTCGAACGTACGAGGGCGCGATTTGTGCGACGTCCATCTCCGACCGCAACACCTCGCTGAGTCCTCGCGGCCCCCGCATGTTCATCAAATTGGTCAATCCAGGACGCCGCAGATCGGCATCGATCAACAACGTTCGTTTGTCGCCTTGGGCGCAGCAAACCGCCAAATTCGCCAATGTCGTAGTCTTCCCGTCGCCCGGCTCGGTGCTGCTGACGACCAAGCGATTCGCATCGGGCTGCGTCAGAGCCAAGGAGGTTCGCAACGTTCGGAACCCCTCGCTCTCCATCGACATCGGCGAGGCATGCGTCACCAGCGCCATTGGACCGGTGCTCTCGGGCGGCTGCAACTGCTGAATCATCGCCAGCAATGGCAGGCCCAATCGCGATTGCATCTCGTCGATCGATCGGAAGCGATCGTCCAGGGCATCCAACAACGTCACCAAACCGATCGCCAGGCCAAAGCCTGACATCACCGTGATCATCGCCACCAGCGGCAATCGCGGCGACACGGGCGATTCCTTCACGGTAGCCTCCTCGATGACCGCCACGCGCACATCGGGGCCGTTCTGTCGCAAATCCAGCGAGGCGATCTGATTCAGCAGCACGTCGTTCAAGCCGCTCAGCCGCTTGATGTCGCGTTCAAGCATTTCGACTTGAGCCAGCTGGCCGCTGAGGTTGATCGCCTCGGTACGAGCTTCCTCGAAACATTGCTGGAGTTTTTCTTCCTTCTTCCGCGACTCCTCCAGTTTCTGACGGGCCATTTGCGCCAACCGGGGCCCCAGTTGCCGATTGCCGGTTGTTTGTTGTCCGATTTTCAATTGCGCGTTTTGCAGGAATTGTTCGGTCAGTCGGACTTTTTCGGTCAGAGCGATCACCTCCGGATGTCTGGGCCCGAGATTTTGTTGCATGGTCTCCAACTGCGTCTTGGCGTCGATTAATTCCCGTTGCAGATTGGCCTGAGTGACCACGTCGTTGGCGCCCAAGCCCAACTCGCTCAGCATGAGCTCCCGACCTGGCCCTTCCACGACGGCGGGCAAATACGAGATCAGATCCGCGCCACGAGCAACCGCCGTTTCGATGCTGGCCACGAGCGTCTCGTTTTCCACGCGATCCTTTTGGGCCGCGATCAGGGCGTCGTTGAAATACACCGCCCGCTGCACCATCGGATGGAGCGCTTTCGCGTCCGAACGAAATCCCATGTCGGCGAACTGGCGGCGGCACTTGAGCAACTCGGTCTGTTTGTCGCTGAGTTTTCCGGCCAAATCCTCGCGTTCCTTCGTCAACATCCGGCTGATCTCGCCGGCCGTGCCCCGATGGATGCTGTCCATGAAATTCAGATACGACTGTACCACCGCCCGCACCACATTCGCGGCAATCTGCGGATCCGTCGACGTATAACCGACCTCTAAAATGTTGGTCAAACGAATGGTTTTGACGGACAAATGACCTCGCAAAACGTCGACCGAAAATTTCTGCGGTTCGCCGTGCCGGTCGATGCAATCCGTCGGCGACAGTTCCTTCAACGCGCCCTCCAACACTTTTGCGCTGCGGACCATGCTCTCGAAAGTCGGCATGACGTTTTGCCGCTGCAGCTCGCCGCTGGCGATCGACGGATCGAGCCGATCGCCGCCCGCCTGGGAAATCAACAAGGCCGCTTTGGAGTCGTACCGCCGCGTCGCCGTGACATAGTACGCCGCTCCAAGCAAAATCGCCGCCGTCATGACCGCAACGACCAAGTTCTTGCGATAGCGCACCGCCAGCAACAACCGAAGCAGCACGTGAACCGCTTGCGAAAAGGACTGAAGCTCCGGTTCGTTCTGCGGATCGGCAAGAACTAAAGAGGATGGCTGCATCATGCTCGGATTCGAGAGGAGGTTTGAGGGGACATCAGACTCCATCGCGGGTTCGCCGCCACACAACCTCCCCACGCCCATTCCGGCCCGAACCTGCATGCACGAACACCCGAAACGTTATGCCGGACAGTCCTATAGGGAGGCTCCGCCGTTTTTCGAGCCGGAGCCCGTCAAAAAACACGGCGGCGGAGAATACCCATCCACAACATCTAGGGTCAATGGTAGTTTTATTCGCACCACCGATTGGAGGATGCCATTCCGGCCAAAAATACCACTACCAGGTGGTGTGCTTTTGCGATCTTCACGTCCGAACGGTCGCAGCCCCCCCTCAGCGACGCCCGTGGCGGCCGATCACGTTCGACGTCGAGCCGCTACAAGAAAAGCGGCCGCGAAAATGGCCCACAGAGCCAGCCCCCGAGGTTCTGGAACCGCGATGGCGGAAATCGCCACGTCGTTGCCGCCGAACAATTCATTTTGGCTCGCGTCGGCGCCGTAGTACAAATACCAGTCGCAATCGTCGTAACGGCCGACCCACAGGCCGTTCTGGGCGTAATTGCCAAACATGCCCGACAGCTCGCCGGTCGTGTCGTTGCGAACGATCCACAACCGCTGGCCGTCGGAGGCCCAACCGTCGCCGCTCCATGTCAACGAAAGCTCGCCGCTGAGCACGACGTCATGGGCATCCCCTTCAAGGAGATGAATCTGATCGTAACCGCTCTGTCCGTCGCCGGGCCGACCGCCGGCCACTTCGACCAGCAAGATGCCGGCCATTCCGTACTCGCCTTCGACGCATTGCACTCCGGGACTGTTGCCGATGTTGTGTTCGCCGAGGGCGTCGACCCAAAGATCGCCCACAATCGTGCCCGTTCCGTCGAGCGTCTGTCGAGCGGTTGCGCCGAGATGATAGCCTCCGGTGGCGGTCAGATCGAGCGTCGCACCGGCGTTGACGCAAATCGACGAACAACCGCTGAGCCAATCGGCCGCGTTGAGCCGCAGCGTGCCTTGCTGAATGTCGATCTCGCCGAAGAATGTGGACTCGGCGGCGTCGATCTGCAAGGTGCCGGCGCCGGTTTTCACCAGTCCGATGCCCGGATTGGCGACCAGCGCAACATCCAAGTAAGCGGTTTGTCCGGCGTAGGTCACCTCGATCGTGTTGGCGCCGGCCCCGCCCGAACCGCCGTTGGTCAGCGCCAATCGCGAGGATGTCGCATCGGCGGCCGTCAGACGGCACCCGTCCGCGCTGAACGTGAGACTTCGGGCGGCCACGGTCGTCTCCTTGGCAACGGTCAACGTGCTGCAGGACGCCAAAAACAACGCGTTGTCGCCTCGCATATTGTTCCACGCCGACGCGAGGTTCCCATTGGTTTGATCCAACCAATTCGTCGTCGCCGGCGTCGTAGTCCAAAGGCCGGCGCCGCCCGACCAGCGGCAGTCGTGGCTCTCCGTGGCGTCGCCGCTCAGCGCGACCTCGTCCAGATTCCAAAACGTTCCGCCGCTCGAACCGATCATTGCGATTTTGAGCGCCACGGAAGACATCGTCGAGGGGAGAACGATCTTGAAACTGCTATAGCCGTCGGTGGTTCGCAATCCGGTGCCGCCGGGTTTTCGCAGCAGCGACGCGCCGCCGGCGGTCGCCGTCACCTGCTTCGCTCCGCTGTCGTACGCCCACACGGCGTTGCCGTTGCCCGTCAAGGTGATGGCCGGCGCCGCGCCGTCCAAATCCGCCGTCGTCTCCGCGACATACGACACGACTTGATCCGTCGCGCCGTGGCCGACGCCGGTCGTCGTGCCGGTGGATGACACCCGATAGGTGATCGACACATTCGTCCAACCGGACAACCCAAGGTCGGAAAAAGTCAACACCGAGGTGGTGTTGGCCACTTGCCAGGAGCCCGTGCCGCTGAGCACCCGCTGACCGGACGGCACATCGTAGACGCCGGTCTCTGAGCTGGTGTCATTCGAGCCTGAATCGTAGAACGACCAAGTATCGGTCGACTCAAAACCGCAAGAAGCGATCACAGCCCCTTCGGACCGGCGGGCCGCCCACAGCGCGAGCGTCAGGCCGCCGATCGAGAGAAAAAGAACGTGTCGGAATTCGATGGGACACGAACGAAGGGGCCACATGCCCTACGATGACTCCACCGCGCCGCTGCCTCGCCGAGAAAAGTGAAAAAACGGGACGTGTATGCCGTCATGCCCCAAACGCAGTCCAAGGCCCCTTAGCACGACATTCTAAAGTTCCGTCCGGGATTTGCCAGTAGTCCATCGCGTTTTTTCTTGTCGACTTCGGCTAATACGGGTCAGTCAAACGCAATAAGCAAGACAGGTAAATTGCAAAAGCCTTGGCACGCCAACAACCAGCACCCCCCACACGAGCGGAAATTCAACGCCGATCCCTCTTCCCATGGCGCGGCGATCGACTATAATAACGGGTCTGTTTACTGGTTGCTGAAATCAAAGAATGAAGTGGTAGCCGATCATGCCGAAGATGAAGACCCACAAGGGGACCAAGAAGCGATTCCGCCTGACCGCCTCGGGCAAGGTGAAGCATCGTCCCGCCGGAACCAGCCACCTGGCCACGCGAATGAGCCAGAAGCGCAAACGGAATCTGCGCGGCACGACGACCGTCGACGGAGTCGAAACTGCGAAGATTCGCACCGTGTTGGGCAAACACAGCTATTAGACCGCGATTGCGGTTGAGAGCCTTCCTTTCACCAGCGGGCCGGGCAGAAAAACGCTTCTCGATCGGAGAAGGGCCTGGCGCCCGCACCAACGAAAAGGTTTTTGAATCATGAGAACCACCAAGGGCGCCGCTCGCACGCGGGCCAAGAATCGTCTGTTCAAACGGGCCAAGGGTTATGTGGGCGGTCGTCGCCGCCTGCTGCGGACCGCCAAGGAAAACCTCGTTCGCGCCGGCGTGTACGCCTACCGCGATCGTCACAATCGCAAGCGCGATTTCCGACGCCTGTGGATCATCCGCATCAACGCCGCCGTTCACGCGATGGGCCTGCGCTACAGCGAGTTCGTCGCCGGGCTGAAGAAGGCTCAAATCGCGTTGGACCGCAAAGTCCTGGCCGACATGGCCGTCATGGATCCCCAGGGGTTCGAGACGGTCGTCGAGCTGGTTAAAAAGGCGCTCGCGAAGTAAAACAACGGAAAACACCACGACGGAGAACGCCAAAGACGAAACCGCGGATGAACGCAGAGGAGCGCGGATCGACAGATAAGTCACCCGCTTTCCTCTGCTTTCATCTGCGGTTGGCTTTTGGTGTTTTTTCGCGCTTTCGGTGTTTTTCTGTTTTTTATCTCTAGAGTGTTGTCATGTCGCTTGCTGTTTTCTTGTCGGACTTGGATGCTTTAGCGTGTGAGGCAACGGCGGCGTTCGCGTCGGCCGGCGATCCGGCGGCGCTCGAAGCGGCCCGCGTCGAGTTCCTCGGCGCCAAAAGCGGTCGGCTGAAAGCCGTCCAAAAAGGCCTTGGAAAAGTAGACCAGGCCGACAAGCCGGCTGCCGGCAAACGTTTCAACGAGGTCAAACAGGCGATCGAGTCGGTCCATCAACAAGCCGTCGCCCGGCTTGCTGCCGCGGTCGGCCCCAAAAAGTCGTCGCGCGCGTTCGATCCGACCACGCCTGGCGTCCATCCGCGGTTGGGCCGCCTGCACCCGATCACCCAAACGATCGACGAGCTGAAGGAGATCATGGGCCGGCTCGGGTTCACGGCGGTCGAGGGCCCCGAGGTGGAAGATCCCTGGCACAATTTCGACGCGCTGAACATCCCGCCGGAACACCCCGCCCGCGATCCGCTCGAAAATTTTTATCTCGAGATGGAATCTGCGGGAACGCCCGCCGTGGAACGTGGGATGAAAGAAAGACCGCTGACCACGCTCCTGCTTCGCAGCCAGACCAGCACGGTGCAGATCCGCACGATGGAAAAAATGCAGCCGCCGGTACGGATCATTTCGTGCGGCCGAGTCTATCGGCCCGACACGGCCGACGCCACGCACTATCCGATGTTCCATCAGATCGAAGGGTTGCTGATCGATCGCGGCGTCACGATGGCCGACCTGAAGAGCACGCTCCGGCTGTTCGCCCGCAGCGCGTTCGATCCGGACGTCCACATTCGGTTCCGCCCGTCGTTTTTCCCGTTCACTGAACCGAGCGTCGAGGTGGACATGAGCTGGCAGGGCGGCTGGATGGAGATGGGCGGAGCCGGCATGGTCGACCCGAACGTATTGAAGGCCGTCGGCTACGATCCCGAGGAATACTCCGGATTCGCGTTCGGCTTGGGCATCGAGCGGATTTGCGCGCGGCGGCACCAAATCGCCGACATCCGCGAGCTTTACAAAAACGACGTGCGGTTTTTAAGGCAATTTTAACGAAGGGATGAGCGGTTGGGGATTAGGGACCAGAAAGACGGCGTCGAGCCTTTTCCCTAATTTCTAATCCCTAATCCCTAATCCCCAATCCCTTTCATCATGCTTGTTTCTTGGAACTGGTTGAAACAATACGTGCCACTCGACATGCCGGTCGAGGAATTGACTCGCCGCGTGATGATGTCGGGCTTGAATCACGAATCGACCTCCGAGGTCGGCGGCGATCTGGTCATCGATCTGGAGGTGACCAGCAATCGGCCCGACTGCCTCGGACACCTCGGCATCGCCCGGGAAGTGGCCGTGCTGTTCGGCAAATCGCTTACGCTGCCCGCCGCCGCGCCGAAAGAAAACGCCAGCGCCCCGGTCGACAAGTTGGTCCGCGTGCGGATCGAATGCCCGGACTTGTGCCTTCGGTACACGGCTCGAGTGGTTCGTGGCGTCAAAATCGGTCCGAGCCCCTCGTGGATGGTTCGCCGTCTGGCCGCCGTGGGCATCGCGTCGATCAACAACGTGGTGGACATCAGCAATTACGTGATGATGGAGTGCGGCCAACCGCTGCACACGTTCGACTTCGGCAAGTTGCAAGGCCATGAGATCGTGATTCGTCGTCCCGCTTCCGGCGAGACGATCGAGGCGATCGACCACAAAAACTACCCGCTGGGTCCGGACCTGTGCATGATCTGCGACGCCCGCAACCCGGTGGCCATCGGCGGCGTGATGGGCGGCGCGACGACCGAAATCTCCGACCAAACTTGCGACGTGCTGGTCGAGGCGGCCGAGTTCGATCCCGTGTCGATCCGCAGCACGGCCCGACAGCTCAACCTGCACAGCGACTCGTCCTATCGGTTCGAGCGCCGGGTCGATCCCGAGGGGCTCGATTGGGCGAGCCGCCGCTGCTGCCAATTGATTCTCGAACTGGCCGGTGGAGAGCTTGCCGCCGGCATGGTCGGCGTGGGTCGGCGACCTCCGCAGCGCAAGCCGATCGTCTTGCGACGGTCGCAAATCCAGCGCATCCTCGGCATCGACGTGCCGGCCGATCGCGTGCGAGAGATTTTGGTGTCCCTTGGCAACGAGCCGCAGTCAACGTCGGTTGCGGATTCGCTGACGTTCGTTCCGCCGAGTTGGCGGCGCGACTTGTCGCGCGAGATTGATCTGATCGAGGAGGTCGCCCGCATCCACGGCTACGACGCCATTCCCGAGGACGTCGGCGTGCCGATGGTTCCTTCGGCGCGTCGCCGCGAAGATCGGGTGTTGGAGCGAATCCGCCGCGTGCTGACCTCGCTCGGCTACGACGAGGCCATGACGCTGAGCGTGGTGGACCAGCGGACGTCGCAGTCGATGAGCCCGTGGACCGATGCCGAGCCGCTTTGCAGCCGGATGCCGGTGTTGCGCGGGGCCGATCGGCTGCGCCGCAGTTTAACGCCCAGCTTGCTGGCCGCCCGGCGGACCAACGAATCGCTGGCCAACGCGGAGATCGAGCTGTTTGAAATCGCGCGGGCGTATCTGCCGAGGCCGGACGATTTGCCGTTGGAGGATCTCATGTTGGCGATCACCAGCGGCCGACACTTCGACGAGGTGAAAGGCGCGATCGAGGCGATCTTCGAGGAGCTGAAAATCGTGGATCGGCCGACGGCCGACGACTCGGATCTGGCCGTGTTGGACCCCGGCGCGGCCTGCCGTTTGCAATTTCGCGGCGAGCCGTTCGGATACGTCGGCCAATTGCGGCCCGAGGCGCTGAAGCAATTCGATCTGCGCGGCGCGACCACTGTAGCCGAGATTCGCGTGGCCCCGCTGATCGAGACGGCCGATCTGGTGCCCCGTTGCGCGCCGCAGTCGCCCTACCCGGCGGTCACGCGCGACCTGAACCTGGTCGTGGATCAGTCGATTCGCTGGGCGGACGTGGCCGCGACGGTCCGTCAAAGCGCCGGTCCGTGCTTCGAGTCGCTCGAATACCGCGACACGTACCGCGACGCCCAGCGGCTCGGCGCGGATCGCAAAAGCCTGCTGTTGACCGTCGCCTTGCGTTCGTCCGAAGGCACGCTCACCAGCGCCGAGGCCGACGCTGTCCGCGACCGGATCGTCGCCGCATGCCGCGCCCAACACGGCGCGGAACTGAGAGCCTAGAATCGCAGGGATCCAGAGAGTTGTGATCTAATCCCTAAATCTCCAAATCCCTAAATCCCCTGATGACTTTCTCTTCCTTTACCGAATCGCTCCGTCGCGGCGTGCTGGTTTTCGACGGCGCGATGGGCACCGAGCTGTATCGTCGCCACGTGTTCACCAACCGGTGCTTCGACGAGCTTTGCCTGTCCGATCCAAAGCTGATCCGGCAGATTCACGCCGACTACCGCGACGCCGGGGCCGACGTGTTGACCACCAACACGTTCGGCGCGAATCGGCTCGCGCTGGCGAAGTTTGCGTTGGCCGAACGGCTGCCCGAGATCGTCCGCACCGGCGCGCGGCTGGCCCGGCAAGTCGCCTCCGAGGCGGATCGGCCGATGTTCGTGGCCGGCTCGATCGGCCCGATGCCCGGTAACTCGCCGCATGACGTCTCGTCGGAGGCGATGATCGTCGAACAGGCCGAAGGGCTGATGGAAGGCGGGGCCGATTTTATTCTATTCGAGACGCAGCCGAACCGCGCGTCGTTGGAACAGGCGGCCGCCGCGATGCGACGCCTGCCGGACGTGCCGTTTGCGCTGTCGTTCGCCGTGGTCGACGACGGCGAAACCATCTCGGGTGAATCGGTCGAGCGGATGCTGGCGACAATGCCCGAAGGCGTACCCATGCCGATCGCCTGGGGCATGAACTGCGGCGCCGGGCCAGACGGTCTGCTGGTCGCCGTCGAGCGCGCCGTTCGCGCGACCTCGCTGCCGTTGATCGTCCAACCGAACGCCGGGGTGCCGAAGGAAGTCGAAAACCGCCGCATCTATCTCTGCTCGCCCGAGTATCTGGCCGAATACGCCAAGCGTTACGTGGGGCTCGGTGCGTCGGCCGTCGGCGGCTGTTGCGGCACCACACCCGACCACATCCGCGCGGTGGCTGCGGCCGTCAAACCGTTGCATCGGGCCCGGGTGTCCGTCGCCAAAACAGTGCAGCCCGTCGCATCGCTCAAGCCGGTCGCCCCGTTGGCGGAGCGTTCCGCGTTGGGCGCGCGGTTGGCCGCCCGACAATGGATCACCACAGTCGAATTGACGCCGCCGCGCGGCTATGACTTGCGGGCGACGATCGAAAAAGCGAAAACGTTGCGGCAGCGCGGCGTCTCGGCGATCAACATCCCCGACGGTCCGCGGGCCAGCGCGCGGATCTCGCCGCTGGTGACCGCCGAGGCGATTCGGCGCGAGGCGCAGATCGAGCCGATCCTGCATTTTTGCTGCCGCGACCGCAACCTGATCGGCATGCAGGCCGACTTGCTGGCCTGCGCGGCGTGCGGCGTGCGGAATCTGCTGTTCGTGACCGGCGACCCGCCCAAGCTGGGCGATTATCCCAACGCCACCGGCGTATTCGACGCGGACTCGATCGGCATGGCGGCGGTCCAGCGACGCTTGAACGGCGGCATCGACCTCGGCGGCCAAGCGATCGACCCGCCCACGTTCGCCGTGATCGGCGTCGGACTCGATCCGACCGCGTTGGATCACGCGCGCGAGTTGGACCGGTTCCGCCAAAAGGTCGAGGCCGGCGCGGAGTTCGCCATCACCCAGCCGGTGTTCGATCCCGACGCCCTATTGCGTTTTTTAGACCAGGTGGAGCGAAGGAACCTCGACGTGCCGATCCTGGCGGGCATCTGGCCGCTGGTGAGCTATCGCAACGCATCGTTCATGCGGAACGAAGTGCCAGGCGTGGTCGTGCCCGACGCGGTCATGGAGCGGATGGCGGCGGTCGAGAGCCGCGAGGATCAATTGGCCGTCGGCATCCAGATCGCCCGCGAGTCCGTGGCCCGGCTCCGCGACCGGATCGTCGGCATCCAGGTCAGCGCCCCGTTCGGCAACATCGAAGCCGCGTGGGCCGTGATGGAATAGCACGACGCCGACTCGCCACGGATTTCCTGAAAGGGTCTTTTGGCCGACGTCGTCTTGCCGTACAATCAGGGGGTGGACGTTCGAGCGTCGTTGGCCCCTTGAGTTCTTTTCCCTATGGACCTTGACCTTTGGCACATGCGACGGGCTCTGGAATTGGCCGCCTCGGGCCAAGGGTTCGTCGAGCCGAATCCGATGGTCGGCTGCGTGATTGCGCGCGGGGCCGAGATCCTCGGCGAAGGATTCCATCGTCGCTTCGGCGGACCACATGCCGAAATCGAAGCGTTGCGGATCGCCGGCGATCGGGCCCGCGGTTCCACGCTCTACGTCACGCTGGAGCCGTGTTGCCACCAGGGCAAAACGCCGCCGTGCACCCAGGCCGTGTTGGCCGCCGGCGTGCAGCGCGTCATCGTGGCCCAACTGGATCCGTTCCCGGAAGTCCAGGGCCGCGGCGTCGACCAGTTGCGGGCGGCCGGCGTTGCGGTCGAGGTCGGCCTGTTGGAGTCCGAGGCTCGGCAGTTGAACGCCCCCTATTTGAAACTCGTGCGGTTCGGCCGTCCGTGGATCATCGCCAAGTGGGCCATGACGCTCGACGGCAAGCTGGCCACGCGGACCGGCGAGAGCCGCTGGATTTCCGGCCCGGAGTCGCGGCAATTGGTGCACGCCCTGCGAGGCCGCGTGGACGCGATCGTCGTGGGCAGCAAAACGGCCCATCGCGACGATCCGCTGCTGACCGCCCGGCCGTCGGGCCCACGCGTGGCGCTGCGCGTGGTGGTCGACACCAAGGCGTCGCTGAACAGCGAGAGCCAACTGGTGCAAACGGCCCGAGAAACGCCGCTGTTGGTGGCGGTCGGTCCCGATGCGACGGCGGCCGATCGAAAGCGGCTCGAAAAATCCGGCTGCGAGGTTTTCGTGTGCGACGGTTCGACGCACGCCGCGCGGCTGCACGCGCTGTGGGACGAGTTGGGCCGGCGACGGTTGACCAACGTGCTGGTCGAGGGCGGCGGCCGGCTGCTGGGCCAACTGATCGACTCGCGCGACCTCGACGAGGTCCATGTCTTCGTCGCGCCGAAACTTTTTGGGTCCGGCACGACCATCGCCGGTCGTGGCGTCGCCGCCGTGGCCGAATCGTTGCGATTGAGTTCGCCGACCATTCGGCAAGTGGGCGATGACATGTATCTGCATGCCCGATTGTCGCACGCGGATTGACTTCGATGGCCGATTCCATGTCGCCGCTGATCGAATGGCTTCTTTCGCATTTCGGCGCGCGAGCCGCGTTGACGCGCCGGGCCGTCACGACGCTCGGGGCGGCTTTGGACGCCGCGCCGTCGACCGTACTGGGCGATTGGCGGACGTGGTTCGGCCATTGGGCCGGATCGTCCGCCGGCGGCGTCGCCCAACCGCTGGTCCGATGGGCCGCCCGTTACGACGCGCCGCTCAAGGCCGGGCAAGAGGATCGGCTCTTGCTGGTTCTGCAAACCTACTACGCGATAGTCGTACGGGCGGCGGTCGATCGTTGCCTGAATGGCCGCCGTGTCGAGCGGCTGACGGAAGGTCCGTTTGCCTGGCCTCGCGCGTTTTCGACCCGCGCGCTGCGATCGTTGACCGATCAGATCGCCGACGCATGGCGCGACGCGCCCGCCGTAGCGAATGAGGTTGGCCGCGATTGGTTCAAACCGTTGTATCAGGCGATCTTTCCCAAAACGATTCGCCACGCGCTGGGCGAGTATTACACGCCCGACTGGCTGGCCGATCACGTGCTCGATCAGGTCGGCTACGCGGGCCGCATGGACCAACGGCTGCTCGACCCGGCGTGCGGCTCCGGCACGTTTTTGCTTCGCGCCCTGCGACGAATCGCGGCGAACGAAGCGGACCTTTCGCGGATTTTCTCGCCCCGCCCTCCTATTTCCGGCATCGACCTGAATCCGCTGGCGGTGCTTTCAGCCCGAGCTAATCTTTGGATGGCGCTGGCCGACCGATTGCCGGACGGTCCGATCGAGACGCCGATCTATTTGGGCGATTCGATTCTCGGTACGTCGCCCGATCCGAACGGCTCGGCGGCGATCTCCGCGTCCTACGACTTCGTGGTCGGCAATCCGCCGTGGATCGCCTGGGACCATCTGCCGGCGGCGGACCGTCGGGCAACCAAGCCGCTTTGGGAGCGGTTGGGGCTTTTTTCGCTTTCGGGCAAAGACGCCCGGCATGGCGGCGGCAAAAAAGATCTCTCGATGTTGATGTTGTACGCCGTGGCCGATCGCTGCCTGAATCGCGGCGGGCGGCTGGGTATGGTCGTGACGCAAACGCTTTTTCAAACCACGGGGGCCGGCGACGGGTTTCGCCGTTTTCGGATCGGCGACGCCGGGCCGCCGCTTCGCGTGTTGCGCGTCGACGACCTGACCGACCTGCGGCCGTTCGACGCCGCCAACTGGACCGCCACGATCGCGCTCGAAAAAGGCGCCGCAACGGAATATCCCGTGCCATATGTGAAGTGGGAACGCGGACCGGCAGCTGAATCGCCCGCCCTACCCTACTCGTCCCGCGTCTCTCGCCCCCTGCTCGCACGTCCCGCCAATCCGAACCGCCCCAGCTCGCCGTGGCTGGTTTTGCCGGAGGGATGCGACGCAAGCCTCCCGTCGTGTGAGTCCGAGGCAGCCTACACGGCTCATCTGGGCGCCAACAGCGGCGGGGCCAACGGCGTCTATTGGATTGAACTGCTCGACGCGGACGCCGACGGCGCGCGAATCCGAAACGTTTTGGAGCGTGCAAAACGTCGTTGTCCGACGGTCGAATGCATGGTGGAACCCGATCTCGTGTATCCCCTGTTGCGATGGTCCGACGTGCGGCGATACGCCGCCGCGCCGCGCGGACATCTGCTGATGGTTCAAGATCCCGCGAGCCGCCTCGGCCTGGCCGAATCGATGATGCGAGAACGCTATCCCCGAACACTCGCCTATTTCGAGCGGTTCCGCGATCTGCTCCACAGCCGCGCGGCCTATCGCCGCTATCAACAACGGGGTCCGTTCTATTCGATGTACAACGTCGGCCCCTACACCGTCGCCCCGATCAAAGTGGTGTGGCGACGCATGGATCGGCAAATCAACGCGGCCGTGGTCGAGTCGATCGACGATCCGCGGTTGGGACGCCGGCCCGTCGTGCCACAGGAGACATGCGTGCTGGTCGCTTGCCAGTCGAGCGACGAGGCTCATTTTCTATGCGCCTGCCTGAACAGCGCGTCGATCGGTCGGCGGGCACTCGCATGCAGCGTTCGCGGGGGCAAGGGGTTTGGAACACCTGGCCTGCTCAAGCTGCTGCCGTTGCCGCCGTTTCGGCCCGACGATCCGCGTCACCGGGCGTTGGCCGCCTGGAGCCGTCAAGCCCATGCCGGACAGGCCTCCGCGGCCCAGCCGCCAATCGACCGCCTGGTCGCCGACCTGTTGGGCGGCTCTTTTTGAAAGCCCCGAGGCGTCGTTGCAACCCCTTCGGGTGGAAGGCGGTTTGGCGTGGACCCCAAACATCCATTTTTCTATAATGACCGTGTTCAAGGGTGCGTCGTCATGTTGGCGTCGCAGGTTTCGGTTTGGGATGGTCGGGCCGCCATCCGGTGTTTCGCTTTGCGATGCCGGAGGCGTTATGGATCGTGAGAATTCCGAGGTACATGCGAGTCAGCTTGGCGGTTGTCTGACGCGGTTGTTTTGGATGGGGATCGGCAACCTGATGTTGGTGCTAGTCGCCGTCAACATCGTTCAGCGCCGGGCGGGTTTTGCTTTCAGCGGATTGGATGTCTTGTTCTGGGGCACGGTCGTCGCGCTGCTGGCCGTCCGATGGGTCGACATCCAATTCCTCCAAGGCCAGACCGCCGACAGCCGGCCCGCCACCATGGCCGATTGGCGACGCTACGGGCTCTTGGTGTCGAGTGTTTCTCTAATCGTGTGGATCGTCGCCCATTGGATGTCTTGAATAATAAAAAAACCGTCGGGAGCCGAAGCATGGGCATGCTCAAGGAGTTTCGGGACTTCGCCGTCAAAGGCAACGCGGTGGACATGGCCGTCGGCATCGTCATCGGCGGGGCGTTCGGCAAGATCGTCACGTCGCTGGTCAACGACGTCATCATGCCGCCGATCGGAATGTTGTTGGGCCGCGTCGATTTTTCGAGCTTTGCGATTCGACTCAACGAAAAGGCCGCGATTCAATACGGTCTATTCGTCAACAACGTATTGAACTTTTTGATCGTGGCCGGCTGCATCTTCCTGGTCGTCCGACAGATGAACCGGCTGCGGCTGTTCGGCGCGCCGGCCGAGCCCGACACGAAGGTCTGCCCGGAATGCCTGTCGACGATTCCGGCGAAAGCCACCCGATGCGCCCATTGCACGTCGGTACTGGAAAAGACGCCCTGAACGCGGCTCGACGAGTCGTCGCTGTGCGGTTTTTCTTCAGCACTTCGCCGCGCCGATCGCGCGACGGATCGTCTCACGCATCAGCTCCGACGGACCTTCCTGACCGGTGAACAGCGCGAATTGCAGACACGCCTGGCGGACGAACATGTCGACGCCGGTGACGACCAGACAGTTGCGGTTGCGGGCCTCTTTCACCAGCAGCGTGTTTTCGGGGTTGTAGACCGCGTCGAAAACGACCATCGACGGGCGCAGGTGGTGTTTCTCGAACGGCATTTCGTCGACGTTCGGATGCATGCCCACCGGCGTGCAATTGACCAGCAAATCGGCGACCACCGAATGTCGGGCCGCCCAGTCGACCGAGCGGCAGTTGAATCGTTGGGCCAAAGTCAGGGCGCTGCGCGGCGCGATGTCGGTCACCACGACGTTCATGCCGTGATGCATGAGCCCGTACACGATCGCCCGACCGACGCCGCCGGCGCCGAGCACTAGGGCCGTGCGGCCGTGAAGGCGTTGTTGGGCCTCGGCCGCGCCGCCGACGGCCGTTTCGAGACTCTCCATCGCGGCGCGACAATCGGTGTTGTAGCCGATCCGACGTTTTCCGTCGAACAGCACCGTGTTCGACGCCCCGATGCCTCGCACGGCGTCGTCCGCCTCGGTCAATTTTTTGAGCACTTCTTCCTTGTGCGGAATCGTGACGCTGAGCCCGCGAATGCCCAACGCGGTGGCCTCGTCCATGAACCGCGGCAAGTCCTCGCGCGGCACGCGGATCGGAATGTACACCTTATTCAGGTTTGCATGCTGGAAGCCGGCGTTATGGATTTGCGGACTGAGGCTGTGCCCAACCGGATCGGCGATCACCCCATACACCTCGGTGTCGGCGTTGATCGCATCGTAGCGATAGATCTCGGTCATCTGTTGATAGCTGAGTTGTCCAGGCGCCAACGCTCGCTCGTGATGGAACGTGGCGAACGTGAACGGAGAGCCGAACTTGCCGGCCAACAGACGCGACGGCACGCCAATGTCGCCCATGCACACCCCGACGGTCGGCACCTTGCTGCGGCGGACCATCTCCAACACCCGGACGTTGTCGTGCGGATGGTTGGCCATCACGGCGATCTTGATGATGTCGGGGTCGAGCCCGCAAAGTCGTTGGTGAATTTCTTCAAGGTTGTCAGGCGTTTTGCGGAAATCGTGCAGGCTGACGATTCGCTTCGTGCGCCCAAACCGCGGGATCGACGCCGCAATGTCTTCTTCAAGATCAACGTACTCGACGCCCTCGGCGATCGCGCTGCGCAGCAACAGACGCCGCTGCTCCTCGGTCCCGGCGAACTTGCCGCCGTCGACCACGCGCCGACAGGCGATGATGACCGGACAGGGGCGATCGGTCACCAGACGCCGAATGTTCACATCGCCGTTGATGTAGTCCAACCGCAACTCGACCAGCTTGGCGCCCTGATCGACCAAATGTCGATGTTCCGCAATGACGTGCCGATGACGACCGCGACCGATGCTGACGCAAATCATAAGAAAGAACCGGGGGGGTTAGGAACCGGAAAGACCCGTCGCGGCCACACGGCGCGGCTTGCGATCTCCCATGTTTCCTATTGTGCCAAATCGGCCGCAAAAGTCAAACCCGCACGTCCGTCGTCTTTTCTCACGCATGGTCTCGAAACTTCTCGTTTCGCGGGCGATTCGCCAAAACGACGGACGTCTCTACCTGCCGCTCTGGAATGCGCCAATAGCGATGGAGCAACCGATTCTTTTCTGCCTCGGACACCCTTTGATAACCGTTGCGTTCATAAAACGCCACGGCCCACACGGCGCTGGCCCAAGTGCCGATCAAAATGGGTTTTTGGGTCGTCAACTCCAAAGATCGAAGCAGTTGCGTGCCGACGCCGCCGCGTTGGTGGGTCAGACGAACATACGCATGGCGAATCAAGCAGACGTCGCCACGGTCCTGGATGCCCATCACTCCACAGAGCTCGCCGTCTTCCTCGAATCCCCAAAACGCAACGCCATTGGCCAGCTCGTCCTGCAATTCGTCCATCGACATGTAGGGTTCGCGCCAACGATCGTCGGGAATCACCCCATGATAAGCGGCAGCCGCCTCGTTAATGATTTCATGAATGGTCGAAACATCAGAAGCCGTACAGGGACGAATCATGAAAGTTGCCTCACAGGCGTTTGAACTGTTTGTCCAGCTCCACTTGCGTGAACACCAACGCGGTCGGACGGCCGTGCGGACAATGATGGGCGTCCTCGACCAGGTGGCGTTGCTCCAGAAGCGCCGTGATTTCCTCGGGCGCGAGCCGATCGCCCGCCTTGATCGCCGCCTTGCACGCGATCGTGTGCAACAACTCGTCCAACAAATCGCGGGCGTCGGGCTGCTTGACGCCTTCGAGGATCCGCTCCAATAACATTCGCAACGTTTCGGCCGGCGGAAGATTCGCCAGCATCGCGGGATAGCCGGCCACGAGCAGCGTGTTGCCGCCAAACGGTTCGACGCGGACGCCCAATCGAGCCAGCAACTCGCGGTGT
Organism: Planctomycetaceae bacterium; assembly: GCA_021372005.1. GTDB lineage: Bacteria > Planctomycetota > Planctomycetia > Pirellulales > Thermoguttaceae > JAJFVC01. The sequence continues at coordinate 43,842 of JAJFVC010000103.1, read as the reverse complement.
TCGATCGCCGCGGCCGTTTCCGCCGGACTCAAATCGATCGGCTCCGGAACCAGCAAGCTTTGCATTTCGACCGCGCCGGATGCGACGCGCTGCCGCAATTGTTCATACAGAATCCGCTCGTGCAGCGCATGCTGATCGATGATCGTCACGCCGTCGTCCGTCTCGGTGACCAGGTAACGATTGTGAATTTGCAACGCGGCCGGAGAAGAAGCGACCGGGACGGGGGACTGGGGGCGGGGAGCGAGCGATTCGTTGCCGGGCCGTGTTTCGTCGGGGTTTACGTCCTGAAACCGGGGCGAGCTTCGATCGGTTGACCATTTTTCGATGCCCTCCGTTCGTAGCGATCCCTCGTCCGTCCCACATCCCACGTCCCTCGTCCCCCAGGAGGCCACCTTGCCCTTGGCCCAATCGACCAACTGTTGATGAAGCTCGGTCGTATGGGCCGCGTCGTGGCTGGCCGTCGGATCGGATTGACCGGCCGACTCGATCCGCGTGCTCAAATCGCTCGTCAAAAACTTGCCGCGCAGCGCCGACAACAGTTGGCTGTAGAGCCGGCCGGAATCCTGAAATCGGACCTCCAACTTCGTCGGATGCACGTTCACGTCGACCATTTCGGCCGGCATGGTCATCGCCAAAAACGCGATCGGCTGGCGTCCGACCATCAGCAGTCCGCGATACGCCTCACCCAAGGCATGTTGCAGCGATCGGTCGCGGATGTGCCGCCCGTTGAGAAAGAAATATTGCATCCGATTGTGGCTGCGGTTCTGGCCCGGATGGGCCGCGTAGCCCGACACGGCCACCTCGCCGTCGACGCTTTCGATCCAGATCAGATGGTCGGCCAGCTCGCGGCCGAAACAACGCGCGATGCGTTCCAGCCAGCCGTCGCCGGGGGCCAGATCGAACACCGGCTTGTCGTTGTGCCGAAGCGTAAAATGCACGTTCGGCAGCGCCAGCGCGATGCGGATGAACGCCTCGGAAACGTGGCTGAACTCGGTCGCCGTGGTCCGCAAAAACTTTCGTCGCACCGGCGTGTTGAAAAATAGATTGCACACCTCGACCGTCGTGCCGACCGGACCGCCGCACGGCGCCGCGGGCCGGACGTCGCCGCCGACCGCCTCGATCTCCGCCGCACCGTGGCTTTCGGACGTGCGGCTGCGGAGCGTCAGCCGACTCACCTCGGCGATCGAGGCCAACGCCTCGCCGCGGAAGCCCAACGTGCCGACGTGGAACAAATCGTCGGCCTCGACCAGTTTGCTGGTGGCGTGGCTGGCCAGCGCCAGCGGCAGTTGGTCCATCGGGATGCCGCCGCCGTTGTCGACGACCCGCACCAGGTCGAGCCCGCCCTGCGCCACGGACACGTCGATCCGCGTCGCGCCGGCGTCGACGGCGTTTTCCATCAATTCCTTGACGACGCTGGCCGGCCGTTCGATGACCTCGCCGGCGGCGATCTTGTTGATCAGGCTTTGCGACAGAAGACGTATCGAGGCCATGCCAACAACCCGTTTTATTTTTCTTCGAGAATCGCGGCGGCCACGGCGTCGCCCATCTCGGTCGTGCCGACCACCCGGCTCGCGGGGCCGGCGATGTCGCGCGTCCGCAGGCCGGAGATCAACACCCGATCCACGGCCGATTCAACCGCATGGGCCGCCGGCTCGTGTTTCAGCGAATGCCGCAGCAACATCGCCGCCGACAGAATCTGGGCGATCGGATTGGCGACGCCCCGACCGGCGATGTCCGGCGCCGACCCGCCCGCCGGCTCGTACAATCCGAACCCGGTCTCATTCAGACTGGCCGAAGGCAGCATGCCGATCGAGCCGGTCAGCCCGGCCAGCTCGTCGCTCAAAATGTCGCCGAACATGTTGCCGCACAACAGCACGTCAAAACGCCTCGGATCGCGCAACACCTGCATCGTGGCGTTGTCGATGTACAAGTGGTCCAACGCGATGTCGGGATACTGCCGGGCCACGTCCAGCACGACTTCGCGCCACAGCACCATCGACGTCAAGATGTTGGCCTTGTCGATCGACGTGACTTTTTTGCGCCGAGCGCCGGCCGCCCGAAACGCGACGTGCGCGATCCGCTCGATCTCGCAGCGCGTGTAGCACATCGTGTCGAACGCCCGTTCGTCGGGGCCCGAGCCGCTGCGGCCCTTCGCACCGAAATAGGCGTCGCCGGTCAACTCGCGGATGCAGAGCATGTCGAACCCATCGCCGACGATCTCGCGTTTCAGCGGGCTCTGGTCGGCCAGCTTCGGTCCGAGTTTCGCCGGACGAAGATTGCAGAACAATGCAAAATGTTTGCGAAGGACCAGCAGCGAGCCGCGTTCCGGATGCCGCTCCGGCGGAAGCGATTCCCACTTTGGACCGCCGACCGAGCCGAACAAAATCGCGTCGCTCGACTCGCACGTCTTCAGCGTCGCCGGCGGCAACGGACACCCGTGCCGATCCAATGCGACGCCGCCGACGTCGGCGAAATGATAATCCAACCGCAAACCGAAACGTTTCTGCACGGCGTCGAGCGATTTGATCGCCTCGGCCATGATTTCCGGCCCAATGCCGTCGCCGGGAAGCACCGCAATGTTCATCGTCAGGATGTCCGATCTTTGGTTGCTGTCAAAGGATCCGCGGTTCAACACGCGCACGTGTTCGACCGAAGGCTCAAAGTCCAAACTCTTTGATTTTTCGATAGAGCGTCCGTTCGCCGATACCGAGCATTTTGGCGGCTTCCTCGCGGTTGCCTCCGGTGATGCGCAACGTCTCGGCGACGAACATTTTTTCCAACTCGGCAAGCGGCTTGCCGACCAACGCGGCCAACGAAGCGTCGGGCGACTCGGTCTGCGGCGGCGCAGGGCCGGCCAATTCCTCGGGCAAGTCGTCCACATCCAGCAGGCCGTCGTAATCGACGACAACCATGCTCTCCACTACGTTGCGCAGTTGCCGGACGTTGCCAGGCCAGTCGAAGGCCATCAGCCGCCGCCGCGCCGCCGGCGACATCCCCTTGATTTGCTTGCCGTGCTGCTGCGCGAATTGTTTGATGAAGTAATCGATCAGGATCGGGATGTCCTGGCTCCGCTCGCGCAGCGTCGGCAGCCGGATCGTAACGACTTTCAACCGATGATAAAGGTCGCTACGGAACGTGCCCGCCGCGATGCCGTCCTCCAGGTTGCGGTTGGTGGCCGACAGCAGCCGGACATTCACCCGGATCGGCGTGTTCGACCCCACGCGGGTGATCTCGCCGTTTTCCAACACCCGCAATAGTTTGATCTGCGTGGGCATCGGCATGTCGCCCACCTCGTCGAGAAACATCGTGCCACCGTGGGCGTACTCGAACTTTCCGACCCGATCGGTCGAGGCGTCGGTGAATGCGCCTTTGACGTGTCCAAACAGCTCGCTCTCCAAAATGTTCTCGCTCAGCGCGGCGCAATTGAGCGCCACGAACGGTTTGTTTTTGCGCGGGCTGTTGTGGTGGATCGCCTGAGCCACCAACTCCTTGCCCGTGCCCGTTTCGCCTTGAATCAACACGCTGGCGTTGGTCGGCGCGATGCGTTTGAGCCGCTCAATCACGTCGTGCATCTGGGGGCTGTCGCCGACGACGCCCTCAAACCCGAACCGCTCGTCCAACCGCCGCTTCAGCTCGACGTTAACCTGTTTGAGCCGCGCGCTCTCGGCGGCCTTGGCCACGCTGGCCCGAAGCTGACCGATGTCGAGCGGCTTCAGCAGATAATTGAACGCCCCGTTGCGCATCGCCTCGACGGCCGACGGCACCGTGCCGTGCCCGGTCATCAGAATCACTTCGGCGTCGGGCTGCTCTTTCTTGGCCCGGGCCAAAATCCCCAGGCCGTCGACGTCGTTCATCACTAGGTCGGTGACGATCACGTCGAACGACCGCTCTTCGAGACACCGCGCCCCCTGTTTGCCCGAGGTGGCCACCTGACAATGACACCCGATTCGTTGCAGTCCTTCGGCCACGGTCTCGGCGTGGGCGTGATCGTTGTCGACGATCAGCACTTCGACGGGTGGGTCAAACAGCGGAGGGGTCGGTTTCGATTCGGCAGCGTTCATGAAGGCCATGATAACGAATAATCGTAGCAGCGGCCAGAACTGCCACCCTAGAGGCATGCCAACACCTCTAGAAAACACAATATCTTGCGTATCTTCCCCACCCAACCCACTTATCCGACTTATTCAAGCCGACGGCTTTGGATGGTCGAAACTGCTACTAACCGGTATATTGATGCCGTTTTCCGTCCCGTGGGCGGGGAGTTGCCCTCGCGTGCCTGATCGGGGCGCGGCGAACCAACCGGCCCGCACCACCAGCCGAAAGCACCCGTTATGTCCGCGATCAACCAGTATTTGACAACCCACGCCGAGCGGTTTGAAGAAGAGCTGTGCGAGTTCTTGCGAATTCCCAGCATCAGCGCCGATCCGAGTCGAGCCGCGGACATGGTACGAGCGGCCGATTGGCTGACCGACCAGTTTCGGCGGCTGCGATTCGTGGCCGAGCTGATTCCTACGGCCGGCCCGCCATTGGTTTACGCCGAGTCGCCGAATGTGCCGGGCGCGCCGACCGCCTTGGTTTACGGCCACTACGACGTGCAGCCGCCCGATCCGTTGGGCGCCTGGGTCACGCCGCCGTTCGAGCCGACCCGCCGCGACGGCAACCTGTATGCCCGCGGTGCGACGGACGACAAAGGCCAACTGTTTACGCATGTCAAAGGCGCCGAGGCCTGGATCACCGTCGAGGGCCGGTTGCCGATCAATTTGAAGTTTTTGATCGAGGGCGAGGAAGAAGTCAGCAGCGGCGGATTGGAACGCTTTTTGGTCGAACACGCCGACCGTCTGGCGTGTCAGTGTGTGGTGATCAGCGACAGCAGTCAATTCGCGCCCGGGGTGCCGGCCATCACCTACGGCCTGCGAGGAATCGCCTATTACGAGTTGCACGTGACCGGTCCACGTCAGGATCTGCATTCGGGCGTGTTCGGCGGCGCAGTGATGAATCCGGCCAACGCTTTGACGCAAATCCTCTCGGGACTGATCGACCGGCAGGGCCGCGTGACGATCCCGGAATTTTACGACGACGTGTTGGAGCTCTCGGCCAAGGAACGCGACGGTTTGGCCTCGCTGCCGTTCGATGAAAAACAGTTTTTCGACCAGATCGGCGTCCCGTGCGGGGCGGGCGAGGCCGGTTTCACGGCGATTGAGCGACGATGGGTCCGTCCCACGTTCGACATCAACGGTCTGTGGGGCGGTTATCAAGGCGAAGGCTCGAAGACGGTGCTGCCCGCCATGGCCGGCGCGAAATTCAGCTTCCGACTTGTGCCGCATCAAGATCCCGTCAAGATCAAAGCCGGATTGGAGCGTCGGATTGCGGAACTTTGCCCGCCGAGCGTCCGGTGGCGGTTGATCTACCATCACGGCGCGCCAGCCGTGTTGACCTCACCCGACAGTCCGCAGATCGAAGCGGCGTCCCGGGCCATCGACTACGCATTCGGCCGCCGGCCCGTATTGATCCGCGACGGCGGTTCGATCCCGATCGTCACCGAGTTCCAGCAACGGCTCGGCGCCCCGGCGTTGCTGTTGGGCTGGGGCCAGGAAGACGACGGCGCCCACGGGCCCAACGAAAAATTCTGTTTGGCCGATTTCCATCGCGGCATCCAAGCCAGCGCGCGGCTTTGGGAAGAACTCCGCAAATAACACCTTTTCCGCCTCCAACCCTCACTGATTCCATGCTCGACCGCAAATTCATCGTTGAAAACGCCGCCCTGGTGAAACAAAACTGTATTAACCGCGGGGTTCACGTCGATGTGGATCGTTTCGTTCAACTCGAAGAGACGCGACGGCTGCTGCAAGCCGAAGTGGAGGAAATAAACCGCAAGGCGAACGACGTGTCGCGGTCGATCGGCAAGGCAAAAGATCCCGCCGAACGCGAGGCCCGCAAGGAAGAGGGCCGACAGTTGCGAGAGAAGACCCAAGAGCTTCAGCAACAGTTGGAGTCGTTGGCCGCCGACACGGACGCCCTGGTCCGCCGCATTCCGAATCTTTCGCACCCCGACGCGCCGATCGGCGTGGATGACAAATCGAACCTGGAGTTGTTCCGCGGCAAGACGCCGTTGCCGAAGTTCGATTTCGCGCCGTTGGATCACGTTCAGTTGGCCGAAAAGCTGGACCTGGTCGATTTCGAGTCCGGCGCACAGGTGGCCGGCCACGGATTTTATTTTCTCAAGAACGACGCCGTGCTGCTGGAGTTGGCCTTGCAACGCTACGCGGTCGAGACGCTTTCACGCGAAGGGTTCACGCCGATCGCCACGCCCGACTTGGCGCGGAACGACGTGCTGGCCGGTACCGGATACATTCCGCGAGGCCAGGAAACGCAGATCTACAGCATCGAGAACTCCGACCTGAGTCTGGTGGCCACGGCCGAAATCACGCTCGGCGGCATGTTGGCCGGCCAGACGATCGACGCCGAGCGGCTGCCGATCAAGTTCTGCGGCATCAGCCACTGTTTTCGCACCGAAGCCGGCGCGCACGGCCGCGCGACCCGCGGGCTGTATCGCGTCCATCAATTCACGAAAATCGAAATGTTTGCCTTCACGCGGCCGACCGAAAGCGAGGCGATGCTCAACCATCTGCGCGACTTGGAGTGTCGGCTGTTCGACGGGCTGCAAATTCCCTATCGCGTGGTCGACACGGCCACGGGCGACTTGGGCGGGCCGGCCTACCGCAAATACGACCTCGAAGCGTGGATGCCCGGTCGCAATGATTTCGGCGAAGTGACCAGCACGAGCAACTGCACCGATTACCAGGCCCGGCGGCTCAATATCCGCTATCGCCAAAAAGGCGAAAAGGGCACGCACTTCCTCCACACGCTCAACGGCACCGCGATCGCCATCAGCCGGGCGCTGGTCGCCATTTTGGAGAATTTCCAGCAGGCCGACGGCTCGATCGTCGTGCCTGAAGTGCTTCGGCCTTGGATGGGCAAAGACCGCATCATGGCCAAGTGACGTCACCACGGGCCTTCGTTCCATTTCGATCGGGCGTATTTTTCGGCGACCAGCTGGGCCGTGCGATCTGCGGGCCAGTCGTCGCGCGGGGTTTCGGCGTCCCAAGCTTTTTTCAATGCCTCGCGGATCGCCTCGGCCGAAACCGGCAGGTTGACGACGAACCGATCGTGCGGTCGGCCTTCGCGATAGGACGGCGTCCGCGGCGGCATCGTCAGCCAGCGGTCGATCCACGGAAGCGGAAAATCGTACAACAGCGTCCCGTGGTATAAAAGGTGCCCGCGCCGGCGCCGTACGCTGTTGCCCGAAAACTTGCACGTACCCAACGCCAGATCGCTTGTCCCATCGCAACGCACACCTGGCACAAGCGTCGCAAGAGCCTCGACCATTCGGCCCAACACCTCCTCGTGAACGCAATCAAGCTGTCGCAACCGCGGTCGTAGTCGCTCGCTGAGCACTAGGGCGTACATCAAACACCCCGGGCCGATCACGACGGCCGCCCCACCGCTGGGACGCCGAAAAATCGGGACCCCGTCGGCACGGCAAGCGTCGCGCCGCACCTCGGCATTGATCACCGACGATCGACCGACCACCACGGCCGGTTTGGGCGATTCCCAAAACCGCAGCGTCTCCAACGGATCGTCGGCCTGCTCCGCCTCGTCCAATAGGGCTTCGTCTAGGGCCAGGTTTTCGGCCGCCGTAGGCCGCGTCATTTCGAGGCGTCGCATCGTGCTGTGATTGTGACCGATCAGCCGCCGGTTGGGAAGTGCGTGTGAACAGGTAACGATTGCGTAGACTGTAACTGCAAATCCTTACTGCACATTGACTTGCGCGATTGCACAAACCTTGCGGGTTCGGTGCGGTCGCCAAAGAACTTGAAAAAATCTCATCATCGCTAAGTCATTACGTCATTTGAACTTCAGACCCAATCGAATCCTTCCCAGCCGGCGGCGATTTGCCCACGCCCATTTTATCGGGCAAACTCTTGGGGAGGAGTGTATTCGTACACCTAAAGAAATACCCCCCGTCGGCGTCATTCGTCGCGTGGGGCTTGAGGAGACTGAGAGATGAACGCCATGGTTCGTTCCGCATTGGTGTTGTCCGCGCTGTTGGCCGCCGCCTGGTCCGCGTGGGCCCAGACTTGTTGCGCCCCGGCCGTCTGCGGCCAGACGTATCGCCTGGAGTATCAAACCGTTTACGAATCCAAGCAGTTCGTCGCCTACCGCGTCGAGTACGAAACGGTTTGCGAGGAGCGGCAGGTGACCTCGTACAAACCTGTTTGGGAAACGGCCACTCGCGAACATCGCTACACAGTGGCTCGACCGGTCACTGAGACCAGCGAACGCGAAGAGACTTACACCGTCCAGCGGCCGGTCTATGAAACCGCCGAACGCGAGGAAACCTACACGGTGATGAAGCCGGTCTACGAGACCAGTTGCCGGACCGAATATCGCACGGTGCTCCAGCCGGTGACGACCTATCAAACCCAACTGGTCGACCAAGGTTGCTTCCAACAACAAGTCGTTTTGAAGCCGCCGAAAAACAGCACACGACTCACGTGGCAGTCGGCCACCTCGGCCGTCGACCCAGTGACGGGCCAAATGGTTTATCAGCGGGCCGGGCTGTATTGGGCCCAGACGCCTCGCGGCCAATATGAGGTCCAGCAAGTGTGGCACCCGAACGTCGTGGCCCAGCAAGTGCCGCAGACGTCCTACGTGCCGCAAACCGTGGCCGAACAGATTCCGGTCCAAGTGTGCAAATACGTGCCCGAGCAGGTCGTTCGCAAGGTGCCGGTGCAGGTGTGCCGCATCGTGACCGAGCAACACGTCCGCAAGGTGCCGGTGACCACCTGCCGAACGGTTTACGAAGAGCGGGTCGAGCAAATTCCGTATCAGGTGTGTCGCATGGTGGCCGAGCAGCAAACGATCCGCGTCCCGCATTGCGTCGAGAAGCGGGTACCGGTCACGTACACCTGCAACGTGCCTCGCGTGATCTGTATGAAGATCCCGCTGGACGCGTGCGGCAATCCGATCGTCAGCACGCCGGCGGCCGCCGCGACAACGATGATGCAACAGCCGACGCCGGCCAAGCGCCCTTCGGAATCCAGTGTGACGAAGCCAGAGCTAGGACCGGACGCCACCACGCCAAAACAGCTCGATGCGCCCACGACGCCGTCGTTTGATGCGCCGAAGCCGTTGCGGGCGGTTCCGCGGTCCGACAGCGACAAAATGCTGCCGCCGTCCTATCCGTCGAAGAGCACGTAATCGGACCGCGACGCCGTCCGACGTTCTTTCTTTCGCCTGGCGGTCCGATTTACGCGGCAGCCGATTTGGCGCCGTTGGCCGCATGGTTCCGGCTGAGCATCGGCCAGAAGAATCCGTACAGAGCGACAAACGCAAAACAGACGACCGGCACCAGGAAGCTGCGCGACATGTCGTACTGATCGGCAATATGGCCCATGTACTTCGGCAACACCGCGCCGCCCATGATGGCCATGACCAGAAAGGCCGAGGCCTTCTTGGCCCGCACGCCGAGCCCGAAGATGCCCAAGGCGAAGATTGTCGGGAACATGATCGACATGAAGAAGTAGCTTAAGAAAACGCACACGGCCGAAATCCAGCCGAGTTTGGCGACCACCAGCAGGCAAGCCGCGACGTTCAATACGCTGTACAAGGCCAACACGCGGTGCGCGGCAAACCGTTTGAGCAGCCCGGCGCCGGTGAACCGACCGATTAGAAAACAGATGAACCCGATTGCGGCCAATTTCGAGGCCAGTCCGTCGCTGAGCGAGTAGCGTTGCGGGTCGAACGGCAAAATGCCCTGATAGGCCTCGGCCAACAGATTGCGGTTGAGCGTCGGCACATGAACGCGCTCGTCCGAAGCGTCGCTCCCGGCCGCATCGGTTTGCTGCTCCTGAACGCAACGATCGAGCATCGCGCGGGTCGGCTGGCTGAGCGCGACGCCCTCGAACAACGCTGGGTTGCTCAACACCTCCGGTTTTTTCTTGCGCGTCGTGTTTTGGCCGGTTTTTTCATCCCGTACGACGACCAACTTGTTCGGATCTTGCTTGATCACGTTGTTCAGATCCTGCGTGACGGCGGCCAACAAAGCGCCGGGGTCGCCGCCGCGATAGTGGCCCAGCGCCTCGCGGGTTTCTTTCGACAGCGATTGCACCAAGAAGGCGGACACGGCGTCGGGCTTTTTTTGTTGCAGCTTGGCCGCCAGGGCCGGAAAATCCTTGATGTCGGTTTTGTCGAGTTTCGTGCCGACTTCAACCCAGTTTTCCGGCAGTTTTTCGCGCCACGCGGCGGAAATCGGCGGTATGGCCGGCGAAATCATGTAATTGATGAAGAAGCTGAAAATGCCGGCCTGCGCGGCCACGTACAAGAATTGCGCCGCGATGGCGAAAATAAAATGCGGGTGCGTCCAGATCGACCGCAATCGGCCCGTTTCGGCGGAATCGTCCAGGTGATAGTCGTCCTCGGCCTTGATGTCGGGCACGTCGGCGAAATAGAAAACCACGGCCAGCACCGTCACCACGCCGGCGATCGCGGCGTACGGGATCCAAAGCGTTTGGCTGCCGGTGTTCTGCCCGGCGGCGTCCTTGCCGTAAAAGAACACGCTGCCGATCAGCGGGCCGAAAATCCAGCCAATGCCGTTGCACGACTGGGCCAGATTGATGCGAGTCGCCCCGTATTTCGGATCGCCCAACACCGTGGTGTACGGATTGGCGATCGTCTCCAAAAACGTCAAACCCGACGCAATGAAACACACGCCGACCAAAAAAGCCCAAAACTCGGCGATGTACGAGGCCGGCACGAACCACAAGCCGCCGACGGCCACCATCAGCAATCCGACGATGATGCCGCCCCGGTAGCCCAACTTGCTCGCCAGCCAGCCGGCGGGGATGGACATCAAAAAGTAGCCCAAGTAATGGGCCCACTGCACGTTGGCCGACTGAGCCAGCGTCAGGTTCAGTTCGTCCTGGAAATGCTTGTCCATCACGTCGATCATGCCGTTGCAAAGTCCCCAAAGCAGGAACAGCGAACTGACCAACATAAAGGTGAACGCAACGTTTTTGCCGTCCGGGGTGATGAACAATCGTTTTTTGTCGGTTTCGGAATGCGCCATGTTCAGGGGGCCTTTTTAAGAAAGCAAAGAAACAGTAAAGGCAGGAAACGGCCCAATAAGTGGCTGATTGTAGACCGACGACCGCTCGGCTGTCAATCAGCGGTCATCGCGCATCACGCGATCGAGCCCAAAGCGATGAACGATGCGTCGCCCGCATCTCGTTGCGATCCGCCAAAAAGTGAACGGTGGATTGACGCGAACGATCCGAAAGCCGAGTCGCCTAAAACGTCTCAGTCTTTTTCATGTCGATGCCGGCTCTTTGCGCGAGAACGTGGACACCGGCGCTTTCGCAATTAACGGATTCCGACGCCGCTTGCCCTCTTGATCGCTGTCACTTCGCGCCGGTTGCCTTTGTCAACGCTGTAGGCGATCCATAAGGTTTGACCGTCCGAGGAATACGCCGCCGATGGAAATCGCGGATTGCCTTTTTCGATCAGAACGCGAGGATTCGTCCATGCGTTCCTCTTACCATCCCATTGGCATTGCTTCAGAATCCAAACGCCCGTCGTTGCGAGTTCGCTCCACACCAACGTCACGTCGCCCCGAGGGCTCGCCGCCAAACATGGCGTGCAGACGTCCTTCTGCAAACCGGTTGCATTCACGCCGATTCCCGGCTGTTCCGGACGATCGAGATTCTCGACGCTGGTGGCGATCATCTTCGTTTGACTTCCCGTGTCCCGATCTCTCAGGACGCTTTCCCAGGCGCAGAAAACTCGCCCATCCGATGCCATCGCAATCGTCGGACGCGAATCAACGTTGGAACCGCTAACGGCCCTGGCCCGCTCGAACGTCGTGCCCGGCTTGACCTGGCGGAGAAAAATGCTCGGTTGGTCCGATTTTTTGTTGCCGGCATAAGCACGATTGGAGTTTTTCTGGTGAAAATCCCACGACCAACCGACCACGATGCCGTCGTTCCACGGGGCAACCACCGGGTCGGTATGGTCGTCCGTGGGCACGTTGTCGTCCGGACTCATGTGGATTTCATCCGACCAATGATCCTGCTCCAGATATCGCGCATAGACCTCTTTGTCCCATTGATGCGATCGCAGCGTCCCTTCGCGGTCCTGAACGAGAGTGCCCTTTCCACTGATTCGTTCCCATCGGTAGTAAACGATCCATATCCGTCCGTGCGAGTCTACTGCCAACCGCGCGTGCATGGCGCCGTCTTTCGGAGGGGAATGCGTAAGCTGAATCGGCGAGGTTCCGGCTGAAGAGTCCGCCGCACACACGGCAAAAATGTTGTAGGGGGGACCGCCGGCATCGCTGGTCCAGGCGACCCAGGGGCGATTCTGCGAATCAACGACCACGGCGCCGTCAAACTCATCCGCCTCAGTCGCGGCGACGGGCTGGTCGGCCAACCACTTTTTGCCGTCGAAAACGCGGAGATAGACATCTTGTGTGCCATTGCGGTTGGTCGTAAACGCCACATAGACTCGTCCATCCTCGGCGCATGCCACCGACGGAAAACGATCGTCGCGACGCTCCTTCTTGGTTTCGCCGGAGCGCGCCACGGTGTCGGGCATGTAAAAAATCCCTTCCCGCTGGACGGTTTCGACAGGAGATCGCTCTGGCAACATGGCCTCCAACCGACTTGCCAATTCGGGCCAGAAATCCGCGGTCTCCACGTTTTTTCGGAACACAACCTCCCCTTCGCGATTGACCAGAATGAGAAACGGCCAACCTTCGCGATTGTACCGTCGATCAAACTCCCGGATCGGGTCCAGCAATTGGACGAAGGACAGGCCGTAGTGCTTTTGGAATTCCCATACGGGCAAACTCCCATCGTAACACGTGACGCGAATCACCTGCAGGCCTCGCGCACGGTATCTCTTCTCTAAAATCGGCAGCAGGTCGGCGTCTCCCTGGCAATGGGCGCACCAGCACGGCCCCGTAACCATCAAGATCGGCACGCCGCGATAGTCGCTGGCCCGCACGTCCCGTCCATAGGAGTCGGTAAGCGCAAATTCCAAAGGCATCCTTGGGCGATATCTCGGATTCGTCTCATGGTCCCGACGATCCGCGTCGGTCGTGACCGACGATCGCCCGGGAAGTCTGCAGACGCCGGCGGGACCGTCGCAGCCGGGGCCGTTGCGCGACGTCGTTTCACGCAGAGCGTCCACGGCCCGGGCGATGACGGAATCCGTTCCATTCATCATGTCTTTCACGGTCAATTCCGCATGAATTTCCGGCACCGTCCCGTTGACTTCGATGATGCGTCCGCTAACATCCATGACGTAACTGTTCGAGACGCGAACGACCAAGCCGCAAGGCAACACGGCAAACACATTGTGGCCCGGCAAATCACCATGGGTCGTCGTCCCCACCAGGACGACGCGACCTGTGCCTCGCATTTGACACGCAAACAAGTCCGACGCACTTCCGGTGACCGCGTTGGTCAGCAAAGCGATCGGCTTTCGGTACTGCCAATCTCCGGTTGGAGCGACGCGATGAACATAGTGCCGAAATTCTTGATGGCCGGGCCCGTTCTTTTCAAAGGTCGTCGCAACCGTCATGGCGCCGGCAACCAGTCTTCCAATGATATGCGGTTGCGACGCGCCGCGGCCGCCGGGATTATCTCGAATGTCGATGATCAATCCCGGCGTGTCTTTCAACGTTTCCAACGCATGGTCGAATTCATTGGCAATTTCCTCGCGTCCCTCAAAGGTCACGATTCGAATGTAACCAAGTCCCGAAGGATGCCTTCCCACCCACAAAAACTTTCCTTTCTTGACGGGAAGCGACATCGTGCGATATTGCCATGGCTGTCCCCAAGGCATTCGGGCATCGCGACGAAGATCAACCTCGACGGTTTTGCGAGATCCCGGCGGCGCGAATGTGACGTGGACCGTAGAGCCCTGTTCGCCGTCAAGAAGCCGCCAATAGGCGCCTTCCTGGAAAGCCCGTTCGGAGGAGTGCGCGTGCAGCAACGCACGAAATTGTTCAACCTTCTTCGCCACGCTCAACCCGTCCACACGGGTAATGATGGCCCCGCGCCGCAACCCCTTCGCATCGGCCTCCGAGCCTTCGGTAACGTAGGTGACGACAGCCTTGCCTTCAATTTTGTGCGTGCTGACGTTCGGCCGAAACGCGGGCAAGTCGCTCGGACAATTGTAGGGCCGTGAATGAAAATCCTTGAGTTCGTTCACGAGACGAACCAATACGCGATAGAACTCGTCGTCGTTGGTCGCCGTTTTCACGAGAAAATGGTAGCGTTTCCTAATCTTTGACCAGTCGATTTTCTTCAAATCAAAAAACGAATAGTGCCGGTCGATCGCCTTCCAAAGGATTTCAAAATTCTCCAATCGCTCGGCCTTCGACAAATCTTTCCGCAACTCCGGAAAATGGGACGGCTTCTTCTCGCCGGCCACAAAGCCTCCGTCGATCCGTTCGATCACTTGCCACGACTCGTCCTCGTTGCCGCAAGCCTGTTGCTTTATGCCGTCGCACCATAATAGGCCGCAGCAACTCGCCACGACAAAAAAGAACATCCGCCCATCTGTTTGCCATAAGACCATGGGCCGCACCTCGATATCCTAAACACGTGACTTCTCGAGTTTTGCACGACCCGCCGTGACGAGTCCGCCGTCCAACCGGCAATCGTTGCGGTCGACTCGCCAGCGGCCATGGAGCGATGCAGGGCGTTCTTCCAACTGCACGGTAAACACTCCGATGCCGAAGCCAAGAACCAAAGCAACAAGAAAAAAACATCGGCAACCACATTGCCGCCGCCACGGCACAACATCGTACCGGTGGAACGTTGACGTCCGACAATTATAATAACATGCTTAGACATGTTGGCTAGAGATTGACCACCCCTCGCGGTTTTCGCTAGGATGTAAACCTACTCAGAAAAAACATCGTCTAAATCGGGGCTGCAAGGAACGCAACGATGTGCGGTCGATTCACGCTGAGGACCCGGCCGGATGCGCTGTTGGCGTTGTTCGAGATTGTGACGCAACTTGAATGGGCGCCACGATTTAACATCGCTCCGACGCAGCTCGTTCTGGCCATCCGCCACGACGCTCGACGAGGGCGGCCCGAGCCGGCGCTGCTTCGATGGGGATTGATTCCCTCTTGGGCCGACGACCCCGCGATCGGCAACCGGCTGATCAACGCCCGGGCCGAGACCTTGACGAGCAAGCCCTCCTTTCGATCCGCGCTAAGGTCGCGTCGGTGTCTGGTCTTGGCCGACGGATTTTACGAGTGGAAACAGACCGGCAAGACCAAACAGCCCTATTTCTTCCGGCAGGCGAACGATCGCCCATTCTGCTTCGCCGGACTTTGGGATTGCTGGACAAAACAATCACCGGCCGTCGAATCGTGCACGATCCTCACGACAACGCCCAACCGATTGGTCGCGGAAGTCCACGATCGGATGCCCGTGATCTTGTCCTTCGATGCGGCCAAACTCTGGTTGGATCCGACCGTCGAAGATGCCCAACGACTGACGTCGTTGTGGACGCCCTATCCGACTGCGGTCATGACGGCTTTTCCGGTTGGCCGCGAGGTGAACTCTCCTCGCAACGATTCCGTCGCGTGCATGGGTCCGGCCGCCGATGCGTCTGAATCTCACCAACAGTACAAGTAATAGGCCTTCGGCGCGGCGCTGTCCAAGATGGCCGACAGATCGACCGGCGTCCGACCGATCGCTTGTCCGAACAGCAAGTCCGACAGTTTCGGCTCAGCCTTGTATCGGACCACTTTCACCTTGGCCGCGTCCAAATGGGCCAGACGGATCGCTCGCTCCACAGCGTCCTCCACAAACCCGATTTTGTCGACCAATCCGCTGGCCAATGCTTGCTGGGCCGTAAAAACCTGGCCGGTGGCCAAACGGTCGAGCGCCGCCGAATCCGCGCGGAACTTCGGGCGTCCCTGCCGAATCGCGTCTTTGAACTGCGTGAAACCGTCATCGACCAGTTTTTGAAAGATGTGTTTTTCCTGCTCGGTCATTTTTCGGGCGATGCTGCCCATCGTTTTCAGTGGATTGCTGGCGATCGGATCGGCTTCGACGCCCCATTTTTCAATCAGATCGGCGATGTTGTAGTGCGGAATCACCACGCCGATCGAACCGGTCCACGTGGTCGGCTCCGCAAAGATCGTGTCGGGCCGATCGCCGACGCACATCGACACGTAATAGCCGCCGCTGGCCGCCATGCCGCCCATACTGACGACGATCGGAATATTCGTTTCCTGAGCCACCTGATGCAAATGGTGCAAAATAAAATCGCTGCCGTTGATCGTGCCGCCGGGCGAATTGACGCGGACCACCAACGCCTTCAGGTTGCCGTCGGCGATGTCTTTGCGGGCATGGTCGATCTGCTGCTTCACGAACCCGTCGCCGGTCAGGATCGTGCCCTCGATCGAAAGAATCGCCACCTTCTCCGTGCCGAACCGGTTGTGCGAGACGAACCGCTCCTGAACGCGCGGCTCTTCGAGCGTGCCACCGCCGAGAACCGCCAGCAACAATAAATTCAAACCGAAGGAGCCGAACAGGCCAAACGCCAAAAAAATCATCACGATCCACAGAAAGATCCGCGGTTTTCGAGGCGGTGCGGGCTGCGTGATGATCCACGGCGGACCGGACGGTTGAGCGGACTCGGACAGCGGAGGCGTTTCCATCGGTTTTGCCTTTCAAAATGGGGGGAAGACACGCTTATTCTACCCGCCGCCGCCCGTGATGCAATCCGCCCGAGGACCGCTTCACCTCCTTGGCCGGATGCGATAAAACTAGGTGTTCATGATCCACGAAGCCAAAAATCTGCTGAACGAGCTGCCCACCGACCTGGCCGAGGAACAGTTCACGACGCTTTGCGAAGCGGACGGCCTGCGAATCGAGCGAATCGTTTCGCGGGGGCAGACGTCGCCGCCGGGATTTTGGTACGATCAGGATCGGTCGGAGTGGGTCGTCGTGCTGCAGGGCGAGGCGTTGATCGAGTTCGACGACGGCCAGACCGTGCGGCTGCGGCCGGGCTCACACCTGGAAATTCCAGCCCACCAAAAACATCGCGTGGCGTGGACGGATCCGAACGGCCCAACCGTCTGGCTGGCGGTGCATTTTGCAGCCGACGCGGCGCGACGTGGCCAATGATCGTCGTTCGCTTGCCCTCCATCAAAAACCCTTGGCCGCCAGCCATCGTTCGGCGTCCAATGCGGCCATACAACCGCTGCCGGCCGCCGTGATCGCCTGGCGGTAGTAATCGTCGGCCACGTCGCCGGCGGCGAACACCCCTTCGACGCTCGTGTACGTCCGAGCCGGCGTTGTCCAGCGAATGTATTGTTTGTCAGTCAAGGCGAGCCGCCCCTTCAAAAAAGCCGTATTGGGTGTGTGGCCGATCGCCACGAACACGCCAGTCGCGTCCACGTGCAAGTCCGGATCGCCGACGGTGCTGGCCAATCGAGCGCCGGTTACGCCGTCCTTGTCGTTGCCCAACACCTCGGCCAGCGTGCGATTCCAAAGGATTTTGATTTTTGGGTGGTTTTGGGCCCGCTGCGCCATGATCCGCGACGCGCGAAGCTCCGCTCGGCGATGGACCAAAAAAACCGTCGAGGCGAACTTTGTCAAGTAATCGGCTTCTTCGACGGCCGAGTCGCCGCCGCCGACCACCACCAGCGGTTTGTTGCGGAATCGCGGCAGTGCGCCGTCGCACACCGCACAGGCGCTGACGCCGCGGTTTTTGAATGCCTCCTCGGACGGCAGCCCCAAATAGTTGGCCCGCGCGCCGGTCGCCACGATCACCGCATGAGACTGATGGATTCCGCCCTCCAAAGCGGTCAATTGGAACGGAGGAGCCGAAAAATCCACGTCCACGATGTCGTCGGTCACAATGCGCGCGCCGAAATTGACGGCCTGCTGACGCATCAGTTCGACCAACTCCGGACCGCTGGCGCCCTGTTTGCCGTGCGGGGCCATCATCGCCCGACGATCCGCCGAGATCGCATGGTCGAGATACGCGGTCAGATCGCCGACGGGAAACCCCGGAAAATTTTCGACCTCGGTCGTCAACGACAATTGGCCCAACGGCAGCGTGCCGGCCAAACGGTTTTCCTCGGTCACCGCGCCCTCGAACACCAAGGGGTTCAACGACGCCCGGGCACAATAAATCGCGGCCGTCCAGGCGGCGGGGCCGCTGCCGATGATGATCACTTTTTCACACACCAGACCGCTCCTTCTGTGACGTTCGTGGATGGAATGGCATTATAAAAAACACGGCCGCCGTTGCCCACCCGTCGCACGACAAAAAACGCGGCTCACACTTTAAAATTAAATAGCTGGTGGACCAGCCGCCAAAACCGCGTACCCAGCGTGATCCAATCGGTGTAGACGCGGGCTTGGCCGCGAATGCCCAACCGCACCAGGCCGTCGGGATCGTCCAGTGGAACCCGGGCCTGATAGGACGTGCTCTGCGGACGCTGGATGCCGGTGTCGGGATCGGTTTTGGTCGGCAACTCGCCGCCCGAGGTGGTCGCAAGCCGCTTGGGCATGATTTTCAGTTCCGATTCGGCGATTTCGGTGATCGTGCCGCGGAAGGTTTTGAATGGCAGTCCCTCAAGTTTCAAGTCGACGGTCTGTCCGGCCCGAACCAGATTGCGGTCCGCTTGATCGACGACCAGCACGGCTTCGAGCCGCTTGGGATCGCCGATCTGACAGAACAGCGTGCCCGCCTCAAAAAACGCGCCAACATTTTCGGGGTCCAACGGCGTGCCAGCCCACACGGACAGTCGTTCGTCGGGCGGATCGTGACGGACCGTCAGTGGCGGCGGCAACACCGCGCCGGCCTGCGGCGCCGTCAGGTGCAACCGCTGCTGATCCCGCTGCTTTTCTTTCAGTTGATCCTCAAAGGCTCGCAACGCCTCGGTCACTTGCGGCATTTCATCGGCGGCGCGCGGATTGCGGATGCTCTGTTGCCTGAGGCTCTCTCGTTTCGCGCCATATTCCTTGATGGAGCCTTCGAGCCGAGCGACGGCCACGTCGGTTTCGAGGCTTTGAATTTCGCCGAGCGGCTGGCCTTTGCTCACTTGCTGGCCGGGCACGACGTCGCACCGAACCAGTTTGCCGGCCACGTCGATGTAGACCGGATCGGCGTCGCGCGGCTGGACCTCAAGCGTGCACATCACGCTGTGCGGCAGCGGCAAAAACAACACCGCGAGCACCAAGGCGCCGAAGACGCCCGCGCTCGTATAAAACCGCGGCTTTTTGATCTGGTCGATCCGGCCGGGCACGTAAAAGAACTTGCCTGCGTGATAGAGCGGCATAATCAACAACCCCCACAACGACGCCAACACGACGGCCTGTCCAATGACCTCCAGATCATAGGACAAGAACAATCGGTACAGAAACCAACAAATCGAAAAAGTGATCACCCAGCGATACACCGCGGCGGCGATCGAATACAAAACGAAAAACAACTGATGTCGCTGCGGCAAGAAAGGATCGTCAGGCGGCTCAAGGCCCAAGCACCATTGATTCAAGGTGCGCGTCAAAATCGCCGTGGCCTTTTGTCGCAGGTTGGGGATCTCCATCAGATCGGCCAGCACGTAATAGCCGTCGTAGCGCAGCAGCGGATTGGCGTTGAACATCACCGTGGTGATCGACGAAATGAACATAACGTCCAGGCAAAGAAACTGGAAAAGCCCCGGCCTGGAAAACCACCACAACAGCGTGGCGATCGACGCCAACACCAACTCGACGTAGACGCCGGCCGCGCCGATGGCCGCCCGATGCCATTTGTTCGGCAACATCCACGAATCCGACACGTTGCAATAGAGGCACGGCGTCAACACCAGCACCATGACGCCCATCTCGTGGCACTCGCCGCCGAAATGTTTACACGACAGCCCGTGGCCGAACTCGTGCAGAATCTTCGTCACGGCCAGCGTCAGCACCAACAAAAACCCGTTGTGGACGCTGAAAAACTGGTGAAACTCGGGCAGTTTTGAGTGAAACCGATCGAACTCGACCGTCACCAGCGTCAAGGCCGACAGCGCCAACAACAGACACACGGCCACGGCCGCCGGCGAAAACAACCATCGGACCCACGGATAGATTCGCGTCAGCAAACGCTCGGGGTCGAAGCCTTTGAAGCGGATGCAGAGAACGTTGCTCACCGCGGCCAGCAACTCGCGGCGTTTTCGTTCGTTGCGGCGTTCGTGGAGCTGACGGCCCTGACCGGCCGCGTCGGCCAACACCAGACCGCTGCGGTGCAACATGCCCAAAAATTGCTGCAACTCTTCCAACGTAATCTTTTGCGGTGGGAACTCCGCCTCGAACCGCTCTTTGATCTCGTCCAGGCTGGTCTGCCCGTCGAGCATGTTCAACAGGGCGTATTCTTCTTCCTGGAACCGAAAATAGTTCAACCCCACCGGGTCCTTGACGACCCAATAGGCCCGGCCCAGATAGTGCTCGCGCTGCGAGACTAAGTCGGGCCGCTTTCGGATCGGCAGACTCCGAGCGGAACTCGACAACAGACTGTCGCGCAAACTCACCATGAAAACGAAAGACAAACGGCCGCGGACGGAGGGCGAAAAACATCGCCTTGTCCGCAACCGTCTCGCGCCTTGTTATTGCAGTTCGATGGTCATGTCCACGTTCATGCCTGGCCGAAGCACCCAGGCGTTGTTTTGCCGCCGGTTTTGAACCTCAGCCCGCACCAAAAATTGGTTGCCCGCCTGAATCAACGGTTTGACGAACACGATCTTGCCCGGGAACATCTCCTGCCGACCGCGGGCCAACGTGACGACGACCCGAACGGGCCGATTCTCCAACTCGGCGGGCGAATACTCCTTGGCGTTCAAAAACCCTTCGACGCGCAGCCGGTCAAGCCGCAACAGACGCATGATCGGATCGCCCGCCTGCACCCACTCGCCTTCGTGACGCGAAAGCTCGATGACCTCGCCGTTCAGTGGCGAGACGAGCCGGTAATTCTTCAGCTCCGCGTCGGCCGCCCGCAACTCGGCCTCGCTCACCTGAGCTTGATAGCCGGCGATCTCCCGCTCCTTTTCCGATTTTTCGATCGACAGCACCATCTGACGATGCGTCAGCAGCAATCGCCGCACATCGGCTTGCGGCACCACGCCCGCAACGCGTTTGTTGGCATCCATGGCCTGCTCGTATTCCGCTTCGGCCACCAATGCAGCCGCCTGGGCGTAACGGATCGCCGTATCGTCCTCGGCCTGTTTCTTGGCCGCCTTCAATTTGTACTCCGCAACTTGCTGTTGCGCGAGACGAACGTTGTCGTCGATCTGGGCCAACAACTCGCCGACGGTCACCTGCTGGCCCTCCCGAACGGGGATCTTCAGCAGGACGCCGGCCGCCTGCGCGGGCACTTGTACCTCTTCGTCCAACGCCAACAGACAGTTCGGCAACGTGATCTTGGGCTCGGCCGCCCAAAGCGATGACGCGAGAAACAGCCCCAAACAACAACCCATCCATCCTCGCATGGCGACACCTCGACGTTCCTGAAATAGGTCCACACGCTCCCCAAAGGTCTTTTTGCGATCGGGCGACTCGCAGCGCCCGGCGGCCTCTAAAAATATCGGAACAGAATTCTCGATTGAATAAACGCAAGGACGTCGTGCAACAACACGTAGCCGAACAGGCTGCGGCCGCAGTCGACCT
The DNA here is from genome assembly GCA_021372005.1 of Planctomycetaceae bacterium. Taxonomy (GTDB): domain Bacteria; phylum Planctomycetota; class Planctomycetia; order Pirellulales; family Thermoguttaceae; genus JAJFVC01. Next base: position 22,099 of record JAJFVC010000103.1, on the reverse strand, counting down.
TGGCGGTGACGGTCGCTCCGGGCCGAAGGTCGGGCAGCTCGGTCTTGTCGATCGCCACCTTGATCAGCACCGTGTTGCCGTCTTCGCCGCGCACCTCGGCGCTGCGGTGAATCTCTTCGACCGTGCCGTAGCGGGGCGTGCCCGGTTCGGTCGCCAAAATATACGACACCTTCAACCGATCCTCGCACGGTTGGTCGGGCGCCAACTCGCGGATTCGCCGGCCAAGTTTTTCATCGGGCGTGTCGGTCGATGCCGCCTCAACCGCTTTTTCGACTTCTTCATCCGTAGCGGCATCGCCCAATTTCGCCCGGGTCTGCTCGCGCACCAGTTCGCAAAATCGTTCGCGCAGACGGCGGTAGAGTTTTTGCTGCGCCAACATCAAATGGCCCATGCGGTGCTCGGGCATGGTGAGTTCCAGTTGCCACGGCCCGTTTGGATCGGCCACGCGCAGCAGCACCTGACCTCGCTGCACCGTTCGGTACATGAGCCGATTCTTCAGGTCCCACGTGACCACGACGCCGTCCAGTGGACTTCGGACGGCCAAATCCGCCTCTTTGGTTCGATACAGTCCCCATTGGACGTTGAGCGATTGTTGTTTCTGCCACAATTCGGCCTGCTCGCCCTCCAGTTGATTGCGCTGATCGGGGCTCAGTTTTTTCTCGCCGACCAACGCCCGCTGCACCGAGAGCAATCGCTCGCCGGCCGCCATGCGTTGGCCCTGAAGGTCGGCCAGCGTGGCGGCCAGTTCGGTGTTGCGAAGCTTGACCAGCACCTGATCCTTGCGGACCATCTGGCCGTGTTGGCAGTCCAACTCCTGCACCACGCCGTCGACGCCGGCGAAAATATCTTGTCGGGCGGCAGGCTCCAACGTGCCTTTCGACTCGACGGTGAACTGCGCGGGCCAGACGCCAATCAGCAGCACCACCAGCAACACGGCCCCTCCGATGCTGAGCGTCTTGGGCAGCGTCCGGGCCTCGACGACCCAACGCGACTTGCCGATCGCGCGCCACAACGGCATCAAGAACAAATTCTGGTGTTCCACGGCGTTGGCCAGTGCCGCGGCGCTGTGCCGGCTGACCACCTCGGCCCGCTGCACCAGATTGCCCGACACGCGGCTGTCTTCGATCTGCTCAATCACCAGCGCGCCGATCGGATGGTCCGGCTCCCGCGATTTGTCCGATTCTTCTTTCTCCGCCGGCGAAGGACGCCGGAGCGGCAACACGGCCACGGTTTTGGAATGCGACTCGTCGACGTATTCCTGAACGGATTCTTCGACCTGCGGCGGCATGTCGCGCGTATCGCCGGTGTACCAGACCGGATCGCCGCTTCGCACCACCGCCGAGGTCAGTCGATCCAACAGTCGGACGATATTCGACCGTTTGTCGAACATGTCCTGCCCGCTGATGGCCTCCACTTGACAGCGATTTCCCTTGCTGAGGGCCACGCTCAGCCGGTCGCACTCGATCAATCGGCGGCCTTCGTTGGCGATCGTGTACGCGGTTTCTCGCAGATCGAGCGAGGCGTGGACCGCCCGGGTGAAATCCTCCAATTGGGTCCAAAGCGTCTGCCGATGCGAAAAATGTCGTAGTTGATGACTCTTCAGAAAATCACCGGCCAGATCGCACATTTGCGAGAGGAATCGCAGATAGCCCTTTTGTGCGGTGGGACCGGCCTCGGGCCGCTGGAAAATCTCGACCACGCCGACCGTCTCCAAATCGGTCTTCAACAGGCCGAGCACCAGCAGAAAATCGGTCGGATTGGCGGCGGGCGTTTCCTGATCGGGCCCATCGCTTTGGCCCGCGCCGGAATGCGGCGGCATCAGCAACCCCTGGCCGCCGGCCAGCGTCTGATACAACAGCCGGGCGTGTTGGGCCTCGCTGGCTTCGGAGTCGCGGATGCGGGCCTCTTGAATATTGATCTGAAACTGGAGCGTCAATCGGCTCTCGGCGTTGAGCGTCCACACGGCCCCGCCCGCTGCGGCCAACGCCGACACCACGCGCGGCAAAAATTCGCTATAAAATTGCTCGGGGCTGACGTCGCTCTTGGACAGTTGAGCGACCTCCGCAACCAACGAGCGGATTTGCTGTTTCGTCTGTTCGACCAGTTGCGGATCGATCGATTGTTCTTCGCTCATGCTTTCCCTTCGACCAGAGGACGCCGCATCAAGCAAGACCAGCCGGGATAGCCGGCGGGATGGTTGAGGCTCTCCAGCCGAATGGGTCGGACGTGGAGGAACTCGAACAGTCGGCCCAACTCGTTGTGAATTTCTTCTTCGGCGACGGCCGGCGGCCCTTCCTCGTCCGCATCGCGCGGCGCGCCGGCCAGGCAGAGATAATAGGAACCGGGCCGAGTGACGCGCCACAGCACGTCGAGAAAACGCCCAAGATTCACCTGACGCAAAGAATGATAGACGCCGCTGTCGTAGACCAGATCGAACTGGCCCGCCGACCGGGCGAACTCAAAAATGTCGGCCAGCACGAATCGCAGCAGCGCGTCGCACCGCTCGGCCCGAAGCCGCGCCCGCTCCAACGCAATCGGCGAACCGTCGACGGCCGTCACCTCGAACCGACGTCGCGCCAACACGATCGCGTCCGAACCCGTGCCGCAACCGATCTCCAACACCGTCTCCGGCTTCAAACGATATTCATCCAACACGTGAGTCAACTCGGCGTGCGGCTTGCCAATGTCCCAGGGCGGCGTGCCATCGCGGTACGCGGCGTCCCAATCGGCCAATGTGGCGTATTTCGGTTTCGACGAATTGCTCATGATTTTCTTCTTGCGCCAAAAAAACGCCGAACTGGCCTCCGAGCCTCGCGATCAAGCGAACTTGTCCCGCCGAACAGCGGACGCAGTGCAACCGCCAGCGGCACGAGGTCGTGAAAGACTCCTTCTTTTGCCGGAAGCTCTTAGTTTCCGGCTTTGTCCCGCGCTTTGCAAGAGCGGCTTTCCTCGTTTCTACTGAAAAACCTGTTGGCGGACAAATTGCACCTGCGGCGTTCCTCCGCCGGGTGCGGGCTTGCCGCTGAGATGCTCGGCCATGTAACGCTGCCGATCACGGCCGCCTCGCGGGGGACGAAAATTGTCGCCTTTTTGCAGAATCGGCCTCAACTCCTTGATCCCCCCAAATTCCCGCGAACCCGAAATTTGACACGGGAACCAATGCCCCTTCCCCTGCTCGTCCTCCAAATAAAACTCAGGGTAGCAATGGCCGGGCACCCACACGGTGCGAGCCGGGATGTCCGCCGCCCGACAAATGGCGATCACCAACGACGTCATATCCTCGCAATCGCCCGTGCCGTCCTTCAACGCCGCCAACGCGCCCCGCAACGGCATGTTTTTTTTGTATTGCACCTTCTGGCGAACCCAATCGTAAATCGCCTCGACGTGGTCCCACGCCTTTTCTTTGTCGACGCCCACCGTCTTGGCCAATTCCCGGATTTTCGGGTCGCGGGACTCGATTTTCGGACTCGGCAACAAATAGGCGTGGATATCTCGCGGCAGTTTTTTCGGATCGGGAATCACATAGTTGTCCGTTTTTTCCGGCGGCAAAATCACGCTCCGCCGTATCTCAAACGTCTGCAAAACCTTTACCGTTTGGCCAGTCGGAATGTAACCGATCCGGATGTTCATGATCCGCACGCCGCCGTCGACGGTGTCGAACGAGATTTTGGCCTCCGGACCGACGTCCTCCGCCACCGTGGTGACTTGCTGCTCGGGCCAATTGGTGGGCACCGGCACGTACCCGCTGAGCGTCTTGCACGCCCCGCCCGACGCTTTGACGACCGCGCCGACCTGCCACCGGGTCATCTTGCTCTCGCCGGTCTTGATGCCCGACGGCTCCCCCTCTTTGAATTGCGCCGCCAGCGGTGCCGTCAGGCACAACCATCCCGCCACAACATAAAATCCCAAACGAATCTGCATGGGAATCCTTTGACCTCGCACTGCGGCTCTTCGAAAATCTCCGCTTTCTCTATTCTAATTCAAAACCGCCCGCAAAACGGCCAAAAAACACCGCTCGGATAGTTCCGTAGAGTCACATGGTCATAGCCCTAAAGAACTATCCCGCTTGACCATCGTGAACTTCCGATGCTAAATTGATGCGTTTGCCATTTTCGAGACTTCTTTTAGTGATCGAGGGCCGTACGGTGTCTGCAACTTGCGTGATCGGACTGCAGTGGGGCGACGAGGCCAAGGGAAAGATCGTCGATCTGCTCACCGAGCGGCACGACATCGTGGTCCGCTATCAGGGCGGGGCCAACGCCGGCCACACGGTGGTCCGCGACGGCCAGACGTTCAAGTTGTCGCTGGTGCCCAGCGGCATTTTTCGACCCGAGGTGCAGTGCGTCATTGCCGGCGGGGTCGTGATGAATCCAGCCAGCCTGTTGGGCGAGATCGACGGACTTGCCGGACGCGGAGTTCGCATCGAAAAGAATTTGATGCTCAGCGACCGCGCCCATGTGATTTTCCCCTGGCATTTCGAGGAAGATCGGCTGTTGGACCAACAATGCGCCGGCGGCGAGGCGATCGGCACGACGATGCGCGGCATCGGCCCTTGCTATCGCGACAAGGTGGGCCGCTCGTTGGCCGTCCGGCTCGGCGACATGTATCGCCCCGACTTCCGCACGCGGATCGAGCTGATTGCCAAGGCAAAAAATGAAATACTCGGCCGACTCGGCGCGGGCGGCGAGCCTTTGGATCCGCAAAAAATCTTTGAAGCCTACCACGGTTACGCCGAGCGACTTCGCCCGTATGTGGCCGACACAACGGCCTATCTGCTCGATGCCCTGGAGGCCGGTCGCCGCGTGTTGCTCGAAGGCGCGCAGGGCGCCCTGTTGGACATCGACCACGGCACGTTCCCATTCGTCACCAGCAGCAACAGTTCGGGCGTCGGCGTGTCGGCCGGTTCGGGCGTGCCGGGCCGCTACATCACCAAGATGGTCGGCATCGTCAAGGCCTACACCACCCGCGTCGGCGGCGGTCCGTTCCCGACCGAGCAGGACAACGACATCGGCGAGCACATCCGTCGCTGCGGCAACGAATACGGAACCGTGACGCGGCGGCCGCGACGTTGCGGCTGGTTCGACGCGGTCGCGGCCCGCTACACGACCCGACTGAGCGGCATCGACACGCTGGCCGTCATGCTGCTGGACGTGCTGAGCGAGCTGCCCGAACTGAAAATTTGCACGGCCTACGAGTTGGACGGCCGGCGGATCACCGATTTTCCGAGCCACGTGGATGACCTGCGGCGGGTCGTGCCGATCTACGAAACGCTGCCCGGCTGGCAGCAAGAGATCCGCGGCGCGCAGCGACTGGCGGACCTGCCCGCGAACGCCCAAAAATATCTCGACCGCATCAGCACGTTGTTGGCGCGCCCGATTGAGGTGGTGTCGGTCGGGCCCGATCGCCGGCAGACGATGTTCGCCGAGCAAGCCGAAGGAACGTAGTCTATGGAGTTCGAGATTCCGCGTGAGCGGCTGCCGCGGCACATCGCCGTCATCATGGACGGCAACGGCCGTTGGGCCCGACAGCGCGGGCTGCCGCGCGCCGAAGGCCATCGAGCCGGCGCGACGAGCGTTCGCCGAGTGACTGAGGAATGCGCCCGGCTAGGCATCGAACAACTCACGCTCTACTGCCTTTCGAGCGAAAACTGGAAGCGGCCGGTCGAGGAGCTCGACTTCCTGCTGCAACTGCTCGAGCACTATCTGGTCAACGAACGCGCGCACGTGCTGGATCGCAACATTCGCGTGCGATGGATCGGCCGACGCGAAGGATTGCCCGACGGCGCCTTGCGGGAATTGGACGAAACGGTCCGCCAGAGCGCCGCCAACACGGGCTTGTGCGTCTGTCTGGCGATCAACTACGGCGGCCGCGCCGAAATCGTCGACGCCGTTCGTCGCGTGGCCGACGAGGTGCGACGCGGCGAACTGGCCCCCGAGGCCGTCACCGAACCGTTGCTGTCCGACCGGCTCGATACGGCCGGCATGCCCGATCCCGACCTGCTGATCCGCACGGCCGGCGAAATGCGCGTGAGCAATTTTCTGCTGTGGCAGATCAGCTATGCTGAGCTTTGGGTGACCGACGTTTGCTGGCCCGACTTCGACGAGCGACAACTGCACGCCGCGCTGGCCAGCTACGCCGCTCGGCAACGGCGTTTCGGCGGCTTGAACCGTCCCGAAAAGTCTTGATCTCTTTGGAAAGCGACTACCCTCGCGGATACTGCCGACAGTATTCGTACATCGCGATGGCCGTGGCCGTGGCCGCGTTGTGGGCGTAGGGTCGCCCGTAAACCGGAATTTCGACGACACGGTCGACCATGTGCAACACCTCGGGCTCGATGCCCGAACGCTCGTTGCCGACCACCAACACGGTTTTTCGAGGAAACGCGAACTCGAAGATCGATACGGCGTTTGAAGTCTGCTCCAGTCCGACGATCGTAAACCCCTCGGCTCGCAATCGTTCGAGCACCGGCGGCAACGTGCGATGCACCTCGACGTGCAGCACCTCGCCGGCGTCGCGGGCGATTTTGCCGATCGGTCGGGCGTTTCCACAACAGACGATCCGCGTCACGCCGCAGCAGCCCGCCGCGCGCATGATCCGCGACAAATTGACGTTGCTCCGCATCGGCGGACACGCCACGATCAGCTCGCGTGGCCGATCCAGCGTCGTCGCCGGTTTGTGTCGTTCCTGAATAAAGTCGGACATGGTCGTCCCCGCACAATGCACCGGCGGTCCAAGACGCTTGAGTTTACCACAGCGCGGCTCGAAGGGCCTCCCAAAGATGCGGACCTTCGAGCCAAAGAATCACGGCCACGCCCGTGAGCGATTCGCCGGCGATCAGGCCCGACGAGCCGCTAATGACGTATTTTTCGGCGCTTTTTGCGTTCCACTTGGTCCACAGCCATGCGATCAGCGCGCCGAGGAACATCGAGATCGAGTTGGATGCGGGCACGACGCCGGCGATTCCCAACCCTGTGGCCGACGGCAGCCACCGCACCCAAGGGCGCGGCAGAAACTCTTCGGCCAGCGTCAGTGCGGCGCCCAGCGCACCGCCGATCACCATGGCCCAAATGGCGCCCGGCGGCAATCCGTCAAGCCCTCGGTTGAGCACCTCGGCCACGGCCGCCCAAACTTTGGCCGACGGGGCCGGCAGTTGCGCCGTGCCGAGATTGGTTTCGGCCGCGGCTGGCTGCGATCCGTCCGCCGCCGGCGTTGGCGTTTTGACGACGATCGTGTAGATTGGCACGCAAAACAGAATGCCGGCCACGACGCCGAAAAATTGGGCCAACGTCTGCCGGCGCGGATTGCTGCCCAACAGATAGCCCGACTTCAGATCGGTCAGCAGATCGGCCGAATGCGACGCGGCCCCGGCGGTGATCGAAGCCGTCATCAGGTTGGTGGTCATGTTGGACGGTGCGATCACGCCATAGGCAAGCTGCGTGATCTTGCCCATCGCACTTATCGGCGTGATGTCGGTCTCGCCGGTTGCGCGGGCCGCGACGATCGACAGCAGAAACGTCAGCGCGACGGCCACGATGCCCATCCACCAACTGATTTGAAATCGCCACATGCCGAGCACGACGCACGCCGAGCCCGACAGCAAAACGCCGAGGATGAACCAAGAGGCCGGCGCCTCAACGTCGGCCAACGGGTCGCGGTGTCGGTCCCCACCGCCGAAGATGGCCACCAACTCGCCGAACGCCCGGCCGATCGTCCGCCATCGCATGGCGAACGCCAGCAGCCCGGACACGACCATCATCGCAGTCGAGGGCCAAAGGATCCACTTGACGATCTCTCGATAACCGTCGCCGGGAATGACGCCCCGTTCGATCAATTGCGGCGCCAGCACGCCGTAATAAATGACCGCGCCCACCAAGAGCGACACGCCGACGCGGATGCCCATGATCGCGCCGGCCGCGACCATGATCGTCGAGCCCTCGAATCCGAGGGTCAGCCGATCGATCAGGCCCTGCTGGCCCGGCCAGAGCGGCAGCGCGTCGGGCAGCGTCCACCGATCGAGCCGCTCGCACCACGCCTGCGGCAATGCGAATCGCTCCTTCAACGAGACGCCGATCAGGCCGAGGCTGGCCCAAAGTTTGACGCCGAAGCCGGCCAACGCGGTCCATAGCAGGGCCTTGGCCTTTTGCATGGCCTCGACGCCGGCCGCATGGATGCCTCGGAGCGTCTCAGCCGTGGCGATGCCGGTCGGAAAGGGCAACTGGTCGATGTTGATCAACTGGCGTTTCAACGGGATGGCCATGCAGACGCCCAACGGCGCAACGGCGCCAAGCCAAAGCATCATTTCCCACCACGTCAACGCCCGTCCGGTGGCCATGTACAACGCAGGAATCGACGAGACCAGCCCGGCCGATGAAATGTAGCCCGCCGCACTGGCCGCGCTCGACATCGTCAGATTTTCGAGCACCGAGAACGGCCGGCGGCGATAGGCCGGCACAATCGCCTCCATCGCGCGAAACACCGCAAAAGCAATGATGCACGCCGTGATGGTCACGCCTAGGCCCCAACCGGTCTTCAGGCCCACGTAGAGATTGGAGATCGACATGATGCCGCCGATCGCCATGCCGCTAATGATTGCGCGGGGCGTGAACTGCGGAACCTGGTCGCCTTGATAGACGTTGGCGAGCCACCACCGAGCCTGGTCTTCGTAAGCCATCGGAGCCGACAGCGGCGCGGCGGCGGACGGTTCGGCGAACTCAAATTCGTCTTCGGGCGGAATGGCGTCTTTCGGAGACATTTTTCTTGGACGATTTCCGGTGGCGATCGGGTCCGTGCCGTCAAATTTTTCCGGCGTCGGCCAGCCGCGTCAGTTGGGGAATCAATCGGCAGGCGGCGCGCGAGCGATGGCTCAGGTGGGCCTTCACGCCCACGCCCAACTCGCCGAACGCGCGATGATATTCGACAATTTCAAACAGCGGATCGTATCCGAAACCGCCCGAGCCGCGCGGCCCGAACAGCATCCGACCGCGACAGGCGGCCTCGCTTTCGGCCACCACCGCGCCTTGCGGATCGGCCACGGCGATGTGGCAGACGAACCGCGCCGTGCGACGATCCAACGGCAGGTCGCCCAACTGCTGCAACACGAGCCGGTTGTTGGATGCGTCGTCGGCGTCCGGGCCGCTGTAGCGGGCCGAAAACACACCAGGCCGGCCGTCCAACGCATCCACCTCCAGCCCGCTGTCGTCGGCCAACACCCAACGGCCGAGGTGCCGCGCATAGCCGGCGGCCTTCAACCGCGCGTTGGCCGCGAACGTGTCGCCGTCCTCGACAACCTCGAAATCGACGCCGAAATCGGCCAGCGTTTTCAACTCCACGCCGACCGGTCGCAGCAATTGGGCCAATTCGAGTCCTTTTTTACGATTCGCAGTGCCGAGAACAAGCATGGACGTGTGTAGACGATGATACCGTGGTGAAAAGACCCCAGTATAGCGTTCTCGGCACCGACCGCCAGCCGCCGCTACGGCTGTCCCCTCATTGCGGTGCTGAACGACCGCTTGGGAACTTGGATCGGTTTGGGCTGCAAATCGAACGGGATGCCCACCAAGGATTTAACGTCCGCGTGAGCGTACTGGTCCATGCCCGTCGACTTCAAGATCTGCTCGGATTCCGGCCTCAGCTTTTGCGTTGCGTTCGGATCGCTCCCGAAAACCTGAATGATTCGGAGCACCTTGGGATGGAGGACCATTTTGCCGTTGGCGTCCTGGGATCCGATCGACTGAAAACTGCCCACGGTGACCATGCTCATGGTGCGATCGTGGAACTCGTAGGCCTCGTAGCCGTGGATGCGCAACGCCTCGGCCAAGCGATGGGCTTTGTCGGCGGCGTCGGCCAACCCGCTCTTCATCATCTTTCGCCCCTCTTGGATGGCGCGGATGTCTTCCTGTTTAATGACCGTCTCGCCTCGGAACGTGGCCACTTGCACCGTGTATCGACCGGGACATTCCAACAGGTTGAACTCGGCGCTCTTGTTCATGTCAGCGACCAATGGATCGACGACGTTTCGCTGGGCGAAATAGTCCGGCGGAAGCATCGGATTGGGAACCAAAAAAGCGCGGCCCATCGGACCAAGGTCTTTTCTCTCGCTGCCCATCGCCTCGTAAACCTGACGCTGAAGTATGCGCCATCCGGTCAAGGTCTGATTGGTTTTCTTGCCTTCTTTAATGGCCAAAGCGTCGGGCGTGGCGTACTTGACCTTTTGCAACGTCTTTTTGGCCTCCTCGTCGTCGGCGCTTGAATAGTTGCCGACCAACACGGCCATTTCGGTCAATTTAGGATGCCGGGCCTTTTCCTTGTCCTTGCTGTCCTTGTATTTCATGTAGGCGAACTTACGAGGACGACCGAATTCGTCCAAGCCGCGTCCCTCTGCCTCGCCCGGATCGAAATGTCCCTCGTAGGTGTAGGCCGGCAGCTTGTAACGTTTGCGCAATTCGTAGACCAACTCACGGGCTTGTTTCTCAGCGCCTTCGCCCGAGAAGCTGCACGCCATGATGAGCCACGGCCCATTGTCCTCGCTCAGCACGTAGGACTTTTCGGGATCGGCCTCCACGCCGCGCAACGAAAACAGATCGCTCCAAGAAGCCGCATGCGAAACTGCCGCCACGGCGCCCAGCGCACCGAGGGCCATCCACCACCGGAACATCCATTTTCCGAGCATGGCTACTCCTTTCCCAAAAAACATCGCGCGGAGAAGTGTAGCAAAACGGCCCCATCGACGCCAGAGCGAATTGCGGCCCGGCGGGCCCTGAAAAACTCCCGAATGTCCGATCTTTTTCCCCGAAAAATCGACCTTGACGCAATCGGCCGAATGCCCTATTCTCGCCACCTCAAGAGTGAATCCACGTGGATGGGTCTGCATCTGGGGTTGTCCGCTTGCGGGCGGAAACTCTGCGGACCATGAAGCGAAGGGCCGCTGGCATGGATGCGAGCGGCTCGCTTCAAAACCGAAAAAACTGCCTGTCGCCGTCGAGCGGCCCGCGACTTAGACACGGACCGTGAGGGGCGACCTTGCGTCCAATCGCTCCCGGAACAGTGTCGTGTCCTTAGCCCCCCTGGGACACAGCTTTTCCGGGGGCCCTTTTTTTGCGCACGACCCAACGCCCGCCGTTCCGCAAAGATCCCGCAGACGATGAGCAACGTCTTTTGGGAAAACGGCCCGGCGTTCTCGCAGAGAAATGCACGCTGGCGACTAGGAATCGCGTCTTACCGATCTTTCTCGGCAAAATGCTCCAGACCGTGCGTCTTGGCGATGACCGTCACGCCGCGGTCCGTCACGGTGAACCCTCGACTGCGGTCCAACTCATGGTCGTAGCCGATTTCGATCCCGGCGGGCACATGGACGCCTTTGTCCAGAATCGCGCGACGAATGCGCGCGTAACGGCCCACGTCCACATTGTCGAACAAGATCGAATCTTCAATGTGCGCGTAGCTGTTGATGCGCGAGTCCGGCCCGACGATCGACCGTTCGATCTGGCCGCCCGAAACGATGCAGCCCTGACAAACGATGCTGTCGAGCGCCTGACCGCGACGAGCCGACTCGCCCTGCTCGGCGAAAACGAACTTCGGCGGCGGCAGGTTCGGCTGATACGTCCGAATCGGCCACTCGCCGTCGTACATGTTGAGCTGCGGATCGACGGAAATCAGGTCCATGTTCGCGTCGAAGTACGCGTCCAACGTGCCCACGTCGCGCCAGTAGGCGTCCTTCTTTCGGTTTTCGTCCGTAAACGGAAACGCGAAAACGCGATGGGTATGGATGACCGCGGGGATCAGGTTGTGGCCGAAATCGTGCAGGCTGCCGTGGCGCGTCGCATCCAGACAAAGCTGCTCGAACAGGAATCGGGCCGTGAACACATACACGCCCATCGAGGCCAGCGCATGTTTCGGATCGCCCGGAACGGATTTTGGACGCTCGGGCTTCTCCTCGAATCCCAACACGCGATGATCCGCGTCGATCTCCAACACGCCGAACTGACGCGCGGCCACCTCGACCGGAAACTTCAACGTCGCAATGGTCGCATCGGCGTTGTTCTCGATGTGGCGTTCGATCATCTTGGCGTAGTTCATCTTGTAGATGTGGTCGCCGGCCAGGATGATGACGTACTTCGGACGCTCCTTTTCGATCGTATAGATGTTTTGATAGACCGCGTCGGCCGTGCCTTGATACCAATGCTCGTCGATGCGCTGCTGCGGCGGCACCACGTCGATGAACTCGCCCAGCTCGCGACAAAAATACGACTGCCAGCCGAGATTGATGTGCCGATCCAGGCTCATCGCCTTGTACTGCGTCAGCACGAGATTTTTGCGGATCCCGCTGTTCAAACAGTTCGACAGCGTGAAATCGATGATCCGATAGGCCCCGCCGAACGGCACCGCAGGCTTAGCCCGATCGCGGGTCAACGGATCGAGCCGCGACCCCTTTCCGCCGGCCAAAATGACGGCCAAAACATCCTTCATTTCCAGCCCCTCGTTGAAATGTCTTCGTGACTCTCGACTATAGCATGGTCTGGAACCGAAGCAACTTGCGATGCGAATTCTATCGGTTTCGACGGCCCAAATAAAGAGCAGAACCGGGCGGACGACCGCGGCTTTTCACCCTCGATCTAGAGCCACTGCCGGTGCCAAAGCTCCAGAATCAGCAGCGACCAGAGCCGATAACCATGATTGAAACGATTTTGCTGGTGCTCATCGAACAACCGCCGGACCGCTTCCGGACGAAAATAGCCCCGCCGGAGGGTTTTGGAGTCCAAAAGCACGTCTCGAGCGAAATCCTTCAGATCATGCCGAAACCAGTGGTCCAGCGGCACGCCGAACCCCATTTTCGACCGCTTTTGAATCTCCCGAGGAATCAAATCCCCAAACGTCTCCCGCAAAATGCGCTTCCCGCAGCCCCACCGAAACTTCAGCCGCCGCGGCATCCGGGCGGCCAACTCCACGACGCGGTAATCCAAAAACGGCTGACGGCATTCCAGCCCGTGGGCCATCGACGCGATGTCCACTTTCGTCATCAAATCGCACGGCAGATAGGTGACCAGATCAGCCAGGCTAAACGCCGTCACCCGATCGCGGCGGTCGCACCGGGCCAACGCCTCGGCCAAAAAATCCAACGGGTCGTGATCGGCCACCGCGGCCGCCATCGTGTCGCTGTACAACTGGGCCCGACGCGCCTGGCCGAAAATTGCGATCCACTCCAAATATCGCTCCGCCGAAGGACGCTCAAGCATCTCCGCAAATCGCTTCCAACGGCGCGTGAGCGATTTTTGCCGCGTGCCCGACGGGAGCCGCTGCCAATAGCCGCCCGCCAACCAACGCCGCAACACGCTCGGCAGCCGATCGAACCCTTCGGCCAGCCACACGGCCAAATAGCGCGGATAGCCGGCGAACAACTCGTCGCCGCCGTCGCCGCTGAGGGCCACGGTGACGCGCCGGCGGGTCAACTCCGAGACGTACCACGTCGGCACCGCCGAGCTGTCGGCCATCGGTTCGTCGTAGTGCCACACCAGCCGCGGCAAAATCGCCATCGCGTCCGGCTGCACCTCGAACTCTTCGTGGATCGTGCCGAACCGTTGCGCCGCCACTCGAGCATAGCGCGTCTCGTCGAACTCGGCCACCGGGAAACCGATCGAAAACGTCCGGACCGGCTCGCGAGCCAACTGCGACATCAATCCCACGACGATCGTCGAGTCGATGCCGCCCGACAAAAACGCTCCCAAGGGCACGTCGCTTTGCAATCGCGTTTCGACCGCCGAGGTCAACAGCGACCGCAACTGCTCGGCATATTGCCGCGCGGGCTGATCGTCTTCCCAATTCAAATCTGGACGCCAAAACGCCCGCACCTCGAGCCGTCCGTCCTGCCAAATCGCGCAGTGGCCGGGCGGCAACTTGGCGATCCCGCGAAAAATCGTGCGCGGATGCGGCACGTATTGATACGTCATGAAATCGTCCAACGCCAAGGGGTCGACCTCGCGCGGCACGCCCGGCGCCTCCAAAATCGATTTCAGCTCGCTGGCAAACAACAACCGGCCCGGCTCGTGGCGATAGACCAGCGGCTTTTTGCCCAACCGATCGCGGGCCAGCACGAGCCGCCGACGCCGAGCGTCCCAGATGGCCATGGCGAACATCCCGTTGAGCCGCGAAAACATCTCGCAGCCCTCATCTTCGTAGAGATGCACGAGCGTCTCGGTGTCGCAATGATCGGTCTGAAACCGATGGCCCGCCGCCTCAAGCCGTTCGCGCAGCGACCGGAAGTTGTAGATCTCGCCGTTGAACACGATCCACACCGAGCCGTCTTCGTTCGACAGCGGCTGACGTCCGCCGGCCAAGTCGAGAATCGAGAGCCGCCGGTGGCCCAGCGCCGCTCCGACGCCGGATTGGGTTTCCGCCAGATAGGTTCCTTCGTCGTCCGGTCCGCGATGGCGCAACACGTCGACCATCCGCTGGAGCGTCGCGGGCTCCAGGGCGTCGTTCGCGTCATTCCACACCGCGCCGGCGATTCCGCACATGATCAGAAAGTTAGGAACTTCATCGGAACCACTCGGGATTCTTAAAAACTTATTCCAAGACCGCGCGATACAATTCCACGTGGCGCTCGACCATTCGCTCGACGCTGAACTCAGCCTGCGCCCGGGCCCGACCGGCGGCGGCCATCCGCGAGGCCAGCGCCGAATCGTTCAACAATCGATGGGTCCACTTGGTCAACGCCGCCCGATCGCCGACGGGGACCAAAAAGCCCGTCTCGCCGGCCACAACCAGCTCGCGCGTGCCGGGGATATCCGTGGCCACGACCGGCACGCCCGCCGCCATCGCTTCGAGAATCACATTCGACTGGCCCTCGTAGCCGCTGCTGGACCACAGCACGTCAAAATGCGGAAGCAATCGGGGCACGTCGTTGCGATGGCCCAAAAAATGCACGCGGTCCTGGATCTCACACAAATCGCGGAACCGACGCAGCCGATCGCGTTCCGGACCGTCGCCGATCACCAACAAATGCACGTCGTCGCGGATCACCTTCAACAGGTCGGCCGCCCAAATGGCGTCTTTCACCCGCTTCTGCGGCCACAGCCGCCCGACCAGTCCGACGAGTTTCGCCGTCTCGGGCAATTGCAGTTCGGCCAGCAATTGGCGGCGCGTCCCGATCGGCGGTTCGGGAATTCGAACCCCGTTGGGAATCACACACACGCGATCGGCCGGCGCGCCGTGCCCGACGTAAAAGTCCCGTACGCCCTCGCTGTTGACCACGACGCGATCCGCGCAGACGGCCAACCGTCGGTCGACGGCCAACTGCAGCCGACTCTTCCAAGGATCGACGCATCGCTGGCCCACCAGAAAATGCGGGATGCCGCACCTCCGCGCCGCCGCGAATCCGTAGGTGTTCGCCGCGAACATCCAGGCGTGGATCAGTTCGGGCCGCCATTGGCCGACGAACTGCCGGAGTCGCCAAAACGCCATCGGATCGAACTTCCATCGCTTGCCGATCACGGTGGTCGGAACGCCGGCCTTGGCCAGCCGCTCTTCCAACGGTCCGCCGCGCGTCAGGGCGCACACGCCCACCTCGAACTCATCCCGCGGCAGCCCTTCGGCCAGCAGGCACAGTTGTTTTTCGGCGCCCGACCGGTCGAGCGTCGGGATCAGCAACAAAACGCGTCGGGTCATGCCTTCGGCTCCTCGCCCATTTCGCCGGGTTCGAGCGCCGCCAGACACGGCAGATTGCGGTATCGATCGCGATAGTCGAGCCCGTAGCCCACCACAAAGGCGTTGGGAATCGTGAACCCGACGAAATCCGGCTTCATGGCCACCTGACACTGTCCTTCTTTTTGAAACAATACGGCGGTGCGGACGCTGGCGGGCCCCAGGTCGTCGATCTGCGGAACCAGGTCCCAAAGGGTGTGCCCGGTGTGAAAAATGTCGTCGACCAACAACACATGCCGCCCGCGAACGCCGTAGGAAAGCAGATCCTCGTCGATCACCAACGGCCCGAGGCAAACGCCCTTCGCATGGTCGCACCTCGCCTGAATCATATCGACCCGCAACGCCACATCCAACAGCCGGACCAGATCGGCCAACAGCACAATGCTGCCAGTCAGCACGCCGATCAGCGTCAGCGGCTTGCCCTGGTAATGCGTTTGGATCTCGCCGGCCATGCGGCGGATGCCTTCACGCAATTGCTCTTCGGTCAGCAGGGTTTTCATAGGCGGTTCCCTTGCAAACGAGACAGGTTTATTTCCGCATCAAAAAACGCGCGGGGTCGCGGCCTGCATTTCCTGGGTTTTTCCGCGGTTTTCACAAGTATACCATTGTAGCCCGCAAACGACGATCCGCCCAGACGCCGACCGACCGGACTCGGCCGAACACCTTCACCGCGTTCGGACGCCGCCCGGCGGCTGGGTGCTTTGAAGCGATTGGACGCCCACGCCTTTGACTTGCCCGGTTTTGGGCCAGTAGAGGATTTTTTGCACGACCGTGTGTTCCGGCGGCACGCCCGGCTGCGTCTGCTGGAACAATTCGGCCGGATTGCGGCCGTCGCCGTCCAAGATCAGCAGGTCCTTGGCCTCTTCATAGGTGATGCGTTGCGCGAGGGCTTTGTAGATCGAACTTTCGGCTACGGCGTTGCCGATGGCGGCCAATTCGATCGAGCGGCTGCCGCCCATCGGCGGCACGACGTGCGCCACGTCGAGCTGATCGCAATGAACCACGACGCCGTCGCGGCCCAACTTGTCCGGATCGTCGGTCATCAGCATCGCGTCCCAATCGTTGACCGGCGCATAGGTCACGACGACGCGGTCCTCGAACTTCAAGGCCCGACGCCATACGTTTCCGGTGATCGATTTTTCAAATTGCACCCGCATGTTGTAAAGCTGGTCCGGACGGCCGCCCGATGGACCGGCCGGCGCGATAGAGACGGAACCGTTCAATGGGTTGGCCGACCCGCGATATACGCTGTTCAACCAACCCGCCCCGCCGTTCAGTTCGCCGCTGAGCAGATTGACGCCCAGATCGTTCAACTGCATCCAGTCGTGCGATGTCAATTGCCGTCGCGGGTCGAACGACCGACTCTCCACCAACACGCCGCCGCCGCACGAAAGCGTCTCGATCTGCGGGGCGACCGAAGACATCGTTCGTCCAAAACGAATAGGCTCCTGAAGCCGCACCTCCAACGTATCGGTGTTCAATTGAAACTCGGCCGTGTTTCCGTCGAATTGAACTTGCCGGGCCGAGACGACCACCGCCTGACGGAATTGGGCCCTCGCGCCGTCGAACTCCATGCCGCTGCGCCAATCGACCGTCAACAATCCGGCCGGGTCGGTCGGATCGGTCGGCGGCGGCGCGCCGCGCTGCCGCAACAGAACATCCATCCGGCCGGGCCCATCGATCCACAGTCGGTTTGCACCGATGTCGAGCCGGACGGCCGCGCCGCTCAGTCCGAGTCCTCGGCCTCCGACGTGGGCGGGCCGGCCCGTGACGGTCGCCGTGCCGGTGGTCTCCGACAGATGGCTCGCCTCCAACCGATCGCCGCGCAGACAGATCGGCGGCTGCCCCGGCTGCGCAGTTTGGGTCTCGATCAGCTCGACGCCGTCTTCGATCGTCAAATCGGACAGCGACGCCTGCTTGCGTCCGATGGCCATCTGAGCGCAAACCAACCGGCCTGATACCTCGAAGCGCGACAGCGCCGCCTGCTGGTCTTGCGGCGAGGGCTGTTCGCCGGGCGATGAGGAAGGCGTCGCCGGCTGCACGACGGCCATCCCCTGCCCCGCCCCGACGCGCGCGCCGGGCTCGAGCCCCTCCGTTCGTTGTTGGAACCACACCTGCAATTCGTCGATTTTCCGACTGGCCATCTGCCGCGAGTTCACATGGACGTTGCCGCGGGCGCCCAAGCGGCTCGGCCACCATTGATATCGGCGATTGGGGCCCGGCAGCAAGGTCTCCGACAGCCAGAGAAAAATCCCATCCGCTTGCAACTGTCCGAAACCGGGCGACTCCAACTGCCCGCCGCCGGTCAGCGAGATTCTCGGATCCTGACCGTCACGGTCGATCTGCAACTGGTCCTTCCACGTAGCGATCAGCGCCTGATCGGGCCGATCGGGCGAACGAGCCGACAAGCGGCCGGGCCCTTGCGAAGTCGCCAACCCAATGCGGCCGTCCGGCGCCATCTGATAGTACAGGCTTCGGGCGTGAACTTCGTTGAGCCCTTGCTGCAAGAAAACCTCTTGGCCGCCTTCGAGCAAGATGGCCTTCAGTTGCAAATAATATTGAATGCGTTCGGCGCGGGCCGTGAGGTTTCGTCCCGGCGCGGTGACGACCACCGGATTGCCGCGAGCTTCCAACCGATCCGGCACAAGGTCCATCGAACCCGGCGTCTTCGCAGCGTCGTTACGACGGGAAAAATAGAGCGAGAGCCGATCGCAGTCGATCTGATGGGCCGGCCCGTTCGGATCTTCCTTGATCATCACGCCGACATTGTCTTGGAACGTAGCCACGCGATTGACCACGTCGAACCGAAACGGTCCCCGGCAACTGATTTCGACCGGAATGCTTGCGGCCCGTCCGCCGGGTTTGGCGTCGCCGGCGTTCATCGCTTCGCCCAGGTCGAGGTGAAGCTGTTCGATCTGTCCAAGCTCGAACGTCTCGATGCCGGCGATATTGATCCCCATGGCGTCGCCGGACTGGGCCGGACCCGCGAGCAACTTGATCCGCAAGTTCCGACCGCGCCCATAATGCGGGCCCCAACGGAAATTGACCGGGTTCGGCGTCGTCACGACTTGCCCGACCAACCGAACGTCCTGCGTGTCGATCCAGAGATCATCCTGAGGGCCGGGCTCTTTCCAATCGCTTCGGATGGTGACGGGCCCGTCGAGCCGTCCGCCGGTCAGCCGCCTCTTAGCCTGATTGAAGCTCAACGGTTTGTCAAACTTCAGCCACGCGCTCCGCGCCTCCAAGATGATCGATTGCCGACGACGTTGGGCCTCGTCGCCGGGCGCGTCCGACCCGAAAACAACCGTGCACGGCCGGAACGTCACGGCACCGTCGCTGAGGGTTTGATAGTCCTGAATCAGCAACTTCGCGCGATCGTCGTCAAACGCCAACACTTTGGTCTTCTTGGGGTCCAGCGTCTCGGGCGGCAACAATCCCTTCAAGGAGCTTAATCCCGGATCGATATCGCCTTCCTCGGAACTGGCGTTGGTGATCGGTGCGATCGCGTGCGAGCTGGCCGGCGGTTCGACCCAAGGAACCACCGCCAGCCAATACACCCAGTACGCGACCAGCACGAGGGCAAGGCTGCCGGCAATGCGAGTGATTCTGGGCATAGGGGGAGCTGAGGGATTAGAGATTAGGGATTAGGGATTAGATTCTTAAGCAAGACGCTTTTCTGTTGCTAATCCCTAATCTCTAATCCCTAATCCCTCTTCTATTGGTACATCTGAATCAAATCTTCCCAGCGGGCCTGGGCCTTTAGGATCAACTCGATCAACTCGCGGACCGCGCCCGATCCGCCGGGCAACTTGGTGACGTAGTGGGCCGCCTCGCGGACTTCCGGGCAAGCGTCGGCCACGGCCACACCGAACCCAACGGTCCGAATCACCGGCAGATCGGGCAGATCATCGCCCAAATAACACACCTGCGACAGCGCGAGCCGCAACTCGTCGGCGATCGTCCGCACCGCCGTCCGTTTGTCGTCGACGCCCTGTCGAACCAGGTCGATGCCCAATTCGGCCGCCCGCGTCCGAACCAGATTCGAGCTGCGATGCGTAATGAGCCCAAACCGATAGCCGGCCTTGCGCCAAAGCCGGATGCCGAGCCCGTCGCGGACGTGAAACCGCTTGCTTTCGATGCCCTGGTTGTCGAACACGATGCCCCCGTCGGTCAAAACGCCATCGACGTCGGAGAGAATCAATCGTAGCGGGCGGCACAGCGAATCGAGAGACATAAAAACACCCATCCAACGTTTCAATCATTCCATCAGGGATCCAGGATGCCCGAACGACGCGATCCGCCGCAAGTCGAGGTCGCCTTCGACCGACGTTACGGTCCCACCACGCGCAACGTCGTCGGTGGCGCGGGCGAGGCCGGCTCCGGCTCTCGCGGCAACAGGGCCACGACGTCGGTGATGTCGATCAATCCGACGGGCCGACCGTCCGCGTCGACCACCGGCAGTTCGCTGATCTTCCGCGCCGCCATCCGCGACACGGCTTCGACCATCATCGCGCCGCTGACGATCCGCAACGGGTTTTCCGTCATCACGCCGGCGATCGGGCCGTCCAGTTCGGCGTCGCGATGCCGCTCGAACAATCGGGCCAGGTCGCTGTCGGTGAAAATGCCCGTCAAACGGCCCGTCGCGTCGACCAACATTGTCGCGCCGGTGCGTCGGCCGGGCCGTCGGGCTGCGACCAACACCTCGCGGACAGTTTGTCCTTGATCGGCCACGCGGCACTGGTCCAACGGCCGCATGTGCTGATCCACTTTGCTCAACTGATAGCCGAGGCTGCCGCCCGGATGAAACCGCGCAAAATCCTCCCGCCCAAAATGCCGCATCCGACTGACCACCAACGCCAAGGCGTCGCCGACGGCCAGCATCGCCGTGGTGCTCGTGCTGGGGGCCAGCCCCAACGCGCACGCCTCCTCCAACGCGCCCAGCTCGATCGTCACCAAGGCCGTTCGGCCCAGCGTACTTTCGGCCTTGGCCGTGATGGCCACGATCGGTACGCCCAACTCGACCAGCGACGGCAGCAGCCGGACAATCTCCTCCGTCTCGCCGCTCTGCGAAAGCATCAACATGACGTCGCAACGCCGGACGCGGCCCAAATCGCCGTGGATCGCCTCGGCCGGATGCAAACCGTGGCTCGGCGTGCCGGTCGAGGCCAGCGTCGCCATGATTTTCTGGCCGACCAAGCCGGCCTTGCCCATGCCGCAGACGATCACGCTGCCTTGGCACTCGAAAATCAACCGCACGGCCCGGCCAAACGACTCGCCGTCGAGCCGATCGGCCACATGGGCCAACGCGCGGCTCTCGGTCAAAATCACCTGGCGGGCGAAACGGAGCTGCTCGAAAGGGCTCAGGTTTTCCGCCGTTGCGGCGGCTTCCATGCTCATCGGTTCGTCAATCCTTTGACGCGGGGGAAAACTTGTTCGGACAATCCGCGGGAATTGTAGCCGTTCCGGACGTCCGGGGCAATGTAAACCTTGTCGCGTCCGCCCCCCTCGCCTTGGAGGGAACGTGCCAGCATCCACACCCCTGGCGTGCCCAGGCCGGCTGCGATACAATCAAAGGTTCGCAAAATGACACTTCGGTTTTTGCAGGAGTTTCAGAAATTTTATGATCGTCACCACCAAACAACTCTTTCAGCATGCCTACGGCCGCTACGCCGTCGGGGCATACAACATCAACAATTTGGAGCAGACCGTCGGGCTGTTCCGCGGCAATCTGGGCAAGTCGAAATCGAACGACGACCCGGTCAATCCGGCCGTCAGCGCCCCGTTCATCTTGCAAATTTCTCGCGGCGCCCGCGGCTACACCGACAAGCGGTTCCTCGAAGCGATGATCCGCACGGCCGACGAGGTTTTTCCCGAGGTGATTTTCGCCGTCCACTTGGACCACGGCACTGAAGAAGTCTGCTACGACTGCATCGACAGCGGATTTTACAGCTCGGTGATGATTGACGCCTCGCACGAGGAGTTCGAGAAGAACATCGCGACGACCCGCCGCGTCGTCGAACGAGCCCACGCGAAGGGCATCGTCGTCGAGGCCGAGTTGGGCCAGCTCGGCGGCGTCGAGGAAGACGTGGTCGGCAGCGTCCGGCTGACCGATCCGGCGCAGGCGGCCGAGTTCATCGACAAGAGCGGCTGCGACTCGCTGGCCGTGGCCATCGGCACCTCGCACGGCGCGTTCAAGTTCACCGGCAAGCAGGGCCTGCATTTCGACGTGCTCGAAAAGATCCAAAAGGCCGCGCCGAAGAATTTCCCGCTGGTCATGCACGGTTCCAGCAGCGTGCCGAAGGAGTGGGTCGATCGGATCAACGCCGCCGGCGGGGCAATGAAGAGCACCAGCGGCGTCGACGAAAATCAATATCTGCCGGCCGCCAAGATGGGCGTCTGCAAG
>JAJFVC010000093.1 GCA_021372005.1 Planctomycetaceae bacterium | reverse complement strand
CGGGTCCAACGCGGTGCTGGAGCGAATGAAACGCGGCTATACGGTCGAGGCGTATCGAGAGATGCTGGCTCGCATCCGGCAGTTCGTGCCCGGGGCGGCTGTGACCAGCGATTTCATCGTCGGCTTTTGCGGCGAGACCGAGGCGGAGTTCCAAGAGACGGTCGAGCTGGTCCGGCACGCGCGATTCAAAAACAGTTTTATCTTCAAATACAGTGCGAGACCGGGGACGCGGGCGGCCGAACTTTTCAGCGACGACGTGCCCGAGTCGGTCAAACGACGCCGCAACAACGAGCTGCTGGCCGTGCAAGATGCGATCAGTCTGGAGGACAATCAGCCGTACTTGGGCCGGACGGTCGAGGTGCTGGTCGAAGGGCCGAGCAAGGCGGCGAAGAAACGGAGACGGAATCGCGCGGACGACGCGGCTCGTCCTCACCCTAACCCTCTCCCACCGGGAGAGGGGACTTTTTTTGGTCCCGACGCGCTTTGGGCGGGATTGCAAGACGCGGTGCAACTGGTGGGGCGGACCACGTGCGATCGGATCGTCGTGTTCGACGGGCCGGAGCGGTGGACGGGTCGAATCCTGCCGGTCGCGGTCGAAAAGATCGACGCTTTTACGCTGTTCGGCAAACCGGTCGCGCCATGATCGGCGTTCGCTATTTCAAGAAAACAACGAGGGACGGCTGTCTTGTTGCGGCAACCGTCCCTCGAACGTTTTTTGGACTTCGGTCGACGACTAATACTCGCCTTCGTCGAGCGTCGTGAGCTTCTGATTGGTATCCGACAATTTTGGAACGATGGTGGGATCTAGACCATTGCATTTTGTACCCCACGGAGTCATCAACTGTCGAAAGACGCGGATGCTGAGCGTGTCGGCCAGGAACTGTTGATGGCTGTCGCAGAACGAGACCACGGAGCCGCCCTTGTGAGCGGACAGCAATTTTTCGGTGATCGAAGATTTGTCATTTGTAAAGTAGCCCCACTCGAAGGCAAGGTCGGCTTCGGCGTAGTTTGTCGTGGTACTTGTGCCATCATGGGTGTAATTACCGGTTTTGCCATTCCAACTCGAACTGGTCCAATAGCCCGTGTAACGTTCGTAGTTAACCAAGCCGAGTGTAGCTGCGGTAGTGGAAGGATTCGTAGCGGAACCCGTGCACAATTGAAGTCGCAAATACGGCTGAGTTGTGGTGGCGGTGGTTGGACTTCCCGGAGTTTCCGTCAACAACGATTCGCCAAGCAGCAGCGTGGTGGACGCGCCGTCATGGTTGGTGAGGTAACTTATATTTACGGTGTTTTTTGTATTGGAGTACTGGTCGAGGCAAACGCCGTAAGCCCGATTGTTTAAGCCGTTGATGCCGCGGTTGCAGACATAGGACAACAAGGGAGTGCCGGTTTGCGTTGCACTGGCGGGATCGCTGGGGCAGACCAGCAATTTCAGATACTTGTAAGCGCTTTCATATGGTTCGCCAGTGCTTGAGCTTGTGGATCCACCTGCTGGATAGATGCCGCCGACACCGTTGGCCCAAATGTCGTAGAGATCATTACGTTCGAGGTAAGGAAAGAGGGTGACGATCCAGCTCACAGGGTTGGTTTGGGTGGCGGCTCCAGTGGTGGTGCCGCTTCCAATCAGATTGATATAGCCTGGGAAGTGGCCTGATCGGCCTTCGAAGCTGACCATGGCCAGGGCGAGGTTCCGCTGGTTGTTCATGCAGGTGGCTCGGCGGCCTGCTTCACGGGCGGATTGGACGGCTGGGAGCAATAGTCCGATCAACATGCTGATGATCGTGATGACCACCAACAACTCGACCAACGTAAAGCCCAGCGGCCGACGGCGGATGCTTGGGATGAATGAAGAACGTTTCATGACAAATCTTTCCTCGTATATCTGTTCCGACCGACGAATGATGCCTTGCCCCTTTTGCTATTCTCCCATAATCCGCCCAAGAAATCCAGAGTTTTCGCCAAGAAATGGAAAGGAACGAAAAGGCGTTGGAAGCGATGCTGTGGGATGCGATTCGTTCTTGTCGGTTCCGGTGAGTTTTTTATTGCCGATTGGCGTTGGTGAAATACTTTTTTTGGGGGGTGCGATCGCATGCGCCGCTCTGCGTCGCACGGGAAAAACACGGGGCTCACGCCAAGGCGCCAAGACGCCAAGGGAGACGGAACGGAAAGTTTTTCTTTGCGGCTTTGCGGCTTTGCGTGAGCTTTGGGTGGGTTGAGCGGGAGCTCGACGCCGCTTTCTACTGGCATTTTCTTTCAGATTCTGGAACAATAGAAGGAGGGAGTCGAGGGCGTTTTGTGGAACAAGAACAGCCAAGGGGAGTTTTGGCGATGAGGCATTTTGCGGATCGGTCGTCGAACAAAAGTTTGCCCGCCAAAAAAGCGATTTCCGCGGGCTTTACGTTGGTCGAGCTGTTGGCCGTGGTGGTCATCATCAGCATGCTGGTAGGGCTGATGCTGCCGGCGCTGATCGGCGCGCGGGCCCGCGCTCGAATCGCCCAATGCTGCCACAACCAAGGCGAACTGGGCAAGGCGATTATTCAGTACGAAGTCGCCAAGAATAAACTGCCCGGCTATGCGAATCATATTTCAACGGGAACGAGCGGATCTGCGACTGTTGGTTATACGGTCAGTTGGGTGCCGGTGTTGTTCCCGTATCTAGGGCGGATGGATTTGTGGGAGGGCACGACCGGCACGGACAGTTGGCGAAGAGTTGGCACGAATGGTAACACACCGGCCACGCCAACCAGCATGCCGTTGTTGGTTTGCCCGGACGATGAGCTGCCCAATAACGGAACGTTGTCCTATGTGGTCAGTGTTGGGTCGGCTACGGATGCCACAGGTGGTTCTGCGACGCAAAATAGCGTATTCCGAAATCTGAGCATGTTTCCTCAGAAAGCAATCACTTTGTCGAGCGTTAAATCTCCGTCACGGCGGCCGATGCTTTCGGAACGAACCTATATGTTAGATACCACGGCTGAAACAAGTGGTCGTTGTTGGGATGCTCGTGGCCAGCAAAATTACGCCATGGTGGAACGTTGCGGCTTTCGGTGGCCGGATGTAGCGCCGGTGACAGATGCAGACAAGAAGTCGGTGAGTGAACCGTTTATTGAGACGAAGGTGTCGGGAGATCATCCGATCCATGCGGGGATCGTCAATATTACGTTCTGTGACGGGCATGTCGAGTCGGTTTCGATCGATGCGATGTGCGACGCTTTTGATTACGCACCGATCACGCAATAAGAAGGCTCACGCCAAGGCGCCAAGGCGCAAAGAGACGAAGGACGGGAAAGTTCTTCTTTGCGCCTTGGCGGCTTTGCGTGAGCGTTTTTGAAGGGGGTAAGCCTTTAGGACGCTGGGACGGTCGATTAGTCCCTCATTCTGGCCCTCCCCCAGAGGGAGAGGGGAATTTCGCACTCTACGAGCGGGTGCGGGATTTGAAGGCCAGGCGGGCCACGCCTGCCGCGCCGATGTAGCCGGCGTCGCCGCCGAGCGTGGCGAAATCCAACACCGTGTCGCGGGCCAGCACCGGGCGGGCCAGTTGGCGAACGACGGCGTCCACGTCGGCCAGGAATCGCCGGCCCAGCGAGCTCTCGCGACCGCCGAACGTCATTGCTCCGCCCAACAGCACCACGGCCGGGTCTACCACGTGCATGACGCTGACCGTGCCGATGCCTAGATATCGGGCGGTTTCTGAAATGATCTGGTTCGACAGCGAGTCGCCGCGTTCGGCCTCTTCGGCCACCAGTTTGGGCGTGAGCTCCTCGCCGGCGGCCACGCGGGCGGACAGCGAACTCGGGCGGCCGGCGTCGAGAGCCTCTTGTGTGCGACGAATGACGGCCGTCGCGCTGGCGTAGGCCTCAAGATGTCCGCGCCAGCCGCAGCCGCACATGCGGGCGTCGGGCGACGGGTCGATGATCACATGGCCCGCCTCGCCGCCGTGGCTGTGCGCGCCTTGGACGACCAGGTCGCCGAGGATGATGCCGCAGCCGATGCCCGTGCCGAGCGTCAACAGGACCATGCTCTGAAAGTCGCGGCCCGAGCCGACCCAATATTCGCCATAGGCCGCGGCGTTGGCGTCGTTCTCGAACGTGACCGGCATGCCGCAGTAGTGGCTCACGCGGTCGCGGATCGGAAAATTGTCCCAGCCGGTCAGATTGATCACGGTGGTCAACATGCCGGAAGGGATGTCCATGCCGCCGGGCGAGCCCAGCCCGATGCCGGCCAGATCGGCCATCGAGAGGCCCGCCTGCTCGGCCGCGCGGCGGACCGATTCGCCCATGCGACGGGCGGCGTCTTCGGGGCCG
The DNA here is from genome assembly GCA_021372005.1 of Planctomycetaceae bacterium. Classification (GTDB taxonomy): domain Bacteria; phylum Planctomycetota; class Planctomycetia; order Pirellulales; family Thermoguttaceae; genus JAJFVC01. Next base: position 2,701 of record JAJFVC010000093.1, on the reverse strand, counting down.
CGTTCGACGTCGGTCGGGATGCTCAGCCAGGACAGCGGACGGCCGAGATCGTCGACCACGCCCAGTTTGATGTTGGTGCCGCCGAGGTCAATGCCGGCGAAAAAAGGCGGACGCGCCTCGGCCGCAGTGATGAATGGACGTGGATCGGACATTTTTCCAAGATAATCAGTGATGGTCAGGATTTGGACGTTTCGTTCTCCACCCTCCCCGTCCCTTTACCCCTTTTTCTGGATCTTCGCCCAGGTGTCGACCAGCGACACGGTGCGATTGAACACGAGCCGGTTGGGCGTCGAGTCGGGGTCAACACAAAAATAGCCGAGCCGCTCGAATTGGAATCGGCTGCCCGGCGCGGCGCCCTTCAAGCTCGGCTCGACGAAACATCGCGTCAGGCGTTCGAGCGAGTTGGGGTTCATGTTGGCGCGGAAGTCGACGCCCTCGGGCACGTCGTAAGGGTTGGGTTTGGTGAACAGGTAGTCGTACAACCGCACCTCGACCGGCAGGGCTTCGGAGGCCGAGACCCAGTGGATTGTGCCTTTCACTTTGCGGCCGTCGGGCGTGTTGCCGCCGCGCGTGGCTGGGTCGTAGGTGCAGTGGACCTCGAGCGGCTCGCCCGTGGCCGGATCGTTGACCACGTGGGTGCAACGGACCAGGTAGGCGTAACGCAGACGGACCTCTTGGCCGGGCGTCATGCGGAAGTATTTCTTAGGCGGCACCTCGCGGAAATCGTCCTGCTCGATGTACAACTCGCGCGAAAACGGGACCATGCGCGTGCCGGCCTGCGGATCTTCAGGATTGTTGATCGCCTCCATCCGTTCGACCTGGCCTTCGGGATAGTTGTCGACGATGAGCTTCAGCGGCCGCAGCACGCCCATCACGCGATTGGTCCGGCGGTTCAGATCGGTCCGCAGGCAATGCTCCAGCAGCGCGATGTCGACGGTGCTGTCCACCTTCGAGACGCCGATCAGGGCGCAGAAATCGCGCAGGGCCTCGGGCGTGTAGCCGCGACGCCGCACGCCGCAAAGGGTCGGCATTCGCGGGTCGTCCCAGCCGCTGACCAGGCCGTCTTTCACGAGTTGGAGCAAGAAACGCTTGCTCATCACCGTGTAGGTCAAGTTGAGCCGAGCGAACTCGATTTGCTGCGGGGCGAAAATGCCCAGCTCGCGGATGTACCAATCGTAGAGCGGACGGTGGTTTTCAAACTCCAAGGTGCAAATCGAATGCGTGATCCGCTCGATCGAATCGCACTGGCCGTGCGTAAAATCGTAGGTGGGATAGATGCACCACTGATCGCCCGTGCGATGATGCGTCGCACGCAAGATGCGATACATCACCGGGTCGCGCAGATTCAGATTGGGCGAGCTCATGTCGATCTTGGCCCGGAGGGTGCGCGAACCGTCTGGAAACTCGCCGGCCTTCATTCGCTCGAACAGGTCGAGGTTTTCTTGGATCGAGCGGTCGCGGTAGGGGCTGTTTGCGCCGGGCTCGGTCAGCGTGCCGCGCGTCTGACGGACTTGGTCGGCCGTGAGATCGCAGACGTAGGCCTTGCCGGCCTTGATTAGTTGGACGGCCCACTCGTAAATTTGTTGGAAATAGTTGGAGGCGTAGTAGAGCCGGTCGCCCCAGTCGAAGCCGAGCCAGCGGACGTCCTCCATGATCGAGTCGACGTATTCGACGTCCTCCTTGCTCGGATTGGTGTCGTCGAAACGCAGATTGCACAGGCCGCCGTAGTCGCGGGCGATCCCGAAGTTCAGGCAGATCGACTTGGCGTGGCCGATGTGCAGGTAGCCGTTAGGCTCGGGCGGAAATCGCGTGTGGACGCGGCCGGCGTGTTTGCCGGTGCGGTTGTCCTCGTTGACGATCGTGCGGACGAAGTCGGTCGAGCCGGCATTGTTGTCGGCGCTAGGGTCGGAGGGAGAAGGTTGGACGCTCATGATGGTTTTGGGTGGGAGGACACAATTAGGCGTAGGAAAGCCGACCTTTGGGTTCGGGAATGGGACGTCCCAGCTGTTTTGCTGTTTCGAGCCATTCTTGGATGATTTGTTCCGTATTGGTTAACGCTTCCTGATAAGTCCGGCCGTCCGCCATGCAACCGGGCAACTCCGGCACCTCGGCGACGAAGGCGCCGTCCTCTTCGCTCCAATACAGAATGATTTCATATTTGCTGTTCATCGGCGTCTCCTAACCGCAATTCGTATCGCAGCAGAATCTCGCGGATTTGCTTGACTTGATACGGTTTTGCTTTTCCGTTGTTCGGTTGCAGATTCAGGATTTCCTCAAGATCGGATTTGCTGAAAATGTGGTGACCTCCGCGAATGCGACGCTCGAATCCAAGTCGTTCGAGCAATCCACACAACGCTTCAAACGAGACGTTCGCGTCGGATCGCCGCAACAGGATATGTTCGTAAAGCCGCTTGTGTTTGTCCATGTTCAAAAAATGCGGCGGAGCCCTTTTCAAAAACGACTCGGAAACGAAGTTTCGGATAGGCTTCTGGTGCACCGAGTTTTTGTGGCCGGCTGTTTTCCTCAACTATTTTAGCACGAAACCCCAGGGTTTCAATTCTTGCAGTCACCGCCTTGGACGCGGGCAATCGTTCGAACGATGCGGCGCAGCACGCTCGGGCGGCCGAGGATCGCCAGCGTGTCGAACAGCCCTAAGCCGATCGACTTGCCCGTCACCGCCACGCGCACCGGATGGATCACC
>JAJFVC010000088.1 GCA_021372005.1 Planctomycetaceae bacterium | reverse complement strand
CCGGTTGCCAAATCGGCCTTCAAATAACCGAATGCCACGCCAAGCAGTCCCAATGCCGCAAGAGCCCCCACGGCCCAGGTGCGAAGCCGCTGGCCCACGATCGTCTGACGTTGTTCCTCCAACAGCATCGCTTTCAGCTTGTGATCGATCCGCAACCGCACATGGAGATGGACCATCGGACCGACCGAGTACGGCCGAGTCTCCAACCAGCGATCCTGAACGAGCTGGTTCAAAACGTCCTGGGGCAAAGCGACGCGGCCGATCGGGCCGTCGCTCCAACAAGTGGCGAGATATTGGGCGGCAGCTTTTTGCAGGGCCTCGGGCAGCGCCGCTTCGCACTCGGCCGACGTCGTATAGGGCCCGACGTGAATGGCCGTCTGATAGACGCCGTCGACCGTGCCCGGCGGCGCATCGACCCACGCGGGCCGGTTTTCGAGACCGCGTTCTCCTTGAGCCAGCGCCAATCCGAGGGCGCTGGCGATCATACCCGGTCGGTTTTCTTCGCCGTCGGCCGACGATCCCGTTTTGGTCGACGGCTTGCTCGGACTGCGTTCCCCCTCGGTCAGTGCGCGGCTGAGTGACCGCGCCATCGCCCGCGCCATCCCGACGGCCCGCGAGGCAATCGCTTGCGAATAGGCGTCCACGGTTTTTTCCGCCACATCGGGCGAGACCGGCGTCGCTTGCTCAAGCCGTTGACTGCGCAAAGCGCCTAAAAACAGCAGGGCGACCAACAACAACACCGCGACCAGCCCCACGCCGGGCAAAATCGTCAGCGTCGCCGATCGGCTTTTCGGATGCACGAACAACGGCACCACGATCGCCGCCGCGAGGACCGCGAACACCAACAGCAGCAACACGATGTTCCAAGAGATTGCCGGCATATTCCCACGAAAAAAATAAGAATGTCCTCTCGCAAAAACCACCCCCGCGACACGAACGGCTCTTTCGTCGCCGCGTCCACAATCTTCGCCGTCATCCGCCCGCATTTTCCTGGTAAATCTTCGTCCGCGGCGCTTCGCCGCGAGGCGTCCATGGGCTGGCAAGTTGGACCGAGGCCGAAACGACCACGGCGATCGTCGGCAGCCACGGTTGCGGAAAATGCCACACGAGCGCCACGACATACGCCGTCACAAAAACGGCCAACAACGTGCGAATCCGCAATCGCGACGGCCGCGCGGGACTGGTCTGCCGCCACCAACCCACCAGCGCGAACAAGGTGCCAAAACAGGCCGCAAAGCCCAAAACCAACGGACGGCCGTCGACGGCGTAAAAACCGGCCGGCTCGAACCCGTTGAGCGTCTCCAGCGGATTCCGCCACGCCGGCAACCGCACCCAAAGCCATTGCGACGCGACGAACGTCGCCGCGCCGACGACCAGGCCGACCACCAACATGGTCAACCGACGAAGCATCGCATCGCCGCGATGGTGTCTCCAAAAGCCGGCCGGAATCAATACGCCCCAGACGCCCAACACGCCGGTCGTCACGAGCCACGCAAATCGTTCCAGGCAGAGACCGCCGCCGTCTCGACCGAGCCCGCACTCCAACAGCGTCGCCGCCACGCACAGGACGACTACCATCATCGCACCGCCCAGCATCGCACCCAACCGCTCCGTCAACCGCTCGCGCCACGACAGCGGCGACGGCGGTTCACGTCGCGGCCGCCCGCGAAACAAGATCGGGACGGTCGGTTTTTCGGCGTTGTGCGAAGAATCGGCGGTCTTTTCCGTATCCGGCGCCGGCAGAACCACCTGCCCCACCGGAACGCGGCAAAACCCATCGGCGGGCGACGGCGACGGCAACGCGGCCAACATGTCGGCGGCCGATGAGAATCGCCTCGCCGGGTCTTTCTCCAGCGCCCGGGCCACGACGCTGCGATACGGCTCGTCGAGCATCGACACGTCGGGCCGAGCCGAAAGATGTTTCATCAGCACCTCGCCGATGCTTTCGCCCTCGAACGGGACGCGGCCGGTAAGCAACTCGTACAGAAGGACGCCCATCGCGTAGACGTCGATCTCTTTGCCATAGCGGCCGCCGGCCACCTCGGGCGCCATGTAGTGCACGGTGCCGATGCTCTCGGTGTGTCCGCTGCGGCGGCTGCACGAGATGAACTTCGCCAATCCGTAGTCGCCCACTTTGACGACGCCGCCGTCGCAAAAAATATTGCCAGGCTTCAGGTCGCGGTGCACGATGCCGTGCTCGTGCAAATGGGCCACGCCGGCGCCCAGGCCGTGGATCCACGACAGCGCCTCGGCGACCGGCATGCCATGAGGCCGATCGGCCAGCGCGTCCTCCAGACTTCGACCGGCCATGTATTCCATCACAACCCAGGTGTCGCCGCGATCGTCCTGGCGGATGTCGTACAGGTCCAGCAAATGCGGATGCCGAAGATTCAAACACTGACGGATTCCACGCAACTCGACGTCCAAATTGCGGCGAATCAGCTTCAGCGCGACGTCCTTGCCGGCGTCGTTGGTGGCGTAGTAAATTTCGCCGAACCCGCCCTGGCCAACACCACGACGGATCGTGTAGCCGGCCAGCGGCCGATCGCCGCCGGCGTATTGAAACCGGCTCGACGCGCGCAGCTCGGCCGACGGTGCGGCCGGATGCGGCAACGTGTCGTGCGGGTTTTCGTTCAAGGCCGTTTCCTCAAAGCGAAAGACAATGACGGAACCAAAAGCCCCCTCCCTCGCCCCTCTTTACATTGTAATCGGCTCGAAACGAAACGAAAACCCGTCGCCTTCGACGCGGGAATTGGGTGCGACCGGACCGTCGCCGGCATGTGCGACGCCGTCGATCGCCAACGGCCCGCCATCCACGCGGCACCGCAGCCCGTCGGACCCTGCGTTGGCGTACAAAATCACCTCGCGGGTCCACCGACGGCACACGACGTGGCTATGCGGCTTCGGACCCAACACGCACGCATCGGCCATCCAAAGCACGGCGTCGGTCAACGGCTGGGTTCGATGCGCGCTCACAAATTCGAGCCGCGCGGTGGCGCTCAACGCATGCGGCCGGCGAAACAACAGCTCGACCGATCGGCCCAGTCGAATGCGGCAACCGTCACGAAGCCACGCGGCGCCGTCCACCGATCGACGGTCCACCGCGACGTCCTGCAAGGCCTCGATCAAAAAACTTTCGCCGTCGCGCCGCAATAGGGCGTGGCGCCGCGTGAGATCGCTCGAGATCGGCACGTCCGGCCCCTCACGATCTTCGCCCAACGCCCCCAGCGAGACCGTCTCGCCGCGGCACGCCCAATAGCCACCCACGCCGTCGATCCACAACAAAAATCGTTTTCGTTCCGTGCGCGCGTCCATCGCCCTCCTCCAAAACCCTCGCAGCAAGCTCGTCCATCGGATCATGGTAGCAGAGAGTTTTTGTTGGGGGAACGCGGGACGTAAAAAATAGCGGGCGATCCTACTTGTTTGCAAAATGCTCCGAGATTTGTTGAACGATGTCTTCGGGCACGCCTTGGTCCAGCGGGATTTCGGCGCGGCAAGAGATCTCGGCGCCGGTCAGTCGCTCGGCCACGTCCAACCGGGTGCGCAACCCGGCGACCAGTTGCTTGACCCGCCCCAGCCGGCTCTCGTCGAATTGGCACTCGCTGCCGGCCCGTGCGGCGGAGATCGTCTGGAGCCGCGCCTCGAGATTTTCCACCTCGACCTGCAACTGCCGCTTCGAGGCCAGCATCGCGTCAAGTTTGCGTTGGGCTGCGGCGAGGCTTTTCTGCCGGGCGTCGCGCACCTCCCGCCAACTGGCCGCCGTGGCCTCGGCGGTCTTGTAACGCTCGAACCGCACGGCCAGGTCCGCCCGCACCTCGTCGAGCGTGTAGCGGCGGCCGACGTATTCGAACGACTTCTTGCCGCTGGCCGCATCGGCCTTTCGTTGCAGCAACTGTTTCTTGTCGCGGGCCAACCGAGATTGGCTTTCGGCGATTTGCCGGTCGAGCTGCTGCACCGCGACCTCTTCCTTGGCGATCACGTGCATGTTTTTGCGCACCTCGGGCACGAGATCGTCGATCATGCCCCGTGCGCGGTCGATCTGAAACTCGATCGGAACGGCCTCCTGCACGGCGTCGGTCACATAGCCGGCCGACGTGCGGAGATAACTGTAGGCGTCGCGTCCCACCAGCACGACGGTGACCAACACCACGCCACTGCCGACCATCAACAGTTTGCGAATCATGGCCAGGACCTCCTTTCACCTAAAAAGACCATCGAATCGATCATCTCCTGGAGGGTAGTTCGCCGCCGAACCGCGGATCTTGGTAGTTTTGCGGCCCCGATTGTGAAAACGCGCCGCATCATCTACACTTGGGGGGCATGATCCTCTCGCCCGAACAACTCGTCGAACAAATTCACGACGCGCCGCACCGGATCGTGTTGGCCGCCGCCGGCGGGGGCAGCCGCGCCATCGCCGATCTGCTGGAGGTGCCCGGCGGCTCGCGGACGCTGCTGGAGGCGGTGGTGCCGTATTCCGCCGCGGCGATGATCGAATATCTCGGCGGCGAGCCCGACGAGTTTTGCTCCGCCGCCACGGTCCGGGCCATGGCGATGGCCGCGCTGGTTCGGGCCCGGCGATTCGAGCCCGCCCATCCGCAGCCGATCGGCGTGGCCTGCACGGCCAGCCTGGCCACCGATCGCCCGAAACACGGCCCACACCGCATTCACGTCGCGCTGCAAACCGTCGATCAGACCGTCGTTTGGAGCCTGCAACTGCACAAAGACCGTCGGAGCCGCACGGAAGAGGAGCACGTGGCAGGCCGGCTGCTGCTGAACGTCGTGGCCGAGGCGTGCGACGTCGCCGCCCGACTGGACCTGGATCTGCTCGAAGGCGAGCAAGTCGAACGGGCGCAGACGACGGCGTTGCCGGCGTGGCGCGAGCTTTTGCTGGGCCGCCTGGACCGCGCGTTTTACCCGCCGACCGATCAAACGCCGACGGTGCTGTTTCCCGGTTCGTTCAATCCGCTGCATGCGGGCCATCGTCGCATGGCCGAGTTGGCCCGGCAGTGGCTCGGCCAGCGGCCGACGTTCGAGCTTTCAATCGAAAACGTCGACAAGCCGCCGCTGGACTTTTTGGAGATCGAACGGCGATTGAAATGGTTTTCGCCCGACGAGCCGGTCTGTCTAACTCACGCGGCGACGTTTTTGGAAAAATCGCGGTTGTTTCCCGGCGCAACGTTCGTCGTCGGCCTCGACACCTTGCGGCGGGTGGCCGAGGCGAAATACTACGCCGACGAAGCCGCGGGCCACCTCGCGATCGAGGCAATCGTCAGCCGCGGGTGCAAATTCTTGGTGTTCGGCCGATTGCAGGGCGAGCGATTTTGGCGTCTCTCGGACGTCAATCTGCCCGAGCCGTTGCGGGCCGTCTGCCGCGAGGTGCCTCCCGAGGTGTTTCGCGACGACATTTCCTCGACCGCGATTCGCCAGGCCGAAGCCAAACCCTAGCTTCCTTCTCAAGAAAGCGGACGGGCCGCGATGCAGCGACGCATTTGACCGGCAAGGACAAACGAGCCGGTGACGCAAACTAGATCATCGGGCCGAGCTCTCCGATGAACGGCCGACCAGGCGTCGTTGGGCGTCGGCGCAATTTCCACGGTCGGCATTTTTGGGAGATCCGTCCTCGCGGCCAACGAAGCAACCAGCGTTTGCAGCAGTTCGGGCGGGACGCCACGCGGGTTTTCTTGATAGCGCGTCAAGATGATGTGGTCGAAATGGCCGACCATCCGCTCCAACATGCCGCGCAGATCCTTTTCTTGGGTCGTGGCGAACACCAACACCCGGCGGGCCACCGAAAAACTCTCGTCCAACGATTCGACCAGCGCAGCGACGGACGCCACGTTATGAGCGGCGTCGAGCACCACGACCGGACGACGACCGACCACCTCGATCCGCGCCGGCCAAGACATCTCGGCCAACCCGCGATGGACGGCCGACGCCGAGATCGCCGCACCTTGACGACGCAGCATTTCGACCGCCGCCAAAGCCAACGCCGCGTTGGCCGCCTGATGTCGGCCGGGCAGTGTTAAAGGCACGTCCTGATAGGATGTTTGGTCGCCGAACGCACGCCCCCAAAAATCCAAAAAACCGGCGGCCGGCGCGCGTTCCAAATGACGCGGCGGCCGATACTGAAAACCAAAATCCTCGCCAAGCTCCAACAGCCAGCAATTGTTCTGCCGGGCGACGCGGCGAATCACTTCGCGGGGCTCCGGATCCTGAACGCCGCTAAGGACCGGCACGCCGGGCTTGATGATGCCGGCCTTTTCGGCGGCGATGGCGGCGGTCGTCTCGCCCAGTTGCCGTGTGTGGTCCAAGCTGATGCTGGTCACGATCGACAACCGCGGCCGACAGACGTTCGTCGAATCGAGCCGGCCGCCGAGCCCGACCTCCAACACCGCCCAATCCACCCGACGCTCGGCGAACCACGACAGCGCGGCGGCGGTGAGAATCTCGAAATACGTGGGGCTCCATTGCTCGCCTTGTTGGTCCATCGCCTCGATCGTCGGCCGCAAATGTTCAAGCAAACCGGCCAGCGTCTCGGGCTCGCACACACGGCCGTCGATGGCCAACCGCTCCTCGATCCGATTCAAGTGCGGCGAGGTGAAACGCCCGACTCGCAAGCCGGCCGCCGTTCCGATGGCCGCGATCATCGCCGCGGTGGAGCCTTTGCCTTTCGTGCCCGCGATGTGAACGATCGGCAATCGTTGATGCGGATCGCCGAGCCGTCGCAACAACTCACGCATACGATCGAGTTTATAGGCGGCCTCGGAACTGGGCATCGAGGCCGCGCGTTCGTAGTTGATGCGACCGGCGAGGAATTGTTCGGCGGCGTCAGGCGACATGGAAAACAACGGGGGGTTGGAGGAACGATCCATTTTACCAAAACCAGGCCAAATGTCGCCCGAAGATTTTTCAGACCAGCCACTTTTAGGGGGCGTGAATTAGGAATCGGTCATGACGCGTTTCTCCTGCTTGAAAGAATGGGTGGGTTGGCTTATAGTCTAAAATTTCGGGGACTCCCGGTCGATTCGGGTCTGTTGCACCACACGCGGTGGAAAGGTTCTCCATGCAGTCTGAGACGATTGTCGAAACGCGAAGTCTTTCCAAGGTTTATCGCGATTTCTGGGGGCGTCAAAAAGTCCGGGCCCTCAAGGCGTTGGACCTCGAGGTCCGGCGCGGCGAGGTGTTCGGACTGCTGGGGCCCAACGGGTCGGGCAAGACGACGACGATCAAGCTGATCCTGGGCCTGCTGTTCCCCACGAGCGGCCAGGCGTTGGTGTTCGGCCGCGACGCCACCGACGTGACCAAAAACCAGCGGATCGGCTACCTGCCCGAAGAATCCTATCTGTATCGCTTCCTGAACGCTGAAGAGACGCTCGATTTTTACGGCCGGTTATTCAACATCCCCCGGGCGGTCCGTCGCCAGCGCGTGGCCGACCTGATCGAAATGGTCGGACTCGACTGGGCCAAGCGCCGCCCGTTGAAGGAATACAGCAAGGGCATGACCCGGCGCATCGGGCTGGCCCAAGCGCTGATCAACGACCCGGACCTAGTCGTGCTCGACGAGCCGACCACCGGCCTGGATCCGATCGGCACCCGCGAAATGAAGGATCTGATCCTGAAGCTCCGCGACGAAGGCAAAACGGTGCTGATGTGCAGCCACCTGCTGGCTGACGTGCAAGACGTCTGCGACCGTATCGCGATTCTGTACCAAGGCGAGTTGAAAGAGATGGGCCGGGTCGACAGCCTGCTGCAGGTCCGCGACGTGACGGAGATCCGCGTGGCCGGCCTCAACCCCCTGGCTCAACAGGAAGTCCGAGAGGTCATCGAGCGGAACAACGGGCACGTGTTGCAGATGGGCAACCCGACCACAACATTGGAAGAACTGTTCCTTAAAATTATTCACGAAAGTCAAGAACACCCCGGCCGGCGAGTGCGGGAAAAATAAAAACGCCCCGGTTGTCCGCGCCCCGATCGGTCGCCGAAGCGGCGTCCTTTCGAGCCCCCAGCCCCAAAATCTCTAGCCCCTGCTTTCATGGTCCTCGACCCCAAAGATGTCGTTCCTTTCCTGACTTGGCTGCTGCCGGCGCTGGGCAGTTGGTTGCTCGTCGTGGTGGGCGTGTGCGTCGTCGTGACGGCCTTCGGTTGGTTGGTGGCGGCGATGCGTCATGGGCCGATCCGGGCGTTTGCGGTCACGTTCCAGGTGCTGCGCAACGCGAAGGACGATCTCTGGCGCATGTCGCCGCACCGCGTTTGGGCCCTGGCTCGATTGACCATCCACGAATCGATCCGACGTCGCGTGGTGGTCGTGTTTGGCATTTTTATCGTCGTGCTGTTGTTCGCCGGCTGGTTCCTCGACCCCGGCAGCGCCGACCCGGCCAAGTTGTATTTGTATTTCGTGCTGACGGCGACCAGCTATCTTGTGCTGCTGCTGGCGTTGTTTCTCAGCTCGCTGAGCCTGCCGACCGACTTGAAAAACCGCACGATGTACACGATCGTGACCAAGCCGGTGCGGGCCAGCGAAATCGTGATGGGGCGCATCGTCGGTTTCATGACCGTCAGCACGATGCTATTGGTCGTCATGGGCGCGATCAGCTACGTGTTCGTCGAGCGGGGATTGGCCCACATCCATCAGTTGACGGCCGACGATTTGCAGCCGGTCGAGGGTTCGACGCCGGGCCAACCGGCCACGTTGCAAGGTAAGACCAGCCGGGTGCATCAACACCGACACAAGGTGATCGTCGCGCCCGACGGGCAAACCAACGTGGAGATCGAACAAGGCCACACCCATCCGCTGGCGATCGTCAAAAACGGCGACAAGGTCTCCTACAAAATCGGCCCGGCCGAGGGAATGCTTGTGGCCCGCGTGCCCGTTTATGGCAAGCTCACCTTCCGCGATCGCAAAGGTCAGGTGGCCGCCAAGGGCGTCAACGTCGGCGATGAGTGGACATACCGCAGCTTCATCGAGGGCGGTTCGCTGGCCGCCTGCGTGTGGACGTTTGAAGGCATCACGCCCGAACAATTCCCCAACGGATTGCCGGTCGAGATGAACATCGAAGTGTTCCGCACCTATAAAGGCGAGATCACTAAAGGCGTGCCGGGCAGCCTGAGCGTCCGCAACCCATCGAAACCGGAGAACAAACCGGTCGAGGTGCGCATCTTCGAGGCGAAGGATTTTGTGACCAACTCGCAACACATTCCGGCCCAGTTCCAGATGCCCAACGGCAAGCGGGCGGATCTGTTCCGCGATTTTGTCGACAACGGACGAATTGAAATCTGGCTGCAATGCGTTGCGCCGCAGCAGTATTTCGGGGCGGCCCAAGGCGACTTGTATCTGCGAGCTAAAAACGCCTCATTCGCGTGGAACTTCGCCAAAGGCTATTTCGGCATCTGGCTCCAGACGCTTCTGATCGTCGTGTTGGGCGTGCTGTTCAGCACGTTTCTGAGTGGGCCGGTCGCCATGTTGGCCACGTTGGGCGCGCTGTTGGGCGGGTTTTTCAACGACTTCATGTATCGCTTGGCCACCGGACAGACCTACGGCGGCGGACCGTTCGAGTCGCTGATCCGCCTGTGGACCCAACAGAACCAGATTTCACCGATGGAGCCGGGCCTGCAAACCACCACGGCCAAGGCGCTCGATCGGGTGGCGGAGGTCCTACTGCTGGGTATGTCAAAAATCCTGCCCGACTTCGGCCGATTCAGCTTCGCCGACTACGTCGCCTGCGGGTTCAACATCTCGGGCGACACGTTGCTGACGTTCACCTGCCGGGCGTTGGCCTTCGCGTTGCCGGTTTTTTTGGCGGCCTATTTTTGCTTGAAGAACCGAGAGATCGGAAAATAGAATAAGGATTGGGGATTCGAGGGCCGACTCCGGATCGTTTGCGGTTGCACGCGATTCCGAACGGCTCCGCTTCATCGAGGTGTTCGATGGGTTCTCGCAACTCGTTTGTACGAAAAATCGTTTATCTGGTGCTGATCGCCGCACTGCTGATGCCGTTGTATTGGCTGAGCAAACCGGCCACCAGCGCAGCCAAGGGTGAACAAGGGTCGCCGGGCGGCGTGCTCGCCCAACTGCGAACGGATCACCACTTGAGCCAGTCGCAACTCGGCCAGATCGATCCCGGCAGCGTAACCGTCAAGCTGGCCATGTTGGGATTGCGCGGCGTCGCGGCCAACATCCTTTGGGAGAAGGCCAACGATTTCAAGATGAAAAAGGATTGGACCAACTTCGGCGCCACGCTCAATCAGATCACCAAGGTCCAGCCGAATTTCATCAACGTCTGGAGCAACCAGGCCTGGAACCTTTCCTACAACATCTCCGTCGAGTTCGACGATTTCGTTCAGCGCTACCGATGGATCATTAAGGGCATCGAGTTCCTGATGGACGGCATGCGCTACAACCAGCATCAGCCGCGGTTGCAGTGGGACACGGGCTGGTTCATCTCGCACAAGATCGGCAAGGCCGACGAGGCCAAACAGTTCCGAAAACTGTTCAAGGAGGACGACGACTTCAACGGGTCCCGTCCGATGGCCGAGCGCGACAACTGGCTGGTCGGCAAGAAATGGTTCGAGGAGGCGGTCGCGATGGTCGAGCGCGGCGACAGCATGTTGGGCAAGGGCCCGCTGCTGTTCCGCTCCGATGGGCCGATGTGCCAAATGAGCTACGCCGACAATCTCGAAAAAGACGGCACGTTCGGCGAGGTGGCGAAAAACGCCTGGGCCGCCGCCGGCCGCGAGTGGAAACGCTACGGGACCGAGGAAATTCCGACCTCTTGGAAGAACGAAGAGACCCAGGCCCCCATCGTCATCCGACTGGGCGAGCAGGAAATGCACGAAGAGGCCGCTCGAAAACTCGTCAAACAGATGGACGCGATGGAGCCCGGATTGCGAGAAAAGTTGAAGGCCGAAAAGCGGGCCGCGCTGAGCAAGGTCCAACGCGAGGCCCTCGAAACGCCGCCCGAAAAACGCACCGCCCGGCAAGTGGAGCTCGCCGCGCAGGCCGAGGCGGACATCGACGTGACCCACCGCGAGGTAGCCCGTCGATTGTCCGACAAAACCCGCAAGGCCGAGGCCCTGAAGCTGGCCAAGCAGGCCGCCGAACATGAACAGTTGGCCGGCTACATCAACCGGTATCGCGACATCGTCAATTACACGTACTGGCGTCAGCGGGCCAAGATCGAACAGTCCGACGATCTGCTCGCCGCCCGACAGGCCGTTCATCGCGGCGACCAAGCCTATGCCGAAGGCGATCTGGTCAACGCGAAGAAATACTACCATCGCGGCTTCGAGGGCTGGCGCAAGGTGCTCGACCGCTATCCGTCGATGGTCACCGATGAAGCCGCCAATGAAGCCCTCACCGACTCGATCAAACAGTACCGCCGCGTGCTCGGCCAGCTCGACGAGCCGCTGCCCGACAAGTTCATTCTCCAGGACGTCGTCGACGCTCACATGCGGTCGCAGGGCGAAGAGCCGAAGAAGAAGCAAGAAGAACTGCCCGACGCCGCCAAATGAGACGGCCGTCAAAACGCCGAATCACTGGACGTTTCGCAGGCCCGGTGTCTATTGCGACAGCTCGGCCAGCACGTAGGGGCCCTTGGGGATGACTGCAATCGTGGCCTCGGGCCCGTATTCCGCCAGCGAATCGGCCACGGCCCGCTCGACGCTCTCGGCCGGCTCGACGTACAGTCGCCGCAGCGTCTCGGCCGGCAAACCGTCGCTGACGATTTTGATCTTTGCGTGGCGGCGCGCTTTGGCCAACTCCTCGATCTGCCACTGATCCATCACGAAGTAGTCTTCGTGCAACAGCCGATTCATGAAACCGTCAAGCGTTGGGTTGTCGGCGATCACCTGCTGAAACTCGTGGCTGCCGACGCCTTCGCTCAGACTGGCGGCGATGATGATCGTTCCACCGCGCTTGACAACCGGGGTGGCCGTGACCATCCCTTTGACGGTCTGATAAAACGTCGCGTCCAACGGGTATCCGGCCGAGGTGGTCACCACAATGTCGGCCGGCTCGGGCAGCGACGCGGTCACCGGTCCGCGGGCGAAGTCAACGCCCTCGAGGAACGCGGCCTCCATGTCGCCGGCTACGACGCGCAAAATCCGCCGCTGGGCGTCGATCACCACATTGACGATGAAATCGCAGCCGGCCATCCGACCGATCGCCGTGTTTTCCTCGTGCACGGGATTGTCGGTCAGGCACCCATTCTTGGCGTTGGGGTGCTCCAAAAACGCCGGCCCGTGCCACTGCCGAACCGTGTCCAGGCCGGCCAGCCCCGGGCAGATCAATTTTCGGCCGCCCGAGAAACCGGCCATAAAATGCGGCTCGATCAGCCCGGTCGTAATTTTCAGATCGGCCGACACGTAACGCGAATCGACCCACACCGGCACGCCGCGCGACGTCTCGCCTAGATAGGTGTGCTCTTCACGCACCGGGCCGTGATGGTTTTCGATGCGGTAGTTTTCGGCGATCGGGCGTCCGACCATTTCAACCAACTCGTCGCCCAGATTCGGCCGATGCATGCCCGTGGCCACCAGAATCAGAATCTCGCGGCGAGGAATGCCGGCCGCCTCCAACGTCTCGAGAATCGGCGGCAGCAGCACGCGATTCGGCACCGGACGGGTCACGTCGGCGATCACCACGCAGGCGTTGCGGCGTCCGCGGGCCAATTGGGCCAAGGGGGCCGCGCCGGTCGGATGTTCAAGCACTTGTCGAACCGCTCGATCCGGATCGGCCAACGGTTCCGCCGGGTGATAATGCAAGCAGCCGACCACATTGCGATCGGGCAACTCGACGTCCAATCCGTTGCGTCCGTATTCCAGGTGGACTCGCATGATGTCGCGCGGCAGCGGCGGGCCGGATCAAGAACCGATCCCCAAACCGCCGAACGCCCCGCGATTTCCCAGAGGCGGGAAACCTGGCCCAACGTTTTGGGGCAGGTTCCAAAACCCGCGTTACTTCTTGCCGCCCTCTTTCTTGCCGGCTTCTTTCTTGGGAGCTTCTTTCTTGGCATCGCCAGTCGCCGCAGGAGCAGCCGCCGCGCCCTCGGCCCCTTCCTCTTCTTCCTTCTTCTTTTTCTTCTTCTTGAGGGCCAACTTGTAGACCCGCACCTTGGCCAATCCGTAGGGACTGTCGCCTTCTTTCCAACGATCGGCCGTCTTCAATCGTCCGATCCGCTCGTCGCGGCTGAGCACGCTGCGCGCACGGGCCAAGCCAAGCCGCACCCTGAGGCTTTTGTCCATTGTCATAACTGCTGCACTCCTCGCTTGATTCGGTCGGACTCGAAAACGGCAATCCAAGTTGCCGGCGCTTTTTAATCCCTGGGAAACACGTTAGTATACGGACTCTTGGGACGTTCCGCAAGCGGAGGGACCACCGATCTCCAGCATCGACCAAAACCCACCCGCCTGGGGGAAACCCGCCTCTCGAAGCCCCCCGCTCACCGATCCCCGCTTTCTGGGATATTGCGGACCATCCGCAAAAACGCATCGATCGTCGGACACCGTTTGTTGACGTCCGGCTCGATGCACGCATGGATGGCTTTGGCCAACGCCGGGTGGATTTGGGGGCGGTAAGTGGCGATATCCACCGGCGGCCGATCGTGCGACATGGCCGCCATCCCGTCGCCGCGACCGCGAGGCCACGGCAACTCGAACGTGCAAATTTCATAGGCCGTCACACCGAGCGAAAAGACGTCCACCCGCTGATCGGTGGCCCGACGACGGACCAGTTCCGGGGCCATGTAGTTCGGCGTGCCGGTCCGATTGCCTGGCTGCATGAACTCCGGCTTGGCTGGCACCGTCAATCCGAAGTCGATCAGCTTGAGATCCTCACGTTGGTTGGTTAGCATCAGGTTTCGCGGACAGATGTCGCGGTGGAGAAATCCGGCCTCATGGACCGCGGCCACGGCTTCGGCCGCCTCGAGGATATATCGCCCGCGACGTCCGTCGAGACACGCGTCGCGAACCATCAGCACGGTGTTGAGGTTCGGTCCCTCGAGAAACTCCATCACCAGATACGGTGAGCCGTTCGTCGTCACGCCGTACTCCAAGGTTTCCACGATGCGCGGATGCCGCAGTTGCATGGCGATGTCGCCCTCCGACGGTTTGTTTAGTCCGCGAAGCCGCGCCTCGACCGCCGCTGTTTTTTTCGCGTCGAGGATCTTCAGCCCAACCACCTGATTCGTCTGCCGATCACGGGCCTGGTAGAAGTTCGACATCGTGCCCGAAACCGCTTCGTGCAGCAGTACAAACCGCTTCGACACATTCAGTCGATTGCTCGGCAGCAGCGATTTCAGTCGGTCGAACAATTGCATAGTTGAAAGAGTAAGCTGTGGCCAGAACACACGGCGTTTCTTTCAGGCCACCGACCATGGACCGCTATTTTCCGCAGTAGTCGATCGTTTTGGCCAGTTCGCTTTGAAGGTCTTGGCGGCGAACGATGCGATCGATGAACCCGTGCTCCAAAAGGAACTCGCTCGTCTGAAATCCCTTGGGCAACTCGATGCGAATCGTGGCCTTGATGGTCCGTGGTCCGGCAAACCCGATCAACGCCTTCGGCTCGGCGAACACCACGTCGCCCAGCGAAGCGAAGCTGGCCGCCACGCCGCCCATGGTCGGATTGGTCAGCACCGAAATGAACAGCCCGCCGGCTTCGTCGAACCGAGCCAGAGCGGCGGACACCTTGGCCATTTGCATCAACGACAAGACGCCCTCGTGCATCCGGGCCCCGCCGCCGGAGCCGGAGATGATGATCAGCGGCAACGGCTCGGCCGTAGCACGTTCGACCAGCCGGGTCAGCTTTTCGCCGACCACCGAACCCATGCTGCCCATGATGAACGCCGAATCGGTCACGCCGAACGCCACGCGACGACCGCGGATCATGCCCGAACCGGTCACCGCCGCCTCGCGTAATCCGGTGCGGCGTTGTTCGTCTTCGAGTTTTTTGGGATACGCCGTGAAGTGCAGCGGATCGGTCGATTCCAGGTCGGCGTCCCACTCCTCGAATGTGCCTTCGTCGAGCACCTGGGCGATCCGTTGACGAGCCGGCACGTACCAGTGGTAATCACACTCGGGACAGACGCCCAATCGTTTTTCGGCTTCCTTCCGAAAGATCGTCGCTTGGCAGCCGGGGCAACGTTTCCAAAGCCCCTCGGGCACGCCCCGCTTGGGCCGCGTCAACACGTTTTTCCAACTGCTCGGATCGGCGGGTTTTGCTGGCATTTTGCGTCACACGCTCGCGGCGAGCGCTTCCTCGGGATCGACGGACAACCGTTCAAACCGCCCGTGACCGTTGGGCGCTTTCCATAAATCGCCCAGCTCGCCGTGCGTCAAAAAACGGCGGGCCAGACTCAACAGCGGTTCGGGCAACACCAGCCCGATGACGCGTTCCTTACGACGCTTCAGCAACTTGACCAGCGCCGCACGGACCCGGTCGTCGGCCTCGCTGAGCATTTCACCCTCCGGCGGACAAACGTTCTCCGGCTGCTCCTGCCATTGGCGATACACTTTCGGCTGCTTGTGGCGGACCTCTTCGACGAGCATCCCCTGCCAAAGCCCTTGGTTGAAGTTGGAGAGCCGATCGATTTTCTTCTGTTTCACACCGAGCGCCTTGGCCAAAATCGCGGCGGTCTGCTGCGACGGCTGCGAAACCGGCGCGTAGACGACTTCGATCGCCGCGTCGCGCAGCCCCAGCGCCGTTTGCGCCACTTCCTCCACCCCCTGTTCGTTCAACGGAATATCCAAGCTGCCCTGGATGCGCTGCTGCACGTCATAGTCGGTCGAACCCGGGCGTATCAACACAATCTGCAACATAGACCCTACACTCGAACTTCCTTCGCGTCTTTTGCGCGGCCGGTCATTTCGCGAAGAAACCGGCCATAATCCTTTTGTGAAAACAGGGCCGAACCCGCCACTAGCAGGTCGGCGCCGGCCGCCGCACAACCGTCGACCGTCTCGACGTTCACGCCTCCGTCGATCGACAACAGCACGCCAGGCGCCGCGGCTTTTAAATGCCGCAACTTGTCCAACGCCACGGGCTCGAACTTCTGGCCGCCGAACCCCGGCATGACGCTCATCACCAGCACCAGATCGCACAAGTCGAGACAACCATCGAGCCGCTCGACCGGCGTGGGCGGATTCAGCGAAATGCCTGCCGCAGCCCCCAACGAACGAATTTCCTCCAACACCGGACGCGGATCCGGCAGCGTCTCGATGTGGACGGTCAACAGATCCGCTCCCGCCTCCCGAAAACGCCGCACATAACGCGCCGGCTCCGAGATCATCAGGTGCACGTCCAACGGCAGCTCCGTCGAACGGCGAATCGCCTCGACCACCGGAATCCCGAAGCTCAAGTTCGGCACGAAATGGCCGTCCATGATATCCAAATGGAGCAGCCTCGCCCCGGCGCGTTCGACGCGGCGAATCTCTTCACGCAGCTCGGCAAAGTCGCAAGACAACAGCGAGGGCGCCACCAACGGCGCAGCCGAACGCAAGTTTTGCAGAATCCGCGACGCGGACATACCAAAAGCGCCTGGGGCCTTCGGGAAACGGTAACACGAGACGTAATAGTTTCGCTAACAGGAAATTCCATACCATTCTAGCAGGACCGTCCCCGTTCGTCTGCGCTTCTTTTTGGTTATGACGCAATCTATTGCTGAGCAAGACCTTATAGCATTTCCAATAGTAGAATTTCCCGCTTATCCACAGCCGGCCAACCCTTCCAGCCTACGACGGCGAGTCCTCGCTCCGCGGCAATTCTTCGAGCGATTGCAAGTTGAAAAGACTCAAAAAACGATCCGTCGTCCGATAAGACGCCGTGCGACGCTTCGGATCGCAACGTTCGACCCGCAGCAGCCCTCGACGCACCAGATGGGCCAACACGTGGCTGCTTGGCTTGCCGCGCAACCGGCCCAGCTTCTCCGCGGTGATCGGCTGTTCGTAGGCCACCAAGGCCAACACATCGATGGCCGCCTGCGACAACCGGGCCTCCCGAACGTGGCCGTAAAATCGGTTTCTCAGCGACCGGTATTCCTCGCAAAGCGTCATGCGATAGCCGTTCCCCTCGCCGACAATCCGATAGGGGGCCCCGTCGGCCGCATACCGCCGGTTTAACTCGTCCACCAGCGGCGGCACTTCCTCGGACGCCACGTCTCGCATCAATTCCGACGCTTTCGTCGGCGACAGCGCGTCGTTGTCACGATTGCCTACGAACAGCATCGCCTCCAAAATGGTTCGCGGGCTGATCGGACAATGGTCCGGCTCGGCGGGTTTTTCCTCCGGCTCGGTCGCCAACGTCTCCACAGCCGACGGATCGTCGGCGACGGGCTCGACCACGTCCGACGCGACCGATTCCGTCCGATGCGGTTCGCCGCCGATCACTTCGGCAAATGCCTCGGCCAACTCGTCCAGCGAGATGTTTTGGGGTCGCGAGGCAAACGGCGGATCGGCGGACGGCGGCATGGTTCAGAGGGGTTTCCTCGTTCTACGCAACTTCGACCGAACCCAAAACCTGTTTCCAGCAGCTTTTGAACTTAGGCAACCACGCCCTCCAACAGCGAGGAGCGCCGTTGACGAACCAACCGCCGGGCCGCGGGCAATATAGCGGCAAACGCATCGGGCAGCGGCGACAACCGCACGCGGCGCATGATCTGGTTCAGCCGCGCCCTTAGTTTGTCATCTTTTTCATAATCCGACAAGACGCGTTCGCGGCGGAACAACTCGATGAACCCCGCCAACCGCCGGGTGGGCCGCGGCGTCATACGGCTGACGATGGCCTCCACTTGGGCGGCATCCAACGTCTCCAAAACGCGATAATACTCCGTCAACCGTTCGGGAGCCTCTTCGATCAATACGGCGTCCAAAAGCAACTCCGTCAGCAGATGCCCCAAAAACGCCGGTCGAAACCCGGCATCGCGCCCTAAAACGTCGCGGGCCCGCACGGTCAACTCCAGCGACGTCTCGGCAAACGCCCGGGTCGCGTGAAATTGGGCGTCGTCACGCAGGTGCTGCAACACGCCGCCGGCCAACTCCGCCACGCAAGGGTCCGGATCCTCGGCGAACGGCTCCACCCGAACACTCCTCAACCGCAGCGGCCGATCCGCCACGGCCAGCCAGTCGGGCACGGCCGCGCCGGCCAAAAAATACGGCCGATCGAGACAATGCATCGCATGGGCGAAATAGTTCAACGCCTAGTCCTCTTGTTTCTGGTCGGCCAGCGTCAGCTTGCGGCGGAACACTCGCGCCTTTTCCTCGACCATCGCCCTCGCCTTTTGCTTGACCAGATTGACGCCGTCGAACCAGCCGTACGGCTCTTCGTAAATCAAATGGCACTCAACCAGCACGGCGTCGGACGGCTCTTTCAACCGCGTGAGTTTGGCGTAGCCGCCGGCATGCGCGTAGGGTTTCGCCGGGCCCGGCCGAATGTTCGCCTCCGCGTCGCGCAACAGCGGCCGCCACTGATTCGGAAAATCCCGGTCGCCGTCGAAACGCGGATCGACCCGTGCGGCGGCCAACACGAAATCCTCGCCTCGCGTGACCGTCGCATGCCGCGTCGTGCTCAACTCGACCCGCTCGAACAACGAAAACGTCGTGTAGATGAATCGCGACCGGCAGCCCTCGCCGTCGGGAGACAAAAGTTTCCGCGCGGCCATCTCCCGATCGGTCAACTCGCCCATTCTCGACACGACCCCACCGGCCTTCTCGGCTTTGCGATTGAAAACCGACTCCACAAACTCTTGGGACGTAACCGTCTTCCAATCGCCGCGAGCCACAAACCACAAGTCCACCGATCGGACAGCTGATTTTTCATCGACGAACGGTCGAAGCGTGCGAATTTTGACGATCGTCGGCGTATAGTAGGATTTTTTGATCAACTCGTCGAAAGTCGCGGTCGGCTGGGACGCCTTTTCCAACGCCGCGCGCTGAGCGGCCGCGTCGAGCCCCTCGGCCACCACGGGCGGCGGCAGCTTCACCGTCAAACCATCCGACATCGCAAGCCCCCGTCGCGTTAGCTCCTCGAACACCGGATTGTTCACGGGCTCGGCGGACGCCGAGACGACGGCTGCTAAGAGGAAAATGGAAAGGCCCATCATAAAAAACCCTCTTCCTTGGCGATTTTCGCCCATCCGCAATCGATCGTTTTCCGAGGACGACTCGGAATAGGATACCATGTCTCGCCGGCAGGCAACAGCCGGCGTTCCATCGACGCCAGTCTTTCGGGGATCGTTGATTCTAAAGCGTCTTGTGGAACCGGCGGACCGCCGACCACAGCAACGCCGTGCCGAGAATCAGCAGCGGCAGCATTTGCGGCCAGAGCACGTCCAGGCCGACGCCTTTCAAAAAGAGCGCCCGCACAATCACCAGAAAATACCGCAATGGGTTAACAATGGTCAGCCATTGGACCGGCTCGGGCATGTTGGCGATCGGAAACGCAAAGCCCGACAGCAGCATCGCCGGGAAGAACGCGAAAAACGTGGTCATCATCGCCTGCTGCTGCGTCTGACTGAATGTGGAAATCAACAGGCCGCCGCCCAAGGTGGTCATCAGAAACAACCCGGTGCCCAACAACAACAACCACAAACTGCCGCGGATCGGCACCTCGAACCAGAACGCCCCGAGAAGCGTGACTAGCGCGACGTCGATCAGTCCGATCACAGCGAACGGCACCGTCTTGCCCAGGATAAACTCGGCCGGGGTGATCGGCGTGACCAGAATTTGCTCCATCGTGCCGATCTCCTTCTCGCGCACCACGGCCATGCTAGTCAGCAGCAGCGTGCTCAGCGCGACGACGATCACCAACACGCCGGGCACGAAAAAGTTGCGGCTTTCGAGGTTTTCGTTGAACCACGCTCGCGCGCGGAGCGAGACCGTGCCGACGCGGCCGGCGGGCCCCAGCGCGCGTTCCGCCCGCTCGACCAAGATGTTTTGTGAATAGGCCGTGGCGATTTTGACGGCGTAGCTCATGGCGATGCTGGCCGTGTTCGAGTCGGTGCCGTCGATCAACACTTGAAGCTTCGCGGTCCGACCGGCCTGCAAATCCTCGGCGAATCCGTGGTGAAACTGCAGCACGGCCGTCACGTCGTTGCGGTCCAGCGCATTGCGGACGGCCCGCTCGTCGGACGCCGCCAGAACGACGTCGAAATAACCCGACCGGACGAACCGCGCCGTCACGTCGCGGCTCTCCTGGCTGTTGTCCAAATCGCATACCGCGGTCCTGATGTGTTTCACGTCGGTCGACACCGCGTAGCCGATCACCAGCACTTGAACGCAGGGGATCAAGAAAATCACGGTCCGCATCCGAGGGTCGCGGAAGACCTGGATGAACTCCTTGATCAGCATGTGTCGGACGCGTTCCAACATCGGTCGAGCCTACGTCAATTTCTTCTTGAACTTCCACTGCGCCAACAACACCATGACCACGGCGTACGCGATCAGCAGCGCGATCTGTCCGCCGAGTATCTCCAGCCCGACGCCCTTCAAATAAACGCCTTTCAGCACGACGACGAAATACCGCGCAGGCACCAGGTAGGTCACCCACTGGATTACTTGCGGCATGTTGGCGATCGTAAAAATGAAGCCCGACAACAAAAACGCCGGCAAAAACGTGGCGATCGTGGCGACCTGATTCGACAGCAATTGGCTTTTCGTCAAAATACTGATCAAAATGCCCATAGCCAGCGCACCGGTCAGAAAGATCACCGACGCGCCGAACAGCAACGCCACGTTGCCTCGCAACGGAACGTGGAACACGAACTCGCCCATCGCCACGGCGATCGCGACGTCGCACAGTCCGATCGCAAAATACGGCGTCAGTTTGCCGAGGATCAACTCGGCAGGCTTCACCGGCGTGGCGATCAGTTGCTCCATCGTGCCTTGCTCCCACTCCCGCGCCACGGTCAGCGACGTCAACATCGCGGCGATGACCATCATGATCACGGCGATCAGGCCCGGAATGATGTAGTTCCGCGACTCCAAATCCTCGTTGAACCACACCCTCGGCCGGACATCCAATGGAATGGTCAGCCGCTGGCCGCGATGGCGGTCGGTTTGCTCGATCATCAAGTCCATCGCATAGGTCTGCGCGATCACCTCGGCGTATCCCAGCGCGATCGTCGCGGTGTTCGAGTCGCTGCCGTCGACGATCAGTTGCACGGGCGCGTCGCGGCCGGCGTCCAGCCGCTGGGCGAAATCCCGCGGGATCACCAGCCCCATCATGACTCGGCCCCGGTCGATCGCGTCGACCAACGCGTTGTAATTGTCAAAACGCCCTTGCAGCGAAAAATACCGCGATCCGTCGAACCGGCTCGTCAGCTCTCGGCTCCGCGCCGTCGCGCTTTGATCCCAAACGCAAAACGGCACGCGGTCGACGTCCAGCGTCAAGGCGTATCCGAACAGCGTCAGCATGAACACCGGCGTGGCCACGGCCATCAACAAACTGCGAGGATCGCGCACCACGTGCAGCGATTCCTTGCGAGCAACGGCCCAAACCCTGCGCCACTTCATCATCGCACCTTGTCGTCCAAAAAATCGCGTTCCTTTATTGAGCAAACGAGCTCTGTCGATCCGCCTCGTCGCGGTCGCGGGCCTCGATCCTCGCCACGAACACGTCCTCCAGCGACGGCAGGCTGCCGTCCGGCCGGATCATTTCGGTCTTCAACGCCCTGGGTGTATCCAACGCGATCATCTCGCCGCGATAGACCAGTCCCAACCGGTCGCAATACTCGGCCTCGTCCATGTAATGCGTGGTGACGAAAATCGTCGTCCCCCGCTCCGACAAATCGTAGATCAACCGCCAAAACTGACGCCGACTGATCGGATCAACCCCGGCGGTCGGTTCGTCGAGAAACACAATGGGCGGCTCGTGCAAAATCGCGCAGCCCAACGCGAGCCGCTGCTTCCATCCGCCCGACAGAATCGCCGTCGGCTGGCGTCGATGCTCGGTCAGGCCGGCCATTTCGAGCACCCACTGTTTGCGTTGCTGTTTCTTGTCGCGCGGGATGCAATACACGCCGCTGTAGAAATCGATGTTCTCCTCGACGGTCAAATCCTGATAGAGCGAGAACCGCTGGCTCATGTAGCCGATGTTCGCCTTGATCTGCTCGGGTTGAGTGAAAATATCGAAACCGGCGACCGTGCCCGCCCCGCCGCTGGGCCGCAAAATGCCGCAGAGCATTCGGATCGTCGTCGACTTACCGGCGCCGTTGGGCCCCAAAAAACCGAACACCTCGCCGCGGCGCACGTCAAAACTGACGCGATCGACGGCCACGAAGTCGCCGAACCGCTTTTCCAACTTCTCAACCACAACGGCGGGTTGTTGGACGTCCGCGCTCATGAATGCGGTTCCTGATCCTTCATCACCGAAATAAAAACATCTTCCAATGTAGGCGCGATCGTCTGCACGGCGATCACTCCCACGCCGGCCTGTTCCAAAGCCGATCGAGCCTCGACGGTCGTTTGCTCGGGGTCTTCGCACGCCACGTGGACTCGGTCGCCGAACAGCCCGATCGAACGGTCCGGCCAGCGGGCCCGCAACGCCAGCGCGGCCTGGCGCGGTTGATGGGCGCGGACCTCCAAAATGGCCGCGTGCATCAGCCGCTTGACCTCCTCGGGCGTGCCGCAGGCCAGCAGCCGTCCGCCGTGGATCAGGCCCACGCGGTGGCAGCGTTCAGCCTCATCCAAATAGGACGTCGAGATAAAAATGGTCACGCCCTCTTGCTGCAACTGGCCCAGAATTCGCCAGAAATCGCGCCGCGAAACGGGATCAACCCCGTTGGTCGGCTCGTCCAACAGTAAAACCTTCGGCGTATGGACCAACGCGCAGGCCAGCCCGAGTTTTTGCTTCATGCCGCCCGACAAATTGCCGGCCAAGCGGCGTTGAAAAGGCGTCAGGTTGCTGAACCCAAGAAGCCGGTCGATTTTTTCTTGCCGTCCGCGTCGCGGCTCGCAATAGATGTCGGCGTAAAACCGCAAGTTCTCGATCACCATCAGATCGGCGTACAACCCGAACCGCTGGCTCATGTAGCCGATCCGCTCCTTGGCCCGCTCGGCCTGTCGGACCACATGGCAGCCGTCGATCCAGGCCTCGCCTTCCGTCGGGTCGAGGATCGCGCCGAGTAGCCGCATCGTCGTAGTCTTGCCGGCGCCATCGGGCCCGACCAAGCCAAAAATCTCTCCCTCGGCCACGTCGATCGAAAGCCGTTCGACCGCCGCAAGGTCGCCAAACCGTTTGGTCAGGTTTTCGGTGTGGATGGCGTTCATGGCTGGGGGCGAGGGACAAGGGACGACGAATGGGAGGAATCGGTTTCATTCTTTTTGGCCGCCCGTCCCTCGTTCTCAACTCCCGTTTCAATCACCGCGTCGGCCGGCATGCCCGGCTTCAGATCGAAGTCCGGATTGTAGAGGTCGATCTTGATGCGATACATCAATTTGACTCGCTCTTTCTGCGTCTGCACGTTTTTCGGCGTGAACTCGGCCTCCTCGGCGATGAACGACACCCGGCCCTCGTAGCGTTTCCCCGGCTTGGTGTCGGTCGTAACCCAGGCCCGCCGGTCCGGCTTGACTCGTCCCAAATCGACCCCGTCGACATAGCCGCGAAGCCAGACGTTTTCCAGGTCGCCGATCGTGACGACCGCCGTCCCCGGCGCAACGTATTCGCCCGGCTCGATGTTTTTCGACAACACGATGCCGTCGATCGGCGAGCGGACCGTTGCGTAGCTCAACTGGGTCTCGGCCAATCGCAAGGCGGCCTTGGCTTGGGCCACACGCGCCTCGGCCCGCTCGATCTCCTCGCGCCGCGGGCCGGCCATGACCAACTCCCACTGGGCCTTCGCCTGGCGGAACGCGCCGCGAGCCTCTTCGATGCGTTCCTTGCGGAATCCTTCTTCGGCCAATTTCAATTGTTCGACGGCCTGTCGGTGTTTTTCGATCGCCACATCAGCGGCGGCTTTCGCGGCGTCGTATTCCTCGGCCGAGATGCTTTTGCGTTGGAACAGCGCCGTGGAACGTTCGAGATCGGAGTTCCTTCGCGTCATCTCGGCCGCCGCAGCCGCCACGCCCGCTTGCGCCACGACGACCTCCTGCGGACGCGAACCGGCTTCAAGGTCGGCCAGCGCATGGGCTGCGCGGTCCATCGCCGCACGGGCCGCGTCTTTCTCCTCCTGCCGCGAGCCGGCTCGCAATTCGGCCAGCGCCACTTCGGCCCCCTGCAACTCCGCCTTGCGCAGATCGACGTTGCACTGCAAATCGGCCGTGTCGAGCACCGCCACCACATCGTTGCGGTGAACGCGCTGGCCCTCGTCAAACCGTCGCTCGACGACCCGGCCTGGAATTTTGAAGGCGATCTGTACTTCGGTGGTCTCGATGTTTCCGGACAGCCGGATTTGCCGGTCAGACGTTTCATGCCACGGACCGAACTGCCAAAGAGCCGCAGCCGACAGGGCCACGAGCAACAGGACGACAATTATGCGGAGCTTTGCAGGCATATCGAACCTCAAGGCTGTGAATTATCGTTCACGTCATTGTAAAGATGAAGGGTCTACGGAAACCGTAACGGCCGCACAAAACAACCGCCACGCCTTCAGCGCGTGACGCGTCACGTCGAAGCCGCCGTCGGTCAGATGCCACATAATGCCGGCCGGCACGATGATCCCGAAGAACATCATTGCGGCTGTCTGCGGCTCCATGTCCGCCCGCAACAAGCCTTGCGTCTGCCCCTCGCGGACGATCTGACGGAGCTGCTCCATATAATGGGTGAAAATACGAAGGACATGCCGGCGCCGCTCTGGGTTCCCCACGTGCACGTCGTCCGAAAAGATCGTGCGAGGGATGAAGATAACCTTTCCTTCCCGAAGGAAACGAATGTGCCGCATCAACACGCTTTTCAGACATTCCAGCGGGTCGACGTTTTCCCGTCGGGCGGCCTCGACGTTGGCCATCAACCGCTGCTCGACGCGATCCAACAACGCGGCGATGATGTCGTCCTTGCTTTTGAAGTGGCGATAGATACCCGAGGGCACCAGCCCCACGCGGCGGGCCACCGCCGCCACGCTGAGCCGACGCAAACCGTGTTCGGCCGCCAGCGTCAGCGCCGCATCGATAATTTGCTCACGACGGACCTCGGTGTCTAATTTTGCCTCGGCCATAAGGACGACCTCCATTGTGATTATAGATTCACAACGGCAAGAAATCAAACAAAACCCCTCTTGTGTGGTATCTCCCCATGTGCTAACCTTGTCCGGCACGGGAAAATCACCATGAAACCATCCCATCCATCGCGGCGCGACCTGTTGAAAACCAGCGGCGCTCTGGTGGCCGGGGCGCTGGTCGCCCCCGTCTCCCCCATCCCGTCCGGAAACCTCCACAACGGCGACCTGACCGTCGATGAAGTGTTGCAAGCCATCGAACGGGGCAAGGCGTTCTTGCGCGCCCAACAGCAGCCCGACGGCACGTGGCCCAATCGAATCAACTACGACAACGGACTGACGTCGCTGTGCGTGCTGGCGATGCTGACCGCCGGCTGCGAACCCAACGAAGAGACGATCGTCAAGGCGATGCCCGCCGTCCGGGCGTACATGCCCTTTTCCACTTACAGCACTTCGATCCAAACAATGGTGCTCTGCGCGGTGGAGCCCGACCGCCATCGCAGCCTGATTTTGCGCAACGTTCAATGGCTGCAAAGCCGGCAGGTGCAAGAAGGACCGGAGCGCGGCATGTGGGCCACACCGTCGCCGGGGTCAACCGATCACATCGACAACTCGATGACCCACTTCGCCATGCTAGGACTCTATGAGGCCGAGCGAGTCGGCGTGACCATCAACCCGCATACGTGGCGAATGGCGCTGCGATACTGGCGTCAATCGCAAAATCCCGACGGCTCCTGGGGCTGGAGCCACGACTACCAAGGCACCGGCAGCATGACCTGCGCCGGCATCGCCGCCTTGCTGATCGCCTCCGGCTCGTTGGGCTCCGAAGACGCCCGGGTCGAAGGCGACGAGATTTTTTGTTGCGGCCAACAACAGTCCTCCGCACACCTGGACAAGGCGATCGCGTGGCTCGAACGAAACTTTTCGGTCACGCGCAATCCGCAGTACAAGTTCTGGCATTCGTACTATTTATATAGCCTTGAACGAGCGGGCCGAATGACCGCCCGACGGTTCATCGGCCGCCACGACTGGTATCGCGAAGGTGCCCGAATGCTTTTGGAAACCCAGCGCGACACCGGCGCTTGGCCCTCCGACGAGCAGTTCGACCACAAGGAAGACCAATGCGTGTCGACGTCGTTTTCGCTGATGTTTTTGGCCAAGGGCCAGCGTCCCGTATTGGTGGGCCATCTGAAACACGGGCCGCAAAACGATTGGAATCACCACCGCGGCGCGCTGTTCAATCTGGTCGATCACGCCAGCGTCGCCTGGCGCCGACCGTTGACCTATCAGATCGTCGATCTTTCGGCCGCGTCGGTCGAGGATTTGCTAGAGTCGCCCGTCTTGTATCTCAGCGGGCGCAACGCGCCGCAGTGGTCCGACGACGACCTGCAAAAGTTGCGGATGTATGTTGACCGCGGAGGTTTTTTGTTCGCCGAACAATGTTGCGGAGGTGGGGATTTTGACGCAGGATGGCGCGACGCCGTGAAAAAAATGTTTCCCGAACCGGACCGCAATCTGCGATTGTTGCCGCCGGGTCACGCCGTGTGGTTCGCCGAGCGGCAGATCGATCCTCGCTATCTCCGCGAGCTTTGGGGGATCGACGTCGGCTGCCGAACCGGCGTGATCTACTGCCCGGCCGATTTGTCGTGCTATTGGGAATTGGCCCGCCTGGGCCGCGACCGCGATTGGCCGCAATCGGTGCGCGATCGGGTCGCCGCGGCCGTAGCGATCGGACTGAACGTGTTGGCCTATGCGACCGGCCGCGAGGTAAAATATAAAAGCCCCACCGCGCCGAAAGTCGAACGCGAAGATCCGCGCCGTCGCGGCAAGTTGCAGGCGGCGGTCCTGGCGATGCCCGGCGGTTGCGATGCGGCGCCGGCGGCGGTCCGCAACCTGATGCGGCTCGTATCGGAACGGTACGGCGCGTCGACGACCGTCCAGCCTGCCGAGGTCCGATTGACCGACGAGGCGTTGTTTCAATATCCAATCGTGTTTTTGCACGGGCGGACTGGTTTTCGCTGGACGCCGGCCGAGCGGGCGGCGTTGCATCGCTATCTGGAACAAGGCGGAACCGTCTTCGCCGATGCACTGTGCTCCAGCGCGGAGTTCACCGCGTCGTTGCGGCGGGAATTGAAAGAGACGTTTCCCGAACGGCCGTTGCAACGGATTCCGGTCGATGATCCGCTGCTGACGACACGTTTCGGAGGCGAGTCGCTCGCAACGGTTTCTCGGCAACAACGACAATTGGGCGCCGCGCGAGGCCGCGACGCGCTGGTCGTGCGCCACGGCGAGCCCCTGCTGGAAAGCCTGACGCTCGACGGCCGCCACGCGTTGATTTTCTCGCCTTACGACGTCAGTTGCGCGTTGGAGAGCCACGGCACGCTGGACTGCGAAGGCTATGTGAGGGCAGACGCCGTGCGCATCGCCCTGAATGTGCTGTTGTACGCCTGTCAGTGACGCGGCGTTACAGACACGCTTTCAAAAACTGCCCGGTATGATTGCCTGGAGTCGCGGCGATGTCCTCGGGCGTGCCGACGGCCACCACCTGGCCGCCGCGGTCGCCGCCTTCGGGCCCAAGGTCGATGATCCAATCGGCCGACTTCATCACGTCGAGGTTGTGCTCGATCACCAGCACCGTATTGCCCAGATCGACTAGCCGGCCCAACACGACCAACAGCTTGCGAACGTCGTCGAAATGCAGTCCGGTGGTCGGTTCGTCCAAGATGTACAATGTCTGGCCGGTGTCGACGCGGCACAACTCGGCGGCCAATTTGACGCGCTGGGCCTCGCCTCCGGATAGCGTCGTCGACGCCTGTCCGAGCGTGATATAGCCGAGCCCCACTTCCGAAAGACCGCGGATCAATCGGGTGATGACCGAAAAGTTTTCAAAAAATTCGGCGGCCTCTTCAACCCGCAAATCGAGCACGTCGGCGATCGAGCGGTCGCGGTAGCGGATTTCGAGCGTTTGTCGATTGAACCGTTTTCCGTTGCACACCGGGCAGTCGACGTACAGATCGGGCAGAAAGTTCATCTCGATCCGCCGCTGCCCCTGCCCTTGGCATTCCTCGCACCGTCCGCCTTTGACGTTGAAACTGAACCGTCCGGCCTTGTAGCCGCGTTGCCGGGCGTCGCGCGTATTGACGAACACCTTACGGATCTCGTCGAACACGCCGATGTACGTGGCCGGATTGCTGCGCGGGGTCCGCCCGATCGGCGACTGATCGATCTGCACCACCTTGTCAATATGATGCGCGCCGCGCAGACTAGTATGCGGCCCGGGTTTGGCGGCGATTCCGCCGAGACGCCGCACCAATGCCCGAGCCAACGTTTCGTCGACCAGCGAGCTCTTGCCCGAGCCGCTCACGCCGGTCACGCAGACCAGCGCCGACAGCGGAAACTGAACGCTGATGTTTTTCAGATTGTTGGTGGTGACGCCCTCCAACGAGATCATCCGCGTTTTGGCGATGCGCCGCCGAGGCCGAGGCACGGGAATTTTTTCGCGGCTCGACAGATACTGGCCCGTCCGCGACGTCGGATGCTCGGCGACTTGTTGCGGCGTGCCCTCGGCCACCAATCGGCCGCCGCGCCGACCGGCCCCGGGCCCGAGGTCCACCAGCCAATCGGCCTGCCGCATGATCGTTTCGTCGTGCTCGACCACGACGACCGTGTTGCCGTGCCGCTGCAAATCGCGGAGCGTGTCGATTAGTTGCTGGTTGTCGCGCGGATGCAGTCCGATCGACGGCTCGTCCAACACGTAGCAGACGCCGACCAAACCAGAGCCGAGCCCGGCCGCCAGACGAACGCGCTGCAACTCGCCGCCGCTGAGGCTCTCGGCCGGCCGATTGAGCGTCAGGTAACCGAGCCCGACGCGATCAAGAAACTTCAACCGAGCGACGATTTCGCTGACGATCGGCGCGGCGATCGCATGTTGAGATACGTTGGCCTTTTCAAAAAAACGCCGCGACTCGACGACCGACGAGGCCGTCAACTGGTGGATCGCCAACCCGGCGAAACGGACCGATCGAGCCTCGGCCCGCAGCCGCGAACCGCCGCATTCGGGACACACCACTTCGCCGCGAAACGTTTCGAGCCGCTGCCGTTTGGTCTCGCTGGTGGTCGTGACATACTCTTTTTCGAGCAGATCCAGCACGCCGAGCGCCCGCTTGCCGGAGCCCTGCAACAACTGCTCGAACAGTTTGGGCGAGAGTTTTTCGAGTGCGGTATTCCAACGGATGCCGGCTTTTTCCAGAAACGGTTGCAGGTATTTTTGGTGTTTTTTCAGCGCACCGGGCGTTTCACCTTTCCACGGCGCAACGGCCCCGGCGGCCAACGACAGCGTGCGGTCGGGGACGATCAAGTCGGGATCGAATGCCACACGGGAGCCGAGCCCTTCGCATTTCGGACAGGCGCCGTAGGGACTGTTGAAACTGAACGTGCGAGGCTCCAGTTCCTCGTAGCTGATTTTGCAGTTGGGACATGCATACAACGTGCTGAACAACCGGTCATGCCAGACGCTGCCGCTGGGCGCTTTCTCTTCATGGGCGGCCAGCACCAGTCCGTCGCCGTGGCGAATCGCCAATTGGATCGATTCGGCGATCCGGTCGCGGACGCCCTCACGAACCACGACGCGATCGATGACCGCCTCGATGTGGTGCGTTTTTTGGGTGGCCAACGGCGGCGGCGCGTTGACGTCGACCACCTGGCCGTCCACCCGGGCCCGCAAAAAACCCGCCTTGCGAATCGCCTCGAACACGTCGCGGTGTTCGCCCTTGCGGCCGCGCACCATCGGCGCGAGAATCATCACCCGCGTACCGGCGCTGAGCTCCAATAACGCGTCGAGGATCTGACCCTGCGACTGCTGGCGGATCGGCTCGCCGCACTGATAACACTGCGGTTCGCCGAGCCGGGCGTACAGCAGCCGCAGGTAGTCGTAGATTTCGGTGACCGTGGCCACCGTGCTGCGCGGGTTGTTGACGCCCGAACGCTGGTCGATCGAGATGGTCGGTTGCAGGCCGTCGATCAAATCGACGTCGGGCCGCTCCAACTGATGTAAGAACTGTCGGGCGTAGGTCGAGAGGCTTTCGATGTATTGCCGCTGCCCCTCGGCATATAACGTGTCGAAGGCCAGCGAGCTTTTACCCGAACCGCTCGGCCCGGTGACCACCACCAGCCGATCGCGCGGCAGATCGAGGTCGAGATTTTGCAAATTATGCATCCGCGCGCCGCGAATGCGGATGCACTGATCAGCCGCGACAGGTTCGTTTTCCGACGCCATCCGATTCACGCGCGGTACAGCCGGCTACAACAAGAGATCCCCAAACCTTTTAGTGTAACACGACCGATCGGCGATGTAAAGCAAGAGCCGCGCGGCCCTCGAACCCTTGCAACATGCAAGAAACGGCCAAAAAACCGAGAATGGCGGGCCTATCGTTGCGGCGAAAGCAGCGGTTTCAACTCCAACAGTTTCATCGGCAGCGCCGACGAGGGGCAACCGCCGATGGCTAGATGGAGCTTTAGGGGAACCGGCTCGAAAATCATCGTCTGCACGGTCATCCGGCCCATGTTCACCTCGTCCATCCGGCGAGCCACTTCGGCCACGTCCAATTGGTCGAGCTTGCGGGCTTGGATCAGCTTGCGATAGCGATTGC
Organism: Planctomycetaceae bacterium; assembly: GCA_021372005.1. GTDB lineage: Bacteria > Planctomycetota > Planctomycetia > Pirellulales > Thermoguttaceae > JAJFVC01. The sequence continues at coordinate 75,103 of JAJFVC010000088.1, read as the reverse complement.
ACCACGGCATAAACGCCAACGATTCGGTGCGAAAATGATTCGTGCAGGCCAAGATACTATCGCTCGAACGACGCGTGGCGACCGTGCGCGGCGTCATCTCCAGCACGAGGCTGTTGCGGCGGTCGCACACGGCCAGACTGAGCATCGTACTCCGTTCGGTCGATCGCAGCAATCGCTCCGCCTCTTCAATCGTCGCACATTCCTCCAAAATCCGACGAAAACAAAACGCATACGGAACGCCCTTCGGATTGACGACCGGCGAGCCGTCGCGCGATAAAAAAACCTCGTGCACGGCCAGCGCGAGCCCCGCGTCGTTGATGCCTGACAGACAACCGAACAGGCCCGGAAACCCCACGGCCGCGAAAGCGTGCTTGCCCTTGGGCCGTTGCACCACAACCAAACTATAGTGGTCGAGCAAGCCGAGCGTGTAAAAATCGAGATTGCGACCGAACAGCGGGCCGCCGGTCGCGCTCTTCTCGGGTTCGACGATCAGCGATGAACACGAAAAACTGCCGCGGTAGACGTCGGCCAACGTGTTGCCGAGAATGCCCATCTCACGATTCACGCCCGATCGCTCGGCGAACGCCAGCATCTCGGCGCGATGCGCCGCCGGAATGTTCGCGCCGAGCGTTTTGCTCATCTCCAAATATTTCTGCAACCGGTCCTCGTGGCCCGACTGTTTCAACAACCGCTGCGGATACTCGATGATCCGACCGACGACGTCCCCGATCAGATCGGCCTTTTGACGGCCCATCTCCTCCGGCGTGCCCTCGACGCAGAGCACCGGCAGCCCGTTGAGGTACTTCAGTTCGGCGGGCCCAGAACGCCGCTCCTGAAACGCCCGCACGTCGTCGGCGCGAACCCACGCAGCCAACGAACACATGGCGGCGAGGAAAACAACAAAACGCGGTAGGCAAAAGCGGCGCATATCAACAACCTTGAGGCGAGAGACCGTGGCGGGCGTCCCTCTGACGAATTATAGCACGTCGCGGACCGAAAGAAACCATGGCGGCGATCCCATCCGACTCGCACTCGCCTATTCACCCGGCAACCTAGCGCCGAATCCCCAAAGAAGCCAGACGACGAGGCCGACCCCCGCACCGCCCAGGTGGGCTAATGCCGCAACATCGCCAACTCCATATTGCTGCAAATATATATAGAACAGTTGCAATGCAAACCAAAACACAAGGGCGCCGATGGCGGAGATTCGCAACCATTGAAAAAAGAACCAGTAGCGGAAAAGAATTCCGATCTTCGCATTGGGAAATCGCAAGGCATAGTACATGACGATGCCCGAGATGCCGCCGCTGGCCCCGATGGCTGGAATCGTTGAATCCGAATGGCCGATCCAATGACAGGCATCGCCGACCAAAGCCGAAACAAGCATCACCACCGCGAAGCCCCAGTGTCCCAAATCGTCTTCCACATTGTCGCCGAACACCACCAAAAAATAGACATTGCCGAGCAGATGCCAAAAACCGGCGTGCAGAAAAAAGCTGGTCAAGAAAGTCAGTCCGCCGTCGCGCCACGCTTCCGCCGGAACAAAACCGTAGCGGGTTGCAACTGCCCCCGCGTGACCGAAGGTCAGCACATACACCAACACCAGGCAGCCAGCCAACCCATAAGTCACCCATGGCCAGCTCCGCACCGGCGAGCTGTTCTCCTCGACCGGAAGTCCCAACAAACCTGGGATCATTCGCCAATCGCCTAGGTCGATCTGGCTCGCCGTGCGGTGAGCGTCCCGCTGCAACGCTTCCATCGCCACGGCTTCGCGGACTTTCTCCGAAATCACCGCGGTGCGGCCGTTCTCGGGCGGCGGAAACCGTTCGTATTCCCGCGGATCGAACCACACCAATTGGCATCGCGTGCAGAGATCCAACGCGAAGGGAACCGCCCCGTCGCTAGACGACGTCTGAAACATCGCCCGACCGCACAACGGACACGCCTTTCCCAACCGCTCTTCGCTTGTTTTCGCCTGACTCCACAGATCGAGAACCGCGCGGGCCGAACCAAGCCGCCGCAGCAACGCCAGCCCCATCGCGCGACCGTGGCATCGCGGACAGGCGAAATACACCCCGCCGTCGACGGAGGTTCGCGTCAATCGCGTAGAACAATGCGGGCACTGCATAACAGTTGGGCGAAAAAACCAGGGATCTTACCGCCGCCATTCGTCGGACCGCCGGACCTGTGCTCGCGGCTCTGCGGATTCGGCCTCCGGCGGCGTCGTTGCGTCCGGCACCGGCAGATGACGCAGTAACCAATCCGTCTGACGAACGACCGGCACCTGCACAACGTTTTGCGGCGCCAGCGCGCGGGCCAATGCGGCGGTCGGCGACGGCTGCCGCACGGGCTCGCTCAACAGCTTACCTTGATGATTGCATAGCACCACGCCCGGCTCGGCGCCTGCGCAACGGCCTGAAATCCGAAGCCCCTGCGCGTCGAGCGTCGCCGAAAAAGCCAACTGCTGATACGACGCCTGCGTCTGCTCGGAAAGCGTCCCCTCGGACACGAGCCCCAACCGATCGACCACCGCGCGTATCAGCGAACGATCGATCGCACCCGGCCCAGCCGATACGGTGATGCGGCCCGCTTCGAGCCGGCCGCCGCGAAATCGCGCCGTCTGGATCGCCGCTTCGCCGACGCCGGTCAGTCGATAGGGAAAATAGTCGCTCACCAGTCGGCCGACGTCCAGATCCAACAGCCGGCCGGTGACCTCGCCTTGCCAGCCGCCCGCCATTTCGTTGGCCCAAACGCCGCCCGAGAATTGGCATCGCGGACCGAGCGTTTTCAACTCCGCCAGCGCGAGCCCCAACACCGAACACGGCAGCGGACCGCCCCCGGTGTAAAGCTCGAACCCACTGGCCGGCGGCGACACCTGGCGGTTGCGCACGATCCGAATCCGCGAGGGCTCGGGCGATTTCGCGCCGGCCAAATGAAAATCCATCTGCATCTGGACGCCGCCGGGCAACGTCTCCAACGTGCCGGCCACGTCGCAAAACGTCTGCGACTCCGAATCGGCTCGCAAGGTCAATTCAGCGGCTGACCACCGGACGTCGACGTCCAAGGAACCGGTCGAACCGTCCATCGCGGATCGCAAACGCCGCCCAATCGGCTCCAGCGCCGAAGCCTGCAATTCAGGCTGCAAAAGGGTCACTGTTCGCGTGTCGCGCCATTGGCCCCGGGCGTCGCGCCGCCGGCCTTCGGCAATTTCCAGCCGCCGGCAGCGGAACAACGACCGGCCGGTTTCAGGATCGGCCGCCTCGACGCGATGGTAGCGCACGACGCCGGGCCGAGGGTATTGCAGGTCGCCGACGGTCACGTTCAGGCCGAGTCGCCGGCCCAATTCCGTGGCCGCCGTTTGCGCTTGGTTCGGCGCATGACGGGCGGCGCACCACACGCCGATCACCAGCGCAGGCGCCGCGCCGAGCACAAAAAACCCGGCTACGCCAATCCGTCGTCGCGTCGCGTCTCGAAGTCGGAACATCCTTGTTCCTTGCCGAAGAAAAACACTACGAAGACAAGCGTTTTTAGGATTTGCCTCGCGCCAAGTCGTGGAACAGCCTCCAGCGAGCCCGCATTTCCGTCAGACTGTCGCCGCCGAACTTGTCGATCATCGCCGCGGCGATCTCCAGGGCCACGACGTTTTCCAACACGCAACTGGCCGCCGCCACGGCGCAGACGTCGCTCCGCTCGTAAGAAGCCTTGTCCGGCTGCTTCGTGTCCAAACGAACGGAATCCAGCGGCTGGGCCAACGTGGCGATCGGCTTCATCGCGGCCCGCAACACCAGCGGCTGCGCGTTGGTCATGCCCGCTTCCAAGCCGCCGGCATGATTCGTCGGCCGCACGAATCCCAGCGTGGGCGAATCGACCGCCGCCGGATCAAAACCGATCGGATCGTGCACTTGCGAACCGGGCCGACGCGCGGCCTCGAACCCCAAACCGATCTCGACGCCCTTGATCGCCTGGACCGACATCGCGGCCTGCGCGAGTCGTCCGTCAAGCTTCCGATCCCACTGTGTGTGCGAACCGAGCCCGAACGGCAGCCCCTCGACGCGCACCTCGATCACGCCACCGAGCGTGTCGCCTTGGCGTCGCGTCTCATCCACCAATTGCTTGAACTCCGCATCGCGATCGGGATCGAGTGTGTACAGGACGCTTCGGTCTCGCAAAGATCGTTGATCGGCGATCGGGCCGGGCCGCGGCGCCACGGCGATCGGACCGACTTCGACCACATAGCCGAACACGTCGATGCCAAACGCGTCGAGCATCGAACGCACCAAGGCGCCGGCCGCCACCCGAGCGGCCGTTTCCCGCGCGCTGGCCCGCTCCAACACGCCGCGAATCGACCCGAGATATTTGAGCGATCCGTTCAAATCGCCGTGACCGGGCCGAGGACACGGCAAGTCGTCCATCCGCTCGATTTTATAGTCTTGATTAGGCGTCAACAGCGCGATGGGGCTGCCCAGCGAGCGGCCGCGCCACACGCCGCTGAGGATTTCCACATGATCGGCCTCGATCTGCTGGCGACCGCCACGGCCATAGCCGCCTTGACGTCGGCGCAGCTCGGCGTCGATCCGCTCGACGTTCAAGGGGACGCCGGCGGGAAATCCGTCGATCAGGGCCACCAGGGCTTTGCCGTGCGATTCGCCGGCGGTGTAATAGCGCAACATGATTACCGATTCTACCCAAACCGCCGCAGCGGGGATAGATCGATTTCTTGTCTCGCCACCGGCTTGAAGCATTCGAAAAACCCACTCCCGACATTTCTCTCTTGTGAAAACCGGGGGTTTCGGCTAAGAAGCGCGTTCTGGAAAAAAGCGGGCCTTTCAGGACTTGAACTGCCGGCGGCCGCGGTCCCGTCGACGCCCTACCACACTTTTTCACGATGCCCAGTCGTCCTGTTTTATTACGAACCGGTCGATTTTTGCTGTCCGCGGCCGTGGCCGTCGGTTGCATAGGGCGGATTGTTGCGGCCGCCCCCCCGACGCGACAAGACCCAGAGGTTTTGTTTCCGACGCTGAAGCTCAACGAGGACTTGGTCAAATCGTTCAAGCCGTCGAACCACCGCGATTGGCTGCCCGAGCAGGCCGTGTTGGCCCGGGCGGACATCCGCGGCCATCGGGTGACGGTCCACAACATTCGCAACTGCCGATGGCGCAGTGCGGACGATTATACGCTGGCCTATTACGACAAGACGTTCGATCTGGAGCGGCTGCGATCGGTCGACTTCATCATGGCGCCGTTCAACGAGACGCCGACGCTGGGCCACACGATGCTCAGTTTCGGGTTCGACGGCGACGAGTATCTGGTCGTTTCGATCGAAATCCGCAAGGAACGCGGCGAGGCCTTCGACGCGCTGCGCGGGATTTTCCAACAATACGAAATCATCTACGTCGTGGCCGACGAGCGCGACGTTCTCCAACGGCGCGTCAACGTCGACCTCTGCGACGTGTTCCTCTATCGTTCGGTGGCCACGCCCCGACAAGCCCGAGAGCTCTTTCTTGACGTCATGCAGCGGGTCAATAAGCTGGCCCGGCAACCGGAGTTCTACGACACCCTGACGAACAACTGCACGACGAACATCCGCCGCCACATCAATCGCTTGAAGCCTGACAAGGTGCCCTACGACTATCGCGTGCTGCTGCCCGGCTACAGCGATCAACTGGCCTACGATCTGGGGTTGATCGAACATCGCGGTTCGTTGGAAGAGACGCGGCTTCGTTCGCGGATCAACTACGAGGCGTATCTCTATCGAGACGCGGATGATTTTTCTCGCAAGATCCGAGACCACGGGCAGGCCCGTCGTCCCCGTCCCTCGGGCTTTTGATTCTGGGGATTTTGGATGGCTGGTTGCCCGGACAGCCGCACATCCACCACCACAGAATCACCCAAATCCACGCGAAAGTAGAATCTTTCGCTTTTTCTCTCCCTCGATTCGGGAATAATTGACATACCCGCTGGCGAAGATATCATTACTCATGGGGGGCGTCAATTAACATACTTGTGGGTATTTCGATGCCTTACGTCTGCGTACTTCTTGCGGTACTGGTGGTTTCTCTGCTAATCGCGGGGGGGCTATGGCTTTCCGTCGGCCAAACGGCCCGCATTCGACGGCTGGTGGCCCGACGAACGCGAGAACTCAGCGAAAGCGAACAGCGATTTCGAATGCTAGTCGACAACGCCGGAGACGCGTTTTTCCTTCACGATCGGAACGGAAATATCTTAGATGTCAACCAGCGGGCGTGCGACGGCCTCGATTACACGCGCGACGAGCTGCTCGCCTTGAAAGTGGGCGACGTGGAAATGAACTTGCAGGAGAGCGCGTCGCATTGGAATTATGAGCCGTCCGCCTATCCGGTAAGCTTTGAGGGGGTGCATCGCCGCAAGGACGGGACGGAATTCCCGGTCGAGATTCGCCTGGCCCAGATCGAGACCAACGGCCAACAACTGATGCTGGCGTTGGCGCGCGACATCAGCGAGCGCAAGGAAGCCGAGAAAGCGATCCGGCAAGAGCAGCGGTTGTTGCGCAAGCTTTTGGAGTTGCACGAACAGGACCGAAAACTGGTGGCCTATGAAATTCATGATGGATTGGCGCAACAATTAGCCGCGGCGGTCTATCGATTCCAATCGGTGCGGGCTCTCGAACCTCGCAATCCGAAGGCGGCCAAGGAGGTTTTCGACGAGGCGATGCAATTGTTGAGCGACGCGATGGCCGAGTCACGCCGATTAATCAGCGGATTACGGCCGCCGGTGTTGGACGAGTCGGGCGTGGTGCCCGCCATCGAGTGCTTGATCGCCGAACGACGGCCGCAGGAAGGATTACAGATCGAATTCGTGCACGACGAAATCGGACGATTGGCGACGCCGTTGGAGGGCTCGATCTTCCGGATCGTGCAAGAGGGGATGACCAACGTGTTGCGACACAGCAAGAGCCCTCGGCTGCGCATCGAACTCACCCAGCGCGACGGACGCATCCACCTTGTCGTGCGCGACTGGGGCGTTGGTTTTCGGCTCGACGACGTGCCGATCGGACATTTCGGATTGCAGAGCATCCAAGAGCGAGCCCGGCTGCTAGGCGGTTCCGCAACCATCGAATCTTCGCCGGGCCAAGGTGTTTTGGTGAATGTCGATTTGCCGGCGATTCCTCAAACCGACTTCGATCCGTAAGCCCTCCGTTTTTGACACCTCCAACCGTGGCGGCCCTGCCCTAACCCGGCTTGGCGAATTCGCTCAGGACGCCCTCGTTCCGTCGCTTGCCAACTTGTTGATCGCTCCAACCGGTGGTACGATAAACCGTTGGCAAAAATCCGTTTTTTGAAGGAGTTTCGCAAATGAGATCTCGCATGGTTTCGACCCTGGCGGCAGCGGCTCTGATAGGAATTTTCGCCGGTCCCACGTTGGCGGCCAACCCACGGCACCCAGGCAAGGCCGGCGCAACCCCTAAGGCTGAGACGTTTATGATCGTTCAGGTCGGGGATGAGTTCCGCGTGATTCCGAAGTCCAGCCTGACCGAGCTGCAACGGTCCGTCAAAGACACGTATCAGCAAGAATCGAAGAGTTATCAGGAGGCCAAGAAAGAAGCCACGAAGAAGAAAGAAAAATTCGACCAAGTCAAACCGGTCAAACCGGTCGTTAAGTCGATCAAGGCCGGTTTCAAAGACGAACAGCAGGCCAGTCAAGAGGCCGCGAAGCTGCAAGAAAAACTCGATTTGCAGAAGAAGACTCACCCGTCGACAACCCCCGCCAAGACGCATCAGCCGTAACCGGCTTTGCCCCCGCGCAAAAACGTCGACGAGGTACGCGCCGTCGGCGTCCGGTTCCATCCTTTGCGGTTTGATTCAGGACGCGCCGTCGATCGGTTTTTTGTCGTTGCGTTGAGAGACCGCCACGACCACGCCCACCGCCAAGATCGCAATAGCCCACAACGCCTCCCAACTGCTGTTGCGTAGGGCGTAGTCGAGGCTTGCACCCACCAGCGACGCGCTGGACAGGCAAAACACCGCCGGCGTGATCGGATAGCCGGGCGTGCGGAACGGACGCTCTTGGTTCGGTTCGCGCCGACGCAACACGTACACCGACGCTCCGACCATCACCAGGAACAGCCAAAACACCGGCGTGGTGAAGATCACCATCCGCGAAAACCCATTTCGACTCAATCCGAACCAGACCGTCAGCACGAGCGTGATGGCCCCTTGGATCGCCAGTGAGCGGATCGGCCCGCCGCGACGCGCGTTCCATCGTCCCAGCCAAGCGTACATCCGATGCTCGGTTCCCATGGCGTAATAGATCCGTGAACCGGTGAAAATCTGCCCGTTGATCGCCCCCAGGGCGGAAACCGCGATCAACAGGCTGACGAACTGGCCCGCCCAGCGACCGACGCCCAGTTCAAGGACATCCGCCGCCGGCGCGTCGCCGCCTCTCAATCCTTCGAAACCCAAGGCATGCAAAAACGCGGCGTTGACCAACGCGTAAACCGCCGTAACCGCCAACGTGCCGATCAACAGCGCGCGGAGGATGTTTTTACGCGGGTTTCGGACCTCCGCTCCGACATACGCCATCTCGTTCCAACCGCCGAACGTGAACAAAATAAAAATCATCGCCGCACCCAACCGCCCCCACTCGGCCCATCCCTTCGACGCATGCGGTTCGATCGCGGGCGTCGCCGACCGGACGCACGAAAGCCCCACGACCACGATCGTCGCCAGCCCGAGCAGTTTGACGACGGTCAGCGCATTTTGCGTCCATTTGCCTTCACGCACGCCGAGCATATTGACGCCCGTGAACAACAGGATCGAACCGGAGGCGTAGGCCGCCAACACATAAACAGCCCGATCGCCCTCGGCCCGCGGCCAAATCTGATTGGCGTACTCGGCGAACGCATAGGCCATCGCGCCAATCGAACCAGGCCGCACGACCCACAATTGACTCCAGGCGAATAAAAATCCGGTGGTCCGTCCGAACGCGCGGGTCAGATAGACGTAATCGCCGCCCTCGCGCGGATACATGGTGGCCAGTTCGGCGTAGCACAACGCCCCGACCAACGACAAAATGCCGCCAAAGATCCACAATCCGAGGAGCGTCCAGGCGTTGGGGGCGTTCTGCGCGACGTTGGGACTAGCGCAATAGATGCCCGCCCCGACGATGATCCCCACGATGATGCACGTCGAATCGAACAGACTTAATTGCCGGCGCGGCGCGGCACGTGCAACGGCCAAGGCAGCCTTTCCATCGAAGTCGTCTTTGGGACAATCGCTCATTCGCCACTCATTTCATCCATCGAAGTCTTTCTCGCACCATAGAACACGGAACCACCCATTCTAGCCATACCCGAAAGTGGTGCAAAATTTTCGTGATCCCTTAATATCTATGGACGCCTCCCTGGAAAATGATAGGATAGAAAGCTTCGATAGCGCGTTCACGAAATACGATCCCCCCTACCGAGCGGTTATGACAAAAAAGGAAGAAGCGATTGAGGTGGAAGGCACGGTGACCGAGGCGTTGGCCAACACTCGGTTTCGCGTGCAATTGGAGAGCGGTCACACGGTCATTGCCCACGTGGCCGGTAAAATGCGCAAGCATTTCATCCGCATCGTACCAGGCGACCGAGTCCGCGTCGAATTGTCGCCCTACGATCTGACCAAGGGCCGGATCACTTTCCGAGAACGTTAATCCTTGATCGACAACACGTTGCGACGTCGCCAGCCCGATTTTTCGCGGGCTTTTCCGTTTTTTGGACAATAGGGAATAGTCGGCAACGAATAATCTCGGCGGACTTGCTGGTTTCCTGAAAACCACCGAACACACCACTTCGGAGACGTCATCGTGAAGAAGGCCCTTAGTCTGTCGTTGCTGGCCGTTGGCATTTTGTTGGGCGGTTTGGGATTTTGGGCGTTCGCCGCCGGTCCAACCGACAAACCCTCGAAGATCGCCGTCCCAACTCCCCAACGAAAACCCATCGCAATCGTCTCGGTGTCGAGCTACGACAAACTGCTGGACAATCTGGCCGTGATCGGACAGGCCACCGGCAGCAACACGTTGTCGAGCCAGTTGATCATGGGCCTGAAAGTCATGGCGATCCAGCAAGGGCTGGAGGGCGTCAGCCGTCAGCGACCTTGCGGCTTGATCCTCCAGGCCGATGGCGATCGACTGACCGGTTATGCGTTTTTGCCGATCGGCGACGCCGAGGGTCTGGCCAAGGCGGCCGCCTCGCAGTTCGGCGAGCCCGAAAATCTCGGCGACGGCGTTTATAAAGTGAAGGGGGTTGCCCCGATATACGTCGCGCCGCGCGACGGTTGGGTGTTTTTGGCCTGTCGCCGCGACGCCCTCGATTCGTTGCCCGACAATCCGATCGAGTTGCTTCAAGGTTTGAATACGCAATACGACGGGGCCGTTCGCATTTTCGCCAACCATCTGCTGCCCAAGCAACGCGAAGCCGCGGTAGCCTGGATGAAAGAACGTCTGGCGTCGATAGCGCAACCGATGACCTACGAGCCGGAGTGCGTCTTTTCGATCCGCAAACAAGCGACCGCCTCGTTGCTTCAGCCGGTGTTGGACGGGTTCCACGACGTCGAAACGATCACGGCCGGCTGGGCCCTCGACACCAAAGCCCGCAACGCCTATGTCGACCTAAACGTGACCGTGGCCGAGGACAGCCCGACGGCGAAGACGCTGATCGATACGGTGGACGACAAGAATAATAAATCCAAGAAACTCTCGCAAAAGACCTCGCTGCCGGCCGAGTGGTCGGTGTCGATCGGATCGGCCGCTCAGTCGATGGCCGCCAAGGCGCCGACGCAAGCGGTCCGGTCAGCCGCGGCCGCGGTGGCCATCGCCTTGGCGCCCGAGACCGGCCGCGATCACGTCAAGCTGTCGGCCAAACCGATCCCGCACGGAGTGGCCTGCCGCCTGGAGGCCGAGCGCAGCGTCATCGAGTTGCTCGGACGGCTGCGGGCGCCGGTTGCCAAGGACGCCGACAACGACAAGGCCAACGACACGAATGCCGAGGCCGGCAAGAAGGTCGACGGCGCAAAGTGACGCGGTCCCATCCAATGTGCCTTTCTCTATTTTTTGAAGGAACCTACGAATGAGAAGACTTTTGTGCTCCTTGGCGTTGGTCGCGTGGTCGTTGATCGCCTCGGGCGTTTGTCCGGCGGCCGACCAGGAACCCAAAACGTTGGCGGTCGTGTCGTTCGGCGGTTATCAAAAGCTGGTCGACGACGTGACGGCCGTTGGCCGGCTGACCGGCAATCCCAATCTCGGCAAACAACTGGAAATGATGGCCCTGATGTTGCCGCAAGGCGAAGGCTCGCAGGGCCCATTGGCCATGGACCCACAGCGGCCCTGGGGTTTGGTGGTCCTGGCCGGCGATCCCATTCCGACCGCATATGCATTCCTGCCCGTGGCCGATCTGAAACCATTGATCCGATTGATCGAGGCGCAGTCGGGCCGTGAGATCAAGAAGGAAAAAGGCGTCTATCACATTCCGAACGACGGCCGCACCCTGTACGCGACGCAAAAGGGCGATTGGGCATATATCGCCGATTCGGAAAAACAATTGGACCACGTAGCCGCCGATCCGGCGCCGCTGCTGGGCGATCTGCCTTCGCGCTACAACCTGGCCGTCCGCATTTCCTTCCCCAATCTGCCCAAGGAATATCGCGATCAAATTTTGGCATTGCTTCGCGCCGGCACGGAAAGCGGCATGCAGCAAGCCGGGCAAAACGCCGAGGAACAGACGCTCCGGTTGAGCATGGCCCGACGGTCCGCCGAGCAACTGACCATGCTGGTCAGCGACCTGGATGACCTGGTGCTGGGCTGGAACGTCGACCCCAAGACAAAAACCACCTATCTCGATCTCCATCTGACGGCCCGGCCCGGCACGAAACTGGCCGAACAGTTCTCCGAGATTAAGCTAGGCACGACCCAACTGTCCGGTCTGGCGCCGGCGGGCGCCACCTTTTCGTTCAGTTCGGTCGGCAAGCTGAACGACGCACAAGCCGCACAGACGAAGAAATCGTTGGCGGACCTGCGGAAATCGGTCGCCGAAGAAATCGGCAAGCAAGGGTTGGCCCCGAACGAGGTCAAGTTGGTGTCGCAGTTGTTCGGCGACGTGCTCACGGTTCTAGAAAAGACCGTGGATACGAAAAAGACCGACACGGCCGTAGCCGTTACGTTGGAGCCGGGCGCCTCGTCGATGCTGGCCGCCGCCGTGATCGCCGACGGCTCGAAGCTCGAAAAGAGCCTGAAGCAGTTTGTCGAAGAGGCCAAGAAAACCAGCCCGTCCGAGGCACTCAAGCTGAGCCATGAAACCTATCAAAACTTCCAACTGCACCTGATTTCGTTGCCGACGCCGCAACAGGGGTTGGCCACACTGGTCGGCGACAATCTCGAGGTGGTGATCGGAATCGCCGACGATCGGGCCATAATGGCTGCCGGTCACAACGCCGCCGAACAACTGAAAAAGGCGATCGACCGCTGCAAGGCCGCCAAGCCGAAGCAAGTGCCGCCGATGCAACTGACCGTCAGCGTGCTGTCGGTGGCCCGACTGCTCGGCGAGATCGGCGAGACGCCGGAGACGAAGTCGTACGCCGGAATGATCGCCACGTTTTTGGCGTCGGCCGGCCAACACGATCACCTCACGCTCACCACGCTGCCGGCGTCCAACAGCGTTCACTTGCGGCTGGAGGCGGAGCAAGGGTTGTTGAAGGCCCTCGGATCGACCGGCCAGATGTTAACGCCTCCGCCCGGCGATGCGCCCCACGACGTAAAGCAATAACGCGGAGGGTTTCCCTTTTTTAGGGTTAAAAACCAAGACAACTTGAAACGATGTTGACGTCCACCCTTTGCAAGGAAATCGCCGGCGTGCCGGTTGCCGACCTCGTTCGACAATTCGGCACGCCGACGTTTGTTTATGACGCGGCGATGATCCGCCGCCGCATCGCCGACCTGTCGCCATTCGACACGGTGCGCTACGCGCAAAAGGCGTGCTCCAACCTGACGATTTTGGACCTGGTGCGCCGTCAAGGTGCGCTGGTCGACGCCGTCAGCGCCGGCGAAATCCGCCGCGCATTGGCCGCCGGATTCACGGCCGAGGGCGATCCCCCGCCGATCGTCTACACGGCCGACATTTTCGACCGCGAGTCGCTCGACCTGTGCGTCGAACACGGAATCGCCGTCAACTGCGGCTCGCCCGACATGATCGACCAGTTGGGCCGCCGCAAGCCCGGCCAAGGAATCACGCTGCGGATCAATCCAGGCTTCGGCCACGGCCACAGCCAAAAGACCAACACCGGCGGCAAGCAGGCCAAGCACGGCATCTGGCACGCCCAGTTGTCCGACTGCCTCCGACAAGCCAAGCCATACGCGATGGACGTGGTCGGGCTGCACATGCACATCGGCTCCGGCACCGATCTGGAACACCTGTCGCAAGTCTGCGGCGCAATGGAGCAGGCGGCCATCGCGGTCGGCCCGTCGATCCGTTCGATCAGCGCCGGCGGCGGATTGCCGACCGTCTATCGTTCGACGGATTCCTACGTCGATCTGGCGGCGTATTTCAACCTTTGGGACGCGGTCCGCCGGCGGCTCGAACAGCGATTTGGGCATCCGGTCCGACTGGAGATTGAGCCGGGCCGCTATCTGGTCGCTGAAAGCGGTTTCTTGATCGCCGAGATCCGCGCCGTCAAACGTCAGGACGACAACACGTTTTATCTGCTCGACGCCGGCTTCAACAACCTAGCCCGGCCGATTCTCTACGGCTCCTATCACCCGATGGCGGTTGCGCCGGCCGACGGCAATGACGCCCGACCCGAACAGGACGTAATCGTCGGCGGTCCGTTGTGCGAGTCAGGCGATATTTTCACGCAGGAAGAGGGCGGGTTCGTCGTCACGCGACGGTTGCCCAAGGCCGCGGTCGGCGATTGGTTGGTGATCGGCTGCACGGGCGCGTACGGATTCGTGATGGGCTCGAACTACAACAGCAAGCCGCTGGCGGCCGAGGCGCTGATCGACGGCGGCCAGGCCCGACGGATCCGTCGCCGTCAGACGTTCGACGACCTGATCCGCGGCGAGGAAATTCCCGCTTCGTAGCCCAGGTCCCCGGAGGAGCAAGTCGTCGTGTCGTCCGAAAACGCCGAATCCGCCGCCGTGATGAGCGACGCCGAACTGGCCGAGGCCAAGCGTTACGGCCGGCTCGATCTGGCCTGCTCACTGGCCGACAAGGCCGTCGATCTGACGTTTTTCGGCGTGATGGCTTGGTGGTTGGCCCGCCCGCTGGACACCTGGCTGCAACGATTTCCGCGGTTGGCCGACATCTGGACGCTTCGGTTGGCCGTATTTTTCTTGATTCTTTTGGCGTTGCATCTGGCCATATCGTTTCCGCTGTCGTTTTATTCCGGCCACGTGCTGGAGCATCGGTTTCGACTGAGCACTCAGAGCTTCAGCCGTTGGCTTTGGCGCTACGTCAAACGGAATCTGTTGGCCGGCACGTTTTTGCTGCTTTTGATCGTCGGACTCTATTGGCTCATTTGGACGACCGGCTCGGCCTGGTGGATCGCGGCGACGTTGGCGTTTTTTTTGGTCACGATCGTGCTGGGCCAACTCACACCGGTGCTGATCCTGCCGTTGTTCTATCGCGTCGAACGGCTCGACCGGCCGGAGCTGACCGAACGGCTGTCGCGACTGGCCGAGGGCACGGGCCTGTCGATCGAGGGCGTTTATCGTCTCGATCTGAGCGCCGAGACGGTCAAAGCCAATGCGATGCTGACCGGCTTGGGCCGCACGCGCCGCGTGCTGCTGGGCGATACGCTGCTGGCCGGCTTCACACCCGACGAGGTCGAGGTGATTTTCGCTCACGAAATCGGCCACCACGTGTTTCGCCACCTGCGCTGGATGATCGCGTCCGGGCTGGCGTTTAGCGCCGCCGGATTTTGGCTTTGCGATCGGTTGCTGGCCGCTTGGATCGCCCGCGGCGGCGCGGCGTTCGATTACGCCCGTCTGCCGATCGACGCTCTGCCGATGCTGCTGCTGATTCTGACGGTGTTCAGCCTCGCCATCCAACCGCTGCAAAACGCGGTCAGCCGTCGGTTCGAGCGGCAGGCCGATCGTTACGCGCTGCAACGCACCGGGCGAAAAGACGCCTACCGCTCGGCGTTTTGCAAGCTGGCCCGGCTGAACAAAGACGACCCCGATCCGCCACGGCTCGAGGTGTTTTTGTTTCACAGCCATCCACCGATCGCCGAACGATTGGCCGTGGCTGAAGAACCGAGCAAGGAAATCGCCAGGCCCAACGGTTGACCGCCCTTAAAAATCCGGCGGCGCGATCTTGTTGATGTCGAGATACACGTGCTGTCCGTGATTTTGCCGGGCCAGGAGCACCAGAAAATTATTGTTGTCCGGCGGCTCGGGTCCGTAGCCCACCTCGATCGTGTTGATCACCACGCCGTTGGCCTCATTGGCGATGTTTTCCAACTCGATGGGCCCCAGCTTGGGCTCATTGGCGTCGGTCCATAAAAAGATGGCGTCAGGCCGCATTCGGATGGCGCGAAACAGCGCCCGCATGTGATCGGTCCCGTCGAACGGATAGACGCTGTCAACGAACCGCTGCACGCGTTTTTTGTTGTAGGTGGTCGCCAAGATAAACTTGTCGGCGCCGCGATGCGGGTTGAAGATGAACGGCTCTTCATTGTAGAAGATGACCTGAAACTCGCAATTCTGCTTGAGCTTGTCGATGCTGGCCATCAATTCGGTCTTGGCCAGTTGCAACAGGTTGTGTGCGCTCATGCTGGCCGAGCGGTCCAACACGTAGACGAATTTGTTGCCCTCGCTTTTGGCGTTGAACAACGTCGCCTGCCCGCGTCCCTTGCCCGGCCCGATGCCCGAACCGGTGCCGGTGCCGAGTCCCGCGTTGCCCGAACCGGGCACGGCCGCTTTGCCGGCATCTTCACCGCCCGTCTCGCCGGGCGAAGCGTCCTGGGCCGCCAACTGACGCGGGTCGAGCGCTTTGTCGGCGACGGCCACGGCGTCGGTCGTCGGCGCCACCGGCGCGAGGTCCGTCGTCGCCGCGGTCTCTTGGCCCGCCGCCGCGTGAAACTCCACCGACGAAGACGAGCCGCCGGGGTCGAGCGAATCGCCCGAATCGGCCACTTCGACCGAAAACGTCGGACCATCGCCCGTCGATTTACCGGTGGTGATCACCAGCGCAAACAGCAACAACGCCGCCAGATGCGCGATCAACGAGATCAGCCAAGCGTGCGATTCGTGAAGAATCCAACCGGTCAGCCAGACAGGCAACCATCGTCGCGGAGAGTCGGGTTTTCGGTCGGGCAAAGCGGGAGGCACGGCAGAAGACTTCATCGGCCAAGGGTTTTGGAGACGGGATCGATCGTCCACCCGTTATTTTACCTCGCCGGCGTCAAAACACAAACACGGCGGCGGCGGTTACGGTCGTCCAAAGACCGTCCTTGTCGCCTTCGGCCGTCTGCACACACGCCCGCGTGTTAATGATCTTGCCCGACATGTGATAAATCTCTTTGCGCTGGTCGTAGGCGGTTTCGGGATCGAACTCGATGCCCAACGTCGTGGCCAGCATCGTGGCGGCCATGTCCTCGACCAGATCGCGCAGCCGCGGCTCGGTGATGCCGAAATCGTGATGCTCGGAAATGTACCCGTATTGTTCGCCTTGAGCGGGCACGGCCAGCCCGACCCCGGCGCCGACCATGCGAGACGGTTCGTTTGTCGACGCCTCGGCCAACACCACATGCACGATCTGACCCGGCTGCAGACGGGCCAACCCGCGAGTTTTTGGGATCACCTTGCAGTGCGGCGGAAAAATGCTCGACACGCGAACCAGATTGAACACCTCGATGCCGGCGTCGCGCAGCGCCAACTCGAAACTCTGCAGCCGCGTGCGATGCTTGCCCACGCCTTTGGTGAAAAACACCTTTCGAGGCACGAATGCTTCACCCACGTCGATGTCCTCCATAGCCAAAAACCGGCGAGGAGCCGTCACCAAACCAATGCGATGTCGATTTTCACAGCAGAACCAAGTCGATCAAGCTAACCGATTTTCACCAGTTTCGCAAGGGTTTCTTAAAGCGGGGCCCGGCGACACTTGACACGCAACCGGGAATACCCTGAAATGATGAATATGATACCCGCCGATTCGACCCAATTCCTGGGATTGTCTGCGCCCGATCTGCAACACGCCGACGCCTTGGTGCTGCCGGCGCCGATCGAAAAAACCGTTTCCTACGGGACGGGCACCGCCGGCGGACCGCGAGCCATTCTGGAAGCCAGTTATCAACTGGAGCCGTTCGACGAAGAGACGTTGGTCGACTTCGCCGAGTCGCCGCGCGTCCACACGCTGCCTCCGTTGGACAACCGCGGTGACATTGAGACTTGCTTGGCTCGACTGCGCGATTACGTCCGTCCCCTGCGCGATCGATTCGTGCTCACGCTCGGCGGCGAACATACGATCACCTACGGCCTGGTCGAAGGTTTGATCGAAGATCTGTCGAACGTCACCGTGGTGCAAATCGACGCGCACGCCGACCTGGCCGACAAGCTGCACGGTCGGCACTGGTCGCACGGCACCGTCATGCGGCGGCTTTGGGAGCGCGGATGCAGCCTGCTGCAAATCGGCATCCGCAGCCTGACCCGCGCCGAACACGACACGGCGACGACCGGTCCTCGCATCACGACGTTTTACGCCCATTCGCTGAAAGACCAATGGGCCGATCTGCTCGACGCGCTGATCCAATTGGAAGGCGACGTTTATTTGACGATCGACGTCGACGGATTGGATCCCGCCGTCATTCCAAGCACGGGCACGCCGCAGCCCAACGGCCTTTCGTGGGGGCAGATGATGGACATCTTGCGCGTGCTGCTGACCGAGTCGAGGGCCGGCGTGCTCGGGGCCGACGTCGTCGAGTTCGTGCCGTCGCCGGTCTCGCCGGGTTGCGATCCGACCGCCGCTCGATTGGCCGCTAAACTGCTGGCCTGGCGATCCTTGGGACGTCGTTAGAGCGACTTGCGGCGACCGAGTCGACTTCACCAGGACGACTTGGACAACGGCGCATAATCCCAACGATCGCAGACGGCCGAAAACAACACGGACTCGGCCTCGACCGTTGGACAATCACGCGGACGGACGAATTCCAACGCGGTCGCACGGCGGATTTTTTGAGCGGGCAAGGTCATCGCCAACACCAACGACAACGCAATGCCCGCCGCCGCCAAAAACACCGGCGTCTGTTGGAGATGAAACGACGCCTTCCGGCCCGACGCCAAGCGGGCTCGACGTCGCCGAGCGGAAAGCCCGCCAACCCCCGAGAGCCCCAACCGCCTCGGAATGGGATGCTTCCACGATTTCGGCCTCGCACTTTGCGTCGTCGCCAGATCGCGCGACGTGGAAACCGCCCCCTCCCCAAACCCGCCCAACGTCGCATCCGCCTCTTGTTTGGCGTCCATCCGCGTGAAATGAACGTTCAGAACGCGATATCCCGGCCCGAAGTACTCGGACATTCGCCGTAATGAGTCGTCCATGGGGCACCTCCCCTCAAAACATCCCGGGTTATGCGGCTCTCCGAAGTCTTTCTCCACCGACCATGAACGACACCGGCAACGGGATCATGGTCGGCCGATCCCGCCCAAACTCGTTGGATGGCAACAGCGAAGGCCGGCGGTCCGCGGACAACTTGGCCCTTTGCGCGGCGCGGCGGGCTTCGCGTTCCACCAAGCTGAACACCAGCGGCGGCTGTTCCACTCGATCCTCCAACACCGCAACCTCCTCGCCGTCGCACGACGCGCGCTGAGCGCGGTTTTTGGCAAGACGCCAACGCATCCATTGACGCGCGGCGTGGCCGACGAACAGCAATACTCCCATCAACGCCGGCAGGCCGACCACGATGGTCCTGAACACATCCGCGGACTCCTCCCACAAACCGTTCGGCGGACAACCGGCCGCGTCCTCACAAAAGACCGGCGAGGTCGCAACCATCGGCGGCGAGCAAGACGTTCCTCGACGGTTAGCCGCCGCAGCGACGTCGGACGACCAAACGTCTCCTTGAACCGCATCGTCGTCCACTGGCGCCGCAACAATGCTCGGGGAGAAGTTCACCTCGATCGCCGCGTCCCCGGGGCGCCACGACGATGGCGAGAATGGAGTCGTCACGGAATCATCGTTCCAAGAAACCAGGTCCATCCAATCGAACGACGAACGGTGTTGAGATTCACCACCGCTTTCCCATTCCAAACCGAGCCGCCGCCCGGCGACATTTTTGGCTTCCTGCACAGCCGCGCGCGTCGCGGGTGATCGGCAAGGCGTCCGCATGCGGTCATTGCCCGACGAACTATCGTCCGACAACACCACCGCGGCCGAGACAATCACAACCAACTCAATCACTCGCATCACTGCGATATCTCCCTACAGAGATCCGATCTTCGCACCGTTGTGCCGTTTTCGCCAACGCCCTCGCCCTTCACCGCCCCGACGATCTCACCGGCCCAACGTGCGGCGCCGGCGTTCACTTTTCGCACGCCATGTGTCAAGCCGCCCGACGCAACGGGCGCACTTCTTCTTCCTCTCCGAACTGCGCATCGACAAAGTGATGCTGCGGTTCCGGCAAATCGGTTTGCATCAGCCGCAGCGCCAACACGGGTCGAGCCGGATCGCGGTCAACCCAACCGACCTGCGCATTGCGGACGTTCGGGGTGGACCGCACCAGAAAACCAACCTTCGAGCGCCGTTGACGCACGACGCCCGTCAACGCCATGATCAAGCCGGCCGTTGCCAACAGCCCGACGCCCCAAGGCAACATGGTCCGAACGATCTTCGCAATCGTGGTCGATTTGACTTCCGGAAACAATCGCGGGAGGCTATGGCCTGCGACGGGTCGTCGCTGCACCGCATAGGTCCTGGCCACGGACCGCTCCGCAGAACCCGCTGTCGTCGCTTGCCGGCCGGTCCAATAATTGCCGGCCGTTTCGGAATTCGAGGAATCCGCCTGAGGAATAAACAACCCTTGACCGTCGTCCGCCAACGCGACGTAGCTATTGCAGCAAAACACGCCCAAGGCGCAACAAACAATCAACCTGGCGATGAACGTCGCCGTGATCCGTTGCACACGCATCGTATCATCCTTTTCAAAAAACGACTGTTTGGCTCCCCGCGGCGATGCACACACAGCCCGGCGACGGTCACTCCGACGCAATGCGCAGCACAACGGCGAACCCCTGTAACTTCCGCTCCCTGTCGCCCCTTGTTCCTTTTCTCTGACCCTGATCCCAAAACCGCCGCGCGCCTTCCGCCCGTTCCCGCTGCGACAGACGACGCCCACCCATCGTTTTTGTCGCGGAGAACGACGTCCTTCGACGCACGGTCTACCGCATGGCACACCTTAGGCCCACACACCCCGGAGCCCCGATTGCTGTGGAACTCCGCCCTCTCCACCGACGACGGCCGATCCTGCCCTCCACGCGAAAAAATCGACTCCCCGCACGCCCATCGCCGTCTCAATGCCTTGTTGAGGACTTGTCTCGTAAAACTAAGCCGCCCGATTGCGACGAATGTCGCGCAAACCGATTGCGCGGATCGGCGGCGCCGAGGCGCCGTTGCAGCGACGATAGCTCTGTCCGCGAGCCAAGGCCCGTCGTCTGGCCGAATCGGGCACGTTGTCCATTCGCCCTTGACGCTGCTCCAATTCGACATCGATCGCCTCGCTCAGACTCAACAGGTCATCCTCGCCCAACTGATGGAGACGTTTCAAAATGGTGTTCATGCTAAAGCTACCTCCGAGAAGTAAAAAATGGTCTCGATCCGGCGTTGTAGGGTGGAAAATCGACGGAGCCGGTCCGCCGTCGCTTTCCGAAACCGGCCTTGGGAGGCCCATCCTCGCACGGGCGGCGATTATGCCGCGCGTCGCAATTTCTTTCGTTGTTCCGTGTAAAGCACCTCTGCAAACTTGTCGCTCGTTTGCTGCGTCTGAATCAAACTGGCGGCCAGGAACGTCTGCGACGACGCTCGGGCGCGACGCGGCGGTTCCTCGGACATCAGCATCACGCCAAAACGCGGCGACGTGCGTTTTCGCCGAAACACCCAATACAACGGAACGACCATCATCGTGACCGCGCCCAGCGCGGCCAGTCCCCAGGTCCAGCCGGGCGTCTCCGCCCTATAAGGCGACACCGCCGTTCGATGCGTCGACGCGGCCGTCGGGCGCGTTCGCGAAGGCGTCGCCGCGAAGTCGGCGCGGTCGGTCTTCAAAGAGGGATTCGGCGTCGCCTGGTTGTCGTTAAACGGCTGGTTTTCGGAGGAAGTGGGCGACTCTTCCACCGAGGGAATGAAAAGTTGCTCGCCTGCCCCTTGATCCCCGACATCGGACGCGAGCCCCGTCGACGCCAACGCAAGGACGATCAACGAACTCCAAACCCATTGTGAAAAAAATAGCGTTCGCAACATAAGTGTCTTCTCCATGGCTGCGCTCACGCGGCAAATCGCGACGAAAGCGGCTGCAACTGGCTCCGATCCACCACCAACACGTCTTTGTGCAACGGATCGGGCTGAATCGCTGACGCGGCTCCCGGCGGCGGATCATCTGGCTCTTGGGATCCCACTCCCCAAAACACCCGTAAATGGGGAGTCGCAGTTCCCGTGGATGGCGTCGCCTGATTGTTCATGACAGCTTCCTTTTTCTCGAAAAGTATGTAAAACGCGGGGATCGCAAAAAACGCTTAGTTGATGCCAAAATCAAAACGCGGCCGGTGGAAATCCAAACGCGTCGGGAATCGAAAAATTTCCGGCGACGATTCGGACGATTCCGTTTCGGGCGGAAACACGACGCGCCACGACGGCCGAGCCCGCAATCGGGCCTCGAAAAAATCCTTCCATTGCTCCTCCAACACGGGGCCCAGCATGAACAGCGCCCCATACATACGGATGAACAACTCCAAGTCCTCGTTCGTTTTTTCGGTGTAAACGACGACTCGGTCGGCCCCTCGGCAATTCGCCGCCTGCAGAAACGCGTCCGCCGCCCAGGCGTGGTCGTCGGTTGCATCGATCACCGTCAGATCGACGTGTCGCGACAACATCCGGACGCTCGGCAACGAACGCTCGAACGAAATCCTCACGCTCCGATCCGGATGACGTCGGGACCAAGATTGAATCTGGTCCCGCAACGATCCGCCCGGATACAGCAAAAGGATGTCGGCGGCAGTTTGCGCTCGCACGGAATTCACTTGGCTGCTCCTTGACTCAACTCTGTTTCCACGATCACCACAACGCCCTTTCGCCACCATCGCTCCGCACAATGACCGATGCAAATCACCGACTCTTGCGCGTTCTTCCTTGAAATGCCTCTGTCACACCTTTTGCGATGTTAGTTCCGGGACGCGAACTCTTGGATGTGCCCCTTCAGAATGCAAGGAACGTGCCGAGATCGCCGCAAAATGGAAAATGGCGACGCAACCGCCTTGCGGCCAATCGGGTTAAGCCGTTTTTCGACTCTGCACAGCGCGCGGCGGAGCCCCGTCGACGGACGCAAAGCGCGACTCTGCGACGGACGCAAAGCGCGACCGTAGATTTTTCAGAACGGCCACCACCGCTGAACCTTGGAAGACCGCGGCGAATCGCCGTGCAGCGAAAGATCGCCGGCGCGGTTCAAGCCTTAAGGCGCTTCGTCGCGTCGCTTTCGAGACGAGCGGCGAGATCCACTCGCAGAAGACCGTGGAGTCATGGAACCAGGACAATTTTTCCGGCCAACGTGCCGGCCTTGCCCAAGGTGTTTTCTTCCTGCAATTGATGCGCGGCGGCCGCCTCGGACAACGGCAATACGCGGTCAATGCGAGGCCGCAGTTTGCCTTTGCTCATCCAGCGATTGATTTCCGCCGCAGATTTACGCTGCTCCTCGGCGGAAGCGTTCAGCAACGCATATCCCAGCAATTGGGCATCCTTCCAATAGAACAAGCCCATCGGAAACACCGGGTGCGACTCTCGACCCGCCATGACCACAATGCGTCCCCGGAGCGCTAAATGGCGAAGAACCCGCTCAAAATCATGTTCCCGCAAGTTCTCGAACCAGACGTGGATCGGGCCAAACTTCTCGATCGCCACGTCAACGTCCTGCGTCTTGTAGTTGACCACCATGGTGGCGCCGAGTCGCCGGCAAATTTTGACCTTTTCGTCGCTGCCGGCCGTCGTGAGAACCCGGGCGCCGACCGCTTTGGCCATCTGAACCACACAGGAGCCAATCCCGCCCGATCCGCCGTGGACGAAAACATTTTCACCGGCCTTGAGTTGGGCTTCTCGAAACAACCCCAGATGCGACGTCAGCCCGACCATCGCAACAGCAGCCGCTTCTTGATCGGACACGTTTTCCGGAGTCGGATAGAGCCATTGTTGATCGACTGCGGCGAACTCGGCAAACGTGCCCTGACGCCCGGAAATCCCTTGATTGCTGCCCCAAACCCGGTCGCCTTTGGCGAATCGCGTCGCCTCCGGACCGACCGCCTCGACGACGCCGGCCAAATCGCACCCGACGATCAATGGCATCGGCGTGCCCACGGCCAACTTGCCGGCTCGAATGTACGTGTCCACCGGATTGACCGACACCGCTTTGACGCGGACCAAGACCTGGCTGCCCGTCGGTTTCGGCTTGGGCAACGAACCAAAACAGATGGTGTCCGGCGAACCAAACCGTTCAATGTAGGCGGCTTTCATAATGGATGCTCCCGGCGTTAGGAGACCTGTCGGATTTTCATAACCCCAAAGATGCCGAACAACGTCGCGGTCCGCCCCTATTGAATTAAACCGCGGAAAATACAACGCAGCGCCGCCGTAAAAAACAAATTGTTTTCCGAAGGTCCACGTCCTCCTGCCCATTGCGTTCCTCTGCCCATCTACTAGATTCTAAGAAACATGGCCGGGTAGGTGAACCGCTCATTCGGGTGTCCATGCAAGTCGGCCGTGGTTTCCCGTAAATAGCCACGCCGACCTATCGTTACACACTACCCATTTCGCCCACCCGTCCAGCGTTCAAAAAAATCGCATCCATCTGGCATTGACCCATCTGGCGACCTGTCTATAATCCGCCCGAGTTTTTTCCACCTCGTTCCAATCGTTCTTGGGGCAGATTCGAGTTATTCTCGTCTTTTGCGAAGGACACCGAACCATGCGAACTTCCGTGGCACGATGGGGATTGGCCGTTCTGTCGGTCGTGGTTTTGTCAGGCTGTTCCAACGGCGGCGGGTGGAATCTGTTCGGCTCGCGGTCCAGCGCCAGTCCGTTCCCATCTTCCTCGGTGGCTTCGCCAAGCGGCGTCGGCTCGCCGCTCAAGCCGGCGGAAGTTGCGTCCAACAACCAGAAGGGCAGAAACGCCCAAACCACTCCGAGCTTCGCCCAAACCGGCACGACGACGCCGCCGGTTACTTCGCAAGGCACGGCTCTGCGCTCCGCGGCGCCGGCCACCGGCTATCCGTCCGCTCAAAATCCTTATCCGACAACCAATTCGGCCAACCCGACGGCAACCGCCGTCGCGCCGACCGGCTATCCCTCCGCCTCGGCCTACACGGCCAGCACGGCGGGAGTGCCGGGCGTTGGCGCCTACAACGCTTCGACAGCCCCAAACAATCCCTACGGAAATTCCAACAACGGCGTCGCTTCGCCTTCCAACGTGAATCCCTATGCCGGCGCGGCGCCTTCAAGCTCGCCCTCCTATCCGAACGCTTCTTCGTCCTACCCGGCCGCCGCGTATCCGCCGGCCTCCGCGCCTTCGTCGTATGGCACCACGGCCTACGGTGCGTCAAACAACACACCGCCGTATGGATCGGGCAATCCCGTGCGCGATGCGACTCCCTATCCAAGCGCGAATGCCAACCGCACGGCCGGCACGGATCGCTATGGTTCGGCCAATCCCAGCGCCGATCGCTACGGCAATGCCACGGCAGATAATCGTTATGGCAGCCTACCCAGCGCGACGCCCTCGTACGGCGCCGGTTCAAACAGCGATGCGGGTGCGCGCTATGGAAACGCCTCGAACGGCGGCAACGCGTCCTGGACCGCTCCAACGGACAATCGTAACGCCCCTGCCAACAACAACGCGTATGGCGGCACGAGTCAAACGACCGGCGGTTCGGCCACGTCAACCGGCGCCGCCGCGTTGATCGGCAGTCGTTACGCCACGCCCGGCGCGACAGCGCCAACCGCCGGCAGCGGGCCGTACAACCCCAGCGCGACGGTCAACGATCCGTCCGCGGCGATGCCCAACTCGAACGCGGCCAGTTCGGCCCCAACGGCCAGTTTGACCGGCGCGGTCGAGACGCCGTCCTATCGACCGGGCAGCACCAGCGAATATACGCCTCACAGCAGCACCGTCGCAACGCCATCGACCTCCGGGACGCCCGCCGGCTACCCGCCTTACAGCTCGACCGGCGTCGGCTCAGGTTTGTGATGGTCCAACCGACTGCTCGCGGCCCATTCTTCCGATTGCCGCCATGTGCTATGATGGAAGGCACTTCGGCTTTTTTGCGGAGAGAATGGCTTGTTGATCGGACCTGTGTTTACTCGTGAATTGGCGGTCGCGCCGCGGCGCATTCGGTTGTACGTCGCGCGGGCGGCCTATCCGTTGGCGCTGCTGGTGTTGATGGCCACGGCCTGGCTGGTGTTGACCGGCACGCAACTGGTCCGCGACGTAGGCGATCTGGCACGCTTCGGCGCCGCGGTGTTCCCGATTTTGGCGTCGCTGCAATTGGCCTTGTCGTTGTTTTTCGCCGCGCTGCTGGCGGCCAGCGACGTCGCCCACGAAAAAGACCGCCGTACGCTGTCGCTGCTGCTGTTGACCAATCTGTCGAACGCCGAACTGGTGTTGGGCAAGCTGCTGACCAGCCTGTGGAAAGTGTTGATGCCGCTGGCGGCCGCCGTGCCGGTGTTTTTGCTGGCCGCTCTGTTGGGCGGTCTTTCCTACGGCCAAATCGCACGGACATTGGCCGTCACATTGGCCGCCGTGCTCTGCGCAGGCAGCTTGGGTTCGACGCTCGCCTTGTGGCGCGAGAAAACGTTTCAAGCGCTGGCCATGACCGTCCTGTCGCTCGTTTTGTGGTTGGCCGCCGGCGAGATCGTTGCGGCCGGAACGTTCGGTCAAAGTTTTGACGGTTGGTCGTGCCGCATGATGGCCGCCGGCCTGAGCCCCTGGCAGGCGATTCAAGAGGCCACACGACCCTATCTGCACGATCAGCCGACCTGTGGCCCGTTCCGCTCGCCCGTCGACCTGTTTCTCGTCGTGTCGCTCGGCCTGACGTTGTTGCTGAACCTTACGGCGGTCGCAAGGATTCGAGCATGGAGCCGCACGGGAGAAAAGGAGCGGCGGAGAGAAGAAAAAGACCGCGTCGAAGCCGCATCGTCTCCCCTGCCCGCTCCGACCTCGAAGTCTCGCCGCGTTTGGGACAACCCGGTGATCTGGCGTGAGATCCGCACCTGGGCCTATGGTCGTCGGATTCTCGTCGTGCGGCTGGTCTACGGACTGTTGTTCGGCCTGGCCGTCGTGTCGGTTTGGACCTCGGGTGTCGGCTCAGCGAGCCAAGGACTCGTGGCCGTGGGCCTGCTGGGGCTCCTGAGCCTCGTGCTGGTCAACGCACAGGCCGTCACATCGCTGACCAGCGAGCGTGACGTCGGTGCGCTCGATCTGCTGTTGGTGACCGACCTGACGCCGAAAGAAATCGTCTTCGGCAAATTGGGTGGCGTGTTTTACAACACCAAAGAAATGGTGCTGCTGCCGATGCTGCTGTGCGTCGGAGGCTGGACGGTCGGCTGGCTGACGTTCGAGCACCTGCTATATCTGCTCGGCGGCTTGGCCGTGCTCTATGCGTTCGCCGCCACAGTGGGCCTGCACGCCGGCATGACGTACGCCAACTCGGGCGCGGCGGTGGCCACCAGCCTCGGAACGATCTTTTTCCTATCGGTCGGCGTCGCCGTGTGCATGCGGATCATGCTGGCCTTCAGCGGTTCGTTTCAGGCGCAGTTTTTGCCGTTCTTCGCCTTCATGGTGTTTGGCGGAGCGGGTCTGTACGCCGTGTTAGGCGTGCGGAATCCTTCGCCGGCGATCGGGCTGGCGTCGTTCCTCTGTCCGTTCGCCACCTTCTACGCCATAACAAGCTATCTGTTGGATTCGACGCTGGCCGTCTTCATGGTCACCGTGGCCGCTTACGGATTCACCACGGCGGCGATGCTCGTCCCGGCCCTCTGCGAGTTCGACGTCGCCACCGAACGCGCCGCCACCGAGCCGTGAGCCGCCTTATCGCTGATAGCCCAGCGACTTGACGACCGCCAGCATCTCCTCGAAGGTGATGAACCGGCGACGATGAAGCAGCTTGTATTGATCGATGGCTTGCGCCAACTCGGCCGCCTCGGGCGAAAGTTCTTCGTGCGAATTGCCGAACTGGCGTCGTTCGCAAATCGGCATCCGCTCCACCGCCGCGGGATTTCGTCGTTCGACAAACCCGACCGGCGACATCGGCATCGACGATTCCATGGTCTGAGACATGCGCGCCGCTCCTTTGAAAACTCACTGGGAACCACTAGGGAACCGAAACCGCAGTTTCTGCTAATGAAGCTTAGCCCGAAATTCGGCGCACCGCGCAAAACTGTCCGAAAATACCGAAAAAATCGGTCGCAACGACCACTCAGAACGCGTTGTTCGCGGAGCAAACCGACGGGACGTCGCCGCTTGCAAGAAAAGGACGTCAGTCGGCCTCAGGACGCCCGAACGCCAGTGCAACAGCCTGCCCGTGCAGCGAATAACTGAGGACCAGCACAACCGGCCGTTCCAGCGGGTCGACCCCGCCATGAACGACACGAATCGGACACTGCGGATCGGGCGTGGCGTAGTTGAGCGTCGGCGGAATGGCTCCCTGCTGGAGCGTCAACACGGCCAGCACCGACTCCAACGCCCCGGAGGCTGCGCTCAAGTACCCAAAAAAACTCTTCGGCGCGGTGACCGGCACATCGCCCAACACCTCATGAATCGCCTGCGACTCGATCCGATCGCCATGCACGGCGCTGGTGCCGTGCGCCACAACGCAGCCGACCTGCTCGGGCGTTCGACCGGCGTTTTTCAATGCGGTGGCCAAGGCACGACGAATGGCATCGCCACGAAGGGGCTGTCCATCCGCACGCGGCTCGAACGCCCCGGCGAACCCCAACAATCGGGCCAAGGGCGCAACGCCCCGCGCGTCGGCGTGACGCCGCGACTCGAGAATCAAGGCGCCGGCCCCTTCGCCTTGCACCACACCGTCACGATCAGCATCGAACGGACGTGACGCCGCTGCCGGATCGCCGTCGCGCTGCGATTGGCCGAATATTTGGTTTCTGGCGTAAAGCGCCGCATGGATCCGCGATCCCGTGCCGCCGGCGATCATCACGTCCGCCTGCCCGCGATCAATCGTCCGAGCCGCCTCGCTGATCGCCCCCAACGTCGAAACGTCGCCGAGCGTCAAGGTATTGTTCGGTCCGCGGGCGTCTTGGGCGATGCCGATATGGCAGGCTGGCATGTTCGGTAGATACTTGAGCATCCACAACGGAAACAGCTCGTTGGCGAACGCCTTCCCCCAACGGCTGAAATCGAATCGCCCGTCCACCAAACAATCGCGATAGGTGCCGATCAATTCGCTCAGTTCGCAGGGGATGATGTCGGCGCCCAACACGACGCCCAACCGCTCGGGATCCTGAGCGCCCGGACCAACGCCGGCCGCCGAACAGGCCATGTCGGCCGCGGCAAAGCCCAACTGGATCTCGCGGCTCATCACCTTCAAACTTTTACGGGGACGGACATACTGTTTCGGGTCGAAATCGGCCACCGCGCCGCCGAACGGTTGTGGTCGCAACGATCCGCTTTCCCACGACAACCGACCGATGCCGCTACGTCCCTCGCGGAGCGACGCCCAAAACGGCGCCGCGCCGATGCCGATCGGACTGACAACGCCTAGGCCGGTAACGACAATTTCTTGCGTGGACGTCATGCCTTGCGAACACTCCCCAAAAGTCATCTCCATCGAATCTTTCATCGTAGCGTGCCCGACGTTGAAACCAAAGGGTGCAAGACCATAGTTTTTCGAGTTTTCCGCCGAAAATTTTCGGCTTAAAAGACGTCGGGACCGTCTGGCGGCACAACCGCAACTTATCTTGCCTATATTATCTATTCGGTAAAGTTTAGCCAATACTCAAGATCGACACAATCCGAACCGATAACTTTATCAGCAAGGGTTTACGGTCGACTGCTGCGCGCCGGATTGGCCGGCGGCGATGCGCCGGAAAGGATCGGATGTCATGACTCAAACAGGGATGAAACCGATGGTGTTGGCTCGTTTTCCAGTGATTGATCTCGCCGACCGTGGGGAGGCTCCTCAGGCCATCCCCGACTCAAGGGGAAGGCTTTTCGGTCAGGCTTTGTCGTTCAAGTTGTTGGCGGCGTCCGTCCTAGTCCTGGTGGTCGGGGCCGTGGTGCCGTGGAGTTTGAAACAAAAAAACACCTCCGATTCCTCCGCGTCGGAACCCGCCGTGACTTGGCAAAGCCGGCCGCCGAAGGCCGCGATCGAGCC
Source organism: Planctomycetaceae bacterium (assembly GCA_021372005.1). Taxonomy (GTDB): domain Bacteria; phylum Planctomycetota; class Planctomycetia; order Pirellulales; family Thermoguttaceae; genus JAJFVC01. Next base: position 45,523 of record JAJFVC010000088.1, on the reverse strand, counting down.
GACTCCGGTGTGCGTTGCCGCCGCGCCGGCGTCCGTCTCGGCCCCGCAAGCCCCTGCGACAACGCCTCGGGTCGCATCCAGGCCGCAGATCATTACGTCGGTGCCGGCGGCGGCAACCACCACCACCGGGGCGTCACTGATGTCGGCATGGCCAAATCGTGACCATCCAATCCCGTCTCCGACCGAAGCCAAGACTAATCAGCCGATGGTGGTCCGTCCATAAACCGATTTCCTACAACAGCAAAACGCCGTCACGATTCCTTCGGAGAGAGGCTCAGGAGCAGGCCATGACCGCATTAGACCAAGCGTTGATCAAGGCGTTCGCCCAACAGGGCACTGCGAAGCCAGCCGCCGCGTCGCGATCGACCTCGCCCGGCCTGAAGTCGGCGAGTTCGACAAGCAAGCTGCGAACGTCCAAGACGAAACCATCGTTGAAGACCGCCAAGCCGTCGGCCCGGGTCAAAGCCGACAAGCTCCGAACACACCGAATCCGCAAGACCAAAAAGTCCGCGATCGCACATCGCAGGACTAAGACCCCGGCTAAACTGTCGTCGCCCCACACCGACGGCCTCTGGGCTGCGTTGGAAAAATCACCCAAGGCGTCGTTGACAAAGACGACGAAGACCAAGCCGACCGTCAAAAAAACCACGGAACAATCCACGGCGGCGCCGTCGTTGGTCTTCGAGGCGTCCAGTCCCATGCCGCCGCCGGCGCAAACGTCGGCGGAAGTCCGCGACGCTCAAGAAAACCGCTCGGCGGAATTAGCCCCACGCCCCGACAACGTGGCGTTCGATCTGTCGCCGTCCGCGCGCCCCCTCGGCCCGACGGTCGAGAATTCCCATTCCATTTTGCCCGCGGCCGACGAGCCGGAATGCAAGCCGGCGTGGCAGGTCGATCGTTTCACTTGGCCGACGGTGTGCCGCCGACTGATCGCCGAGGCAAGCGAGGAGTTGGATCGGCTGACCGACGTTTTGTTGGCCACACGCAACGAAGGCCAAAACGTGCTGGCGATCTGCGGCGGGCGTCGAGGTGAGGGCGCAACGACGCTGTTGTTGTGCCTCGCACGGCGATTGGCCGAACGCGGCATTCGAGCGGCGTTGGTCGACGCCGACGGCAATCGGCCGCGACTGGCCCGTCGACTCGGCGTCGAACCGCAGTTTGGTTGGGACGAGACGCTGGACGATTCGACGGCGTCGTTCGATCGGGCGATGGTCGAGGCGACGGCCAACCACCTGGCGCTGTTGCCGCTTCGCGGAGGTGCGGAACCTCGGATGCAATGGACGAGAGACCCATCATCGTTGTCCCGTGTGCTGCGGACGCTGCGGTCGCACTACGACATCGTGTTGGTTGATCTCGGCCCTTTGGATGCCTTAGACGGCGCACCGCAGGGGACATCCGGCATGATCGACGGCGCGCTGCTGGTCCACAATCCTCAAACGACCTCAGAGGAAAGTTTGGAGGAGAGCCAAAATCGTTTGGCCGCTCTCGGCATTCCCGTGATGGGATTGTTGGAAAACTTCGTGCCGGAGCCGGCCGCGACGGAGTGATCGGGGACTTGAAACCGCGGCGGCGGATTTTTTCGCATAAGGATCCGTTGGACGCATAAAAAAGCCATCGGCCGAAGTTGTCCTTCACCTCGGAAGGCAGGGCGGACTATGTACGAGACCTATTGGCATCTGAAGCAAAAGCCGTTTGAGGACACGACCGATCCGCGGTTTTATTATCCCGGCGAATCGCATCAAGCGGCGTTGCTGAAACTGCGTTATGCGATCGAGAACCGTCGAAGCGGGGCGCTGTTGGCCGGTCCCTCGGGCGTCGGCAAGACGCTGCTTTCGACCATGCTGCCCGGCGTCTTGGGCGAATCGTTCTCGCCGCTGGTTCGCCTGGTCTATCCGCAAATGTCCTCGGCGGAGTTGCTCGCCTATCTGGCCGATCGGCTCGACGGGGTCGACTCGGGCCCGAAAACCCCCGGCGTCGAGTCGAGCGTCCGTCGCATCGAACGTTGTCTTACGACCAACCATCGCGAGGGCCGCCACGCCGTGCTGGTGGTCGACGAGGCCCAACTGCTCGACGGCGTTTCAATGTTCGAGACGTTGCGGCTGCTTTTGAACTTCGAGCCGGACGGCGACCCAGGCTGCACTGTGCTGCTGGTGGGCGAGCCGTCGCTGCTGCCCCTGTTGGACCGCATGCCGCAATGGGAAGAACGTCTCGCGGTGAAATGCCTGCTGCGTCCGTTCGGCGAGTCGGAAACGGCCGCCTACGTCGAACACCGGCTGCGGGCGGCTGGCGCAACCGGCTCGATCATCGAGCCCGAAGGCATGGCTGCGATCTACGCCCTGACGCACGGCGTCGCTCGGCGCATCAATCGGCTTTGCGACCTCGCCCTGCTGATCGGCTTCGCCGAGGAGCAGCCGAGCCTCGGAGCCGAACACTTTGAAGCCGTCTGCAACGAACTTGTCACGATCGCGCCCGAATAAGACGATGACTTCCGCCCCGATCCGCGTTCTGGTGGTCGACGATTCGGCCGTGATGCGTCAACGGCTGCGCGAATGGATCGAAAGCGATCCCGGCATGGCGGTGGTCGCCACGGCCGGCGACGGACGCGAGGCCCTCGATCAGCTCGCAATCCATCGTCCCGATGTGGTCACGCTCGACGTGCAGATGCCGACCATGGATGGGCTGACCGCGTTGGACGCGATTTTCGCCCGGCAACCGACGCCGGTCGTCATGGTCAGCAGCCTGACTGGCTCCGGCGCTCAAACCACGCTGGACGCCTTAGACCGCGGCGCGATTGATTGCGTGCGGAAGCCCGACCCTTTGTCGCCGACCCACGCCGTGTTCCGCGCCGAATTGCTCCAGAAGATTCGCACGGCGGCCCGCGTCGACATGCGGCGTCTGTTGGCGATCCGGCAACAACGCAAAGCCCCGTCGACGGAATCGCACCCTGCCAAACCGCAGACGCCAATCGAAACCGACGCCGCCGATCGTTTGGCCAATCTCGGCGTGCTGGTCGGCATTTCCACGGGCGGTCCGTCGGCGCTGTCCGTGTTGTTTCGATCGCTGAGACCGCCGATGCCGCCGATTGTCGTGGTCCAACACATGCCGCGGGGATTCACCGCACCGCTGGCCGCACGGCTCGACCACTTGACGCCGCTGTCGGTCCGCGAGGCCGCGTCGGACGATGCCCTACAACCCAACGGCGTGTGGATCGCCCCGGCCGGACAACATCTGCGGTTGCACCGAATCGGCCGCCAAATCCGCGTCGCACTGGACGACGCCCCGCCCCGAAGCGGGCACCGACCGTCGATCGACGTAACGATGGAATCGGCCGCCAACACGTTCGGACCGCGCTGCATCGGCGTTCTCATGACCGGAATGGGCCGCGACGGGGTCGCCGGCTGCGCCGCCATCCATCAAGCCGGCGGACGGGTGCTCGGCCAAGACGAAGCCACCTCGGACATCTACGGCATGAACAAAGCCGCGCAACAAGCCGGCTGGATCGATCGCGAAGTCCCGTTGGACCTGCTGGCGAGCGTTTTGGAGTCCGAAATTCGAGGTCTGGCGGCGTCTTAATGTTTTTCGGTGCGTCACGGATCGGTTCGGACGATCGCGCCGACCGTGGCCTGCGTCGCCCGCACATAGTCGTCCGGGGCCAACAGCATCTGCCGGCCGCGAACGCCCGCCGACACCGCGATGACGTCGAACTTGCACATATGCTCGTCCACGTAGACGGGATAGTCCCGTTTGGCGGCCAAGGCCGTCACGCCGCCGCGGAGATAACCGGTCAACGGCTGCACCTGTTTGAGCGCGACCAATTCGACCGACCGGTTGTCGGACAGCCGGGCCATCGCTTTCAGATCGACCTCCGCGTCCGCCGCCACGACGGCCATCAACACACCGTGTCGATCGCCCCGGGCCACCAAGGTTTTAAAGACCTGTTCGGGCGGCAACCCGATGCTTTCCGCGACCTGCTCGGCGTCCATTTGATCCGGATCGATCGAATACTCCCGGATTTCGTAGGAGACCCCCAGCGCGTCGAGTTTTCGCATCGCGTTGGTTTTCATGGTCGTTTACGCCACCTGATAGCGTTCCACTTTGGCCCGATCCACCGTGACACCCAAACCGAACGACGGGGGCAGCAAAGCCATGCCGTCGACGATCTCCAACGGCTCTCGCAACACCGTGTCCCGAGGCTGCCCCGAGGCGAACTCGTTGGCGGCAGAAAACGCCGCGGTGGCCGCCGCCACATGCAACAGAGCCGACGTGGCGATGCCCACCGACGGACGTCCGCCCAACACGGGCACCACGCCGGCCGCCACCGCCACCGCCGCGCACGCCCGGGCCGGAATGACCCCGCCCACCTGATCCAAATCGACCACCAGAAACGGAGCGGCGTTGCATCGCACGGCCGCCACCGCGTCGGCCGGCCCGCCGATCGTGCGCCCCACGGCCAACGGTACGCTGGTTTGTCGCCCCAGCGAGGCCACCAGTCGGAGGTCGTCCGTGCGAAGCGGATCCAGCAAAAATTGCAGGCCAAACGCTTCCGCGCCGTCGGCCAACTGACGGGCGGCGTCCAGGTCGTATCGGGCCAGGCCGTCCAAACGCAGTTCGACCCGATCGCCGACCAACTGCCGCACCGCTGCAAGGGCGCGCAAATCTTCCTCGACTCGGCCGCTGGCGGCGATCGTCTGCGTATGAAACCCCTGATCGGCCCGTTCGCGGGCGATCGACGCCGTGACGACCGACCGATGTCCGGCGATTCGCACCGTCAGCGGAATCCGCCGCCGATAGTATCCGCCGAGCAGGTTATACAACGGCAACCGCAACGATCGGCCCAGCGCGTCCCAGACGGCCATTTCGACGGCGGCCCGCAGCGGCGGCGGATTCAAGGCGTCGAGCGTGTGCAATTCTTCGAGGTCGTAAATGCTGCGGCCCTCCAACACGGCCAACAGCGATTCGCGCCGCGCGGCCAGTTCGGCCGGACGCCACGCCAGCCCCGACTCGCCCCATCCTTCGACGCCCTGGTTCGTGGTGATCCGCGCCAGCAGCGATTGAATCGGCGCGGCCGAATCGGTCTGTCCGATCGACACCAGATGAAATTCGAGGTCGTGAATTTTCATGTTTTTTTCCGCAAGGGGTCCGGCAACGGGAAGCGGAGTTTTTCCCGGCAGATCACACAGGTTTCGATCGATGCGTCGAACTGTTTCCGCAGCAGATCGACGCATTGCTGAACCAACGCCTCCGGCGCGCTGGCGCCGGCCGTGACCGCGACCGTCTCATCGCCCGAAAACCATTCGAGCCGGATGTCGGACGGGTCGTCGATCAAATGGGCCTCGACCCCATGGGCACGGGCCAACTCAGCCAGCCGGCGACTGTTCGAGCTGTTTTGGCTGCCGACGACCAGCACGACCTGCGCCTGAGCGGCCAGCCGGCGGACGCCCTCTTGCCGGTTTTGCGTGGCGTAGCAAATATCGTCCCGCGCCGGCCCGACGATGCTGGGAAATCGCTGTCGCAGCCGCTGGATGATCCGGGCCGCGTCGTCGACCGACAACGTGGTTTGCGTCAGATAGGCCACGCGCGACGAATCGGCCGCCCCGAATCGATCCACGTCGTCGACGGTTTGAACCAAATGAATCGCCTCGGGGGCCTCGCCCATCGTGCCGACCACCTCGTCGTGTCCGGCGTGGCCGATTAAAAACACCGTGTAGCCCTGCCGGGCGAATCGGACGGCCTCAAGATGGACTTTTGTGACCAGCGGACAGGTGGCGTCGATCGCCGTCAATCGCCGCTGAGCCGCGTGGCGACGCACCTCCGGCGAGACGCCGTGGGCCGAATACAACAACGTCGCGCCCTCGGGCACGGCGGCCAGGTCATCGACGAACACCACCCCTCGGCTCTGAAACCAATCGACCACCCATTTGTTGTGAACGATCTCATGATACACGTACAGCGGCGTGCCGTAGCTGCGGACGGCCGCTTCCAGGGCGTCGATCGCCATATTGACGCCGGCGCAAAAACCGCGCGGCGAAGCTAAAATCACTCGCATAGTGTCCTCGACGACAACACGATATGATAACGGAAACGTCGAAAACAGGGGACCGGGGGGTCTAAAACGGACCACCAAAGACGACAAAATTGGCGATGAAGAGGGGTCCGCCGGCGACAGACGGCCGTTTTGGAACCTGATGGACAGGTTTAGTACAACCATGAGCAACCGCGCCCCATCGCCCCCCCCGTCGCTCGCCGAAAGCCAACGTTACTGCCGACGGCTGGCCCGTCGCCATTACGAAAACTTCACCGTGGCCAGCCGACTGCTGCCCGGTGGGCTGCGGCAGCATTTTTGCAACGTCTACGCCTATTGCCGCTGGGCCGACGATCTGGCCGACGAAACGGGCGATCCCGCTTGCAGTTTGCTGTTGCTCGACCAATGGGAGTCGCAACTCCGCCAATGCTACCAGGGCGAGGCGGTCCATCCGATCTTCGTCGCGCTGGCCGAGACGATCCGGCAGTTCGACATCCCGCAACAAACGTTCGCCGATCTGTTGACCGCGTTTCGCCAGGATCAGCGGGTGACTCGCTACGAAACCGCCGAGCAGTTGTTGCGGTACTGCCGCAGTTCGGCCAATCCGGTAGGGCGGCTCGTTTTGCATCTGGCCCGATGTTGCACGCCCGAGCGGACGGAGTGGTCCGACGCCGTGTGCACAGGCCTGCAGTTGGCCAATTTTTGCCAGGACGTCGCCCGCGATTGGGACCGGGGCCGCGTCTATTTGCCGCAGTCGGCGTGCCGGCGATTCGGCTACGACGAGACGATGTTCGCCCGACACGCGTGCAACGACGCCTTTCGACGGCTTTTGGCCGATCAGGTCGACGGAGCCGAGCGGTTTTTGCGGCAAGGCGAACCGCTGGCGGCCCAGATGCCGCCGAGCTTTCGGCTGCCGGTGGCGTTGTTCGCCGAGGGCGGATTGGCTACGCTCAGGGCAATCCGACGCCAAAACTACGACGTCTGGACCCGACGACCGACCGTCTCTCGACGCGAGAAGTTTTTTTTGCTCGCCCGCTGCTGGTGGAAAGGCTCGCCACGATGAACCATGCCGGCGACCTGCTGAAAGCGAGCTACGCCGAATGCCGTCGGGTGAGTCGGCGGTCGGGCTCGACCTTTTATGCGGGCTTTTGGTTGCTGCCCGCCGAGCAACGCCGCGCCATGGAGGCCCTCTACGCCTTTTTGCGGCAAACCGACGACCTGGCCGACGCCGGCCCATCCGGTCCCGCGGCGTGCGACGCCCTGATCGCGTGGCGAGCAGCCCTCCGCGGGGTCCTCGACGGCCCGTCGCCCGCCGACGCCAAGTTTCCGCTCAGCTTGCTCGCGCTGGCCGACGCGGTGCAACGTTTTCAGATCCCCCATGAATTGTTGTTCGCCGCGATCGATGGCGTCGAAATGGATTTAAGCGGCCGCCGTTACGACACGTTCGAGCAGTTGGAGGTCTACTGCGATCGCGTGGCCTCCGCGGTCGGATTGGCGTGCATCCATATCTGGGGATTCCGCGGCCCGGAAGCCTTGCGTCCGGCTCGTCAGATCGGCGTTGCAATGCAGTTGACCAACATCTTGCGCGACCTGAACGAGGACGCCGCCGTGGGCCGCGTTTATTTGCCGCTGGACGACCTGCGGCAGTGCGACTACTCGATCGACAATTTGACCCGCTCGGTGGTCAACGAGCGTTTTTCTCGGCTGATGGAGTTGGAGACGTCGCGCGCGGAACGGCTTTATCGCGACGGCGCCGCGTTGTTCGACTGGCTTGAACCGCCGGGCCGCCGCATTTTCGGGCTAATGACGACGACCTACCACGGCCTGCTGCAGAAAATCGCCGCCCGACCGGCCGAGGTGTTTCGCCGCCGCGTCCGACTCGGTCGACTGCAAAAAGCCCGGCTTTGGATTCGCTGGGCGTTCTGCCCGCCGCGAAAGCTATTTTGATGATTCCTCAAGAAAAAACATCGAAATCGTTGGCGGTGGTCGGCGGCGGATTGGCCGGCATGGCGGCGGCCGCGGCGGCGCGGGCTCGCGGATTTCGGGTCGAACTGTTCGAGCAATCGCAAACCCTCGGCGGCCGAGCCGGCTCGATCTGGGACGCCACGGTCGAACAGCGGATCGACCAAGGGCAGCACGTGGCGATGGGCTGTTGCACTGCGCTTATGGATTTCTGCCGTCAGGCAGGCATCGACGGCGATTTCGAGCGATGCCGGCAATTGCATTTTTTGGCCCCCGACGGCCGGCAGTGCGACGTCGCGCCGGTCGGCTGGCTGCCCGCCCCGCTACACTTGCTGCCGGGCCTGTTTCACTTGAGATATCTTTCGCTCGGCCAGCGTTGGAAGATCGCCAAAACCTTAAAAAAACTCCAACGGCTTTCGCAAAACGCTTCGTTTACCGTGGAGAAAGAAAAAACGTTCGGCGATTGGCTCCGAGAAGAAAAACACTCAGCCCGCGCGATCGACCAGTTTTGGTCGGTCGTGCTGACCAGTGCACTCAGCGAGACGATTGATCGGGCTGATTGGTCGGCCGCGTGCAAAGTGTTTTGCGACGGTTTTTTGGCCCACCGCGGTGCGAGCGACGTGCTGCTGCCCAAAAAGCCGCTGGGCGCAATTTTCGGCGACCGCGTCGGCCGCTGGCTGTCGGCCCAAAACGTGACGATTCACTGCAACACGCCCGTCCGACGGATCGAGGGCGACGCGGTCCGCGCGACGGAATTATGGTTGAACGACGGCGTGCGACGCCCGTTCGACGCCGTAGTCGTTGCGGTTCCCTGGTGGAGTGCAGGCTCTCTGCTGAGCGATTCCCTACGGTCGGCGATGCCCGAACTGGCCGACGCGGCGCGGCTCGAACCGGCGGCCATCACGGCCGTGCACGTTTGGTTCGATCGCCCGGTGACGCGGTTGCCGCACGCCGTGTTGGTCGGACACCTCGGCCAATGGGTTTTTCTTCGATCCCCAAAACCTTCCGCACGCATTGGCGATCCTCAGGACAAAAAAAACTATTGCCAAGTGATCGTCAGCGCGTCGCATCGATTGCCGTCGCGGACGCCGGACGAGTGGCGAACGGCAATTCTCGACGAACTGCGGGCGATTTGGCCGGCCGCGCGAGAGGCCACGGTGCTGCATCACCGGGTGATCGTGCAGCCGCGTGCGGTGTTTTCGGTTTCGTGCGGCTCCGACGCACGGCGGCCGCCGCAACGCACCGCCGTCGAAAATCTGGCATTGGCCGGCGATTGGACCTCGACCGGCTGGCCCGGCACGATGGAAGGCGCCGTTCGCAGCGGGCGACTCGCCGTCGACCGTCTTGTCGATTGATCGTGCCGATCACAAAATAAAATTCATCGGCCGCGTTCTACACCAAACCACTCGACATGCCGTCGCGGACAAAAACGAACGCCGTGCCGCGCGCAATACGGCTCGAGCCACGCGGTTTTCGACTCCAAGGAATGGAGGTCGACGCCCTCGGGCATCAAAAACACCCGGCCGCGGTCGATCCCGGGAAACTCGGCCAAATACTGTTCCACCTCCTGGCAATCGCGCGGACGACCGATGACGAACTTCATTTGATAATCGTACTCCGACACCAACCGGCGGATCGTCTCGGGCGCGTGCCGGCGGGCCTCGTGGCGCTCAACCCAATGCGGTTCGCATGCGGCCGACGGCGTCGAGTTCGACAGCTTAGGGCTGATCGACATCAAGTCGCACGCCACAGGCAAATAGAGCGTTCCGGACGTTTCGATCGTGATCCGCCATCCCGCCGCGCGCAGTTCGGCGGTCAGCGGGACCAACTCGCCGAACATCATCGGTTCGCCGCCGGTCATGACCAAATCGAGAGAAGGAGAGAGATGATTAGGGATTGGGGATCGCGGACTAGAAGGGAATGGAACGCGGAGGATTTCGATTTTCTCTTGGATTTCCGCGATGGAAAAATCGCCGCCCTCGGGCGTCCACGAGGCGTAGGGCGTGTCACACCAACGGCATCGCAGATTGCAGCCGCTGGCGCGGACGAAGACGCTTTCGGTGCCCGTCCAACGGCCTTCCCCCTGAATCGATCGAAAGATCTCGGCGATGCGCATCGCAATCCCCTAGCCCCTAGCCCCCAGGCCCTCGTTCTGATACTTCGTCGGATCCGGCACGCCGGCGTCCAAAAAACCCTGATGTCGAATCTGGCACGAATCGCACCGCCCGCAACTGCGGCCCTCGGCGTCGGGATCGTAGCAGGAGTGGGTCAAACCGTAGTCGACGCCCAATGCGGTCCCGCGGCGAATGATCTCGGCCTTGGTCCAGGCGATCAACGGCGCGTGGACCGTAAACTTCAGCCGGCCCTCCGCGCCCGCCTTGGTCGCCAGATTGGCCAGCACGTTGAACGCGGCGATGTATTCGGGCCGACAGTCGGGATATCCGCTGTAGTCGACCGCGTTGACGCCGACAAAAATGTCGGCCGCGTCGATCGACTCGGCGTAGGCCAGCGCCAACGACAGCAGCACCGTATTGCGGGCCGGAACGTAGGTGACGGGGATATCGCCGGCCATCTGCTCGACGGTCCGGTCCTTCGGCACGTCGATCGCGTCGGTCAGCGCGCTGTGGCCGAATCGGGCCAAGGGGACTGGCAAAACCACATGCCGCTCGACGCCCAACGATTGGGCGACGCAACGGGCCGCCTGAAGCTCGAATCGGTGCCGTTGGCCGTAATCGACCGACAAGGCCTGGAGCGAAAATCCTTGTTGCCGAGCGATCGCCGCGGCGGTAGCCGAATCGAGCCCCCCGGAAAGTAGCACGACCGCCAAACGCTTCGTCATGACATCCCCCCTTGTCCCCAAACCTATTATCATGCCACAATGAAGACGAAAAGAAAAGGAGACGATCGTCCGATGACCGACCGCTTTCGCAACATGCTCGAAACGTTTGACAATCCTTATCCGAAGCGGGATTATACGGTCGAGATCGTCTGTCCCGAGTTCACCTCCGTTTGTCCGAAGACGGGCCAGCCCGATTTCGGCACACTGACGATCACCTACGCGCCGGAGGCCGTGTGCGTCGAGTTGAAGAGCCTGAAATTGTACTTGCAGCAGTTTCGCAACGAGGGCATTTATTACGAGAACGTGACGAACCGGATCGCCGACGATCTGACCGCCGTCCTGCGCCCGCGACGATTGACGCTCACGGCGTCGTTTACGCCGCGCGGAGGCATTTCGACGACCGTCACCGTGCGCTATCCCGAATCCTGAGGCGCTACGGCGTGAAATCGCCGACGCACCGTGTTTTTTGTCGCTCCGTCCCATCACCCCTTCAACCCCCTTTCGTGCCGCCATGCCAGATCAGCCTCGCGTTTTGCTGTCCGGGTTCGCCGACGAAGCCGCCAACCAGAAGACGGCCGTCCAGCAGTTCGCCGCGCTCGCCGCGTTGGGGTTGCAATACTACAGCCTGCGGTTCATCGACGTCGGCGAAGGCGTTAAAAATGTGATGAAGCTGACGATGGGCGAGATCCAAAAAATCCGCCACCTGCAAGACGAATACGGATTGAACGTCTCGTCGATCGGTTCGCCCCTCGGCAAAGTGAAGCTGTGCGACGTGGACGACGGCACGAAAAACGTCTACGCGCCGATCAAAAAATATCTGGCCCGAGACGTCAAAAAAGCGTGTTCGCTGGCCCATGCGTTCGAGACGAAACTGATCCGCGGCTTTTCGTTCTACCAGCCGCGAGGCGACGCCCCTTGGAAATACGTCTCTCAGGCGGTCGATTGGCTGGGCCAGGTGGCCGAGGCGTGCCATCGCGACGATTTGACCTATGGCTTGGAGGTCGAGGTGAATCTGGTCGGCTGCACCGGCCAACTGATGGCCGAAATCTATCGCCAGGTGAATCATCCGGGCATGGTATTGATTTTCGACGCGGCCAACATCTTGTCGCAGGGCTACTCGTCCGTCGAGCTGTACGAACAATATTTGGCGATGAAGCCTGGCTTGGGCTGGATGCACATCAAGGACTACCGCGGCCCGGCCGGCTCGATCGAAAAGGGCAGCCCGGTCGACGAAGACTCGCTGACCCATTTTGTGCCGGCCGACGTCGGCGACGGCGCCCACGCCTCGATCCTGCGGGATTTCCGCGAAATCCTGCCCGCCGTGGAACGTAAACTGCGGCGACGCGGCATCCCCGGCGTGTTTCTCGATCTAGAGCCGCACTTGAAAGGCGGCGGACAATTCGGCGGCTTCAGCGGCCCCGACGGCATGGGCGTCGCCCTGCGATCGCTTTGCCGCGTGCTGGATTTCGTCGACATCGACTACCACATCCGCGACTTCGCCGATGTGCAAGCCGCCCGCGGTTTTTAAAGCCGAAGCCAAACCGACGCAAGCTCAATCACGCGGGGTCGCGTCGTCGGGGTTGTGTTTTGAATGACCCGACTGGTCCGCGCGGGCCGGCGACTTGTTCCAGTCGATTTCGAGGTGGCCCGTTCTGCCGATCGTCAATCGACCGCTCAGCAACGCGTACTCCATGCCCCAATAAATAGCCACCAGCAGTGCCACCAGCGCGGAATAAAACGTTGTTTGGGCCGCCCCCAGCGTCTTCCACATCCACAGCAACGTCGTGCCGGTCGCCAGCGCCACGAGCATCACCGCCAACTTCGAGTACATGGCGTGCACGAGCATCTGTCGAGCGTGTTGGCTGATCGCGCTTTGCGCCGACAAGTTGGCCAACTCCCGCAAGGCCGACAGATCGACATTCCGCTCGGGCGCCACCGCGCGAGGCGACAATTCAACCGGCGCCGCACCGGCCGGGATCGATGGTTCCGAAATCGGAGACCTTTCCGTTTCGGCGAGCGGTTTTGCCGTGTCCGAAGCGTTTGCGGAGGATTGCGACGGCGACAGAACATAGGCCGGCGCGACGGCGTCGCCCGAAGCTGAACGAAGACGTTTCATCAGCCGACTCATGTAATCGTCGATCGACTCCTCCTCTCCGTTCGCCGCGACCGCAGACGTGGCTGAATTCTTTTGCGGCTCACGGTACGGCGACAGCGTGGATGCGGGCGCGGGCTCGATCGTCGGATCTTGCGACTCGTCGACCAAATCCACCGTCGCGCCGACGCGGCGAAACACTTCGGCCAAATCGACCGGGGCTTTCGCTGCCGGCGACTCGAACGTCGGTTCCGGCTCAGTCGTTTCGGACTCCGCCGCCGGTTCAGACGTTGCAGGCTCGGACGCCGCCGCAGCTCGCTGACATTCCCGCGTCTGGCGTTGTTCCTCCAATGCTGTTTGTTTGGCCGCCAGTTCGGCCTTTTCCGCATTCAACGATTCGCGTTGTTGGTTCAATTGTCGTTGGGCATCGGTTTGCTCCAATTGCCACTGCTGCCGCTGACCGTCCAACGATTGACGTTCAACCTCCGCCCCGGCGACCTGGGCGGCAAGCTGTTTCGACCGTTCGGCAATCTCCGCAGCCGACTCCTGACGTTCCGATTCCCACTGCCGCTGCTGCTCAGCCAACAACTGTTTTTGAGCTTGCAGATCCGCCAACGCCGCCGAAATCTGTTCGTTTTGCGTCGCAAGCCCCGCGACGGTCTCCTGGTGCGTGGCTTCCCACTGCCGTTGCTGCTCGGCCAGCGTTTGTTTTTCGACTTCGATATTTTTTTGCTCGGCGGCTAGTTGCTCCGTTTGCGACGCCAGCCGGGCCGCCGACTCTTGATGCTGCGATTCCCATTGACGCTGTTGCGCGGTCAACGACTGTTTTTGAGTTTGCAGATCCGCCAGCGCCGCCGAAATCTGTTCGTTCTGGGTTACAAGCCCCGCGACGGTCTCCTGGTGCGTGGCTTCCCACTGCCGTTGCTGCTCGGCCAGCGTTTGTTGCTCGACTTCGATGTTTTTTTGCTCGGCGGCTAGTTGCTCCGTTTGCGACGCCAGTCGAGCCGCCGACTCTTGGCGTTCCGACTCCCACTGCCGACGTTGGTCGGCCAACGACTGCTTTTCCGTTTCCAAACGCTGTCGCTCGGCGGCAAACTGTTCCCGCTCGGTGGCAACGTTTGCTGCGGTTTCCTCCCGCTCCAGTTGCCATTGCCGCTGTTGTTCTTCCAACGAACGACGTTGCTGTTCCAACTCCAGTCTTAATCGTTCCAGGGATGCATCGGGCGGAGGCGGCGGGGTTGCCTCTTGGCGAGACGCCGCCGGGACTTTTTGGGCCGGATGAACGGCGATCACTTCGAGATCCACGGGCCCGATGCCGATTCGATCGCCCGGCACAAGCTCCGCGTCGGTAAACGTTTGATCGTTGAGCCGCGTGTCGGGCGACCAACGTCGAATGATCGTGGCCGCCGCCCCTCGCACAATCAGGCAATGCACCGGCGACACGCCCGAGGCTCGAAGCCGCAACGTGCAACGCTCGCCGGAACCAATCGTGCATTTGGTTGATTGGAGCCGCACGATCTGACCTTCGCGCGGGGCCGTGCAGATCCGGAACACCAAATCCCCGTCCGCCGCTTCAGAGAGCGACAAGGGTTTGTTCGCACACGTGGTGGCTACCATGGGTTATCCGTCGTTCGGGGGTATTTGTTACGAAGAACACCGCACCCAAGGAAGGGCGATCCACGGCCTTCCATGGCCGACGGCCGCCGATCGCTCGACCGCTGGCGAAGCGATTTATTTCGATTGTGACTCTAAAGCCTCTACTGCGTTTAGCTTACGTTGGGGATGCGGTCAAAGGGGTTTTGCAGGGACAGGCCCTACAAACTTCGGAATGAGAAAAAACGGCTGTATATCTTTGCCGGTTTTGACGATTATTGGATGGCGTCGCGGCGCGATCGAGGTTCTGCGAGGTTGGCCAGGCGGTCGAATCAACGGCCGTCCGCCTCGGATTCAAGGATCTCGAAAACACCCGTCGGCGACCGGCAAAACGGGGGCGGAGGACGTCTTGTTTTTGGCGAAGTGTCCGCGCCCGCGGCGACCGGAATATTTTGCGCATTTTGGCCTGCACAGGTCCACATGCGTAGTATATTTAGGTTGCTGACCAGTGCGGCGGCCCGTCACAGCGGAGGCCTCGGGTTACCGCTCATGGCGAGGGTCGAAACGGCAAATCGTAACAAGGGAGAGTTCGAAAAAAGACTGCACGACAAGGGGGAAACAGCCTCCGGCGTAGTCGGTCGTCGAACGTCGAGGTGACAACTTATGAGCCGCAAAGAAGCGATCCTGAACATGCGCCAGATTCTCGTCAAGCGACGCGATGCCTTGCGAAAGGCGTTGGCCGGCGACTTGAGTTTGCTCAAGGAGCTTCGCGCACAGACCTCCGGCGACATGGTCGATGCGGCGCTCGATTCGGTCCAAGACGAGATCAGCTCGCAACTGGCCGAAGTGGAGAGCCGCGAATTGGCCCGCATTGAATACGCCCTGGAGCGGATGCGCGAGGGCCATTTCGGCATCTGCGAGGGCTGCGGGACCAATATTCCCGTCGCTCGGCTGAACGCTTTGCCTTACGCCACCCACTGCATCGATTGCCAGCGTGAAGCGGAACGCCAAGGCCTCTCGACCACGTCCGACGTCGATTGGGGTCGCCTGTTGGATTCTTCGGGCGACGCCGGCGATTTATCGATCAACGACGTCGAATTGGACGTTTCGTGATTCGCTTGATTGAGCGTGCGAGGGCGGGTAGACTTTCTTGTATGAGAGACATGATAGCCCCTCGGATTTTTGCTTCCGCCCTCTGGATGCTCGTCGGCGCTGTCTCGGCATGGGGCGCGACGCCCGCTCTGCCGGCCGCATTGCAGCGCCCGGAATCGACCCGACCGGAACAGCGGGCCGAACTGCAACACGAGCTGGAACGCAACGCCAAACTGCTGGAAGCCCAGTCGGCCGTGGTCCGAACCGTGGCAAAACTGGTCGGTCCGGCCGTGGTTCACATCGAGGCCGACATCCCGACGGACGCCGAAGCCGCGTTCAATCGCCGTCGACTCGAAGAGGCCGGCTCTGGAGTGATTATCCAGTGGAAAGAGAATTTCTACGTTCTGACCAACCGTCACGTGATCCGCGGTGCCGCACCTGAGGGCATTCGCATCCATCTGGCCGATGGCCGCCGTTTGAATCCCAAGAAGGTTTTGGAGGACGAAAAGACCGACGTGGCCGTGTTGCCCATCCGCGCCTCCGAATTGGTGGCCGCTCCAATCGGCGATAGCGATCGGCTCGACATCGGCGATTTCGTGCTGGCCGCGGGCAGCCCCTTTGGACTAAGCCAGTCCGTCACTTTTGGAATTATCAGCGCCAAAGGTCGCCGGGCTTTGCGGTTGAGCGAGGTCGATTCTTCGGTCGAGTTCCAGGACTTTTTACAAACCGACGCCGCGATCAATCCCGGCAACAGCGGCGGCCCGTTGATCAGCTTGCGAGGCGAGGTGGTTGGCATCAACACGGCCATCGCCAGCAACTCCGGCGGCAACGAGGGAATTGGATTCGCCATTCCGATCAACATGTTCATGGCGGTCGGTCGGCAGTTGATCGAGACCGGCACGGTGACCCGCGCGTTTTTGGGCGTCAACCTGAACCCACGATTCGGTCCGTCGATGGCCGCCGAGTTGGGATTGCCGCGTCCCGTCGGCGCCCACGTGACGGGCGTTCGACCGGGCACGCCCGCCGAGGCCGCCAAGCTGCAAGTGGGCGACGTGATCCTCGAGTTCAATCACACGCCGGTCGAAGACGACGCCCATCTGGTCAATCTGGTCAGCCTGACGCCCGTCGGCAAGACCGTGCCGCTGCTGATCTTCCGCGACCGCAAGCCGATCACCATCTTGGTCGAAGTCAGCGACCGCGGAAAGTTTTCCAAATAACCGAGCGGCTCGCCGCGTCCAAGCCGTCGGCAAGAAAATTCAAAGGTTGGCTCCTGAACGAACCGACAAAAAGCCGGCTGTCGTGGAAGGCTGGGGGCGATCCAGCGGTCTCGTGATTACTTCGCACGGAGGGGTGTCGCGTGCTAAACGGCGATCGAACTGCTCGACGCCAGGGCAACACCACACCTCAGAGGGGATGCGGCTCGCGTCTGCGTCGGTTGACAGGCCGCCCCCGGTGCTTTAAGATGTGTGGTTTCAAATAATATAGCGGTTTTGTTAGAAGGTATCTCGATCATGGCCGTTCCAAAACGCCGACAAAGCAAC
Organism: Planctomycetaceae bacterium; assembly: GCA_021372005.1. Lineage (GTDB taxonomy): Bacteria > Planctomycetota > Planctomycetia > Pirellulales > Thermoguttaceae > JAJFVC01. Next base: position 28,382 of record JAJFVC010000088.1, on the reverse strand, counting down.
GCCCGCACTGGCAGTCGTCGGGCGCATGACTTCAAAAAGCCCAAGCAGCTCTCCACGTGCGAGCAGTGCAGCACCGCCTTGCCGACGCACATGGTCTGCCCGAACTGTGGCCATTACATGGGTCGTAAAGTCGTCGAGACTGAGTCTTGAGCCGAATCGCATTTCTGTTTCCCGGACAAGGCGCCCAAACGGTCGGCATGGGCCGGCGGCTTGCTGAGTCGCTGCCCAGCGTCCGGTCGCTTTACGATCGCGCGGCGGATGTGCTCGGCTACGATCTGGCAAAACTGTGTTTCGAGGGTCCTGCCGAAGATCTCGATTCGACGGTTTACAGCCAGCCGGCGATTTTCGTCACGAGCCTAGCGGCGCTCGAGTGGTTGCGGTCCGAGTCGCCCGAGGTGGTGTTGGGTTGCGAGGCCACGGCCGGTCTAAGCCTGGGCGAATATACGGCCATGGTGTTCGCCGGTGTGATGGAGTTCGAGGCCGGGCTGACCTTGGTCCAACGGCGCGGCGCGGCGATGCAAGAGGCCTCCGATGCCACGCCCAGCGGCATGGTCAGCATCTTGGGCCTTGAGACGGTCGAAGTCGAGGCCCTTTGCGAAAAAGCCCGACAAGGCGAGACGCTCAAGATCGCCAATTTGTTGTGCCCGGGCAACATCGTGATCTCCGGCAGCCAAGGGGCCTGCGAGCGCGCGGCCGAGATGGCCCAGTCGTTCGGTGCGATGAAAGCGATGCCGTTGGCGGTCGCCGGCGCGTTTCACACCGAGATCATGCGGCCGGCCGACCGTCGCTGCGCCGAGGCGCTGGCCGACGTGTCCATGCAAAAGCCCCGCATTCCCGTGATTTCCAACGTCGACGCGCTGCCGCACGACGACCCCGAGGAAATCCGTCAAATCCTGGTGCGGCAGATTCTCCAGCCCGTCCGCTGGGAAGACTCGATGCGTTATTTGCTCGGTCAGGGATTCGACCAATTCTACGAAGTCGGTCCCGGTCGGGTGCTTCGCGGCTTGTTGCGGCGGATTGACCGCAAAGTCGAATGTCAGTGTGTGGAAGTGTGAAAAAAGGGGCCAGGAACTAGGGACTGGAGCAGGTTGAATTGTTGCGCCCATGCGGCGCCGTTGAATCTCCGCTTGGTCCTCTCACTCCAATGTCAAACCAAAACGGGAGACCGTAATCGTGACGAGTCGAATTGCTACGGATTTAACCGGAAAGACCGCGTTGGTGACCGGCGCCGCGCGCGGTCTGGGCCGTTGCATCGCGCTGTCGCTGGCCGCCGCCGGCGCCAAAGTGGCCTGCATCGACGTCAACACGGATACGTTGGCCGAAACGGTCGGCGCAATCCGCGAGGCCGGCGGAACCGCCGAACCGTTCGCCTGCGACGTGACGCAAAGTGAGCGGGTCAACGAGACCGTCGACGCCGTGGTCCAACTGTGGGGCAAGCTCGACATCCTGGTCAACAACGCCGGCATCACCCGCGACAACGTCATCGTGCGAATGAAGGACGAACAGTGGGACGCGGTGCTGAACATCAACCTGCGAGGCACGTTCCTGTTTACGCGCGCCGCCGCCCGGCCCATGATGAAAGCCCGCGGCGGGCGCATCGTCAACATCGCCAGCGTGTCGGGCCTGATGGGCAACCCGGGCCAGGTGAACTACTCGGCCTCGAAAGCGGGCGTCATCGGGCTGACGCGCACCATCGCTCGAGAATTGGCCGGCCGCAACGTGCGAGTGAACGCCGTCGCACCCGGATTCATCGCCACTGACATGACCGCCGCGTTGGGCGAGGACATTTTGCAGGAGGTTCGCAAGCAGATCCCCTTGGGCCGGATGGGCGAGCCGCAGGACGTCGCCGACGCCGTGCTGTTCCTGGCCAGCGACGCCGCGTCGTTCATCACCGGCCATGTGTTGACGGTCGATGGTGGGTTGACAGCCTGAGAATTTGGGGGCGTGAAATTATGGTTTGAGAACTTGGGCAACCTGAATCCCCCGGTCCTCAACCCCGAATCGCCAATCCCCCAAAAAATCCCTCGATAGATATAGACACGGAGGCCGAAAACCGTTATATCTTGCGGGTTCAAATGAGAAACAGGGCAAGACACGGAGGTTTTGGCCTCTAGTGCGAGTTTACAGGCAGATTGGGTGGGGATTGCCACGGGAGCGCGTCCCCCAAACAGATACATGGCAGCAGGAGGACCCTCAAGGTGGCCTCAGTTCAAGAACGAGTGATTGATATCGTCGCAGAGCAGCTTGGCGTCAGCAAGGATCAGATTACGCGAGAGACGTCGTTTGTCAACGACCTCGGTGCGGACTCGCTCGACACGGTCGAGTTGGTGATGGAGCTCGAAGAAGAGTTCGACATCAACATCCCGGACGACGTGGCCGAAAAGATCCAGACGGTCGGACAAGCCATCGACCACATCGCGAAGGCGGTCGAAAGCACGGAAGCCTCTGCCTAAATCGATTCGCATGAAACGCCGCGTTGTCGTCACAGGTCTCGGCGCCGTCACCGCGCTGGGATGCAAGGTGGAGGAACTCTGGACTCGCATCTGCAATGGCGAGAGCGGGGTTTCTCCGCTTTCATCCGAGCGGTTGGACGATCTAGCCGGCTACAAGGTCCGCATCGGCGGCGAAATTTGCGGCTGGACGCCCGAGGGCTACATTCCCACCAAGGACGTCAAGCGGTTCGATCGGTTCGTGCAGTTTTCGCAGGCCGCCGGCATCGACGCCGTCCGCGATTCCGGGTTGGATTTCGCCAAGGAAGACCGGTGGCGCTGCGGCGTGATTCTCGGCTCGGGCATCGGTGGATTGGAGTCCATCGAGATCCAACATCGCCGTCTGCTCGACCGGGGGCCGGATAAGGTTTCGCCCTTCACGATCCCCAAGCTGATCGGCAACGCCGCCAGCGCGCATTTGGCCATTGAGTATGGTCTGCGCGGTCCGAACCAGGTCGTCGTCACGGCTTGCGCCAGCGCGACCAATGCGATGGGCGACGCCTACAAACTGATCCGTGACGACGAAGCGGACATTTTGATCACCGGCGGTAGCGAGGCCGCGTTGACGCACATCGGACTGAGTGCGTTCGCTGCAATGCGAGCGCTGTCCGAACGCAACGACGATCCGAAACACGCCAGCCGTCCGTTCGACCGCGACCGCGACGGCTTCGTGCTGAGCGAAGGCGCCGGCCTGCTGGTGTTCGAGGAACTGGAGCACGCGAAGGCTCGCGGCGCCCGCATCTACGGCGAGATTTACGGCTACGGATGCAGTTGCGACGGCGGCGACATCGTCGCGCCCGACAAAGACGGCGTCGGCGCGGCCCGGGCCATGACGCTGGCCTTGCACGACGCTCGGATCAATCCGACGGATCTCGACTACATCAACGCCCACGGAACGAGCACGCCGCTGGGCGACGCAGCCGAGACGATCGCCGTCAAAAATGTTTTGAAAGACCACGCCTACAAGGTCAGCGTGTCGAGCACAAAGAGTCAGTTGGGCCATCTGCTGGGCGCCAGCGGCGGCGTCGAACTGATCTTCTGCCTGCTGGCCATCCGCGACCGTGTGATCCCGCCGACCGTGAATCTCGAAAATCCCGATCCGGTCTGCGATCTGGACTACACGCCCAACCAGGCCAAGCCGCGTTCGGTGTCAATCGCCATGTCGAACAGTTTCGGATTCGGTGGCCACAACGGCTCGCTGGTGATCGGCAAGCTCCGCAACGAATAGGGCGCATTTCACAAACCTGTAGCGTGTCGATCGCTTTCGGAACCGCAGAATCACGCCGCCGATACCGCGACACGTTTGTGCGACACGCACTAGCCCGCGGGCTACATCTTCTCGACGACTTGGATGCCCAACAGCTCCAACCCTTGCCGGATCGTCCGGGCGGTCAGATCGCAAAGCAACAGCCGGCTCTGGCGGAGTTCTTCCGTTTCGGCCCGCAACACGTGGCACTGCTCGAAAAACGTCGAGTAGCGGTTCGCCAAATCGAACAGATAGGCCGTCAATTGGTTGGGCCGATAGTCGGCCACCGTCATTTCGAGCGCCTCGGCGAACCGGATCAACTCAATCGCCAGCGCCCGTTCGGCCGGCGCATCGAGCCGAATCGCCGCGCCGCCACGACGCAAGGCCTCAACGTCGACGCCGCCCCGCGAAAAAATGCTCCGCACCCGAGCGTAGGCGTATTGCAAATAGGTGGCCGTGTTGCCGTTCATCGCCAGCATCTTGTCGTAGCTGAACACGTAGTCGCTCGTGCGATTCTGCGAAAGATCGGCGTACTTCAGGGCCGCGATGCCGACCGTCTCGGCGATTTGCCGGCGCTGGTCGGTCGAAAGCTCCGGTCCGTCGGGTTTCGCGTCGTCGTTGGCCGACACGATCTCCATGGCCCGGCGCACCGCCTCGTCCAACAACCCCTCGAGCCCAACCGTGTCGCCCGAACGAGTTTTGAACGGGCGGCCGTCGTCGCCCAATACCGTGCCGAAACTAACGTGGCGCAGCTCGACCCGATCGTAGTCCAACAGCGCGGCGGCGGCGAACAACTGCTGAAAATGCAGCGATTGCCGATGATCGACCACATAGAGAATCGCGTCGGGATTCCACGTCTCCATTCGATAGCGAATCGTGGCCAGATCGGTCGTCCCGTACAAAAACGCCCCGTCCTTCTTGCGGACCAGCATCGGGGTTTTCTGGCCTTCGAGAAAGATGCAAATCGCGCCGTCGCTTTCGCGGGCCAATCCGCGACGGATTAGTTCGTCGACCAGCGGCGCCAACCGATCCTCATAAAAACTTTCGCCCAACGTGTAGTCGAACGTGACGCCCAAACGCCGGTACATCCGCTCGATCTCGTCGTTGCAGAATGGCAGGAACTCGCTCCAGAGCCGTCGGCATTCCGGGTCGCCGGCGTGCAGCTTGGCGGTCTCGGCCAACACGGCCGTGTGCAGATGCGGATGTTCCGCCGAAAGCCGCGACCACTCGGCGTCGACCGCCGCCGGCGGCTCCTTGGCGTTCTGAAAATCCATGATCCGACGAACCAGCCGATACAGCCGGGCAAGCTCCTCAACCGGATTGCGGCGATACGCTTCTTCGTCGCGGAAGTGACGCCACCCGTAAAGAATCATGCCGAACTGCGTGCCCCAGTCGCCAATATGATTGTCACTGATCGCCTCGTGGCCCAAGAATCGCAACACCCGGCACAGCGCGTCGCCGATCACCGTCGAGCGAATGTGCCCGACGTGCATCGGTTTGGCCACGTTCGGAGCGGAAAAGTCGACCACGTAGCGGCGCCGCTGTGACGATGGCAATGTGGCGACACCGAGTCGGGGATCGCCGACGGAGGCCGACAGCCGCTCGATCAACCAAGAATCCTTAACCCGAAGGTTGATGAACCCGGGTCCGGCGATCTCGGGCGGCTGGCACAGGTCGGCCACGTTGAGCCGGGCGACAATTTCCGCGGCCACCTCGCGCGGCGGACGCCGCAACTGCTTGCCCAGCGACATCGCCATGTTGGCCTGATAGTCGCCGAACTTCGGCTCTTGACTGCGTCGAACCAGATCGAGCAATTCGGCCGGATCGGCCGCAAGTCCCGCCAACGCCGCGCGGAACCGTTCCTTCAAGATGGGTAGAATGCTCATCGCGGTTTCCGCGACACCCGTTTGGCGTGTCCCCAAAGCTCTTCCAGCGCGTAATACGATCGCATCTCGGGCTCGAACAAATGAATCACGATGTCGCCGTAGTCCAACAAAATCCAACGGCTTTCCTCGTACCCCTCGATGCCCAGCCGCCGATCGCCCATGCGATCTTCCAACGCGTGGTCGATTTCCTCGCTGATCGCATGCAACTGGCGGCGGCTCGTCCCGCTCACGACCACAAAGTAGTCGAACATGGACGTCAGTTCACGCAGATCCAAGACAACAATGTCCGTGCCGCGATTGTCCTCGGCAATTTGCGCGGCCAGCAACGCCCGTTGAAGTCCGGCATCGGACGGTCTCGGCAGTTCGGAAGAACTTGAGGCTTTGATGTTGGTTTTGCTCGCCGTCATTCACCCTCCAGACACCCAGATGGCCATGGAAAACGATGTCCCATTTTAACGAACGCCCGACAGGCTGACCAGCGTCAGACGACATACCCCTCCAAAAGGGCACAACCTTTCAACAAGCACCACCCGCCATGGTGGCCCCAGACCAAACACATCTTTCCCATTTTGCGTTTTCTACTTGGCTTTCTTGGTTCGACGGATTAGGCTGTATAAGAGAGTAACCATTGCGGCGCGCGTAGTTTATGGCTGCGCTCGGCACCCTTCAGAATATCAGAATAGTGGACTCGATTGCGGAGGAAAGTGACGATGACGGCGACTTGGCAGCGGCGAGGCGGGATGGCGGCGATGGTGTTTTTGGGAGTGGCCGCGACCGTTTTGGCCGGAGACTACAATCCGTCCGATCGGACCGTCGAGATGTTTTCGGCCATGCAGCGGGGCGACATCGCAGTCAAGTTCATTCCCAAGGATTCGACGCAAGCCCGCGTTCTGATCGAAAACAAAACCGATCGTCCGTTGAACGTCAAATTGCCGGACGCTTTTGCCGGCGTGCCTGTGTTGGCGCAGTCCGGTCGCTCGGGCCGGAGCGGTGGAAGCAGCCGTGACAGCAGCAGCGGCAATCAATCGAGCGGCGGCGGCATGGGCGGCATGGGCGGCGGCATGGGCATGTTCAACATCGCCCCGGAAAAAGTCGGCCAACTGAAGGTCACAACCGTCTGTCTCGAACATGGAAAGCGCGAGCCGAACGAACGAATGGCCTATGAAATCAGGCCTTTGGAGAGCGTCACGTCCAAGCCGGGCGTCCGCGAATTGTGTCAGTTGTTGGGAAACGGAAAGATCAGCCAGCGGGCCGCGCAGGCCGCTGCTTGGCATTTGAACAACGACATGAGCTGGCAACAGTTGGCCGCCAAGCAACTCCGGTTCACCAACGGCACGAGTCGTTCCTATTTCACGGCCGACGAGCTCCACGGCGGCATGGAACTTTGCTCGGCCGCCATCCGGCTGGCCAAGGAAAACGAGAACGCCTCGAAGGTGAAGCCGCAGGCCGACCAGCCCGCGTCCGAAGCGCCCATCGTCGAAGAATCGCTCAAAACGCTCCGCCACCGCAAGGCGCGTCCCAATTCGGATTAGTCGCGCAACGGTCAAACCCAACGGAGTCCGGGGTTTTGTAAAAAACCGTCGGTTTGGCGCGTCCCTGCTTTTCCGAACCTCCTTTCATGTCCGATAAGAAGGAGGCGGCTTGTGCCGTCGGAGGTTGCCGAGAGGGTTCGGCTGCGCGATGTCGGTTTCTCGGGAACGCGTGCATCGCCCGCCCCAACGTCTCGTCGGTCGCGGCCGATCCGCGCCTTCGCGCAAACATGTTTTGGATTCTCTCGCCCCCCCTCCAGAAAATCTTTTATGACGGGTTACTCTCAAATGACGCCGCGACAAGCCCGAGCGACGCTGGCCGCGATCGTTCTGGCCGTTGCGGCGGGCGTGGCGGTCACATGGTCGCCGCTGGCCAATCCACGATGGAACACCCAGGCCGGGCCATCGGGCGATGCGGCGCTTTATCGGGCCGAAGTCGAACGAGTCCACAGCGGTCAAAGTTATTACGAAGCGGCCGCCGCGGAGTTGACCGCCCGGGGTTATCCCACCCGTAGCGTGTTCAACTGGCGGACGCCGCTGCCCGTTTGGCTGTTGGGCCAGTTGCCCAGTTTGGTTTGGGGAAAAACAATTTTGGGCTTCTTGTCTTTTCTGCTGCTTTGGCTGGCGTTCGAGGCGCTCAGTCGCGACGAAGCGATCACAACTCAAACCGCATCCGTCGGCATGCGACGCGCGTTTGGACCGCCAACGGCTTGCACGCTGCTGCTGATCGGACCGTTGCTGCCCACGATGTCGAGCGATTTGTGTGTGATGCCGGAGCTTTGGGCGGGCGTGTGGATCGGCCTGTCGATCTGCGCCTATGGAGTCCGGAGACCCGGGCTCGGCGTGGCGTTCGGTTTGACCGCACTGTGGTTCCGCGAATTGTCGCTGCCGTATGTTTTACTCTCGGCGGCGATCGCATGGCGTCAACGTCGTCGCGGCGAGCTAGCCGCTTGGCTGCTGGGGCTTGCCACATGGGCCGCGTGGTATGGGCTGCACATCTGGCGTGTTTTGGATTTGATTGCGCCTGATGCCCTCGCGCACTCGCACGGCTGGATTCGATTCGGTGCGGCGGGATTCGTCATCTCGACCGCGCAGATGAACGCCTATCTGGTGCTGTTGCCGCAATGGGTTACGGCGGTCTATCTGGCAGCGTCGCTGATGGGCTTGGTTGAATGGGATACGCCGCTGGGCCGACGAATCGGCTTGACGGTGTGCCTGTTTTTGGCCGCGTTCACCGTGGCGGGCCAGAGTTTTAATCAATACTGGGGCTGGCTGATCGCGCCGCTGCTCTGCTTCGGCGTTGCCCGATGTCCGGAGTCGCTGGTCGATCTGGTCCGAGCGGCCGTCAAACGCTGAACGTCGCCTCGGACTCCCGGTTCGTCGTCGACGATGCCAAATCGCCAGGCGTCGAACGTTCTTCGATCAGCCGCGTCGCGTCTCGCAACAGGTCGAGGTACGGGCGATCACCGTCTGACCGCGGCAGATTGATCGTGCGATCCACGACGAACAGTGGCCGCCCGCGCACCTGGTCGTAGATACGAAGGACGTACTCGCCCAAGACGCTGATGCCTAAGGCGTTGATCGCCCCAAAAAAGCTGCCGGTCAAAATGTGCGACGTCCAGCCGGGGATGGCCAGATCGGTGAATAGCTTGCAGAAGACGGAAAATGCGCCGAGCCCAAAAAATACGGCGGCCGCCGAGGCGCCGATGACGTGAAACATCATCAGCGGGAACGACGAAAACGAAAAGATCGCCGTCTTGGCCAGACGAAACAGCCCCAACAGCGACACCCTCGGTCGGCGATCGTACCGGGCGTTGCGAGGCACGACGATCCCGGTCTGCCGCAGTCCGACCCACGACCGCAAGCCGGGAAAATAACGGTCGCGCTCGCCCATCGCCAGGATCTCTCGGGCCACGCGGCGATCGATCAGTCCGAAAATGCCCGCATCGGCCGGAATCGGCGTCGCGGCGACCGCGGACAGCAACCGATGAAATCCGGCGAACATCCACCGCTTCAGCCGCGACTCTTTTCGCTCGGTCCGCAAGGCGTAGACTACGTCGCAACCCGATCGCCAAGCCGCCAGAAACCGCGGGATCGCCTCAGGCGCATCCTGCATGTCGGAATCCATCAAGACGATGGCGTCGCCCTGCGCGTAACTCAGCCCGGCCTGCACGGCCGCCTGGTGGCCGAAGTTCCGCGACAGATGTACGACGCGGATCTGATCGCTGGCGGAGGCCAACTGATCCAGGACGCTGGGACTTTCGTCGGTCGATCCGTCGTCGACAAAAATGATTTCATAGCGCATCCGACAGGCGTCCAACACGTCGGCAACCCTCGCGGCCAACACCGGCAGCACGGCCGCCTCGTTGTAAACCGGCGCCACGACGCTCACCAAAGTTTGCTCGCACGGCGGACGATTCGTGTCGGAAGCGTTCATTCCAAGTCCTCCTCCGCCCCAGGACGCTTTGGCCCTGTCAGCGAACCAAAAAAACAAATGCCCAGCAAACTGAGTCCCAACGTCGACGCCACCATCCCTCGCTGCAAACTGCTTGGCTGGAAAATCAACGTGATGTGGTGTCGCCCCGCAGGAAGCGCGCAGCCCATAAAATCGCCGTTGACGCGATACACCGGGCACGGCTGGCCGTTCACCTGGGCTCGCCATCCTTCATGGTAGCTTTCGGCCACGACCAACAACTGCGCGGCCGGACATTCGGCCTGAATCTCCAGACAACCCGGCCGGTCGGAGTTGAACGTCGCCGTGCCGGGCTTCGACGTGGGGAAAGACAACGGAATCTCGCACAGCGCCGTCGTATCGGGACAGATGCGCGAGATGTCCGACGCCGGATCGGCCGTCACCAGGGTTCGCGCGACCAAACGTACGCGCGGCAGCGGATCGGGCACCTCCAACCACGTGTCGTCGCAAGGTTTCAGGCCGGCCACCGCCGCGGTCGACGCATTGCGGCGCACCCAGCGAACGCCCGCCACCCGGAGCGACGGCAACAACCGATAGTCCAATTGACGGCCCGGTTCGAGACCCGCATAACCGTCCGCACGGCTCCAACCGCGAAGCGTCATCAGATCGCCGACGCGAGGGCCGGGCTCGTCCACTCGCAGCATAGACGCCACGACCCGACCATCCGGCGTTCCCGGCGGCGTGCAGGCCGACGCGACGAATTGCTCCATCGTCGCGCTCTGCCGAACCGACGGACAGCTCAGACCATAGACGCCCTGATCGCACGCGGCCAAAATCACCAGTCCGATCAGGGCGGCCGACCGCCCACGAACTGCCAACGCGACCAAACCGGTAGCCGCCAACAACAGCGCCGGACCGGCCAAGATTGCGACCGTCGAGGCAATGTACGTTTCGTGTTGGAGCTTGACGCCGGCCACGGCCACCGCGGTCGACACGCCGACCAGCACCCACAGCGGCTCGAAATCGCGTCCCCAAGCCAGCCAGGAGCGTCGCGTCTCGAGCCATCCCGGATCGTGGCGCTGACGCTTAGCCGCCTCGCTTTCGTGAATCACCAACACAAATCCGATCGCCGCCAACGCGGAGGCCGCCAACTGAAACAGCACCACATAGCGGCAGGGACAACGAAATCCGCCGATCACGGGCAGCCAAGTCGTCACCCGATACAAAAATCCGAACTGTCCGAAGCTTAGCAGCAACATCAGCAGCGCGAATCCCAGCGCCCCCCAGGCCAACATAGCCAACGAACCCAATTCCTGGCGATGGGCGACGACCCAAACGATCAACACCAACGGAACGGCGCCTAGGTACATTCCGAATTCGTGGGCGCTGTCGCCGAACACGCGGTCCGCGAACAGATACGGCCCAACCAACTGCAACACGTTCAACGGATGCAGCGAACCCCAAAGTGCGAACTGGCCGTCGACCGCCGCGCGGGCGCTGTGACGCCACGCCTCAAGCGTCGGAAGGATCTGGACACCGCCGATCAACAGCCCGATCCCCTTGGCGATCACCACGCGGGGCCACGTCTGCACGGTGCAACCGATGCAATCCTGGCACGTAGGACACAGGCTGCAACCAGATCGTGCGGCGAACTTCTGCGACATTTCCAAAAAAATCACATAGGCCGTCTCGGCCACCAGCGAATACCAGACAAACTGTGGGTAACCCAGCAGCAGTTGCGAACCGGTCAACAGCGCGATCAACGCCGTGGCCCATGCGATGCGCGTGCGTCGCGAGTCGCTCAGCGCCACGTCGATCGCCCACAAGAGCCAAGGGATGTGGGCCACGACCGCGATCGCGTTCGGATGGACGAAGTGGAGCAAATTAAAACTGGAAAACGTGAACACCAACGCGCCGAGCATGGCGGCGTCGCCGCGATGCAAACGCCGCTTCAAAAGCACCCACATGCCGAGCATCATGATCGGATAGGGGGACAGATATTCCCACGCCAGTGCCACCCGCAGCGGCAATACTCGGTAGATCAATTGATGCCACGGATGGTAGAGCCCCGCTTGCCCCTCGCCGGTCAAATAAAATCCTGAGAACAACTGCGGCATCCAATCGTAGGGCTGGCCATGGGCCAGACGATCGGCGAAAAAGGCGCGGAGCGGCAGATGGAATCCGCCCAGGTCGTCGGCGGTGTAGATGCGTCCGGCGAAAAACGGGACGGCCAACGCGGCCAACAGAATGATCGCCGCCAGGGCCGCCCAAGCGGTCGTGTCGCCGCCGGTTGAAAATTTCGCCCGCGTGATGTTCTGCCTAAAAGTCGTCATTCGCGTAGAAGCGTCAAAGGGTTGGGATGGTTCTGTGCAAACATAGGTTATGCGCCACGGCGTGTGCGCATGGGGGGAAACCGAGAATTCCGATGCCATCGAATCGAACGCCCCATCGCTAGTGATTCAAGAGAACCTGCCAATTGGCCACCAGAATGACCAAAACGCCGAGAATCCAGGACGGTACGCGGGGCTCCTCGGGCACGTAAAAGAGTTTGCGACACTGCGGGCAAAAATTGGGACCGTCTTGGTTCCTGGTTTGCACGACCCGCCCTTGGCAGTAGGGACAATGAGCATGCATGGCGTGCACCTTCAAAAAACGCGAAATTGGAAACGCGGAGGCGTCAAAACGCAACGAATCGGTCGCCATCCTCCGCTTTGCGATCCACCATCGGGTTCTGTCAAAAAACGACTTTCCCCCTTCTAAGGAAAACATACCTTACGTCTTTCCCTGAAGCTCGCAGAGCTCGCAATGGCCGCAAATGTTTTTAAACGAAAATTTGACAACCTCCAAAAGTCGACCTAGGGTGTTTTATAGAGGTTGGATGCAAAGGCATTCGCCTTTCCGAGCCGTGTGGCGGCTTGGACGCGGGAGGTTTCTCCGCCGCATCGCTGGTGCGCTTTTCGGAACGGCGGAACATCCTGTGAAAAGGCCTGCAACCTCTTCATCCTCGATAAAGGCAAACCGGTCGCAAGGCCGGGACGCAAAACCAAGGGTCGGCGGATTGTGTCCGTCGGAAGCCTGGTTGCCGAAAGGGTGTGGTAAGAGTTGTTTTCGGCAGAGCGGGAGACGAAGAGGTTTTGGTTTTACTAAAGGTGGGATCCCGACGATGAGCCGCAGGCTGGCGTTCGCCCGAAAGGGCGGATGTTTCATCCGAAGGGTCCCAATAGGGTTTTGTGGTTCCGGCCGGCTTTCTTCGGAAAGCCGCATCCGGAATGGAGGAATACCCATGAAGTCGCTCGCTCAGAAAGTGCAACGTTTCCTCGTGTCCGAGGACGGCCCGACCGCGGTGGAGTACGCCGTGATGCTGGCCCTGATCGTCATCGTTTGCTTGACGGCGATCACGTCGATCGGCACCAACGCCAACAAGACCTTCCAGACCATTTCGTCGAAGGTCGGAACCTAAGGCGGTTGGCCGTGTGGGAACCCGGCTCGGGATTCGAGCCGAAGCGTAAAGACCGCTAGAACCGGAAGAGACCCCTCGAAGCCAAGGAAATGGTTTCGAGGGGTGTTTTTTTGACCTATACATTGTGTAGGAGATCATCTTCACCTTCACACTTACGGAGCCCTCTGGCATGTTGACGCCCCTGCACCTTCCCGCATTCCTCACGGACAATTGGCCCGTCTGGCTGCTCAGCGCCGTACTGATTTTCGCCGCCGTGATCGATGGTTTGAAATTGAAAGTGCCCAACTGGATCACCTATCCGCTGCTGTTGGCCGGATGGATTTACAGCGCCTGGCAGTTCGGTTGGATCGGATTGGGCGATAGCATGGTGGGAACCATGGTGGGCCTGGGACTCCTGTTGCCGGCCTACGCGATCGGTGGCATGGGCGCCGGCGACGTCAAACTGTTGGCCGGCGTCGGCGCTTGGGTCGGCGCGGTCGTCACCCTCTACGCCTTTTGCGTTTCCGCATTGGTCGGCGGATTGATCGCCATCGGCATGGTGTTGTGGCGACATCAGTGGCGACACCACGCCTACCAGTTTTGGGCCATCGCCCACGAAATCTTGGAGGTGCGAGACCCCAATGCGTTGTCGGCGATCGCCGCGGAACGTAAGAGCCGCATGTTGTTGCTCCCTTATGGGATTCCAATCGCCATTGGTTCAATCGCCTATTTTGCCTGGGCTGGAATGTTGATATGAAATCACCCATTTCACCTATCTTTCGATCAAAAAACTGTTCGGTGACCGATCCGTGCCGCGTCGCCTTTCCTCCAGATTGGGGAGACACGATGCAAAAGGCCACCGGCTCGACAGTTAATCTAGAGAAGGCTTGCCGAACATGCCGAAGAAATCGACGAGGCGCGGCGGCGGTTGAGTTCGCCATTGTTGCGCCGCTGTTCTTTTTATTGATGTTTGGAATGATCGAGTTCGGTCGAGCCATCATGGTGCAACAGGTGTTGACGAACGCCGCCCGCGAGGGCGCCCGATACGCGGTTTTGGACGGGGCGACCAGCGCAGCGGCCGAGTCGAAAGTCACCGGCTATTTGACCAGCGCCGGGATCTCTGGCGGATCGGCCAAAGTGTGCAACAGCAGCGGCGCCGAGGTGGAACCGAGCACCATCGGTTACGGCGAATCGGTGGTCGTCAGCGCGCAGGTGCCTTACAGCAACGTAAGCTGGCTGCCGGCCCCATGGTTTTTGAAAAATCTCGGCACGATGAGCGCGACGGTGGTCATGCGGCGAGAAACCGTTCAATAAGCGACGGAACAACGCGAAAGCTTAACACGTTTATGCGACCCAAATCTTTGGCCTTATTGTTGTTGGCGATCGGCTGCGGCCTCGTGGCATCGATCGGCATCACAGAGGTGATCGCCCGACGAAACGCCGAGCCGATCGGGCCGGTGGGCCAAAATGTGCCGATCTTCGTCGCCATGACCGACATCGGCCTAGGTGAGATGCTCACCTCGCAAATGATCGAGTTGAAGCAATGGCCCAAGGACAAGGTGCCGCGCGGCGCGATCTCAAAAATCGAAAATATCGAAGGACGCCGCACTCGCACGAAGCTTTACACCGGTGAGCTGATTTTGGAGAACCGGCTGTTGGGCAAAGGCGCCAGCGAACAGGGCGCCACGGCGTTGATTCCCAAAGGCTATCGCGTCGTGCCGGTCAAGGTGGACCTGGTCAGCGGCGGCAGCAGCCTGATTCTGCCAGGCGACCGGGTCGATGTGATGATCCATTTGGTCCGCGACCCCGGCCGCGACATTCAGGAAACCGTCACGCGAACCATTTTGCAGGACATCAAGGTATTCGCCGTCAACGACGTGGTGGATTTGGAGAAAGAAAAGGACGGCGTCGGACGGTCGATCACCGCAAAGACCATTTCACTGTTGGTCACGCCCGAACAAGCGGCCAAAGTGATGCTGGCCTCGCAAATGGGATCGGTCAACCTGGTGATGCGAAGCCCCGAGGATGACCAGCAAGGACCGATCGCGCAAGCCCGCCCGAGCGAGTTGCTCGGCACAAGCCATCAAGCCGAGCGCGACAAGGAATCGCTGGTCGCGCCGGAAAAGAACCTGTCGGACAAGGCGAAAGATTTCGTCGACTTTTTGGATTCAACGAAAAAGAAGCCGGCCGCAACCGGTTCGACCCCGCCATCCTCGCAAACTTGGACCATGCGGATGTTGAAGGCGGGCGAAATTGAGGACGTCCACTTTGAGTCGCAGGCCGCCCACCCGTCGTCCGACTCGCCGCTTGGCGATTGGAAGAAGGTGGCCGGGGCGCAGGCCAACGCGGCGGTCGTAGCGCCGGCCGCGCAGGAACCGGCGCCGGCCCAGGAGACGCCCGCAACGAATCCGTCGCCCAAACCGACCGGCAAGCGAGATCGAAACATGGATTGATGCGAGATCGGTTCGGTCCGCCGCGGACCGCATGAGGATCAAGGATGACCCAGCTCCAACCCGTCGAGGTTTTGGAGTTTTACGCAAGGAATGCAAGGATGTTCACGCGATCGATTTTGCCTGTGCTCGGCCTCAAGGCCGCCGATCCGCTTTCCGGTGGAACGCCCTCGAAACGTCGACTGGTTCTTGGATTGACGTTGATCGCCTTGGGGCTCGCGTGGCCCGTCATGGCGGCGTCACCGACCGAGGCGCCGCCGCCGGAGCCCGCCGTCACGCCCATGGCGACGCCCGCGGTACAGCCGTCGGCGTCGATCGTCCACAAAGTCCAGTCCGCCAGCGAACGGATGGAGATGACGGTCCACACCAGCCGCATCCTGACAATGGAGCACAAGATCGCACAGGCGCAGGTCAGCAACCCAAACCTGCTCGAACTGACGCCGCTGTCGCCTACGCAGATCCAAGTGGCGGCCAAGTCGGCCGGCATCACGCAAATCAACCTCTGGAGCGAAGACCGGCAGATTTTCACGATCGACGTGGTCGTCTTGAACGACGTCCGCGAATTGCAGATGGTCCTGCGATCGACATTTCCCAACGCCGCGTTGAAGGTCGTTCCGGTGGCGAACGCCGTGCTCATCTCCGGCTATGTCGACAAGGCGGACTCGGTCGAGCGCATCGTCCACATCGCCGAGGAGTATTATCCGAAGGTCATCAACAACATGACCGTCGCCGGTGTGCAGCAAGTGCTTTTGCACGTCAAAGTGATGGAGGTCTCGCGAACCAAACTGCGTCGTCTGGGATTCGACTTCGCCAACATCAACGGCTCGAGCGTCGTCGGGTCGGGTATCTCCGGCCTGCTGGCCAATTCGCTCAACACGTCGCAATCGCTGGCCACGACGGTCAAATCGGGTACGCCCAGCACGTTCTCGTTCGGCGTCGTCAACGGCAACAGCGCCTTTTTCGGATTTCTCGACGCCTTGCGTCAGGACAACTTGCTGAAAATCCTCTCCGATCCGACGCTGGTGACCGTCAGCGGCCGGGCGGCCAACTTCAACGCGGGCGGCGAAATCCCCGTGCCTGTCCCGCAAAGCCTCGGCACGATCTCGATCGACTGGAAACAATACGGCACCCAGATCAAGTTCATCCCCTTGGTGCTGGGCAACGGAAAGATCCAACTCGACGTGATTCCATACATCAGTGAACTGGACGAAACCCACAGCACGACGATCAACGGGACCACCGTGCCCGGCATCCGTTCGCGCACGGCCGACACCCGGGTCGAAATGGTTGCGGGTCAAACGCTGGCGATCGCCGGATTGGTGCAATCCCGCGTCGAGGCCGGAGCCACCGGACTGCCCTGGATCAGTGAGGTTCCGTATCTCAACGTCCTGTTTGGCACCAAAAATCACACCATCAACGAAGTCGAGCTGCTGATGCTGGTCACGCCCGAGTTCGTCGAGCCGATGGACGCCTGCGAGGTGCCGCCGGGCGGACCGGGCATGAACACGACCAATCCCAGCGATTGGGAACTGTACATGAAGGGACATATCGAAGTGCCGAAGTCCTGTCCTTGCGTGCCCTGCGCGGACGACACCGCAGCCTGTCCGGCCCGCCCCGGCGATCCCGCAATGACTCCGCCGCCGGAAGGCATGCTGCAAGAGCCCGGGCAGACCATTCCGACGCCGGCGCCGATCCCAATGAGCGGAACCAACGGTTCGCAGCCGCAAGATCGCTACAAGTCGTCCAAAGCGACCGTCGCCACGAAGCCCTCCTTGGGGGATTCCACAAACGGTCCCGCCGGAATGATCGGGCCGGTCGGCTATGACGTAGTAAAGTAAAGAAGACGCCCAGCGACAGACGCTGCAAGATTGTGTGTCGGACGCTGTCGTTCGTGTTGGGCGCCGCCACCCCCTGTTTTGCGCCATCATGAGCAACGTCCTGCGTCTGGCCATCGTCGATCCCAATGATTTTCAGCGGGAATCGCTGAAAAATTTGTTGTTGGGGATGGACATGGTTTGGCTCGAAGCCGAGTGCTCGCGTTACGAGTTCTTCGCCGACGTGGTGGCGCAAACCAATCCGGACATTGGGCTGGTGGCGATCGATTCCGATCCGGCCAAGGCGCTCGAATTGGTTTCGCATTTGGCCTCGGCCTCGCCGAAGTGCGCCGTCCTGGTCGTCAGTTCGTCGAATGACGGCTCGTTGATTTTGCAGGCGCTCCGGGCCGGGGCGAAAGAGTTTCTCACGCAGCCGGTCAAAATCGAAGACCTGCTGGCCGCCCTGGGGCGGATCGGCGAGCGACGATTCGGGCCCGGCGACCAACGGCCTCGCGGCAGCCAGGTGATCGCGGTGGCCGGGGCCATCGGCGGCGTCGGCACGACCAGTTTGGCGGTCAACCTCGGTTGTGCCTTGGCGCAAGATACGCAAAACTCCGTCGCGCTGGTCGATTTGGACCTTTGCCTTGGCGACGCCGACGTATTTTTGGACACCATCCCCGACTACACGCTGGCCGATGTTTCCCAAAATGTCACGCGGCTGGACTTCGCGCTGCTGAAGCGGTCGTTGACTAAGCACTCGTCCGGCCTCTATTTGCTGCCGCGTCCGGTGCAGTTGGAGGACGTCTCGCTGGTCACCCGCGAGGACTTGCATCGCGTGATCGGACTGATGAAGGCCACGTTCACTCATCTGGTGCTCGATCTGTCGAAGGCCTACACGCCGACCGACATGGTCGCCTTGGAATCGGCCGACCAGATTCTGCTGACCACGCAGCTCGACCTGCCGTGCCTGCGAAACGTCGTCCGGCTGATGATGTCGCTGGGCAACATGGATAGCATGGCCGACAAGGTGAAGATCATCGTAAACCGCGTCGGGCTCGACAGCGGACAGATCACGCTCAAAAAAGCCGAAGAGACGATCGGCAGAAACATCTTCTGGCAACTGCCGAACGATTATCGCACAATGATCGAGGCCCGCAACAACGGCGTGCCGCTGATCGAACACGCCCCCAAGGCGGCCATCACGCAATCAATCGTCGCGTTGGCCCGCGTCCTCTCCGGCGACGAATCGGCCCGGGCCGATCAACTCGGCGGCAAGAGCGTCCTGGGTTCGCTGCGGAAACTCTGGCCCGCAAAAACGGCCAAATAGCCCGCCGGCCATCGCAATCCCTACAATCGCCACGACCCCGCCTCGGCGAGCCCCGCCGCCCGACCCGTTGAAAAACGCGGTTTTGGCTGCGACGGCATAAGCTATCTTTGCTTGAGGGTTGATCTTAAGGAAACATTTGCGATGCCGAAAATGATGACGCCGATCTTGCACGCCGCCGAAGCGAAAGAGGGATCCTTCGAGGAACTCAAACAACGCATCCACAGCAAACTGGTCGACAAACTCGATCTGTCGCGCGTGGGCGAGTTGGAAGGCGACACCCTGCGTCGCGAAATCCGGCTGGTGATCGAACATCTCTGCGACACCGAAGACACGCTGTTGAATCGCAACGAGCGCGAACGGTTGGTCAGCGAGGTGCTCGACGAGACGTTCGGCCTTGGCCCGTTGGAAATGCTGCTGAAGGATTCGACGATCAGCGATATTTTGATCAACGGTCCGAAAAACGTGTATTGCGAGCGTCGCGGCAAGATGGAGAAAACCAGCGTTTCGTTCCGCGACAACAAACATCTGATGCAGATCATCGATCGAATCATCTCGAAGGTCGGGCGTCGCGTGGACGAAACCTGCCCGATGGTCGACGCCCGCATGGCCGACGGCTCGCGTTTCAACGCGATCATTCCGCCGCTGGCCCTCGACGGGGCGTGCGTTTCCATTCGGCGGTTCGGCGCCAATCCGCTGAAATTAGAGGATCTGCTGAACTACCACGCCTTCACGCCCGAAATGGTGATGTTGCTGGAAGGCGCGATCAAGGCGCGATTGAACATCGTGATCTCCGGCGGCACCGGTTCCGGAAAAACGACGCTGCTGAACACGCTCTCCAGCTTCATTCCCAATACGGACCGCATTGTGACCATCGAAGACGCGGCCGAGTTGCAGTTGCAGCAGGACCACGTCGTACGGCTGGAAACCCGTCCGGCCAATATCGAAGGCAAAGGCGCGATCAACGCGACCGACTTGGTGCGAAACGCCTTGCGTATGCGGCCCGAACGCATCATCATCGGTGAGTGCCGCGGCTCCGAAGCGCTCGACATGCTGCAAGCGATGAACACCGGCCACGAGGGCTCGATGACCACGCTGCACGCCAACAGCCCGCGCGACGCGTTGTCCCGATTGGAGACCATGGTAATGATGGCCGGCTTCGAGTTGCCGTTGAAGGCGATGCGCAACCAGATTTCCAGCGCGATCGACATGGTGGTCCAGGTAAGCCGTCTTCAAGGCGGCGCCCGCAAGGTGACGGCCATCACCGAAATCGTCGGCATGGAACAGGACACGATCGTGATGCAGGACGTCTACCGTTACGACAAGGAGGGCGTGGACGAAACCGGCCGCGCCTTCGGAAAGTTCATCGCCACGGGCATTCGACCCATGTTCATGCCGCGGCTCGAGTCGGCCGGCATCCGATTGCCGTCCAGCGCATTCCGCGAGCGCATCATGTTGGAGGATTGACGCCTTGTTTAGCCCGCTGCTTCTCGGCCTGATGGTCTTCGTAGGCGTCGCCGCCTTGGTCGGCGGCGCGGTGATGTTGTTCCGCCCGGAGCCGGTCAGCAAGGTGGAAGATCGCCTTCGTTCGCTGACCGCGCGCGGCGCGACCGACGACCGAGAGGCCTCGCCCAAAGAAGCCAGCATTCTGGCCGAGCCGATCGAAGATTCGTCCGGATTGACGCACACCCTGTTCGAGCGATTCGGCAATTTTTCTCTGCTGTGCGAACAGGCCGACACCAATTTGACGGCGGGGAAAATGCTGGCGGTGTCGGTGGGAATGGCCGCAGTCGGCGGCGCGTTAGGCGCGGTGTTGGGCGTTCATTTCGCGTTGGCGCCGGTGTTGGCGCTGCTGTTGGGCGCGCTGCCGTTCGTTTGGCTGATGTTCCGCCGCAGCCGTCGGTTTCGGGCGTTCGCCGCGCAACTGCCCGACGCCTTGGAAATGCTTTCCCGATCGCTCCGCGCCGGCCAAAGCTTGGGATTCGGATTCAATATGGTCGCCACAGAAATGCCGGCGCCGATCAGCAAGGAGTTCGGCCGCGCCTTCGAGGAACAAAACCTCGGCATTCCGTTGGACGAAAGTCTGCGGGAAATGACCGATCGGATCCCAAACCTCGACCTGAAGTTTTTCGTCACCGCCGTGATCCTTCAGCGTCAGACGGGCGGCGATCTGGCCGAAATCCTCGACAAGATCGGCGACCTGATCCGCGAGCGATTTCGCATTTGGGGTCAGGTGCAGGCGCTCACGGGCGAAGGCCGGCTGTCGGGCGTCGTGCTGCTGGCTTTGCCGTTCGTCCTGTTTATAGCCGTCTATCAACTCAACCCCGACTACCTTCAAGTGTTGTTCACCGACCCGCTCGGCAAAAAGATGCTGGTCGGCGCCGTGTTGATGCAAATCGTCGGGGCGCTGGTGATCCGAAAAATCGTCAACATCAAGGTGTGATGCCGTGATTTTTGCCGACTTGCCCATCTCGTTTGAAGCGATTGTCCCCTGGGCGCTCTTCGGCGCGTTCGCCGCATTGGCCTGGTGGGCGCTGGACCTGATCGCCGCGGGAAAGCCTCGGGCGCTCGAGCGGCTCGAAGAATTGAAAGAACCGCGAAAGCGCCGCGAGTCCCCGGGCATTCGTTCGCTGAAGAAGACCGATGCCATGACTCGCGTGCTGGAGAAAGCCAGCCCCACGTTGGCCAAGCCCCTGCAACCGAAAACCGAAGTCGAACTCGGCCGACTGAAGACCAAATTGGCCAACGCCGGATTCCGCAGCGAAATGGCCGGCAGCGTTTTCTTGGGTCTGAAATTCACCGGCCTGGTCGTCGGATTGCTGCTGGGCGGCGGCCTGATCACTTCGATTCACGGCGTCGACCAAAAGGCGATGCTCTGGTCGATCGGTCTGGCCGGTTTCCTGTTCTACCTGCCGGATTTGGTCGTCGGATTGCTCGGCAGAAGTCGCAAACAAGCCATCTTCCTCGCCCTGCCCGATGCGCTGGACCTGATGGTCGTTTGCGTCGAGGCCGGCCTGGGACTCGATCAGGCCATGCGGAAAGTCTCGGACGAGATGAAACGTACGTACCGCGTGCTGGCCGAAGAGTTTGCGATCGCCAATTTTCAACTGCAAATGGGCCGCCCTCGATCGGAAGTCCTGCACGAATTGGGCGCGAGGACCGGCGTGGGCGACCTCCGCGCGCTGGCGGCCGTATTGATCCAGGCCGATCGGTTCGGTTCGAGCGTGGCCCAAGCCCTGCGAACCCAAAGCAATTCGATGCGCATCCGACGCCGTCAAATGGCCGAGGAAAAGGCCGCCAAGACGGCCGTGCAACTGATCTTCCCCTTGGTACTGTTTATTTTCCCCGGCATCTTTGTCGTGTTGGTCGGACCCGCCGCCATCACGATGATCCGTGAAATGTTCCCGGTCATGGGCGGCGGGTGAGCTGCCGATAAAGACTTATAGGGCGGAGTCCGCGCCAACCTGGCAAAAGCCCGCAAAGTCTCCGCCGTTGCTGCATTTTAACGGAAAGGATACCGAAAATGCCGGCTCGACTCCTCATGACCCTCGAACTGGTCCTGATCCTGCTGGGTTCGATCCGCCCGGTCTTGGCGGACGGACTGTGCCGAGCCATCGACAACATCGTCGACGACACGCGGCGTCGCAACTGCTGGCCGGAACCGTTTGTCGCCCCAGACCGAGACACCATCGTCGCCCCCATGGCCATCCAAATCGCCAATGGTTGGCGACGCCAGAACCTGTTGGGCGACTTCTACTTCGAGCCCGGCAACGGCCAGTTGACCGAGGCCGGACGCTTGAAGGTTCGTTGGATCCTGTTGACCGGTCCGCAGCAACACCGCCTGATTTACGTCCACGCCGCCCTGGACGACGATGAAACGGCCTCGCGGTTGGCCGCCGTGCAACAGTTGGCCGCCAAGATTTCGCCCAACAACTTGCCGCCCATCCAGGCCACGACCATTTCGGACCAAGGCGCCCCGGCCGACGATGTCGAGCTGATTCGGCGGAAGTTCCGCGAAAAGGTGGTCCCCACGTTGGAGCTGCCTGGCTATCCGCGCGGCGGCGATGCCCAGAACACCAACAGCAGCGGTGGCGGCGGAAGCTAAAGCCTTCACACGGCGATTCCTACGCGGCATCGACACTGGTGGAAGAAGCTGTTCTACGCGTGTATGGGATTGCAGCCCGCCGCGCCAGCACTACCGTTTACGCAGATCACCCATCTTTCGGCCTATATTCGACAAGATCGCTAAATCCCATTCGATCGGCAAGTTCAACTTTAGCTTCGGCGGCGGACGGGTCGATCAGAAGAACGAAGCAGCCGAAACGGCCTTTTGATTTGGCGCGGCCGACAATTTGACGGCTAGACGATCTCTTTTCTGACGTGTCGACACCGCGGCGTTTTGGGTTCGTTCTGAACAACCGGAAAGGCATGGACGTGGCGAGGGTCCGAACGACAACTTGGTCGGCGACCTGGACGGTCCTCTGGTCCGCGACCATCGTCACGTTGGCCGTTGGATGGCCGGCCCACGCTTTGGCCCAATCGTCCACCGGCGGCGAAAAGTCGTGGACCGATTCGATCACGGCGCCTTTCAAACAAGGTTTTGGCAAGCTGGGCAAGTCGCTTGATCCCAATCCCCAACCGAATGCGTTCGGCCCCGAAGACGACCCGATCTCGCTGAAGACCCATGCCAAGCCGGGGGCCGAGCTTTACGTTTCGATCGCCCGGCTGTACGAACAATCGAACAAGCTGGCCGAGGCCGAGCAGCAGTATCAATTGGCGCTGCACGAGAAACCCAACGACGTGCCGGCCTTGTTGGGTTACGCGCATTTGAAGGAGCTTCAAGAGCATCCCAACGACGCGATCCGGCTTTATCAGCGCGCGATCAAGGCCGGATCCGATCAGGTGTCGGTGTACAACAACGTAGGTCTGTTCTACGCGCGGCAGAAGAAATGGGACGAGGCGGCGGCGGCCTTGGGCCGCGCGGTTCGCTTGGACCCCAAAAATTCGCTGTATCGAAATAATCTAGCCATGGTGTTGGTTGAACAAGGCCAGGTGCGCGAAGCGATGGCGAATCTTCAGGCGGTGCACGCGCCAGCGGCCGCGTATTACAACATGGGCTACCTGATGCAGAAGAAAGGGAAGTCCGCCGAGGCGCTGACCTACTTCACCTTGGCCGCAAAGATGGACCCGTCGTTGGACGCGGCGCGCCAGTGGGTCTGTTATTTGCAATCGAAGACCTCGCAAACTCCCTCGACGGCGTCAACAGACATGCTGGGCGTCAAAATCGCGACTCCTTCGCCGACGATCCGCGAGCCGCTTTTGTCGGCCGAGGACTCGCCGCGGCGGTTGCCGCCGATCACTTCGCCCGACTGGGTGGCGAGCCGTCCGAACCTGTCGGACGTTTCCAAGGACACCGCGACGCCGGTGGCGCCGATGCCTCCGACCACCTCGGCCGTCCGACCGCTGCCCCGCGTGTATTGATCGTCCCACGCAAGATCAAAATCGTCACGGCGTCGGGTCAATTTTTCCCGTCGGCCGCACGGCGCGACGTTCTTGGCAAACGCCGGGCTTCGCATAAAACTTCCGAACGCCGTCCAACGCGACGACGACGGAAGCGCCGGCCGGCGTCTCCGTGGCCACGATGTCGCCGACGCGAAGATCGGCCAACTGTCCGGCCGCAATTTCCGTCTCGGCCAGCGTCGCCACAAGATCCACCGTATCCATGGCGACGGATCGAGTCGTCCCACCGTTCGAGCCGGCCGCCGGCGACGGCACCTCCAACCGCTCCACCGTGCGGCAAGGCATGCAAAGCCGCAGCCGGCCTCGCGCCGAACCGACCGTCACATCCCAACCGACCACGACGACCATCTCGTCGGACGGCAAAATACGCGACAGCCCGGGCTCGGTCTCCATCGACAGCACGTCGAACCGCAGATCGAGCGAGCCGCTCCACGCCGATCGGCACTCCTGCAAAAACAATCGGATGATGCGAACCGCCAGGCCCTGTTCGATCTCCGTCAGCGGCCGGCAAGGCGGCGGTTCGATCGCGTTGCCGCCCAACAGTCGGTCGAGCATCGGGTGCAACACCGCCGGTTCGATGTCCAGAATCCAGGGGTCGCCGAGCGGTTCGACCTTCAACACGAAAAAACACGCCGGCGACGACACGCTGTCGACGAACGGGCCGTACGCCCCCAGATCGACGCTTGCAACATGCAACTCGACGTCGGTCCTCAACAGAATCGCCAACGACTCTTGCAGTCCCCGCGTCAGCCCCTCGTATAATGCCTGGAGCCGGCGAAGTTGTTGCGGACGGACGCCGCCACTAGTCTGACAAGGCGTTTCTGGGTTCATCCGCGCATCCTTTCGACCGCAAAACCGCAAACGGGTCCTGATGATTTACTCACCATCCGTGGTTTCAAGGAAGAAGCTCGATCGTCAAGAAAAGCGTCACGCAGCTACTTTCCTTCTCCGCCTTCCCCTTTCTTTCCTCCCTTGCGATCATCCGCTTGATGATGTTCGATGGCCGCGCCGATGAAACCTGCAAACAGCGGGTGCGCGCGGGTCGGCTGCGATTTGAACTCGGGATGATACTGCACGCCGACGAACCACGGATGCTCGGACACTTCCACGACCTCGACCAGCGATCCGTCGGGACTGGTGCCCGAAATCGACAGGCCCCCGGCCGTGTACCGATCGCGGTAGACATTGTTGAACTCGTAGCGATGGCGATGCCGTTCAGAGATATCGGTCGCACCGTAGCAGGCGGCGGCCTTGCTGCCGGACGTCAACCGGGTCGGCTGTGCGCCCAACCGCATCGTGCCGCCCTTGTCCGTGATGGTTTTTTGCTCGTCCAACAGGCAGATGACCGGGTTGGGCGTGTCCTTGTCGAACTCGGTCGAATTGGCCCGATCGAGCCCCAACGCGTTGCGGCCGAACTCGGCCACGGCGCATTGCATGCCCAAACAAATGCCGAAAAATGGAATGCCGCGTTGCCGGGCGAATCGGACCGCCTCGACCTTGCCCTCGATGCCGCGCTCGCCGAAACCGCCGGGCACCAGAATGCCGTCCACTCCGGACAACAATCGTTCGGCGCCTTCGCGTTCGACGGCCTCGCTGTGGATGCGCTGCACGCGAACCGTCGCCCGATGATGCACGCCGGCGTGATCCAGCGCCTCGTAAATCGATTTGTAGGCGTCGCGATGCTCGGCGTATTTACCCACCACGGCGATGCTGATTTCGTGCCGGGGGTTGCGAAGCCGGTGCAGCAAGTCGCGCCATCGGTCGAGATTCAACGGGCCGGCTTTCAACCCCAGCTTCTTAACGATCAGCTCGTCCATGCCGTGCTCGACCAGGCTCATCGGAACTTCGTAGACCGAAAAATCCTTGTCCTTCTCCTCGATCACGGCCTCGATCGGCACGTTGCAGAACAGCGCGATCTTGGCCCGATCGTCGCGGCTCAACGACCGCTCGGTGCGGCAGACCAGCAGGTCGGGCTGGATGCCGATTTGCCGCAGTTGGCCGACGGAATGCTGCGTCGGCTTGGTTTTCAACTCAGCGGCGGCCTTCAAGTAAGGCACCAGCGTCAAATGGATGTATAGGCAGTTTTCCTTGCCCACGTCGAGCGAAAACTGGCGAATGGCCTCCAAGAACGGCTGGCTTTCGATGTCGCCCACCGTGCCGCCGATCTCGGTGATGACCACGTCGACATCCGGCCCGGCCGGTTTGGCCAGCGCCGCCTTGATTTCATTGGTGATATGAGGAATCACCTGCACGGTCTGGCCCAAATATTCGCCGTGCCGCTCCTTGTTGATGACCGACAGATAGATCTGGCCGGTCGTGTAGTTCGAGTCGCGGTTCAACGGACTGTTGGTGAACCGTTCGTAGTGGCCCAGGTCGAGGTCCGTTTCGCTGCCGTCGTCCAACACGTAGACTTCGCCGTGTTGATAGGGGCTCATGGTGCCCGGATCGACGTTGATGTACGGATCGAGCTTTTGCATTCGGAGCCGCAGGCCGCGTTGCTCCAACAACATGCCGATCGAAGCGCTAGTGAGTCCCTTGCCCAGCGAGCTGACCACGCCGCCGGTCACGAAGATGTGTTTGGTCACAAGAACACCGTCCAAACGTAAGAGAATCCTTCCGGTAAAGGAACTATTGTAGAAGGATTGACACAAGGACGGAAGTGGCGTTTGGCGAAACCAATCGCTGAACTTTTTAATGACCGACCGATAGGACTACCGGCCTCATAGCGATGGGCGGCCGTAACCTACAACAGCAACGGGAGTTATGTTCTCGCGTCAGATCTCGCTTCTTCGGCGACTAGGCCGCGATGATGGCTTTTTGTCATGGTATCGCTTTTGATTTCGCGCTGCGGGTCGACCAACTCGGAACTGTCGAATCATTTGGAAATAAGCAACTTTTCGCAATCTCGCTATTCCGCGAACATCGCCGCGAGCGTCTCCAAGACTTCGCGACATGCCGCGGGGGCCAATCGCCCTAAGCGTTTGACCAATCGTACTTTGTCGACCGTCCGCAACTGGTCCAACACGATTTGTCCTTGTTTGCCCTGAAATCGGCAAGCGACGCGAGTGGGATAGCTTCGTCCCTTGGTGGTCATCGGGGCAATAAGCACGGTGGTCAGATGCCGGTTGGCTTCGTCCGGCGAGACAATCAAACAAGGTCGCGTTTTCTTGATCTCGCTGCCCAGCGTGGGATCCAGCGCCACCAAATACACGTCAAAACGGTTCATCACCATTCCCACTCTTGATCGTCCCAAGTGGAACGTGGAAATTCACCCACCGGCCGGTCATCGCCTCGCTGGTGCATCGCGCAAAACTGGTCTTCCCAACCTTGACGCGGATGGGACGCCGAACGGATCACCAACTGATTGGCCTCGACGGACATTTCCACATCCTCGTCCAGATGGAGTTGCTCCAACCAGACCTTCGGAATCCGCACGCCTCGGGAGTTTCCGATTTGCACTAAATGGGATTTGACCACGCCGCTCATTTCTGCGTCTCCCTCTCTGCGAGTGTAATTACATTGTATCTCTTTTCCGGAGCGGTGTCAAATAAAAAAGACCTCCTTCAGGCGGTCCGCTGCTTTTCGACAAACGCCCGATAGTCGTCCGGGGTGTCGATGCCGAACGTGGGCTCGTCGACCACGCCGACCAGAATCGCGTGGCCCGCCTCCAACACCCGAAGCTGTTCGAGCTTTTCGACCTGCTCCAACGCGGACGGCGGCATCGTGGCCAGTTTTAGCAAGAAATCGCGGCGGTAGGCGTACAACCCCACGTGCTGATAGAACGTCGGCGGATCGGCCTCCAGAAGCGAATCGTCCCAGTGACGCGGGCACGGAATCGGGCTGCGACTGAAATAAAGCGCTCGGCCCGACGCGTCAAAAACCACCTTGACGCAGGCCGGATCGTTCAGTTGCTTTCGGCTTCGGATCGGCGTGGCCAGCGTGCTCATCACGGCCGAGGAGTTTTGCTCCAACAGCTCGACGGCCAGGTCGATCGAGCGGCCGCGAATCTCCGGCTCATCGCCCTGCACGTTGACGATCACCTCGACGTCGGTCATGCGTCGGGCCACCTCGGCCACGCGGTCGGTACCGCTCGGGGCGTTGGGATCGGTCATCTCGACTCGGCCGCCGAATCGCCGCACCTCGTCGAAGATGTCGGCATGATCGGTCGCCACGCAAATGCCCGACGGCCGCTCGGCCCGACTGGCCGACTCGTAGGTATGTTGGATCAACGACTTGCCCGTCTCGCGCAACAAGAGTTTGCGCGGCAATCGG
>JAJFVC010000083.1 GCA_021372005.1 Planctomycetaceae bacterium | reverse complement strand
GGGCACCATCTTGCACACTTGGTAGGTGCAAGTCTTCACACGATTCTCGCGGACCATGTGGCACTCTTTCCAGCACACCGTCTTGACGCGTTGCTCGGGCACCATCTTGCACACTTGGTAGGTGCAGGTCTTGACGCGTTGTTCGGGCACCATCTTGCACACTTGGTAGGTGCAAGTCTTCACACGATTCTCGCGGACCATGTGGCATTCCTTCCAGCACACCGTCTTGACGCGTTGCTCGGGCACCATCTTGCACACTTGGTAGGTGCAGGTCTTGACGCGTTGCTCGGGCACCATCTTGCAGACCGTATAAGGAATCCGCTTCTCGCAGAGCTCCTTAACCATTGTGCAAAC
This sequence comes from Planctomycetaceae bacterium, assembly GCA_021372005.1. GTDB lineage: Bacteria > Planctomycetota > Planctomycetia > Pirellulales > Thermoguttaceae > JAJFVC01. Next base: position 48,319 of record JAJFVC010000083.1, on the reverse strand, counting down.
CTGATAGGTGCAGGTCTTGACGCGTTGCTCGGGCACCATGCGGCACACCGTGTAGGGCACCTTCTTGACGCAGGTCTCGCGCACATACTTGGTGCACTCGATCTGACGCTCTTCGATGCAAGGAACCCAAACGCGGCACTGCTTCACCGCAGCGCAGCAGGCGTTGCAAGGATCGCAGGCGTTGGCCGGCTCACAGCACGGAACGCTGCAGCGAGTCTCCCAATGACCCGAGCAAACCTTGATCGTCTTCACACAGGTCACCGGCTTGCACACCGAGTAGCACACTTCGCGCTCACAGGTTTCATACACCGGCTTGCACACCGTGTAGCAGACTTCTTTCGTTCGGGTTTCCCAAACCGGTTTGCACACCGTGTATTGGCAAACTTTCTCGCGAGTCTCGTACACCGGCTTGCACACCGTGTAGCAATACTCTTTCGTCCGAGTCTCCCACACCGGCTTGTACACCGTGTAGCAGACGTCCTTCGACTTCGTCTCCCACACCGGCTTGCACACCGTGTAGCAAATCTCCTTGGTTCGGGTTTCCCAAACGGGCTTGCACACCGTGTAGCAATAATCCTTCGTGTAGGTTTCCCAAACGGGCTTGCACACCGTGTAGCAAATCTCCTTGGTTCGGGTTTCCCAAACCGGCTTGCATACCGTGTAGCAAATCTCCTTCGACTTCGTCTCCCACACCGGCTTGCACACCGTGTAGCAGATCTCCTTCGTCCGAGTCTCCCACACCGGCTTGCACACCGTGTAGGTGCATTCCCGATAGCAGGTCTCGGGCACGTACTTCACGCAGTTGATCACTTTCTGTTCGCAAACCCGCTCGTAGCAGGTCTTGTAACAGGTGTACTCCCGCTTCTCGTACACGACCTCCTTGCAGGTCTTCATGACCGTGTAGCACTGCTGCTTGCACTCTGCATAATCGGCTGTCGTGCAGCAAGCTCGCTTGCAGCATCGGAACCGTGCAGCGCCGCAGTAGCACGCATCCGCTGTGCTTACCGCGAGGGCCAGCAGCGCCACTGCCAACAGCGGCACTCCTAAAAACCTCTTCATTGCATGCCTCCTTCAAGCATCACGAAACCGGATTGGGCTGGTCTATCGGCGGAATCCGCCTTTACTGTTTATTCGGCCTACCCACACAACGCACATTAGCGTAATTACCAGCAAGACCCCGTTTACCTTCCCGATACCACATGCGTACACACCGCATCCATCGTCTTTGTATGCCGTATCCTTGTCGCTATCGTCTATTTAGGAAGATTGCTTGAGTTAGGATACAAAAAAAGACTGGGTGTTTTATGTTTACTGTCAGACCTAGCAAAAATACGCAAATTCGTGCCAGAAAACGCCAGCACGCCACGGTTGGTTCGTAACGATTTTGCCGCTTTTCGGTCCACTATGACCGACCCGGGCCAAATCACTCCGCGCTTTGCGAAGAAAGATCAAAAACAGGCGACTTATTTCCTTGACGTCCCTAAAACCGCGACCTACGTATGAATTAATGAACCCGTTTTGCGGTCGCCCCGCAACATTTCCGATCACCCCCCCTGTTTTTTGGAAGGAGTTTGCAAGTCATGCGTAGGGCCAGTCGTCGCGATGCGTTTACGTTGATCGAAGTGCTGATCGTCGTCATTATCATGGCCGTGTTGGCCGCGACGATCATCCCGCAGTTTTCGTCGTCGACCAACGATGCGAAACTCAGTTCGCTGAAGTTCAATCTGCACACGATTCGTTCGCAGATCGAGATGTACAAGGTGCATCACAGCAGCACCGTCCCCACGTTGGCCAATTTCACGGATCAGATGACCAAGGCGACCAACGTCAGCGGTCAGACCGGAACCTCGGGCACCAGCTATCCTTACGGCCCGTACTTCCAAGGTGAAGTGCCCGCCAACCCGTTCAACAGCCTCAACACACTGTCCACCACGTCGGCGACCAATGATACGGAAGCCAAGGCGGCTGCGGATGACACCTCGTCGGGTTGGCTGTACAACCCTTCGACGGGCGATTTCTTCCCGAATTGGAAAGACTACTACACTTCCACCGGCACCACGTCGGGCTGATAGGCGGGAACTCGGGGCGATCCGATCCGGCCTGTTGATTCAACCGCGGACCGTTGCATTCCACGCGGATTGCAGCGGTCCGCGGGCCTTTTTCTTGATCGACGTATCCGCTTGCCGGCCTACCAAGCGTTCAGCAGTGACGCCATCTGTTCTCGGGCCGACTGCAGACCGGCCTGCCGCGCGGCGTCGCCGCCGTTGAGCCCCTCGGCGTGAATGAACCGAACCTCCGTCACGCCGATAAACCCGAAAATCGTCCGAAGCCAAGGCTCTTGCAGATCGAAGGCCGCCGTGGGGCTGCCCGGCGGATACGTGCCGCCGCGGGCCGTCAGGACCAGCAGTCTCTTGCCGGTCGCCAACCCGCGTCCCTCCGGCGTGAAGGTCCGGCCCACGCGCACGATCTGATCCACGTAAGCTTTCAACGTCGAGGGCACGCCGAAGTTGTGCATCGGCACGCCAAAAACGTAGCGGTCGGCCGCCAAAAACTCGTCGACCAGCAAGTCGGAGGTTTGCGTCGCCGCCCGCGCGTCGGCCGACCACGTCGCCGGCGGATTGAACGCCCCTTCGATCCAGGCCTCAGTCACGCGTGGCACGGGCTGACGGCCCACGTCGCGATAAACCACCGAATCGTCGGGATGCAATCGCAGCCAGCCCTCGACAAACTCCCGCGTCAACCGCCGCGACAAGGATCGTTCGCCGCGTGGACTGGCGTCTAAATGAAGCAATCGAGCCATGGGAGACCTCCTCGATGGAATGTTTCGCAGGGGGGGAATCATACGCACCGGCCGGCCAATCGACCAGTGCTAAACGCCGCCTGAAAATTATATCCTCCCACCGGACCGTCCAAATCGAGCACTTCGCCCGCAAAAAACAGGCCCGGCACGAGTTTGCTTTCCATCGTTTTCGAGTCGACCTCCGCAAGCGACACCCCACCGGCGGTCACCTCGGCCTTGCGAAACCCCATCGTGCCCGACAGCGGAACGTCCAGCCGCTTGGCCAACCCAACCAACCGCCGACGTTCGGCTTTCGACAACTCGGCGGCGTTCCGATCCGGCGAAATTTTCGCCAGCGTGGTCAGCGTTTCACCCAAGCGATGCGGCAGCCAACCGTCTAACAGCGTCCAGGCCCGGCGGCGGCCCGACGCCACACACACCTCGGCCAACTGAACGTCCAGTTGCGACTCCGACATTTCCGGTAGCAGATCACACCGCAACACCAACTGCGACGGATCGGCCTCGCCGCTGACCGCATGGCTCACATCCATCGGCGCGGGGCCCGAGACTCCGAAATGCGTAAACAGCATGGCTCCGCGACGTCGCGCTAGGCTTTTGAACTTTCGCTCCGCCTCTCGATTGACCACCTCCACCCAAACGTCCTGCAGCGCGATGCCCTGCAAATCCAGCACCCAGCGGGCATGACTGGTCAGCGGAACCAAGGCCGTGTGCAGAGCGACGATCGTGTGACCCAACGACGCCGCCCATCGAAACCCGTCGCCGTTCGTGCCGCATGCTGGATACGATTGTCCGCCCGTGGTCAACATCAGTCGGTCCGTCGAAATCGTCCGTCGCGCGGTTTGCAGCCGAAAGCCGTTCTCATTCCGTGCGATCTCCAACACCGGCTCGTTCGTCGCCAGCTCCGCGCCGCTGTGTCGCAGCCGACGGACCAACACGGCTCGAACGTCCGAGGCCCGATCGCTGGCCGGAAACACCTTGCCGTCCGGGTCCGTGCGGGTCGGCATGCCCTCCGACTCGAACAGCTCGACGACCTGTCGCGGTCCAAGCGCCGCCAACGCCGAGTGCAGAAATCGACCGTTGGGCCCAAACGCCTCGACGATGCCGCGCGCATCGGTCGCGTGGGTCAAATTGCATCGCGTGCCGCCGGAAATCAAGATTTTGATGCCCGGCTCGCGATTCTTTTCCAGCAGCAGCGTCCGGCGTCCGCGATGGGCCGACTCGGCCGCCGCCATCAAGCCGGCCGGTCCGCCTCCGACGACGACCACGTCAAAATCGCTCATGTGATTCGCAATCCCACGGGCAGCGATTCACCGAACACCAGCCCTTGCTCTTCGTCGTCCAACGCGCCGCCGCGACGGATCAGTTCGGCGAAGTGGCTCGGGGCCGACGTCCCGCCGAGCCAGCCGGCCGCCTCCGCACGCAATTTTTCCGGCAGGTCGCGGTAACGATCGTCGGTCCGCCGGGCCAACTGCATCACGGCCAGCGAGCGTTCCACGTCGCACGACGACGCGGCCATGAGCCGTTCGACCCATGCGGCGACGGTCTGCGCCGGCACGACGGCGTTCAACGGTCCGTACAACGGCGTCCTCGCGCCCAGTCGCCCCACGGCCCACACCATCGCCGAGCGGACCGGCTCCATTTTGCGTTTTGGCAGCATGTCGAGCACCATGCCGCCCAGTTGCGACTTCGTCTCCGCCGAAAGCAATTCGAGCGAGCCCAGCAATCGCCACATCTCGGCGGTCTCAGGGATCGAAAAACTGAAATCGCTGCCGCCGCGCCCGGTGGTCAACTGCCGATGCAGGCTGCGGATCGGCCCCAACAGCGGATCGGCCAGCGCCTGCTGTTGACCGGCCGCCAGTCCGCCGCCGATCCGCCGCCAAAGCACCCAGCCTTCCAGCCGCACATTGGCCGACGCGTGGGCAAACTTGTTTTGCAGCGCGGTCCACGTCTGCGCGACGCGCCAATCGTCGACCGCAAGCCCGTAGCCCGGCCGCAACGCAAATCCCAGCAGATTCAGCCACCGGGCCTCATGGGCGGCGCTGCGTCGGCGGCCCGACTCCACGGCCATCAGCGATTCCCACAGCCGTCGGCAGAACGACGTCGGCCACTGCCCGCGGCTCATGCCCGCCGTCGCCGACAACCGTTTGACGAGTCCTTCCGGTTTGTCCGTCCCCTCGGGCCCGAAACAACAGTCGACGAGCGTTTGGCAGGCCGTCCACGCCGCCTCGTCCAAAATTCCCTCGCCCTCGGCCTGCGATTGGTGTGCGGCGATGTCCGTTTGCGTCGTCGAGCGAACGTCGAACTCCAGCCGCCAACGCCGCCGCCCGGCCAGCTCGCCCAACCAAAGCTCCAGCGTGCCGATCTCGGTCAATCGGGCGTGCAGATCGACCGCGACCGTTTCGGACGCCTCGCGTTTGCGAGTCCGCAACACCGTGCGCATCGGCGGCAGCGGCGTCAACTGCTCGCGATCGACCGTCACCACCTCGCCCGGCTTGTCGGTCAGCCGCGTGCTCGACACCAGCAGCGGAAACTCGGCCGGCTCCGAAACTAACAACTTGAACTGCGGCTCCTTGAGCACGATGTCTTGCCCCGGCTCGACGCCCGCCGGCAACACGCACACCGCCAGAGGAGAGGTGGAAGAAGAGCCCGACGATTCGACACCTACGTAATACGTCCGGGCCAGGCCGGCCGCGATCCGCACGCCTTGCCCGCGACGCACCATGCCGTAATACGCCGCCCCGCGCGCCACGGCCAAATCCAACCGCCCGTTGTCCAACAGCGTCGGCCGCTCGCCAAACCAATGCTCGAACGACTCCAACATCCGCTCTCGCAGTCGCGGCGACTCGAACACGCCGCCGTTGAACAGCACGAGGTCGGGCCGGGCCGGATCGTGGTCCGTCGTCGGCTCGGTTTCGTCGATGGCCACATGGCGATGCGCGGTCAAAAACGCCGCCAAATACCGCGTAATCGCCGGATCGGGCGCGAACGGCAGCCCAAACTCTTGAAAACCCGACTGTCGCCCCGCCGGTTTTTCCTCCAAGTCCACGCGAGGCAGAAAACCGTCGACCAGCAAGTCGCAGACCTCCGACCGCGTCACCTCGACGTTCAGTCCGCCGCCCAGCAGCCGCGATCCGCCGCCGGGCAAATAGATCGTCATGCGCTCGGGCGCGTCGGGCCCCAGCAGCGTCTCCTTTGCCGACCGACACACGCGGACCAATGTCGACCATTGACGCGGTTCGAGCCGCCCCAACTTTTGTTCGATGAATCGGGCCAGCGCCAGATCGAAATTGTCACCGCCCAGGATCAAATGATCGCCGACCGCCACGCGATGAAACTGCACCTTGCCTTGCCGATCGCCGCGGACGCGGATCAACGTGAAGTCGGACGTGCCGCCGCCGATGTCGCACACCAAAATCTTCTGGCCCGGCGACACCTTTTGTTCCCAATCGCCGGCGTGGTCGTAGATCCAGGAATAAAACGCCGCCTGCGGCTCTTCGATCAACACCACGCGCGGCAATCCCGCCGCCGCGGCCGCGCGGACCGTCAACTCGCGGGCCACCTCGTCGAACGAGGCCGGCAGCGTCAGCACGAAATCCTGCCGCTCCAACGGCTCCCGTGGAAATTGTGCGTTCCAAGCGTTTCGCACGTGGCCCAAATATCTCGCGCTGACCTCGACCGGCGACAATCGTTCGACGCCGTCCGCCCCCTGCCACGGCAACAACGCGGCCGTGCGGTCCACGCCCGAATGACAGAGCCACGACTTAGCCGATGCGATCAACCGGCCGGGAGTCATCGCCCCATGATCGCGCGCGAAAAATCCGACCGCATAGTTCGGATCGCTCGTCTGCCATCGCAATCGCAACGCCCCAGCCGACAGCTCGCCCGCGGCCGGCTGATAGTGAAACGACGGCAGCGTGTCCCGAGCCTCGACCTGACCGGGCGCGACCAACTGCGGAATCGCCAGCGTGCGGATCTGCCCAGGAGCCTCGGCCGTGTCGACATACGTCACCGCCGAGTTGGTGGTTCCCAAATCGAACCCCACCACGTAGCGACTGGCGTCCGGCGGAAGTGTTTTACCCTGTTTCACTGGAACCCTCGTCTTAACAGTCTTTTTAGGGTAACACGCCCCTCAAAATGTTCCAAGGGCAAAACGATCTTTACACGCGACCGGGCCGGCGGTACTTTCTCGCCGCTTGGATCGAACGGAAAAAAATGGAGCAGACAGGAGTTGCCCATCATGAATTTCTTCTCGTGGATTCGCGACGGAGTGCGACAGGCCGTGTTGCTGGGCGTGACCGACGCCGTGGGCGATATCGGCACGCCAACCGAAGGCGACGACATCAGCCAGCGTCTGTTGCAGGCGTTGCGGACCGGTCAGCCGACTGTCTCGCAAGAACGCCTCCCTCGTAAAAAACTCGGTCGTTCGCTCGAACAGATCCAAGTCGCCGCAAAAACCGCGTAAGACGGTCCCAAGAAACCGCAACTCACGGATCTTTCCGCTCGGAAGCGACCTTCAGGTCCGCGCCGGACAGCGCCGCATGCTTCCGACGGTAGCGGCGCCACAGATAAACGCCGACGCCGCCCAGCACGATCGCCGCCACGATGCTCAACAGCACCTCGACGTGGCGGATCCACTGCATGATGTCGCGGCCGAACCAAAAGGTCAGCCCGAAAAACGTGCCGACCACCGACGTGGCGCAGACCAGGTCGATCAGCAAGAACCGTTTGAACGAGACCCGCAAAATCCCCGCCGTCAGATAGATCGGCGATCGCAACAGAACCAAAAACCTCGCCACGAAAAACACCTTCAGCCCGTGGCGTCGAAATTTTTCCTCGACCTGCGCCTCGCGTTCCGGCGTGATCAGCCTTGCCCACCAGCGATGATCCTGCAACACGCCGCGGCCGAAATGATACCCGATCGCGTACACCACGCAGTCGCCGGCGACCGCCCCGATCAGACAGCACGCAAACGCCACCCAAGGGTCCATCTGTCCGTGCGACGATAAAATGCCGGCGGCGATGATCGGCACTTCCTCGGGAATGGGAAGTCCGGCCCCGGTCAGCACGAGCACCAAAACAATCGCCAAATACGAACTTGGCGAAAGCAAAAAGTCAGCCATAATCGCCCAACACGGTTTTCAGTTTGGACCCGAACGACGGGTCGCCACGCCGGAGTTTTGTCAGTTCCACGCGTCAAAAAAACCCGCACAAACGGGTCATTCTACCGCCAAAGGGCCGATCGCGTCTAGCGCGCCTCTCGAAAAGCCCCCGCCGGATCGGAAATATGCGTCGAAATGCCCCGGCCGTGGGCGTCCGGACAAACCATCACGAGGCTCAACTCCGGCCGCGACCGACAATATTCCATCGCCCGATCCGGTCCCAACACATAAAATGCCGTCGACAGTGCGTCGGCCAACGCCGCATTGGGCGCCACAACCGTCACGGACAACACGCCCTCGGCCGGTCGACCCGTTCGGGGGTCCAAAATGTGACCGTACCGATGCCCTCGATGCCGAAACGACTGAAACTGCCCGCCCGAGGTTCCCAGCGCCCGATCGTCCAGCCGAATCACGCCCAACCGGACATTCGGTTGTCGAGGATCGCGGACCCCGATTTCCCACGGCGCCGTCGGATCGGTCGAGCGACCATGGGCCAGCACGCTGCTTTGACCGCCGTGGATCAAAAAATCGTGCATGCCCTCGCCGATCAACCGCTTGGCGCAGACGTCCAACGCAAACCCCTTGCCGATGCTGCCCAGGTTGATTCGCACGCCGGGCTTCCGAAATCGCACGGTTCGCCGCGCGGGGTCTAATTCCAACAGATCGCCGCCGACCAACACCCGGGCCTCGGACAGTTTCGCCTCGGTCGGCACTTGGCCGGCGCGTCGGGCGAATCCCCACGCCTCCCAGAGCGGGACCGACGTGATATCATACGCCCCGCCGGTTTCCTGAGAGATCCGCATCGCCAGCCGCAACAACTCAAAAAGCTCCGGCGACACCTCGACGGGCTCTTCGGCGGCCAGCAAATTGATTCGGCTGATGTCGCTGGCAGGCCGAAAATACGAAAGCCGATCCTCCAGCGACTCGACGGCGTCCAAAGCCGCAAGCGCCCATTGCGTGCCGCACGGACATCGATCGGCCGGAAACCGCACCTCGAACTCGCAAGCCATCGCCCGACGCGACACCTGGATCAGCAGATCGCCCATCGCTTGCGTCTTTCACCGGCGGTCGAACCCCCTCGGGGTCCGACAAGAAATCGAACGTGCGGCGGAGCCGCTCCGACTCCGCCACACGTCCTTTATTTTGCACCATCCCAAGAAAACAATCTTGTTCGAACGACCGTCGACCAAACGGGCCCGGCTATTCCAAGCTGATCGCCTGCACCGGGCAAGCGTCGATGCACGCGCCGCAATCACCGCACGTGTCCGGATCGACCACCGCCACGCCGTCCTTCATCGCAATCGCGTCCAGCGGACAGGATTCCACACACGTCTCGCATCCGGTGCACTTTTCCGGGTCAACAATGGCTGCCATGAAAAACATCTCCCGTGAACAAATTGGAAACAGACAACGACGCATTCGCCCGCGGCGAAGGGTCCGATCGAGTGGCCCGGCAGGACCCCCGATCCAGTCAAACTATACCCGATGAATTCCGCGCGCACCAGGGTGCCAAAACCCATCCCACGCAAAGATCCACAAAAAACCGCCCGCCCGTTCCGACCCCGCCGATTCGACCCTCCCCAACGTTAAAAAAAGGGCTGCGACCTACGGCCCGCCGATGGCCTTTCCGGACGCAGCCCACATGTCTCGCCCCAAGCCGAGTGTGTTTTTTGCGATTGTGGCTCGGGGGGGAAGAGACAGCTATTGATACTATACCGACGGTTTCCACTTCGTCCACCCGTCTTTTTGAGGGTAAAACTCCTGAAAATCGCCGCTCCTCCTCGAAAAAACCGCCCCCGTATAACCTACCCTTGTCCATATGGCCGAAATCCTGGAGTTCAACCAAATCGAGCCGCTGGCCGAGTTCCGGACGGCCTGGCGCGCACTGCTCCGCCAGACCGCCGGACACTCGTTTTTTCAGTCGCTCGAATGGCTCGAAATCTACTGGCGTCACTATGGCGTCGGCCAACGGCTCCGCGTCCTCGTCGTCCTGGACGGCCGCCGGCCCACCGGCATCTTGCCGCTGACGGTTTTGTACGAATCCACTTGGGTCGGCCGGGTCCGGACGCTCACCTATCCCTTGAGCAACTGGGGTTCGTTTTACGGCCCGATCGGCCCCGACCCGCTAAAAACCCTCGCCGTCGGATTGAACCACGTGCAACACACGCCGCGCGACTGGGACGTTTTGGAGTTGCGGTGGCACGGCCAGCCGAACGACGATCCCGCGGAGATCCGCCGCGTCCTGCGCGAGGCCGGCTTGCAAGCCTATTCGACCCACTGGGACCGCACCGCCGTGGTCGACATGGCCGGCGACTTGGAGGCCTATTGGGCGTCGCGCAAAGGGACATGGCTCCGACGACTGCGCCAGTCCGAACGCCATCTGGCCCGACAAGGCCCGATCGTTTACGAGCGTTACCGCCCGCAAGGCCCGCCGCACGACGACGGGGCGCCACGCTGGGATCTTTATAACGCCTGCGAAGAGATCGCACGTCGGAGTTGGCAAGGTCGCGCCACCGACGGCACCACGTTGTCGCACCCATCGATCCGCGAGTTTCTCCGCGAAACGCATGCCGCCGCCGCGCTGTTGGGCATGGTCGATCTCAACCTGCTGCGCATCGACGGCCAACCCGCGGCGTTCATCTACGGATACCACGCCGACGGCGTCACCTTCGGACTGCGACGCGGCTACGACGCCGACCGCTCGCGTCAAGGCGCCGGCACGGTCCTCTTGGCCCGCACCTTGGCCGACAGCTTCCAACGCGGCGACCGGCTCTACGACATGGGCGTGGGATCACTGCCCAGCAAGCGCCCTTTTCAGACGCGGTTGGCGCCGATCTGGCGATTCAGCCACTATGAGCCATCCTCGCCGCGCACACAGATTCTGCGCGTCAAACGCTGGTGGCAAAGCCGCCAAACGCCGGCGTCCATCGCAGTCGGCCGCGTTCAGGACGTTACGGCCGACCTGCGATGAACTCTATGGCCGGGGAGGCAATGAGATTTTTCTTCGGATCGCTCGGCGACTATCGGCCGGCCGGGGTGGGCGCCAACGACGGAGCAACCGTCGTGGTCGTCGCGCACGGGCTGCAAGAGCTCGCACACGGGCTCGGGCAGCACTCCGTGACCACCGGGCAATCGCTCACGACACACGGCTCGGTCATAACCACGGAAGGCTGTTGACGCGCCGCACGACGAGCGCCCCAAGCTTCGCGCCAGCATTCGCCGAAATGGCAACCGCCGGTGATGCAAACCAGCGATCCCAAAATCATTAACAACATGAACTTCTTCACGATAGGCCTCCTGTCAATCAGCGGGTGGGCGACGGTGCGAAAGTTTCCGGACTCGGGGTGACTACCGCCGTACTCGGGCACGGGTCGCATGGGGTGGTGGGGCAGGGTGTGGGGCAGGTTACGGTCGGGCAGGTCGTGGCCGCGGGCGCTTGCTGACGACACGCCGGACCACGCCACAGACACTCCATAAACCGGCATCCTGCCATGCCGCTGAACAACAGCCCTAAAACCGTTAAGATCAGTAGCCTCTTCATTCCTGTTTCTCCCGTCATATAATGGTGGTACGCCGCCACAATGAGGCAGCTTGCCAAGGAAACTCTACACCAGGTTTAATGATGTGCAAACGCAACACGCGTATTTTTTCGGAAACATAAGCCGGAGCAGATGGAAAAATCGGGATGGGGCCCAAGAACGGAAAATACCAGTCAAAAACTGCTTGTCTTCCCAATTTCGCCGCCGCCAATCCCAAGCTACATTTGCATGTCTTTCCTCCCTCTCCGAAAGCCTCCCGCCTTGAAACCGCTATGACTGCCCCCGCCAAAAACGCTTGCCGGTTCGCTTCCGTTTGGGTCGCCATCTTCGTCCTTTCGGTCGTCTTTATCGCGCCGACGTGGGCTGATGCGCCGTGCGACGACGTCTGGCTCATTAACACACGATGCCTGCCCCACGGCGATTCGCTCGACACCACGCTGCAAGGACTCGACTATCAGCGCCGCGATCCGCTACAAGGCTGGAGCCCGTCCGACGCCCGCACCTTTCGCCAACAAACCTCAAAATCCGTGCCGACGATCATCTTCGTGCACGGCAATTGGACCGACGCCTGCGAAGCTGTCGAAAAGGCCGACGCCGCCTATGCCGCCATCCGCGCGCAGGTCGGCGACCGACCGTTCCGGTTCGTCATCTGGTCGTGGCCGGCCGATCGCGTTTACCATCGCATCCGCGATGATTTGTATCTGAAAGCCGACTACTGCGACGCCGAAAGCTACTATCTGGCCCGATGGCTCGACACCCAAATCGAGCCCGGCGCGCCGATCAGCTTGATCGGCCACAGCTTCGGACCGCGCATTATCGCCGGCGCGTTGCATCTGTTGGGCGGCGGCCCCATCGACGACCGCACGCTGACATCTCAAACCGTTTCGGCCTGGTCCGGAGGCCGTCGCAATCCCATCCGGTTGGTGTTGATGGCCGCCGCGCTGGGCGACAACGGACTGGCCCCCGACGCCGTCTACGGCCGCGCGCTGAAACTCGTGGATCGAGCCCTGGTGACGTGCAATCCCTGCGACCGTGTGCTACGATGGTATCCGAGAGTCGCCGACCACTCGTGCGGCGATCAGGCCCTCGGCGCCATCGGACCGCAGACCGCCGCCGACAACGTCGACGTCATCGACGTCCGCGGCTCGGTCGGCCGTCAGCATCAGTGCCGGCGCTACAGCCAATCGTGCGAGTTGGCCGACCAGTGGGCCCGCTACACGTTTCTCGACGGCCGCTGATCGCCACTCCGTCGAACCGCCGCCACTACCATGAAAACCCTCGAGCCCGTCGCTTTTCTCAACCACCGTTGGATTCCCGCCTCGGCCGCAGCCATTTCGGTCGGCGACGCCGGTTTCATCCAAGGCGCCGCGATCGCCGAACAGTTGCGCACCTTCGGCGGACGAATGTTCCAGCTCGACGCCCATTTCGACCGGCTGTTCCATTCGCTGGAGATCGTGGGGCTCGCACCCGACGTCTCCCGCGAACAACTCGCCCGGACGGCCGAAGAACTGGTCGCCCGCAACCATCCGCTGCTGCCGACCGGCGCCGATCTCGGCGTGTCGATCGTCATCACGCCGGGCAGTTATCCCAACTACGCCGCCTCGGAATTACCGAAGCCGACCGTCTGCCTGCACACCTATCCGCTGCCATTTTTTCGCTGGGCTCGCAAATATCGCGAAGGTCAGTCGCTGCGCACGACTGACGTCGAGCAGGTCTCGCCGCGCTGCTGGCCGCCGTCGCTGAAATGCCGCAGCCGCATGCACTACTACCTCGCCGATCGACAGGCCGCCGCCGTGGAACCGCCGTCTCGCGCTTTGTTGCTCGACGCCCAGCGATTCGTCACCGAGGCCTCGACAGCCAACATCGCCGCCTATCGCGCCGAGGAAGGTTTGGTGTTGCCGCCCGCCGAAAAAGTTTTGCCGGGCGTCAGTCTGGCCGCGACCGTCGCCATGGCCGGCCAACTCGGCCACGCGGTCGTTCAACGCGATCAAACGGTCGATCAGTTGGTCGCGGTCGACGAGTTGTTTCTGACCAGCACGCCGTTCTGCTTGCTGCCGGTCGTGCAATTAAACGGTCGCCCGATCGGCGATGGTCGCCCCGGTCCGATGTTTCGACAACTGATCGCCGCGTGGAACCAGCGCGTCGGTTTGGACATCGTCCGCCAAGCCGAACTTTTTTCTTAAACACTCCGAATCGGCCGCAATCGGTTTGCCCAGAAGCCTTTGCGCGATGCGGTCCACCGTGCGGCGCCGCGGCCACCGGCCATGATTTGACTTTTCCCGTTTTCGGTCTACGATTCTTATGGAGACCGAAAAGACCTAGGCATACGGCCAGGCGTCGGTCTTCATTCCCGATCGCGAGGGTCGGGACGCAAAGCCGCCAGACCCGTTGAAAAAAGGGTCGGAGGGGCAGCCTAAGCCCAAAAGACTTCGGACGGTCCGAGTCAAGGCGAAGGTGGGCGTCCTGGGCCTCGCCTTTTTTTATGCGCTGAATCAACCGGCCACCAGACAGCCCGCTAACCGACTGCCGGCGCCTCGCAGAGTTTTCACCGCCCGATTCAAGGCCCGGCGCGACGTGTGGCCCAATCGAACGGCCAGGTAGACGCCGTCGCAATGCCGGCTCAGCTCGATCGCCTCCGCATCGGCCAGCGACGGCAACTCGATCAACACCAGCGACCAACCGTCTCGCAACGACTCGCCCCCAAACCGATCGAGGCTCTCGCAAACATCCCGCCGACCGTCCGGCGCCGGCAGAAAACTCAACCGTCGCCGATCCGTCGGATAAACCACCCCCGGTTGTTTCGCCGCGTCCGGCAAGATCGTCGCCAACGCCGTCAAGCTCGGATGACGAACGTTCGCGTCGACGACCAACACGCCGCCGGCCACGCGTCGGGCCAGTTGCGGCGCCAACGCCGTCAGCCACCGCGTCTTGCCGTCGCCCGGCCCCGCGCTGGTCACGGCCAAAATCGTCGCCCGATCCGGCGGCCACTGCCGCAAAATCCTGCTGGCCATCTCCGCCGCTTGCAGCGATTGTTCCGCATCGATGTCCGACGGCCAGATCACTTGCGGCGGTGCGACGGTCGTCGTCGGCCGCTTGGTCGACAAGGCGGGAAAAGAAAACCGGCCGGGCCCGGGCAATCGTTCCGAGGCCGCCGTTTGAGAATCCGCCGAAACGTCGCCCATCGTCGTCCACGCCGCGGCGTCCGAAAGCGGCAAGATCACGGGCACGGCCGCCGCCGCTTGATTCTCGATTCGCTTCAACGCGTCGGACGTCAGGCCCATCGCGTCATCCTCGGCGAAGTCGGGCAAACAAATGACGATACTCGCGCGGCCGCGGCGCAGGCTCGAACGACATCGCCGCGTCCGACGCAGAATCCTGATCCTGACCGTCCGCCAACACCGAGACCAACTCGTCTTCCGTCAACGACGCTTCTTCCACGGCGGGCGCATCACTCGCCTGCGATTCCTCTTGCACGGCGGGCGTCTCGAAAAAAGCCGCGGCTTGAGGCGATTCCGACGCCTGAAGCACCTCCGAGCTTTGAAAAGCCTTCGGCTCCTCCGAAACCGAAACCTCCGACTCTGTGGACGACGCGGCCGCGATCGAAAGCGGCGACGATTTCACGGACGCCGCGTAACGATCCGCCACGACCTCTTCCTGCTCGAAAGTTTCTTGGAACGGATGAATCTGCGGCTCGTCGAAACGGACTTCCATCTCCGGTCCGATCGACCCGGCCGGCTGAAAATCATCGTCCGCTTCGGCCAGCAGCTTTTCGATCCGGCCGATCTGTTGAACCGGCTCGGCCTCGCGGTCTTCCTCGATCGCGGTGACCCGCAACGAAGGCGTTTCCGTCGCGGCGGTCGATTCCGCAGTTTCGTCGAGCGAGCCGAACTCGATCACGCCGCCGGTCGACTCGGGCTTCGATTCGCCGCTGGTCCATGGGGCCGGCAATTGCTGCAAATCGCTCCAGGCCTCCTCGACGTCGGTCGTTTCGATCCGCCGCCGACCGGCCACGTAGGCCAGCAACATCGCGTGATCGCATAGCTGATTGATCAGCCGCGGCACGCCGTTGGTCGCCTGAAACACACACTGGCAGGTTTCGGACGGAAACGCCTGATCGCCCTGTCCGCCGGCCTGCTGAATTTGCGATTGGATGTAGTTCTCCGTCTCGGTCCGGTTCAACGCCTCCAAATAGCACCGGGCGCTGAGCCGTTGGCTGAACGAATCCAACTTTGGACTGGCGAACCGCTCCTCCAGCACCGGACCGCCGGCCAACGTCAGCCGAACCGATGGTTGATCGCCGCGCACCAGGTTGGTCAGCAGCCGAAGCTCTTCCAACAACCGCAACGGCAGCGTGTGGGCCTCGTCGACCAGCAACATCATGCCGCGCGCACCCTCGTCGGTCGCCATCAGGTAGTCGATCACCGCCAGACGCGATTCCCCTTCGTCCATGCCGCGGAACGGTTGCCCCAATTCATAGAGAATGGCCTGAAACAACGCACGTCGCGTGCTCAACCGACCGCTCGACAACATCACGACGTGAAAATTGCGTTGAAACTGCTCGGCCAACATTCGGCACAACAACGTCTTGCCGGTGCCCGAGGGCCCAATGACCAATCCCGCCCCCTCGCCGCGCTGAATGCAGCGGGTCAACGAGGTTCGCGCCGCCTCGATCGCCGTGGTCGCCACATAGTGGTCGATCTGAGGAACCGCCGAGAACGGTCGTCGTTTCAGACCGAAAGAGCCGTCGTACATTACCCAAACTTCCTGACTTTTCCGTTCCTGAGATTTTACCCGTCGATACCGGGCGAAGATGACACTTTTCCATTCCATCCATTCGGCAACGACCGGACCGATGATGAACGGACCCCGAGGAAACGCCGACCGCAAGTCAAGAAAGGAACTTTCGGCGCAGATAAATGCAAATACGAGACTTAGAGAAGGTGGAGCGGTCAACGAAACGCCGCGATCTGCGCCAATTGGCGCGACCGACGACGCCCTTCCCTCGCTCCACGGCGTCAAGCGTCAGTCAAAAATGCCCTCGCCAAAACCAGGCCTTCCGGTCCGATTCTCTTGCGGGGCGACGACAGGCGGTTTGTGCGGCCCCTGCGGTTTTTCAGCCCCCTGAATTTGAGGCTGCGACGTCGACGCCGTTCGACGCAGCAGCGGACCGACCGTCTCCGGCTCAAAATCGTCGTAACTCGACACGTAGCCCGGCTGTTTGGCCCGCAATTTCTCTTCTTCAAACGCCTGAATGACGCACGTTTGAATCATCTCGCGGCAAATGGAATTGATCGGATGGGCGATGTCGGCGTACAGCTTCGCCCGACCATCCTCATCCTTGGCGGTTTGCTGCTCGCGCTGCTTGGCGCCGCACTGGTTGCAGTACGCCGCGCGGAGATGATTCTTCGATCCACACTGGAAACAATGCGCCGTCAGCTTGCGGCTGGGCATCGCCACGAACGGGCCGGTCGCGCCCTCGATGATCTTCAGATCGCGGATCACGAATGCGTCGTCGAACGTGATCGAGCAGAAAGCCTGAAGACGCTCGCCGGGCTCGTCCATGAGCTTGACTCGAACCTCGGTGATTTCCACGGCTGTTCTCCTTCGTCGGAAAATGAAACCGAACCCTCGTCCGCCGGATCGGGCCGGGGAGAGAATCGCTTCCCGCTGGAACCCGGATCACCGGCAACTACGCACCGTAAAAACACGGCCTAAGCCTTTTTCCTCCAAACGCCGCGCGGCGCGTCTCGCATGGCCCGCGCAACGACAAAGTCCAAAATACGACGTACCGCTCCCGCTCATTCCGTGCCCCAGAAAATCCAGCCGCGAAAATTCCTCACGCAACCGTTTCACCCAGGGCGACAACATTTCAGCCACCGGCTGCAAACGATTCATCAACAACCGGCCCGCTTGTTCCCGATCTCCCGACCGAAGGACTTGAATCAACGGCTCCACGCGACTCGGTTCCGCGGCCGGACGACACGCGCCGTAAACGACCGCCGTGGCCAGTCCGACCGGCGGCCGAACCACCACGAAATGCAATGCGCCGAAGTCTCCGAGCGGGCTGACTTGTTCGCCTCGTCCCCGGCACACGGCCGGCCCGTTGACGAGAAAAAACGGAACGTCGCTGCCCAACTCCGCGGCCCACTGGGCCAACTCTTCCGGCGAACGACCGAGACGCCAGACCTCGTTGGCTGCCACCAGCGCGGCGGCTGCGTCGCTCGAACCGCCCCCGAGGCCTGCCGCCGCGGGAATTCGTTTGACCAGCCGCACTTTCGCGCCGCGGCGAACGCCCGTCCGAAGCCGGACCAACTCCACCGCCCGCACGACAAGGTTGTCCGGGCCGACCGGCACCGTCCGAAGCCCACAATCGCTCGGACCTCGCGCCCGCCGACACCGCAACGTCACCCGTCCGCTCGGATCCTCCTCCAACCGCAACGTATCGTACAAATCAATCGGGCACATGAGCGTCTCGATCTCATGGTACCCGTCCGACCGTTTCGCAAGCACCTCAAAAAAAAGATTGAGTTTCGCTGGGGCCTGGATCGTCCAAGCCGTCGCCGACCGGCGGATGTACATTCTTTCACTCCGCGATGCCGGACGACTTGAACATCACCGCCCAAAAGGCTCAGTAAAAAGCCGTTCCGAACGCACACACCAACGCTAGTATCGCCGATTCTAGCGGCGCCGGGCAACTCCGTCAATAGGGGAGAAACCGGCTACCGAACATAGTGGGCCAATCGGTGAGGAGCCAACTCTTTCGCCCGCAAACAGACCCCCTCTTGCAAATGCCGCTCCGCTAAGCTACTTATAAACACAGTGTGTGTCCAGGATGGAAAACCGCCTCACTTCGCACCCCCCCTCAAGGCACCGCATCATGGCTGATGAACAGTCCGGCACCTCGCCTGAAATCCGCCAACGCAAACGAATTTTGCTGGTCGACGACGACCGCGAGATCGTCGAATCGATGCGGATCGCCCTTGAAGCCCAAGGCTACGACGTGCTGGTCGCCCGTGACGGCAACCAAGGGCTGGCCATGGCTGAGCGAGCCGACCCCGACCTGGTGATTCTCGATATGATGATGCCCAAGCGAAGCGGCTTCCTGGTGCTCGAAAAACTTCGCCGCACCCGCGCCGTCCCCATGCGCATCATCATGGTCACGGCCAACGAAGGCGCCCGGCACGAAGACTACGCCAAAAAACTCGGCGTCGACGACTACATCCACAAACCGTTCGCGTTCGACCTGCTGTTGGACCGCGTCAAACGGCTGCTGGACTAATTTCAGCGAGTCGCGCCGGCCACTTCCGAGATGCGCAGCGGCTCGTCGCTGCGGCTGATCCGCCGCACCTCGTCACGGACGCGAAAATACGCCGCGATCACTTCCGGGTCCCATTGCCGGCCCGCGCCCTCGCGCAGAATGCGATCGACCTGCTCGTCCGGCATTCCCTTGCGGTACGGACGATCGCTGCTCATCGCGTCGTAGGCGTCGGCCACGGCGACGATGCGCGCGGACCGCGGAATGCCCTCGCATCCCAAACGGCTCGGATAACCGTCGCCGTTCCACGATTCGTGGTGATGCAGCACCACCGGCAACACGTCCTCCAACTTGGCCAAGTCGTTCAAAATCCGGTGGCCGATCGTCACGTGCTGCTTGATGTATTGGTATTCCTCGTCGGACAAGGCGCCGGCCTTGCGAAGCACGCTGTCGCTGACGCCGATCTTGCCGATGTCGTGCAACAGGCCCGCCAGATACAACGTGTTCAACGTGTCGTCGTCGCAACCGAGCGCCTCGGCCAGTCGAACCGCCACGCGAGCCACGCGATCGCTATGGCCGCACGTATAAGGGTCTTTGGCGTCGATCGCCGAGGTCAGCGCTCGGACGATGCCCGCCAACAGCTCCGATTGCTGCCGATACAGCTCGATGTTGCCGCCGTGAATGCCGAGAATCGTGGCGACCGAGCCGAGCAAGCTCGCCTCGACCGTGCCGAACTCGCCGCCGTCGGCGTGGTTCAATGCGGCCAGCCAACCGAAAACATTCTTGCCCTCGGCCAGCCCGACCACCACCGCCTCATGCACCTCGGGAAGCGGCCAATCGGCCCGCGAGGTCACCGATCGGTTCATCACAACCGGCCGATGACGCGAATCGGACCCCAACTGTGCGATCCATTGCGAAAATCGCTCGTTGTCGATCGGACAGTCGCCTCGCGTCAGCAACACCGATTGCCGCCGCACCGTCCGGCTCGACGATTTTTCAGCGTTCGGCGTCGGCACCAATTGAATCGCCATCCCTTGGGCCGGCACCACTCCTTGCAGCCACTCCAGTGCAATTCGCGCGAAATCCTCGTCGCTCCGGGAAATTTTTAGATTTTGCGTCAACCGATACAGCAGGCTGATTTCCTCGTAGGTCGAGGCCAGATTATGCGACAACGCATCGGCCTCTTCCTGCAACTCCCGTACGCGATGGCCGGTTTGCACGCCGTGTCGAACCAGATCGCTCACGCGACGCAGAGACTCGACCGTCCACGCCGTCTGGCGCACGGCCCAGGCCGCAAGTTGCTCGGACTCGACGCCCAACACCTCGGCCTGACTCGAAAGATCTTCGCCCGGCTCGACGCGTCGCGTCAGAAAATGAGCGACCGCTACGACCGTGTTGTCCGCCGCGTCCGACAGCGGCAACGCCAACGTCAACACCGGATCCTCGTCGTCCAAAAACTCGGGACGACCGCCCCGCGCCACCGCGCGACATATCTCCGCCCGAAGCCCCCAATCGCGGACCGGCTGATCCGACGATTCATGAATCACGTCGCCCGTCGGCCCATCCAACAACGTAAACGACACGCCAAACGCCTGCCGCAGCAGCAACGTCCAATCCTGCTCAATCGCCTGATCGTCCAGAACAATGCCCTCATCGGTTCCGACCGACGCAGGTTCCTGTTCTTGTGAAACCGACATGTTGCGCCTTCGTCATGCTTGCCCGATAATGTGGATAACCACACTCATGTGGTGAATACTACTGCTAACATAGGTTGCAGAAAGCCGTCGGGCAAAACCCTTTTTTATCCGACGCCGAAACCTGTTCCACGCAACCGTTGCCAACCGATTCCTTCGGTGCTACGCTGAGGCCATGAACTCGCCCGAGATCCTCTATCAAGCCTCACGGTTTCGCGTCGAACGGGTCGTACAAACCACGCCCGACGGCCAGCAACACATCCGTCAAGTCGTGCGACACCCCGGGGCCGTCGTGATTTTACCACTTCTGGATGGTGATCGTGTATGCCTTTTGAGGCAATACCGCGTCGCCGTCCGGCAGACGTTGATTGAGTTGCCGGCCGGCACACTCGAACCCGGCGAAGATCCGGCCGACTGCGCCCGCCGCGAATTGGCCGAAGAAACCGGCTATCGGGCCGGACGCATCGAGCCGCTGCTGACGTTTTACATGTCGCCGGGCATTTTGGACGAGCAGATGCACCTGTACGTCGCCACTTCGTTGCAGCCCGGGCCCACGTCGTTCGACGCCGGCGAAGACATTCAACCGCTGTTATGCACGTGGCCGCAGGCCCTCGAAATGGTCCGAACCGGCAAAATCACCGACGGAAAGACCCTGGTGGCGCTGCTGCTCTACCATCTGCAAACCCAACAAAGTCGAAACGTCTAGTGCCTGTCGCGTCACCGGCGGCGTGATTTTACGGTTCCGAAAGCGATTTACCCGCTACAAGGATGCGAGACTCGCTCTAAAAACGTCGTTCCTACTCCCCGGTCCGCGGCAACGCCTCGACCGCCGCGCCGGGCGGATCGTCCGAGGGCAGCGGCGCTTGCCAGCCGGTCACTCGATTGGCCGACGCCCCGCGATCCGACGAGCCGGCGAACTGCACGTCGCCACGCACCAGCCCGGCGATCGAAAGCGACGATTCATCGAGACTGTTTTGCGAGCCGTCGGCCGCCTGACAGGCCACGATCGCGGTGTGCGGCGAGACCAACGACCCTTGTCCACCCCATCGCAACGAGCGGGCCAGCCGCTCCGTCCCTTCGACGCCCACCAATCGCACCAACGGCTCGCCGCCAGCCGGCATGAACACGCAAGCGGTGGCCTGCACGGCAATTTCGCCCGGCGACGACTCCGGCCGCGGCACGCGACACTCCAACAGCGGCCCTCCGCCTCGCAGCGTGATTTGCTCGCACGTCAGCGAAACCGGCTCATCGGCCCCCGGGCAATGATCCAAACGAACCATCGGCCCGCCGCCGCAATGCAGCACGTTTTTCAGCTCGAAACCCAACGCCCCGATCGTCGAACAATCGACGCCCACGGCGACACGGTCCATCCGACAATCGAGCAACCGAATCCGACCGCACGGCAACGACACGCCCGACCGATCCGGTCGAGCGGGATGCTGCCATCGCACGGCGACCACCGGCTCCAACGAGCCCTGGAACCAGCAGCCGCGAAACTCCGACTGCCCGGCCGTCAATCGCACCAACGTCGCCGGCGCGCCGCCACGCTCGGCCGACGGTTGCCGCCGAAAATCGAGATTTTCAAAACGCACGTTTTCCTGATCGATCGTCCAGCCGTCGCCGGGCACCAACACCGTGGCGCGGCCGCCCGGCGCCGCACGCACGCATTGCCCCGCCCGCACGTTCAACGAACCGGCCTCGACCGGCCGATCGCCGGCCAACACCAGATCCGGAGGCTTTCGATCCACCGGCGTCTGATACACCACCGGCGTCACCTCCGAATCGGAATGTTCCACGTCCGCCCGGACCATTTTAGGAGCAGGAGCCGGCGATTTTGGTCCCCTCTCCCTTTCAGAGAGGGCTAAGGTGAGGGCCTTCCCGCTCGTCGATGGTCCTTTCTGCACCGTCGTCCCGATCGACGACCCCAGCAACGCCACGACGGTCGCCAACGTGCAGATCGAACCGGCAACCCACAACGGCGTGCGTTTCGATCGACGAACCGAGCGAATCGTCGTGGTCCACGCCACCGTCGGCCGACCCGACTGAGCGAGCCAATGGGCCAATCGCTGCCGCCCATCGCACGTCGGAGGTCCCAACATCGCTGCAAGCCGCGCGAACGATTCCGGCCGTCGCCCGGGCTCTCGCTGCACACACGTCGCAATCGCCGCCGCCAACGGGCCGGGCACGTCGACCGCAAACCGCCGCACGTCGCCGATCCCGCCGGCCTGTGCAGCTCGAAGTTTTGCCAGCGAGTCGCCGCCGGCCAGCGGCGGACGTCCGCAAAGCAACTGCCACCCCACGCATCCGCACGCATAGATGTCGCTGGACTCGCCGGCCGGCAACCCCTTGGCCACCCGCTCCGGCGCGAAGCTGTCAAAGGCCTCGGGCAGCAAATCGGCGTGCGCGTAGCCTTCTTCCGGCCGCAAAATCGGACGGACGCCCGGCAACACCAACGTCGCATGGCCATCGTCGGTCAACACCAAGCTCGACACGCTCACGTCGCCGTGACACACGCCGGCCGCCGACCATGCGGCCAATTGCGCCGCCATCGACCGAACGATTTCCAACACCACGTCCGGCGGAAAACGTCCCCGATGCACGATCCATTCCGCCGCCGTGCGCCCCTCGACCCAAGGCGCCGCCAAAAACAACCGCTCGCCGTCCACGCCGACGTCACTCAGGAGAGAGGGAAAAACGCCGGTCCCCGTCTCTTTTGAGAGCGGCCCCACCTCGGTCCCCTCTCCCCTTGGGAGAGGGTTAGGGTGAGGGCTGCCAGCCAACAGTTTTTCCAACGGTGCAAGCGTCTCTTCCGTCTTCAAACCGACCGCATCGATCACCGCCAGCCGAACCAACTCGCCGGAATCCACATGCCGAGCCTGATACGTGGCCACGTAACACGGATGCGTCATGCGCCGTTCGAGCCGATACGGCCCGACCCGCAATGCCGCGCCGCGACCGGCGTTCAGCTCTGCGGCCTGAAACGGCGTCAGCCTCCGCGCTTGCAGCAGGGCATCGATCCACACCGACTCGAATCGCGGCAGATCTCGCGCCAAGCGTCGCACCCGAGCGCCTAGCCGCTGAAGGTCCGACGCCTTGGCCACGCCCAAGCGTTCCAACATCGCGACCAGTTCGATCGGCGGCTGCTCGGCCATCGTTTTCGTTCATCCTTGAAAGACAGACTCCGCCCGGCGTGGATTAAAACGTATAAAAACGGCACGGTCAAGGCGATTTTCCATCGCTCCATGCGGGTGTGGACTTCCTGGCTGGAAGCATATAGAATCGCGAGCGACAATTTGACCTGACGTCTTTGGCGTCAACCTGCTGCTTCCGAGAAAACGACCAACCTGGGCAAAAGCCCTCGACAGCCAAGTAGGTCGAGCACCCCGTGCCTGACTCTTTCAACACGAGATCGGACATCTGGAAACCTCCGCATCCTGCCTAATGACGATTCATGAGCGCATGAAGCTCTGTTTGACTCTGCCGCTGTTCTTCCGCGACTTTGCTGATGTTGTCTCGAATAGCATTAAATTCCTTAGCCGCCCTATTGCTATTGAAAACCAGCACGTTCGTGTTGGCGCCGAAATGCCAATACCCCCAATGCTCTTCAAGCAAATCACACGCCTTTAGAAATTCTGCGGTTATGATGTCGTCCTGATCCCTCATCTTTGCAAAAATCTTTCTCACGCCAGCACAGTTATCAACGATGCCCTTAGTTAATCGCACACGATCTTCCACTGGCACCCCACGTGCGGCCAGTGCCTTTGTGATCACGGGCGTCATCCCAGAAAAAAGATCTCGCAACTCGCTATTGGTCGTACGAACAATCGCTATTTGTTCCCGGGCGATGTCTAGGTCGCTTTCCTTCTTCAGCCAAATAGGATTCAAGGGTGACATCTCGCCCATCTTCTCACATGCGCGCTGATAGGGGATCACACGCTCCATCAGTGATCTATGGAATATTGGCAAAATTTGACCGAGAACCACCTTCTCGTCAAAGGTCCTGTGGTTGTACCTCACAGCCTCACCGACTTGACCCATGACCCCCAAAGCAACGAACACCAAAAATGTTATGGAAGCGGCACGCTGACTGCGCTTACAAAGACGGAAGGCTAACCAAGAGAAAAGAACACTGATGAGCAACAATCCGACAAATGTTCCGACGATATAGGGCACCAAACGTTCGACGGGAAAGGACGCCATTTCCCGAAACGGCATCGTCGCGAGAACCACGGCGAATCCGAAAAAAAAGACTATACAGTCACGCGTCGAAAGTGAAAACTTTTCCTTTGGCATGGCCATCGGTCGCTGCGTTGAAAAGGGGGCGAAAAGAATTGGAATCGATCGGAAGGAGTCGAAACAGGGGGGGAGTCGAAACAGGGACGCAGCTAGTTTTTGGCTACCACCCTCACCCTAGCCCTTTCCCGGAGCGAGAGAAGGACGCGAAGAAAAAGAAGTCGGGGCGACTGAACGCCAATAGGACTTTTCCGACGCTTTATTATTGCCATCGCCCGGCATACTACATATTAGAGTGGGGCGGTAATGTAGGCTGCCGTGAGGAAGGCAACATCCCCGGCCAATGTTCTAGCGAGTCGTCCAACGAAACGCCACATAGGACAAGAAGCCGACGAACAACAGCACGAGTATATTCGGTTCGGGGAGCGCGGTGGATAAGTTGGAGTTCGATTCAGAAGAACTAAAATGGGCAACGTCACAGACAACCACGAAGGCATTTGTGGAAAGAAGCTGACCTGAATAACTTAACGCCGAAGCGTCTTTCTGGTAATTATCGTTGATGGTCAAGAAGGGAAGAACGCGAGGAACTACATAGTAGCTTTCGGCGTCGAAATCGAAAGAAACATTGTAGAGTGCCTGGCCTCCGAGGCTCTGAACACCCATCTGGTCAGTTAGCGAGTCGGTCGACGCATTGAGCGAGAAAGAATACTGCCCGGCTTCAAGAATGCCGCTCCACTCCAGATGTCGGATTTCGTCCGAGCCTGATGGAGTCAAGCTCCACAGGGTTTCGCCTGTAACGAGGTCGGATGCGGAAAAGGCCAACTCGACGTTGCTCGTGCTTGCCAGATCGAGAGAGAAGGAAAATGGAGTGTCTTTTTCCAGTCCGTAGCTGGCCTCAAAACAGGAGCTTCCCTTGGCAGAGCTTTGGGCCGACTTGGAACCGCTTTCCAGGAGCGTGACCGCGGAAATCTTTCCACTGGCGTCAAAAGAACGTTCGCCAAGTTGAGCATTTTGGAAAGCGATTGCCGAGGCATTGGCCAAGACGCGATTATCATAGGTGACGATCTGGGCATAATTAGCCAAGCTGGCATAGTGTGATTGTAGATCGCCCGAAGATGCGACATAGGGCGTATTGCCCAACAAAAAGTTGGCGTCCACGTTGGTCTCAGCGCGTGCCGAAGAGGAAATCTTATTAACAGTCCATCGCTTTTCGTAGCCTGAATATGCACCGAGAGCGATGCACCCTGCGCTACACATGGTGCCATAAGCACCCCCGAGACCTGTAAGAGCCTCTGCATTTTCCGGCGTGTATTCAACGACCGTGGTTTTTCCTACCCACGATGGTGAGAAATCGGCCCCAAAACCGCTCCATTCAGCGGATGACTCGACTCGACTTGAATAATCCACGCCTGCAAGAGAGTAGGAACCGTATACCGCATAAGTCGCAAAAGCGACGACAGCAATAAGCATCCGTTTCATCGCCTACTCCTAATTGTTCATGACGAGTAGAATGTAAGAGCGAGCATTATACACCCCCAAAGAACACCCTTCAATAGGTGGAATCGTATTTAAAGGGGGGGGAGAGAGAAAGGTATCAGAAATCGTTTCAACCGTCGTTTGAACGCTCTATAAATGCGACGGAATTCTTCGCCCCATATGGAAAAAGCCTTTCGACGCTCTCGCCAAAGGGCTTTTTGTCCAACCGAGTCGGGGCGAGAGGATTTGAACCTCCGACTTTCTGGTCCCAAACCAGACGCGCTAGCCAGACTGCGCCACGCCCCGAAAACGTGATTTCCCTATCCTACCAGCCCGACGTCGTCTCGCCAAGCAAGCGGAAGGGTAAAATTCAGAAGCCCCACTGGTCACCGACCACTGACCACCGGCCACTAGTCAACAGCCACTAGCTCCCCGGGCCGCAAACGTGCTTTTTGAGCCGCTCGAACTCCTCGTGGTTGCGGAACTGTACGACCAGTTTGCCGCGACCGCGGGCGTTGCTGGTGATTTTTACTTTCATGCCCAAGGCCGTGCGGAACTGCTGTTCCAGGGCCAAAATGTGCTCGCTTTTGGGCCGTGCGCCGTGCGCGGATTTGCCCGGCGCGGCGGCATCGCCCGACAATGGGTCGCGGTCCGCCGCGTCGATCATCTGCTGCACCATCGCCTCGGTCTGCCGGACGCTCAGCCCTTCCCGCTGAATCCGCTGGCAAAACGCAATCTGCTCTTTTTCCTCGCCCAACGGCAGCAACGCCCGGGCGTGACCCTGCGTGATCTTGCCGCGACGAATCGCCTCTTGCACGCCCTCGGGCAGTTCCAGCAGCCGGATCATATTGGCCACAGTCGAGCGGTCCAGTTTTAGCCGCGAGGCCAACTCCTCCTGCGTGCAGCGATACTGCTCGATGTATTTTTGGAACGACGCGGCTTTTTCCAGTGGGTTCAAGTCCTTGCGCTGCAAGTTTTCGACGATCGCCAATTCGGCCATCTGACGGTCGTCGGCCTCGACCACGTTGACCGGCACGTCGACCCACCCGGCCTGAATCGCCGCCCGCAATCGACGCTCGCCCGCCACCAACTGATAGCGATCGTGCACCCGTCGCACGACCAGCGGCTGCAACAGCCCGTGCGTTGCAATGCTCTCGGCCAGCGACTTGGTTTCGTCCGGCGCGAAGTCCTGACGCGGCTGGGCCGGATTCCGATCAATTTGATGAACATTGACCCGTCGCGGCGTACCGATTTCCGGCGAATCGGCTTCGACAACCGTCTCGGCCGCCGCAACCGCTTCCGCCACCGGCTGAGCGGCGCGAGCCGGCGGATGATGCGGGGCTTTTGGCATGAACTGGCCGCCGGCGGCATGCGAGGCGTCGAGTCGAAACAACGCTTCGGCCGACGGCGCCAACGGGCGAGCGGCGGGCGTCGCAGCGCTCGGCGACGGTTCCGCACTGGCCGACGGTTCCTGCCGAGCAGGCGGAAGCTGGCCTAACAGCGCCTCCAATCCGCGTCCTAGTCGTCGTTCTTTAGTCACGTTCGAGCACCTCCATGCAAAGTTCGATATACGCACGTGCCCCCCTTGAGCGGGGTCTGTAGTCGATCACCGATTTCCCGTGGCTCGGGGCCTCCGAGACCGCCACATCGCGCGGAATCACCGTCTGAAACACAATCTCCCCAAAAAACTCCCGGACCTCTTCGTCCACCTCGTGCGTCAGTTCGAGGCTCGGGTCGTACATGGTCAGCACGATCCCACCGAATTGGAGCCGGCTGTTGCCACCCTGCATTACGTCTCGGATCACCTCGATCATTTGCGCCAGCCCTTCCATGGCGAAATACTCGCATTGGATAGGCATGAACACTTCGGTCGAACTGCTCAGGGCCGTTTTGGTCAACGGGCCCAACGACGGCGGACAATCGATCAACACAAAGTCGTAGGCGTTGAAACCCATGCCAAGCTGTTCGCGCAGCCGGGCCGATTGCCGCGGGTCGTCGCGCGTGAGCAATTCCACGTCCCGAAAACTCCGGCTGCCGGGCAGCAGGTCCAATCGCGGCACATCGCTGGCCGTCACGCCTTGTCGGATCGCCTCGCCATGGACCAGCGGATGCTGATGGGTCGGTTGCCGACCCAATCCGGTCGTGGCGTTGCACTGCGGATCGAGGTCGACCAACAAGGTCTGCGCCCCGGATCGCGCCAAGGCGGCGGCCAAGTTCAAAGCGGTGGTGGTCTTGCCCACGCCGCCTTTCTGATTGGCCACGCAAAAAATCCGACCCACGGCCAAAACCTCCCGTCCGGCGCATAGCGTCTCCAACAAAGCGCGCGGATTCTAGCAAGGATCCGGTTCAGGGGGAAATGCCAGTTTCAGAATGTGAAACCAAACGACCGCGTGCGAAACAAACCTATTCCGCACGTTTCACGTGAAACCGCCAGCTTGTGCAAGACGCCTGTTTCACGTGAAACCCGCACTTCACCAAACCGGTTTCACGTGGAACGGCTAAAAATCTAGCCCCAGCCCCTGATCCCTAAGCCCCTGGTTCTTCACTCCACCGGATTCAGAACCAGGCCGCTAAGCAGTTTCGGATAGAAATACGTGCTCTTGGCCGGCATTCGCTCGCCGCCCATGCTGATCGTGCGAACGTCTTCCACCGTGGCCGGCATGACGACCGCCGCCAGCGGATACTCGCCCGTCTTGAGCCCTTCGGCCACTTCTTCGATCAAATGGACGTAGCCGGGTTTCGGCAGCTCTTTGCACTTCAAAAGGTCTTCGACGATCAGCCGGTGCAACAGGCTGACGCCCAACGATTGCCACGCCTCGCTGTGATCCTTGGCCACTTCGGCCATCCGAGCCCGGCCCGCGTCGGTCAGCTTGGCGATCACCCAACGTTGGTCTTTCTGCGTATACAACCCGATCGAATCCTGACCGCCAACGGTTTCGATGTCTTCCCAAACCGTCATGGCTGCGTCGGGCCCTTCGCCGGCCGCCCGGGTCGTGAAACATGGAGCCAGTTTCGCCGACAGTTCTTCGCTGGTCAGTGACGGCACGCCACGGAACAACCGGTGCGTGGGCATCACGATCAGGCCCGGATCGTCCATCGCCACGCACATCATCAGCGTGTAGTTGGCCGGATGCTCGGGCGACAGGAATCCGCTATCGTAAATCTGATCCCGATAGTTGCAGGCGGTTTCATAGCGGTGATGCCCGTCGGCGATGAACAACGGTTTCGGGCCCATGATCGCCGACAGTCTGGCGATTTGCGTCAGGTCGGTCAGCGGCCACAGCCGATGCACGACGCCCAGATGATCGGTGGCTACCAGCGGCGTTTGGTTGGCCACGGCAGTATCCAGCAGGTTTTGAGCCTCGCAATCCGGATCGGGATACAATCCGAAAATCGGGCTCAGGTTCATCTTCGTCACCACGGTGAGCATCAACCGGTCGGCCTTCGCGGCCGGCAACGTCTCTTCGTGCGGAAACACCTGGCCCTCGCCAAACCGCGACAACCGCTGCCGGGCCATGAATCCGCGGCGGACATACGTCTTGCCGGCGTAGTGGAACTCCTGGTGGTAGACGTACACGGCCGGATCGGCCTCGGGCGTCAGCACGCCTTCCTCGCGCCACTGCTTCAGGAAGCGCGCGGCCCGCGTGTAACGGTTATTTGCCTCGTCGTCGTCGGCCGGTTCGATCCGATTCAGATCGATCCGAATGAAGCTGTTTGGATGTCCTTGATAAAACTGTTCCTGAAGCTCCGGCCCGATCACATCGTACGGCGGAGTCACCACGTCGCTGAGCGACCCGACGCGGCCCAGATTGTAACGGATCCCACGAAAGGCTTGGATTTCGGGCATAGGAACGAGAGGGATTAGAGATTAGGGATTAGCAGGCGGATGGGAACCGGGACACTAATCCCTAATCCCCAATCCCTTTTAATAACGATAATAATCCGGTTTGAACGGGCCGGCCGCGGAGATGCCGAGATACTCGGCCTGCTTCGAGGTCAACTTGGTCAGCTTCACGCCGAGCGGCTCGAGATGCAGTCGGGCCACCTCCTCGTCCAAATGCTTGGGTAGCGTGTAGACGCCGATCGGATACTTGTCCGGCTCGGTCCACAAGGCGATCTGCGCGAGCACCTGGTTGGTGAACGAGTTCGACATGACGAACGACGGATGCCCGGTCGCACAGCCCAGGTTGACCAGCCGCCCCTCGGCCAGCAGCAAGATCGAACGACCGTTGGGGAACGTGTACCGATCCACAAGCTGTTTGATATTGACCTTCTTGACGCCCGGCGCGCCCTCGAGCGCGGCCACGTCGATCTCGAGGTCGAAGTGTCCGATGTTGCAGACGATCGCGTCTTGCGGCATCCGCTGCATGTGCTCCAGCAGGATGATGTCACGGCACCCGGTGCAGGTCACAAAAATGTTCCCGCGCGACGCGGCGTCGTCCATCGTCGTGACTTCAAACCCTTCCATCGCCGCCTGCAACGCGCAGATCGGATCGATCTCGGTGATGAGCACCCGAGCGCCGTAGGACCGCATCGACTGAGCGCAGCCCTTGCCTACGTCGCCGTAGCCGCAGATCACCACCACCTTGCCGGCCACCATGATGTCGGTCGCCCGCTTGATTCCGTCGGCCAGCGACTCACGACACCCGTACAAGTTGTCAAACTTGCTCTTAGTGACCGAGTCGTTCACATTCATCGCCGGCACGGCCAGCTCGCCGCGCTCGTGCATCTGATAGAGCCGATGGACGCCCGTGGTCGTCTCTTCCGAAAGCCCTCGAATGCCGGAGATCAGGTGCCGGTATTTCGAACCGTGAACCATCGCGGTCAGGTCACCGCCGTCGTCGACGATCATGTTCAACGGCTGTCCATCGTGGAAGTGGAGCGTCTGCTCGATGCACCAATCGTAGTCGGCGTCGGTCTCGCCCTTCCAAGCGTAGACAGGCCCCCCGGCGGCGGCGATCGCGGCGGCGGCGTGATCCTGCGTTGAGAACTTATTGCAACTGCTCCACGTCACCTCAGCCCCAACGGCCTGGAGCGTCTCGATCAGCACGGCCGTCTGAATGGTCATATGCAGGCAGCCAGCCACGCGAGCCCCGGACAACGGTTTTGATTGGCCGTACTTGCGTCTCAGAGCCATCAAGCCCGGCATCTCTTGCTCGGCCAGTTGGATCTCCTTGCGACCCCAATCGGCCAACGACAGATCGGCAACCTTGTACGGCAATTTCGTTTTCACCTGCGACACGGCGGCTCCTTCCCTCGAATCAATAAACTGGCGTAAATCGACATCATAAAAACAAGCGCGTCGGATGGGAAGCCCCGACTCGGCTCGACATCATCCGAGAAACCCAAACCCCCTCCTTGCAGCGGCCACAAATGCACCAATCGAATTACAATCCTTATGACCGCAATCGTCCTCAACCCCACTTGCTACATCAACAGCGTCTGGATGCACCAGCCGAATTGCGTCCGTCACATTCATGGGAGTCAAACCACCTGCCAAAACCATCGGCGGCCGATCCGGCTCGGCCGTGCACGCTCGGGCTTGCTCCCAGTCGGCCGTCTGCCCGGTGCCTCCGAATTGTCCAGCCACCAGGGCATCCAACAAAATCATTTGGGGCATCGCGCGCAGCTCTCGGCAACGGTCAAAATACTCGCGGATAAGTCCAATTCCCCCGGCGCCCAAGCGAAAGGCGCGCATCACCGGCCGGCCGCCCAACTGACCCAAAAACTCGGGCGGTTGATCGCCGTGCAATTGGATCAGATCCAGCGGCAGTTCGTCATATAAGCGGCAGATTTCCCGCGCCGGCGTGTTGACGAACAACCCGACGCGGACAACCCCTTGAGGCAGGGACGCCGCGATGTTTTTGGCCGTTGCTTCGTTGATGCGCCGTGGGCTTTTTTTGTAAAAATTCAGTCCGACGGCGTCCGCGCCGGCGCGCGCCGCCGCGATTGCATCCGCCACGTTGGTCATGCCGCAGATTTTGATGTGAAACACAACGTCCATCTTGAGCCAAAACGGTCCGTCTGACAAGTCGTTAAAATCGTTAAAGTTGGACCATCGCCCCGGTCGATGACGAAAATAAGGAGGACTCTGCGCCTGCCCCACGGCGAGAGACCGCACACGATGACGACCCACCCGCAATGCGCGCTGCGCCCGGTTCCCATGCGACCGCGCCGCATCACGTGGCTGTTTTTAGGGCTTTTCGTGCTCACGGCCGGCCTCGGAGCGTCCTATCTGCCCATCGTCCGACGGCCCAGCGTTGTCCCGACCCCGCCCGCCTGCGTCGCCACGGCCTACGTGATCGAACAGTTCCCCGCGGCCGAAAAACTGGCCATCCCGCTGAGCTGCGAAAACGCCGATCGCCGCCGCGCCGAGCGGATGGCCAACACGTTGGCCAACTGCTACGCCGCCGACCGTCAACAACAATGGCAACAATCCGTCGACGCGCCCTATCGTGCGGCCCTCGCCGCGGTCGATCGGGCCCAAACCGCCGCACAACGCGCCCAAAAACGGCTCGACGCCTTTCGCCGCCAACAAGCCGAAAAACCCGTATTGCCAAGTCCCGCAACGCCGATGGTCGCCAACCCGCGCTGGGTCGAGTTGGATCGCCAACTGGACGAGCGTCAACAGCAGCGAGAGCACCTGCTGAAAACCCGCACGCCGCTGCACCCGCTCGTGCTGGACGTCGACGTGCAGATCGACGCGATCCGCCGCCAAATGAATGACGTGCCACGTCAAATCCCCGGCAAAAAGCCCGCCGTCCCGCCGCAAGCCGAACCGTCCGAACAATTGGCCAGCTTGTCCTACGCCTTGGAAAACGCCCAAAAAGCCCTTGAACTCGCCGAACAAACGGAGCGTCAGGCGTCCATCGAGCGTCAAAACGACGCCTGCCCGCAATTTACGATTTTGCCGGCCGAAACGACGCTATCCACGCCCGCCGAGCCGTCCGCCCTCGACGCCCATCGGCTGACAAAAACCGTGGCGTTGCCGAGCTTGATGACGCTCTTGGGGCTTCTATTCTTGTGGCGCGGCGCGGGCATTGATCCGCCGTTGGGATCCGCCGAGCAAGTGGCCCAAACGTCCGGCGTCCCCGTGGTCGGCGTTCTGAAGGCCGAGCAATCCATCGCCAACCCGCTCAAACAGAGTCGCCGCCAAGCGCGCGCCCGTCGCGCAAGCCTAGCGCTCGGACTGCTTTTGATGGTCCTTGCGCCGCTGGCCGTCGTCCTGCTGTAAGGACACCAGGTCGAATGCGTCAGACCGCCGTCGGCATCTGAAGCCGATCGAGCAACTGCCGCACCATCTCCATCCGCTGCTGCAATTCCACGCGCACGCTCGAGTTGTGCGTGTGGTGGATTTCCACAGGCAGCTCGCTCCGTTCGCATTCGAGCAGCTCGGTGACCAGCTCCCACTCCGCTTCGGACAGCTTCGGTTCCTCGTACATGATGCCACCTCCTTCTACTACCAGTCTAGGAGATCGGCGACCGAAGGAGAATCGACCGAAAGTGGGGGCGCCGCCGTCACTTACGAAAAATACGCCACGGCGTTCTGAAACATCTTCAACCCGTCGCCCGTCGCGCCGGCCTCACCGCGGGTCCAACGCGGATGTTGCGTCGGATCGATGTGCCGCTCCGGATGCGGCATCAGGCCCAACACCCGACCGGTCGCGTCGCACACGCCGGCCACGTCGGCCACCGCGCCATTTGGGTTATCGGCTGGCACGTAACGCAACACAAGTTGCCCGGCCGCGTCCAACCGCTGCAACGTCGCGTCGTCGCGCGGCACGAACTTGCCCTCGGCGTGGGCCACCGGCAGATACATCCGCTCGATGCCGTTGAAAAACACGCACTTCGAGCCCCGCGTCTCCAACCGCACCCAGCGGTCCTGATACCGGCCGCAATCATTGGTGGTCAACGTGGCCTCCGGCCCTTTTTCCGGATCGTGGTCCAACAGCACCGGCGATTTCATCAGCACCTGAAACCCGTTGCAGATGCCCAAAATCAGCTTGCCGTCCGCCTTGAACCGCAACATCTCGTCGACCAAATGGTGGACCATCTGGTTGCCCAAAATCCGCCCGGACCCCAAATCGTCGCCGTAGCTGAATCCGCCTGGAATGCACAGAATTTGAAACTTCCGAAACCGCTCGGGCTGCTCCAACAGCCGGTTGATGTGCAAAGTCTCCGTGGCGGCGCCGGCCTGTTGAAATGCAAACGCGGTTTCCACGTCGCAGTTGGTGCCCGGCGCACGAAGGATCAAAACATGGGGCGTAGACATGAAATTTAGGGGCTAGGGATCAGGAACCAGGGGCCAGAATGGGGCCCAAGACTCGAAAACCATCTCGGATAGCCTATAAAATGACGTGTCCGTGGTCAATGTCCCCGATCCACGTATGCGCATCCGGCAACCACCGGCCAGACTATGCCGCAGCAACCCATAACTCCCCCGGTGAGGTTTCTCCTGCCCCTCTGTTCTACTCAGCTTGACACCCCTCCCTCATCGCTGGTAGCCTATCCATGTGGTAAACTTGCCAAAGCGTGCAATTCACCAACCCAAACGGTTGACGTCTCCAATGCTTACCAAGATGTGGCAGTCGAAATCCGTGTGTGTTTTGTTTGCGGCGACCCTCCTTTCGTGCCAGGCCGTGCGGGCGGCCGACTACAAGGAATTGAAGTGCGACGAAAGCCTAAAACGCAACGTGTTTGCGGTCAACCAAGTGCTTCGGGCGGGCCGGTTCTCCGAAACGACCTCCGAGGCCGACTTCCGAAAATTCTTCCTCGACTTTTATCTCCCTCAATGGACCCTCGCCAAAGACCTCGGCAAGTTGCCCAAAAACCGCCAGGACTTGAACAACAAGCTCAAACAGGCGACCGGCCAAGCGCATGACGCGCTGACCAAGCTGGTTCTCGAGTTCATGACCGGGCTGCTCAACGACAACTATCATCCCGCCGTGCAGTTGAACGCGATGTTGGCGATCGGCGAGCTCAACAGCGTCGAAAATCCGCCCACGCCGCTGCCCGAGGCGCTCGAGCCGCTGCTGGCCACCGTCAACGATTCTCAAAAATCCGACGGTCTTCGCGTCGCCGCGCTGATCGGGCTGCAACGACACGTCGCCGCCAAACTGCCCAACGACGATCTGCGCAAACAGGTCACCGCATCGTTGCTGAAACAAGCCGACCAGCTTGCTTCGGCCGATCAGGCGGGCCGCCACTGGATCCTCGCCCAAGTGGTCGAAATCCTCGGCCAGCTCGGCTCGCCCGGCGACGACAACGCCGTGTATCAAACCATTTTGAAGACGGCCGCCAACGTCAAGCTGCCGATCGTCACCCGCACCAGCGCGATCGAGGCGCTCGGGCATCTCGACCTGGCCGGCGCTCAGAACATCGATGTCAACGAACCCGCCGCGGCGGTGGCGCAATTTGTCGTCGACGCTTGCAGCGAGGTCGCCCGGCTGGCGAAACAGTCCAACTACAGCCCCGCCGAATCGCATCGCTGGCTGCGACCCTGCCTCGAAGCCGCGACGATCGCCTTGGGCGGCGCGGACGACGCGCACAAGGGCCTCTCGTCGCTGGCCAAATCGTCGGCCCAGCGCAGCCGCCTCGACCAACTGCAAAAATGCATCGCCCCGGCCATCGCGTTCCTCGACGCCAAAGAACACGAACAAGAACCGCTCGACCCGACGCTCGAAACGCTGCGCGGTGCGGTCGATGGCTGGCTGAAGCAAAAATGAACGAAATCCGTCGCACCCAGGGCGAAGGTTTTCACGGTCGGTGACCGTCGGCGACGTCCGATCATTCGCCGACAGGAATTGAAACGTCTCGCCCCCAAGCGGCTCGAAAGGAATCGTCGTGTCGAAGTTTGCCGTGATCTTGCCCGCCGCGGGCCGAAGCAGCCGGTTCCGCGATGAAAGCTACAAAAAACCCTTCGCGCCGCTGGCCAACAAGCCCGTCTGGCTGCATTCGGCCGAACGGTTTTTGAACCGCGGCGACGTCTCGCAGACGATTCTGGTGATCGCCCCCGAGGACCGCGAATCGTTCCACATGAAGTTTTCGGCCAACGTGGCCATCTTGGGTATCGAAGTGATCGATGGCGGCGCCGAGCGAGCCGACTCGGTCGAAGCGGCCCTGGCCCGCGTCCAACCGTCGGCCAATTTCGTCTGCGTGCACGACGCCGCCCGGCCGTGCTTGGCCGACGCCTGGATCGACGAGATTTTTGCCGCGGCCGAAAAAACTGGCGCCGCCATCTTCGCCACGCCCGTGGCCGCCACGCTCAAACGAGTCGGCCCCGACCGAAAAATCATCGAAACCGTCCCCCGCGACAACCTCTGGGAAGCGCAGACGCCACAGGTCTTCCGCCGCCAATTGCTGCTGGACGCCTACGCCGCCCGGGCCGGTTTCCAAGCGACCGACGAGGCTCAACTGGTCGAACGCTTCGGCCATCCGGTCACGGTGGTGCCCGGCTCGCCAATCAACCTGAAAATCACCACGAAAGAGGACCAGCGACTGGCCGAGCAAGCCCTAAAAGCCATGCCCAAGCCCAAGCTGCCCGGCGCCATGAACCCCTTCGCCGACGACCGCTGGCGGTGAACTGCCGAGGGAGCGGGGAACCACCTGCCCACCGCTGGCGATTTCGCATGATTCACCTTCCGCCTAACGCTCTTGCGGAAAATCCCGAATATCTCGAAAATCATTGCAGGAAGCCAGCCCGACTCCTCAGCGGACTGACTGCGTCGCTCAACAGAAAGATCGCCCAATGACCAATCCTTTCTCCCCTACCCCCTCTCCCCTATCCCCTATTCTTGACGAACTGTCGTGGCGAGGGTTGGTCAACCAAACGACCGACGACGCCAATCTGCCTCGCCTGCTGAACGAGCGGCCCTGGACCGTCTACATCGGTTTCGACCCCACGGCCGACAGCCTGCACGTGGGCCATTTGGTCGCGCTGATGGTGTTGCGACGCTTCCAACAGGCCGGCCATCGCCCGATCGCCTTGGTCGGCGGCGCCACCGGCATGATCGGCGACCCGAGCGGTAAGAGCGAAGAACGCAATCTGCTGTCGGTCGACGCCCTGCAAGCCAACATCGCCGGCATGGAGCCGCAACTGCGCCGCTTCCTCCGGTTCGACGGGCCCAACGCCGCCGTGGTCGTAAACAACTACGAGTGGATGGGCCGGTTTGGTTACCTCGAATTCCTCCGCGACGTCGGCAAGCATTTTCCGGTCAACGTGATGCTGACCAAAGACTCCGTGCGCAGCCGTCTGGCCCGCAGCGACGCCGGCATCAGCTACACCGAGTTCAGCTACATGCTGTTGCAGGCTTACGATTTTGTCGAGTTGAACCGTCGCTACGGCTGCCAGCTTCAGGCCGGCGGCAGCGATCAGTGGGGCAACATCACGGCCGGCATCGACCTGGCCCGGCGTCTGCACGGCGTCCAGCTCTACGGCTGCACCTGCCCCCTGTTGACGCGCAGCGACGGCACGAAGATGGGCAAGACCGAATCCGGCGCTTTGTGGCTTTCGCCCGACAAAACCAGCCCCTACAAGTTCTATCAATACTGGATCAACCTGGACGACGCCGACGTGGGCCGCTGCCTGCGATTTTTCACCGATCTGGACCGAACGACAATCGACGCGCTGCTGGCCCGGCACCAAACCGATCCCGGACGCCGTGAGGCCCAACGCTGCCTGGCCGACGCGCTCACGCAGCTTGTCCACGGCGACGACGGCCTGAACGCCGCGCACCGGGCGACCGACATTTTTTTCGGCGCCGAGATTCGCGATCTCAGCGACGTCCAGTTGGCCGGCATTTTCG
The DNA here is from genome assembly GCA_021372005.1 of Planctomycetaceae bacterium. GTDB lineage: Bacteria > Planctomycetota > Planctomycetia > Pirellulales > Thermoguttaceae > JAJFVC01. The sequence goes on along the minus strand of JAJFVC010000083.1, from coordinate 10,359 downwards.
CCGACGTGCCGAGCCGCCAGTTGCCGCGAGACCGGTTGGCCGGCGAAGGTCTCTCGGCCGTCGACGCCCTGGTCGAGTCCGGCCTGTGCAAAAGCAAAGGCGACGCCCGCCGCACGATCACCCAAGGCGGGGCCTACGTAAACAATCATCGTCTGGAAAGCGTCGACGTCCGGCTCACCGCCGCCCAGTTGGCCAGTCCGTCGGTCATGGTGTTGCGATCCGGCAAGAAGAATTACGCGTTGTTGAAATTTTTATAGGGAGTGCGGTCCTACAATCCGTCCTCATCACCCTTTGGGGAAGAGTTGTACAAGTCGTTCAAAATCCCCTCGCCCTTTGGAAGAAGGTTAGGGTGAGGGCCGTTGGAGCGGAAAGGACTCTGCTTTGTTCGCCATGTCCCGCAAAATGCGATGGGGCCTGTTGATCCTCGCCGCCGCGGCGACCGCGGTCGTCCTGGTCGCGTTGGGGCTCTACTGGGCCGTCGGCTACGAACCGGCCTACTATCGCGACGCCTTGATCGGCGATCCGGCCGCGCAGGAGCAGGCCAGCGATCGGATGCTCCAAAAAACCACGTCGCTGGTCAGCGCCGTTCAGCGCCAAGGCCATTGGCAATCGCGGTTCACCGCCGAACAGATCAACGGCTGGTTGGCGGTCGATCGCGTCCGCAACCATCCAAACTCGCTCCCGTCGACGATGCACGATCCCCGCGTGACCATCGACGCCCACGGCGTTACGATCGCATGTCGCTATCGCCAGGGCGCGATCGACTCGGTGCTCAGCGTGACGGTCGAGCCATATTTGCACGAGCCGAACGTTGTCGCGTTGCGGATCGTCAAGGCCCGCGCCGGTCTGCTGCCCGCGCCGCTGGGCCCCGTGATCGACCGCCTGTCCGACGCGGCCGAACAGCTTCATTTCGACCTGCAGTGGCGTCGCGACGGCGCCGATCCGGTCGCGCTGGTGTCATTGCCCGAACACGGTCGCCGCGTCCCACGCATCGAAAACATCCGGCTTGGCCAAGGCGAACTGTTCGTCGCCGGAACCACCACCTCGAAAAAGCGAGCTGAGGGACAAGGGATGGGTGGCGAGAAGCCGCAGGTGGAGAATAAAAAACAAAAATAACGCCGCCTGTCGCAGTTTTTACGAATTCTGCGGCGAATCAGCCGTCTCTCGCCGTGCTCTCTCCACTCTTCACTCTCCACTTAAAAAGGTCGCTCGCCACCGGTCGTCGTGAACACGCTGCAACTCGGCCCGGCCCCGCAATTTTTTACCCGCAATCAAAACCGTCCACACGTCGTCGCCCTCGCGCAACAGCGTGTAGTCGCCGCAGTCCCATCGCGTCACGTCGCCGCGTCCGTCGGACACCGGCCCTTCGTAATCGAGATACGCCCGGCGATGATCGGCCAACCGCTGGCCGTCGAGCGACGCTTCCTCGGTCGGCGGCTTCGGCAACGACCAGGTTTTCAGCGTTTCGCCGACCTCGAACATCCAGTCGAAATGGACGCCTTGCAGACTGTCGTGACGCAGAATCACAAATCGCGGCATGTTGGTCGTTTTTCGCCTTGGACCATCGGCCTCAAAAAACTTCGGTGCTCGCCTCTTTTTCGATGGTTTTCGGCAGCGACGAGGCCCCGGCGCGGACGCGGAACTTGAACTGTCCGGGCCGCTTCGTCTGCACGCGCACCAGATAGGTTAATGACTGGCCCGGCGAAAGCTCCGACACCGGATCGAACCGAACGGTCGCTCCATCGACGTTGAACTTCGTCTGGCCCGGCCCCGTCGTGCCCAACGGGCTGAGCGCCATGCCCTCGGGCACGGTCGCCGTCACACTCATCTGGCGCAACGCCGCGGCGGTCTTGTTGGTTACGCTGATCTCATAGGTCAATTCCTTGCCGGCGGTGACCAACGGCCGCAGTCCCGCAACCGACAACACCAAGCCATCCGACGGTTCCGCTTCGGTCCGCTTCGGCTCGGTGGTTTTATCCGACGACGCGCCCGGCGTCTGGCCAAACGGCGATGAGGGCGACGGCCTAGGACCCGCATCTCGGATCTCCAGACACGCCTCGTCCTCGACCGGCGCCCCGCCCGGCGCCGTCGCACGAATCCGACTGCACGCCCGCAACGAGGCCTTTTGGCAGGTGCAATGCACGCCCAATTGCGTCGGACGCCCCGGTGGCAATCGATCGACCGTCCACGCCAGCCCGCCGTTTTCCAAACGATAGCCGTCCGTCGCCAGCGTGGGCGTCAGCACGGCGTCGTATTGATCGAACACCCGAACGTTGTAGAGCGGCGTCGTCCCGTTGTTGACCAACTCGATGGCGAACTTAGCCGTCTCGCCCACCACCAACTGCTTATTCTCGCACGAGATTTTTACACCCAGCGTCGCACCGACCGCCGGCGTTGCACCGCCCGAGGAGGTGGAAGAACCGCCGCCGGCGACCGTCACACAGACTTGCTTGCTCACGGTGGCCGCGCCGGGCCCGCTCACCTCGACGGTCTGACACAACCGACCCGGCCGCGTAACGCGGATCGAAAGCCGAATGCGACGCGACGCCCCCGGCGCCAAATCGCCCAGCGTGCGATTCTCGATCACATTCTGCGCGTTGGCCGCCGAATGCTCCAAGCCCGGATCCAACCGATCCTTGACGACCAGCCCTCGCAACGCCGCCGGGCCCGCGTTTCGGATCGTCATCTCGAACGTCACTCGATCGCCCACGTTGGCCTGCGCGGGCCCGGTCACGTCCACCTGGAGCGGCGAGCTGGACACGGCGCCTGACAAAGCCGAGGGGGCGACCGTCGCCGCCGCGCCCGGGGCGGCCCACGTTTCCAACGTCGAGCCGGAGCCGACCACCAAACGACATCCGTTCGCGCCGGGCAAGTCGCCGGGCCGGATTATTTGGATGGCGATTTTGTTGGTCCCGGGCGTCGGTTGTTTTTGAAAAATCTCGACATTGGCCGAACCGGTCGAATCCACCGGCGCCTCGACCGCCGTGGCGCCGCTGGGCGAAAAACCGGCCGGCGGTCCCTCGACCACCTCGTAACGCACCCGCCATCGCTCACACGGCGTCTGATTCGACAGCCGCGTCACCGTGGTCGTTAGTCCGTGTTTCGTACCCGCCGGATGGATCGCGGGCGGCGGAAATCGCCACTGCGCGTCGACCCAATGGATCGTGGCCGATTGGAGACGTGAGTCCCAGCGATAGACCTCCGGCGCAAACACGGTGACATGGCTGACGCCCTCAGCCGGGGATGTCAAAGAAACCCACCCCTCGCCGCGCAACACTTGCGTATCCGCGTCAGGGTTGCAGTTGCTGCGATTCAAGCGGACGCTGCTGCGCGAGGTGCTGCCGATGGCGAACGTGTTGCTCACTTTCCGCGGCCGATTGAAATCGCCCAAGAGCCAATCGACCAACCCGTTTTGACCGACGGCGACGAACTGCCCGGCGCTGCCCGGGTCGATCGACCACTCCAACCGGCGATTGGTGCGCAGATGGTTGTCGGTCCCGCAAACGCCGGCGATCAACACCACCTCGCTGTTGACCGGCGCGACCGTCTCCCGCGGATGCAACTGCACCGCGATGTCGTCCCAAGGCAGTTCGCCCTCCTGGGGACCCTGCGCGTCGATCGTTGCGGCCGGCTCAGGTTCACTGTACGGGTCGGTCAGCGGATCGGTGAGAATATAGTGGCCGCTCGGATCGATGCCCGAATTGACGCCGCTCTGGCATCCGGCCAGCAGCGCGCACAGCGCCACCGCCAATACGATCCATCGGCCACTCTTCCATGAACGCCACATGGCCCAGATCCTCGGGACCACCCCGTCGAACGGACTTTTTGCGTCTGCCGGTGTTCTATTCCGTCGAGCGTCGCATCGCCCGCCGGCAGAATTTTAGAGAACGACTCTAATCCACTCTACAAGAATACCACTATTTTTGGCGAAATGGGGATTTTTCGCAACATAAGACGACGCAAAAAGAGAACGTGCCCGTACAATCCGCATCTTGCAAATCCCGCTCGTACACCGAAAAATCCGACTCAACGCCCCGAAAAAAACAGCTGCTCTCACCACCTCACCCGAGCTCCCTATGGAAATTTGGATAAACTTCGAGGTCGGTTGTTCCGATTGTAACGCTGGCGCAAACCGGGAGGTCTGCGCGCAAATCGTTCTTGACAAACTGCGTAATGTGGGGCATTTGTTGAATGTGACAATATCGGGCACGCGAGATAAACATTAACGATTACGCTGATTCTGTCTTTTATAACGACCTCGAATCGGCGATAATTAGAGTGCCTTCGAGCGAGCCCAACAAAACGCCCTCGCCCAACCCTAACCACGACATCATCTATAATTCTTGACGGAGTGAATCGGTGAATATCCTGTTGGCCACGAGCGAAGCGGTGCCGTTTGCCAAGACCGGCGGTCTGGCCGACGTGTGCGGCGCGTTGCCGTTGGCCTTGGCCGAACTCGGCCACCACGTGTCGGTCGTCCTGCCCGCCTATCGACAAACTCGTTATTGCGGTCAGCGGATCGAGCCGTTGGGCATCGATTTCATCATCCCGATCGGCAGCAAAATGGTCACCGGACACCTGCTCCGCAGCACGATGCCCGGCGGCCGCGTGCCGGTCTACCTGGTCGAACAAGATCAATATTACGACCGCGACGAGCTCTACAACGTCGACGGCAAAGACTACGTCGACAACTGCGAGCGGTTCGTGTTTTTCAGCCGCGCCGTATTGGAGGCGATCCGCCTGCTCGACCTGCCCGTCGATGTGTTGCACGTCAACGACTGGCAGACGGGCCTGGTCCCGGCCTACCTCAAGATTGAATACCACAACGTCCCACGCTACGAAAACATCGCCGCGTTGCTGACGGTCCACAACCTGTCCTACCAGGGCCAATTCTGGCACTGGGACATGCTGCTGACCGGGCTCGACTGGAAATATTTCAACTGGCATCAGATGGAATTCCACGGCAATCTGAACCTGTTGAAAACCGGCATGGTGTTCAGCGACTCGATCAACACCGTGAGCCCCCGCTACGCCCAAGAGATTCAAAGCAGCCCGCTGGGTTGCGGATTGGAAGGCGTTTTACAGCATCGGCACGACGTGCTCTCGGGCATCCTCAACGGCATCGATCCGCAAGAATGGAACCCCGAGACCGATCCGCATCTGACCGCGCACTACAACGCCGCCACGGTCGACCAGGGCAAACCGCTCTGCAAGAAAGCCTTGCAGCAAGAGCTCGGCTTGCCACAGGAGCCCGGCGCGCCGCTGATCGGCATCGTCGGACGGCTGATCGACCAAAAGGGTTTTGATTTGGTGGCCGAAGTGATGCAGCGTTGGGTGCAAACCAGCGACGTGCAATGGGCCATCCTGGGCACCGGACAGCCGCAATATCACCAACTTTTGGAGACGCTCGCCCAGCGATTCCCGCAGCGGGTCGCCCTGCGATTGGGTTTCTCGAATCCGCTGGCGCATCAGATCGAGGCCGGGGCCGACCTGTTCCTGATGCCGAGCCGGTTCGAGCCGTGCGGGCTGAATCAGCTTTACAGTTTGCGTTACGGCACGGTGCCGTTGGTTCGGGCCACGGGCGGGCTGGCCGACACGATCACCGGTTTCGACGCACAGTCGCCCAATCCGGCGGCCAACGGATTCGTGTTCTACGAGCCCAGCGCGCTGGCGTTGGGCGAATGCCTGCGTCAAGCCTGCGACGCCTATCGTCGGCCGGAGATCTGGAAGAAACTGATCCAGGTCGGCATGCATCAAGACTGGTCGTGGTCGCGCAGCGCCCGCGAGTATGTCGCCTTGTACCAAAAAACCATGGAGCGAGCCAAAAAGCCCCAACCGGCGGGCTAAAATGCAATTCCCTCTCCCGCCGGGAGAGGACCGGGGTGAGGGCCGAAGCGGGAAAACGGATTTTTTCGCCTTCCATCTTCCGCCGTTCGACAGTTTTTCTGCCGACCTCGCCCGGCATCATCACGGAGCAAGAAAACTTTTCCACCGAGGGTGAAGGATCACCATGCACGAAGTTGCGTTGGCCTTTTTCTGGCACCAACATCAACCCTATTATCCGGACGACGTGTCCGGCGAAAATCCCATGCCCTGGGTCCGATTGCATGGGACCAAGGACTACTGGGGCATGGCGATGTTGCTGAAGGAAGCGCCCGAGCTGCACGCCACGATCAATCTGGTGCCCAGCCTGTTGCAGCAGTTGGCCGCCTACACCGATCACGGCCATCAAGACACCCATCTGCGCGTGTCCCGGCTGCCGGCCGACGGACTCAACGAGGAAGACGCGTTCTACCTGATGGACAATTTTTTCATGGTCCATCCGGATCACATGATCCGCCCGTTTCCGCGTTATTTCGAGCTGTACAAAAAGCGCGGCCTCGGGGTCGATTCGGCCGATCGCGCCCGCAAACGTTTCAACAAAAAAGACATCGTCGACTTGCAGTGTTGGTCCAATCTGGCCTGGATGCACCCGTTGTGCTTCGAGCACGATCCGGAACTGGCCGAGTTTCGGACCAAGGGCCGCAACTGGACGGAGAAGGAAAAGCAGTGGCTCCTGGACAAGCAACTCGAACTGCTGCGCCAAGTGGTGCCGCTGCATCGTGAACTGCTCGAGCGCGGCCAGGTCGAATTGACCACCACGCCGTTCTACCATCCGATCATGCCGTTGCTGTGGGACAAGCGTCTGGCCCGCCGCGCGATGCCCAACGTGATGCTGCCAAAACACTTGGACGGCTATCCCGAGGACGCCCGCGAACACGTGCGCCGCGCGGTCGAAAACCACGAAAAACTGTTCGGCCAAAAGCCGCGCGGCATGTGGCCCTCCGAAGGCTCCGTCTGCCAGAACATCATTCCGATCATCGCCGAGGCCGGCATCCAATGGATCGGCACCGACGAGGAAATCCTATCCTGTTCGACCGACGGCTGGGTCTCGCGCGACGGCAACGGATACCTGCGCAATCCCGAAATGCTCTATCGCCCGTGGCGCGTCGAAGAGCAAGGCCGCTCGCTGCAAATCGTCTTCCGCGACCACGCGATGAGCGACCAGATCGGATTCCACTATCAGCGTTTTGCGCCAGGCCACGCGGTCGACGACTTCATGGGCAAGCTGGAGGCGATCGGCAACGCCACGGGCGGCAACGCCGGCCACCGGCCCACGCTGGTCAGCATCATTCTCGACGGCGAAAACTGCTGGGAATATTATCCCAACGCCGGCGTCGAGTTTTTGCGGGGCGTCTATCGCCGCGTGGTTCAGCACCCGCGCATCCGTCCGGTCCGCATCGGCGACTACCTGGCCCAATATCCGGCCACCGACAAGATCGGGCACCTGTTCGCCGGCAGTTGGATCCAGCACAATTTCGGCATCTGGATCGGCCACCCCGAATGCAACCGCGCGTGGGACTCGCTCTACGAAACGCGCCAATGGCTGAAGGCCATCGACGCCAAAAAGACGAAGCCGGCCGAACAGCTCGCCCTGGCCTGGCAGGAACTGTTCATCGCCGAGGGCAGCGATTGGTTCTGGTGGTTCGGCGACAGCCACAGCAGCGCGCAGGACGGGTTGTTCGATCGCCTGTTCCGCAAACACCTGCAAAATGTCTACACGGTATTGGGCGAAGTGCCGCCCAGCGAACTGTCGCACCCGATTCGCCAAGGCCACCGACCCTCGCAGGTTTATTCCGAACCGACGGGCCTGCTGAGCGTCAAAGTTGACGGGCGTCGAAGCTACTTCGAGTGGATCAACGCCGGCCATTACCTTTGCGGCGGTTCCCGCGGCACGATGAGCATGGTCACGCAAGGCGTCATCTCGGACCTCTATTTCGGATTCGATCCCGAACGGCTCCTGCTCCGATTGGACTCGCGCGGCGGACCGTTCCGCGAACAGTTGGCCGAGATTCCCTCGCTGCGGCTGGTGTTTTTACAGCCCGAGGGTTTTGAACTGCTGGTCTCGCATCCCAGCCGCAGAGAGCCCGAGGTACGGCTCTGGCGCGACGGCGAGGTGGTGGCCGGCTCGCACGCCGTGGCCGCGGCCGATCAACTGTTCGAGCTGGCCTTGCCGTTCCGAAGCCTCGGCCGCAAGACCGATGAGCCCGTGCATTTTTACGTTGAACTGATGAAGGACGACCAGCCGGTCGAGCGCATTCCGCACGAAGGAGCGATCGAAACCACGGTGCCGTCGCCCGATTATGAACTGATCATGTGGCAGGCGTGAAAAGAAAAGGGGCTAGGGACTAGCCCAATCCCAGTCCCAAACAAAAAGTGTCCAATCCCTAATCTCTAATCCCTACTTGCTACTCATGCCAGATCTACGAAAAGACCCGATTGTCGGCCGTTGGGTGATCATCGCCAGCTCGCGCGCAAAGCGGCCGCATGATTTCGATTCGACCCCTCAGCGTCAAAAGGGGCGTTTTTGCCCGTTTTGCGAAGGCAACGAGGACAAAACACCCGGCGAGATCATCGCCTACCGACGGCCCGGCTCGCAGCGAAACCGTGAAGGCTGGCGCGTCCGCGTCGTGCCGAACAAGTTCCCGGCGCTCGAGATCGAGGGCCAACTGAACAAGCGCGGCGAGGGCATCTACGACATGATGCGCGGCGTCGGCGCGCACGAGGTGATCATCGAGTCGCCCAAACACATCGTCAGCACCTCCGAGCTTTCCGAAGAGCAACTGCGCGAGGTGTTTTGGGTCTACCGCGACCGACTGGTGGACTTGAAAAAAGACCCGCGGCTGGTCTACGGCATGATTTTCAAAAACGTCGGCGCAGCGGCCGGCGCGTCCTTGGAACACTCGCACAGCCAACTGATCGTCACGCCGATCGTGCCGATCAACGTGTGGGAAGAGATGACCGGATCGTTGGAGTTTTACAATTATCGCGGTCGTTGCGTTTATTGCGACATGATCCAGCAGGAGTTGGCCACCGAAAAACGGATCGTTCTAGACACGCCCGGCTTCGTGGCGTTCTGTCCGTTCGCCAGCCGGTTCCCGTTCGAGACGTGGATTTTGCCGAAAAACCACGCCAGCCATTTTGAAAACATCCAGAAGAACGAGGTCGACGAGCTGTCGGGCGTGATGCGGCAGGTGATCGTCAAAGTTGAGGCGGCTCTTGACCAGCCCGCCTACAATTACATCATCCACACGGCCCCCTTTGACACGCAGGAGCTCGGGCATTATCACTGGCATATAGAGATTATGCCGAGTTTGACGAAGACGGCTGGCTTTGAATGGGGTACCGGATTTTACATCAATGCGGTTCCTCCTGAGCAAGCCGCCGCGTTCCTGCGCGAAATTGAGGTCGAGTTGCCGGAGCCGCAAAATTTTCCAGCCAGGCAGACTGGATAAACTAGGGCATGGTTGCCGATTAAGGAATTATTCCCATCTGCGGGAGCTTTGTAGATTGCGGTATTTCTGCAATCTACAAAAGATATTCCACGATCAACCATCCCTACCCCAATCGATTCCAAAACCTGCCGCTTGAGTCATCATGCCAAACCCGATCCGCCTGATTCTGGCCCTGCACAACCACCAACCCGTCGGCAATTTTGACAACGTCTTTGAACAGGCCTACGAGGACAGCTACCGTCCGTTTTTGGACGTTTTCGAGCGTTACGGCTCGTTGAAAATCGCGTTGCACACCAGCGGCTCGTTGATGGAATGGCTGGCCGAGCGACACCCGGAATATCTCGATCGTCTGGCCCGACTGGTCGAGCAAGGCCGCATCGAAATCCTCGGCGGGGCCTATTTCGAGCCGATCCTTGCGATGATCACCTCGCAAGACCGCGTCGGACAAATCCGCAGCTACACCCGATGGCTGCAAAACCGCCTGGGCGCGACCGTTCGCGGCCTGTGGGTTCCCGAACGCGTCTGGGAGCAATCGTTTGCGTCCGACCTGGTCGACGCCGGCATCGAATACACGATCCTGGACGACTTCCATTTCAAGTGCGCCGGACTGACCGACTCGCAGCTTGCCGGCCACCTGTTGACCGAAGACCAAGGCCGCGTGCTGTCGGTTTTCCCGGGCAGCGAGCGTCTGCGTTACTTGATCCCGTTCGGCGCGCCGCAACAAACGATCGACTACCTGGCCGAGATGGCGCAAAACCATCCGAACGCGATCGCGGTGCTCGGCGACGACGGCGAGAAGTTCGGCATCTGGCCCGGAACAAAACAACACGTCTTTGAAAACGGCTGGTTGACGCAATTTTTCGACGCCTTGATGCAAAATCAATCGTGGATCCAAGTGACCACGCTGTCCGAGGCGTTCGACAACGTCCCGCCGGTCGGCAAGGTGTATTTGCCCGATTGCAGCTACCGCGAGATGACCGAATGGGCGTTGCCCACCGAGCGGCAAATCGCCTTGGACGACATT
>JAJFVC010000045.1 GCA_021372005.1 Planctomycetaceae bacterium | reverse complement strand
GGGAACGGGCTTACGCTGCTTCGCTTATTCAAGGACGGTTACGTCCAGGTTTGCGGTTTTCTGGGAAGCAGGTTTGACGCCAATGGCGTCAGGTCAAATTATCGTCGGGATTCTACATCATTCCGGTTCTGCTGGGAATAGGCCCGCCAGGCGGCAAACTAGGCGAACGCACGCATGTGCCGCCAGCCGGATACGCAGTCGGAAATGGCCGAGTGGGCCACACCTTCACGGGCATGGCCCGTTGCCACCCCATACTAGAAGGGGTAGGATGGTGGCTGTGGTCGAGTTAGTGAAGCGGCTTTGCTGGCGACCACGAATGAGCATGGCCGACGCGCGACAGCGAAAGAACAGCTATATGGGCGATCACGACGAATCTCAGCGACAGACATTGGTTCTTCCAATCAGCGAATTCGTCGTGGTCTTTGCTGCTCTGTCGTTTCTGTTCGCGTTGGTTCTGCCGACCGTTAATTCGGCTCGTGAACATCAGGGGCTTCCATCGGAGCTTGCTGCGTTAGCTGAGTGGTACGAGCCACATCCGTGGCTCTTCATAGTCGTTTTCACAGGGATTTCCACTATAACTCTTACTTGCCTCATGCTTGGGATACGTGCCATTTTGCCGCGCTCTGCCAGAATTCGTATTCCGTGGAAATCCCCTCCGCAGCGGACACTGCTTGACCGCCCGAAGCGCGAGTCTGGTCGCCCCGCAATTTGGTCGTCTGTCGCAGCCTTCGCCGGCACCGCCTTCTTGGTCCTTGCTGCGTTACACGCTCGCGCCGACCGTTCAGGCCGGAGGCCCGTCGTAACATGGGAAGGACCAGTTGCAGACTACGTTTTATATGTGGCTCTGTTGGGCTGGCTACTTTCACTTGTCGCGGCGATCGTCGCCGCCTATGCTCTTAGCCGGTATCGGAGCCGGTCCAACATACTTGCCTATGTAACGATGTTTTTCGTTTTCGGGAACTTCTTCTATAGCGTCATCTTCTGGGCTGCCATTTATGAAGATTGAAACACTGGGTTGATAGCCAAGGGCAAGACGTGCCGTGAATACTCGATGGCCAGCTTACCGATTGATTGGATTCAGCGGTGGACTGCTGACGGCGATCGGTTTCGCTGGCCTTTGGCTTTGTATCGTGGTGCGAGAGTTTCAGGGATTGACCGAGCGACAGTTCATCGAGGCTCCTGTTGGCCGGATAGCCGTCTGGTCGCTGTCTGCCTGTTTCTTAGTCGGTCTCTTCCTATCTGTGGCCGCAGTCATCTTGCAGAAGCGAGCAGGCGCTCCATTTCCGCGTTTGCTGCGACTGGCCGTGCCGGCTTGGATTGCCTGGTCGATAAAGGTCGTGACGATCGCCCTGGTATGCCTGATGCTTTGGGCTTGGATGGGCGGGCTTTGGCAATTCCTTCGGGGATTATAGTCGCCAAGAATCTTGTATACCTCCAATTTAGCCGTGAGTGACCGAAGCAGCCTAACGCAACTATTGAGCCACACCGGGCCAGTGGCTCAGGAATATCCGCGACTTCCGGCGATCATACCAATGATCCCCAACCATCAAAATCGCACTGTCGCTCCCTCCCCGCTGCCACCATCCAAGTCACCCATTGATCTAAAATATCTGGCGAGACGACCGTCGTTTGTGTCGTGCCCTCAACTCGCCACTTGTGGTGCAAGAATCCACCGCCAGACTCAACTTGAACTTCGTAATCTGTTTGCTCCTGAATCAGCGCACGCAAGGAATCGGCGGCATCACGATTGGGCGCGTTGTAAGAAAAATCCAAACGAAGCTCACTTTGCTCTGTAACGCCATGTTTCACTAATGCTGCCCACGTATGGCGATTCATCGCTAGCTGCTTTGCAAGAATTTTGTCGTAGTGCGCATCTGACATATTCGTGATCCACTTAGCTGTTGGCCGAAGACTGATCGGGCGCAGCCCCGCCCTTCGGCTGGCCGACGCTGGTCAATTCGCGCATTCGTTCAACGAGAATATGTGCGATCTGGCGATTGCGGTCTTTGTTCCCACGCAAGCCCATACTAACAGTCTGTATATCTTCAAGATGTGCCCCGATCTTAATTTCGTTGGCACCGTCCCGCAGCAACCGACAAATTCCGGGGATGTACGAATCGTACTCATCGTCCGGCACGCCACACCCGATAGGGTCCCAATCGTGGATCAGAACATCGTGAACCACATTTTCCAATCGCAATTCGGAGTCGTCTCGCTGCCAGACTTCCTGTATCTCCCAAGCGTCGTTCATGCGAATCCACAATTTCGTATTTGGCATCCGCAAATTGGGTGGCACTTTGTCAATCGGCACGTCACAAGGAGAACCGCCGTTAGCGAGTCCCACGCCGGGCATTACAGTGAGGCGCAGTTCACCCGCCTTGAGACATGCGAACACTTCCGCTGGAATGCGATCGAGCCATTTCCTGGGATAACGTGTATCAGATGTCATTGAAGTGTCGTGGCCGGTCGTATGGCCAATGCTCTGTGGCGAATAGCACCCAGTCAAGTCAATAGAAATGGAGTATATTGGTAAGCAACGCATATTGGCAACCGGTGACCACGAGCAGACGAATCAGGCAGTTGAACACCGGCTCGAACCTGATATAATCAGGACTCGAATCGAGAATGGGTTTTTCTGGTTCCTTTTAGTTGAATGGCTCCCGTTCTACTGTCGTACCCCGTGGTGTAGTGGTAACACAGCGGATTTTGGTTCCGCTATCCTAGGTTCGAGTCCTAGCGGGGTAGTTTGGAACGCAACGTATTTGCATTAAAGACTTTACGTGATTGATTACGCCGAGACACGACGGTTGTAGACCACCAAGAGGAGTTGTTTTTGAAGGCGTCGTGCTGCCGTCGTATGGTCGCGGAGTGATCCAGTCAGAAGAGAAGACAATCGCTGGCTGGGAGGATTTGATCCTGGTTCCTCCGTTCAAGGTTCGAGTCCTCTGGTAGGAGATTGTCCGAGTGTAGGGATTGTAGCGATTTTAACGGTTTTTTGGTTCCCTCATTCTAGGTTCGAGTCCTAGCGGGGTAGTTTTTCTTGCTCGTCAACGTGCCATCCTGAAAAATGCCTGCTTGGCAGGAAACTGGTTCGGTGGGCTATGGCTGGTTATCGCCTCGGCGGGGTCGGCCACCTTTTTTAGGGAGATCGTCGACGTTACTTCGTCTGCGACGGGCCGGCCTTTTGCAGCGCGTCGAGCACTTGGCTCTCCAACAAAAGATCGGGAAGCGTGATGACCTTCTGCGAGCGATCGGCCGGCCAGATCGCCAGCAGCGGGATCGAATTGTGGCCTAGGTCGTTCAACGCTTTCTTGATCACGGGCGACTCGTCGGTCCAATCGGCCAGCATCGGCACGACGCCGTTCCGACGAATCAGCGCCGCGACGGCTTCGGTGTCGATGGCCAGCTTCGAGTTGGTTTTGCAGTTCGGACACCAATTGGCCGTGAAATCGACCATCACGGTTTTGCCCTGGGCTCGGGCTCGCTCGACGGCTTGGGGCGAAAACGGTTGCCACGGGATTTTGGACTCTTCGACCAGCACGGTGAACGCGAACCAGCCGATCAGCGCGGCGACCAACAGCCCGCCGAGCTTGGCCGTCCAGCGACGACCGGTCGAGGCCGTCAGCGGCGTGCGTCCGACCCACCAACAGGCCAGCCACAGGCCCATCAACAGCGCTAACGTCGGCACGAACCATCGCGGCGACAAGGTGTTGAACAGATAGACCACCGTGCCCAGCAACAAAAAGCCCATCAACTGCTGGACCGTCTCCATCCATGCGCCCGGCCTGGGCAGCAGACGGATCAGTTGCGGAAACGCGCCGAGCACCAGATAGGGCGACGCCATGCCGAGGCCCACCGCGCCGAAAACGGCGTAGACCGTCGCCGGCGGCTGATTGAGCAAGTATCCGAATACGGGCCCCAGGAACGGGCCGCTGCACGGCGTAGCCAAAATCGTGGCGAAAACGCCTTTGAAAAACGCGCCGCCGGGGCCCTCTTTCGATTGCAGTTGGTTGGCCCGACCGACGCCGAGAAACCCGGGGATCGGGATTTCCCAAACGCCCAGGAAACTCAGCGCCATGACGAACACCACGGCGGTCATGGCCACCTTGAACCAGACGTGGGTGAACTGCTCGCCCCAGGCCCAGCCGAGCGTGGCGGCCAGCGCGGCCAGCACCATGAAGACCGACAGCAGACCGACCGAGTACCAAACGTTCAGCAAAAACACCCGGCCGCGGCTCTCGCCCGACTGCTCTAAAAACGCCATCAGTTTCAGACTGATGACCGGCAGCACGCACGGCATCACGTTGAGAATCAGCCCGCCCAAAAAAGCTGCCAGGCACAGCCGCCAGAGCGTGTCGCGATGGGCCGAGGACGCGGTGGCGGCGGTTGGGGCCTCGCCGGGCGCGACGATGGTTTTTTCGGTCCACCGCGCGGAGAACGGCACGTTCATCAGAACGCACGCCTGGGCGCAGGCCTGGCCGGACAGCTTGCCGGTGAGCACGAGAGTTTTAGGGTCGACCGCCGCGGTCAATTCGATCGGCGCGATCCACGTGACCGTGTCCGAGTGGGTTTCGATGGGCAGGTCGCCGAACGCCTCGGGCTCTTTGCCGACGTGTGGAGCGACGGTCGGGCGGAACGGGCCGGCCAGCCGCACGCCGGGCGTCGGGGCGAGTTCGATTTTCGAGGGCAAGGGTCCGCCCGAGGGTTGCGTGAGCGAGTAGATGTGCCAGCCCGGCTGAATTGTGGCCGTCACGGCGAGCTGTCCCGAGCGGCCGTCCGCGGAGAATTCGGCCCGAACCGCCACGGCGTTGTCGGTCGCGGCGCCGCCGAACGAAAATCCGCCGCTTTGGGCCGAGACGACGGCCGCCGAAGCGATGACGATCGAAAACGTCCAAACCAGACGGCGCAGAAACAGGAAGCGTGGCGTCAAAATGGTCTTCTCCCGGGGGGATCTCAGGTGACGACCTTATTGTATGCCAAGCCGTTGGGCCGGGCAATCTGCGTTTTGGTTGGGCATCCGGTTCGCCCGACGGGACTTCTCTTAGGGCGGCGCCGACGTTATCTTATTGGAGAGGAGAGACGACGCCGTGAAATTGGTCCTTGCCATCATTCAGCCGACGAAACTCGACGCCGTGCAGGCGGCGCTGGCGAAGATCGAGGTCACGCGCATGACGATCTGCGACGCCCAGGGGTTCGGACGTCAGCGCGGCCGAACCGAGATGTTTCGAGGGCACGAATACACCACGATGCTGTTGCGCAAAGTGGCATTGGAGATCGTCGTCAACGACGATTTTTTGCAGCGGACCCTCGACACGATCATTCAGGCCGCGCGGACCGGTCCGGAAGGCACGATCGGCGACGGTAAGATTTTTGTGTTGCCGGCCGATCAGGCAATTCAAATCAACGATGCTTCGTCGGGGCCCGGCGCGGTTTAAGAAACGTCACGTTTGTTCCGCGTCGTCTTCGGTCTCGGGCGCGCCGTGGGCGTCGGTGGTCACCTTCGGCAGCTCGAACTCCGGTTCGTTCTCGTCGGCGTCCAGTTCGACTTCGTCCATTTCGGTGGCGTCCACGTCGCGGCGCATCAGCAAATAGATGCCGGCCGAGGCGGTCCAGAAATAGCTGAACAGATAGCCGACCGCCAGCAGCTTGACGCAGCCGGTCCAGAAGTGGACCAGCCGCAGACCGAATCGTCCGACGGCGTTTGGGTCGGCCACCATCGCGCCGCCCCAGCCGGCGGCCCAGGTGGTCATCCAAATCACGCCGACGGCGAAATATTGGACCAGAAACCATCCCAACGCGCCGATCACGCCGGCCACGATGATGTAGAACAAATAGTGGAGCGGACGTTGGAACAAATAGGCGTAGGAGCGGCTCAGGGCGTCGAAGCCGTCGGTGCCCTCGGTACTGATCGCGCCCCACATCAACGGCCAGCCGAACAGCACGCCCGCCAGCAGCAGGGTCATAAACAACCCGGCGGCCAAGGTCAGTGGCCAAAGCAGCCCGGCCAGCAAGAGCCCGATGTTGGCGTGCATGAGCAGTCCGAAAACCGCCACCGGGATGGCCGCCAACAGAATGCCGCCGACCGGCAGCAAGGGCGAGGCGCAGTAGGCGGGCCATTTTTTCACGGCGAATCGCAACGACGCCATGGCGCCCAACGATTCATGGGCCGCCAACTGCACGGCGGCTGTCCGACAAATGGCTGCGCCGAACAACGCCCACACCATGACGCCCCACAGTCCGCACAGCAGGATGCTCAACACGCCGCGCCACGAAAAGCCCGTGTGTTTCAGTCCCTCCAAGGCCGGAGCGCTCAGCAGAGCCCAAGGAGCGGCCGGAGCCATCAGATTGCAGCATGGAGCGCCGGGCAGGCAGGCTCGATCGGTCGGCACCGCCGCCAATTGGTCGGGAACGCCGGAGGTCGCGGCTCGCCACGGACATGCCGTGAACGGTTGAAGCCAGTCGGTGGCGGGCTGATCGGTGCCAAAAAGCACGCCCAACGCCCCCCAACCGATTAGCGTGATCAGCAAGGCCGCGGCGCCGAACACCAACATCCGAACCGCGATGGCGATCCGAAAGGCCCGGACCAGGCCCAGCCAAGGAAAGACTTCCGCCCACGCAATGGTCCTTAACGTGCTGTTATCGTGCTCGACCATGGCCGACCTCCCCCAACAACAAGGTATTTTGGAATACACCAATTGTTGAAATTATACGTCGTGTCGCTCTTGACGCAAGCCGGAAAATAGCGGTGGGGTGACATGCGAAAGAGACGCGAAATAAGGCGAGCTGCGAGGTCCGAGCGATCAGGCGGACGCGGGCTCCTCGGGCTCTTCGTCCGGATCGTCCGATTCCACCGGCACGCGGTAGGTTTCTCCGAGCCAGCGACCCAGATCGACCAGCCGGCAACGCTCGCTGCAAAACGGCATCGTCGGACTCTCGGTCGGTTCGAACTCGCGTCGGCAAATCGGGCAGTGGATGGGCATCGGAAAGACTTCGGTCGTTCTACTTCTTATGCTTCGGGCAGTCGGCGCAACACTTCGCCGGCGCATGATCGGCGGCTGCGGCCTTCTTGTAGGACGCGCTCCGGTAATCGGTCTGATAGAACCCGGAACCCTTAAAAACGATCGCAGCGCCGGGCCCGATCAGGCGTCGCAGTTTGTTCTTGCCGCACGCCGGGCATTTCTTTTTCGGCTCATCCTTGATCGACTGGAACAACTCGAACGAATGCTGGCAAGCGTCGCATACGTAATCATACGTCGGCATGGTTTTCTTCTTTCGGGACGGTGGACACGATCACCTGGCTGGGCCGCACGACGCGGTCGTGCAATTGGTAGCCGCTTTGGGTGACCATCAAAACGGTGTTGGCCGGATGTTCGTCGGAAGGTTGCTGCATCACCGCGTGATGAACGTTGGGATCGAACGGCTGGTGGAGCGCTTCGATCCGCAGGCAATGGTGCTGTTTAAGCACGTCTTCGAGTTGCTGCTGGACCATCTTGAAACCATTCAACAGCGCGTCGGCGTCGGCGTGGTTCTTTTCGGCCGCCTCGATCGCGCGCTCGATGTTGTCCATCACCGGCAGCAGGTCGTTCAACAGCGGCTGGCTGGCGTAACGCAACGAGTCCTCGAACTGTCGGGCCGAACGTTTGCGGAAGTTTTCCAGCTCGGCCTGCGTGCGAAGCGCCCGGTCTTTGGCCGCCGCCAGCTCGTCTCGCAACTTCGTCCATTCGGGCGACGAAACGGTTTCGACGTTCGGTTCCGCGGCGTTGTTGGGCGGTCCGTGTTCGGGCGGTTTTTGTGGATGGTGATGATGGTGGGACACGATCAGAATAACTCCTTCAATTTCTCGAAAAAGCTCTTTCGGGTCGGAGTGACGTTCGCATTTTCAATTTCCGCCAATCGGCGCAGCGTCTCCTCGTGTTCGGGCGAAAGGTCGCGCGGCACCTCGACGTAGACCTGGACGTGCAGATCGCCGCGGCCGTGATGCCGCGGGTCAGGCATGCCGCGGCCTTTGAGCGTGAACACCTCGCCGCTTTGCGAACCGGCCGGAATCGTCAGGTTCTCGCGTCCATCGAGCGTCGGCACCTCGACCGTCGAGCCCAACGCCGCCTGCGGATAACTGATCGGCACCTGGCACAACAGGTCTTGCCCCTGACGCTGAAACAACGGGTGTTCGGCCACGCGGATCGAACAGTAGCAGTCGCCGGGCGGTCCGCCGTCGGGACTCGGTTCGCCTTCGCCCTGCAAACGCAGACGCGTGCGGTCGTCCACGCCGGCGGGGATGTCGACCTTTCGGGTCACCTTTTTCTGCACGAAACCCGTGCCGCGGCATTGGCCGCACGGTTCGCGGATCACTTGGCCTCGGCCGTGGCACGAAGGACACGTGCTTTGCAGCGAAAAGAAACCGGTCGATTGGACCACGCGTCCCTTGCCGCCGCAGTAGCGACACGTTTCGGGCCGGGTGCCCGGTTTCGCGCCCGAACCGTTGCAGGTCGAGCACGCTTCGTGACGCATGAATCGGATGACCTTCGAGGTGCCGTGAGCGGCTTCGATCAGGTCGAGGCTGACTTCGCATCGGACGTCGGCGCCATGATGGACCCGAGCGCCATGGCCGTGTCCGCCGAAGATGTCGCCGAAAAAACCCTCGCCCAGAATGTCGCCGAACGCGCTGAAGATGTCGGAGATGTCGTGGAAATGAGGCGAGCCGCCGCCTTCCAAGCCCGCATGTCCGTAGCGATCGTACGCGGCTCGCTTCTCGGGGTGACTCAGCACCTCGAACGCCTCGGCCGCCTCTTTGAATTGGACGACCGCTTCGTTGTTGCCGGGATTGCGATCGGGATGATACCGCATCGCCAGTTTCCGGTAGGCTTCCGAAATCTGATCGTCCGTGGCGCGGCGTTCAACGCCTAGCACTTCGTAATAGTCGCGTTTCTCCGCCATTATCGCCACACGGCCGCTAGAGGTTGACTACTCCATTGTACGTCACAGACATTCCTTCCCGACCGAGCGGCGGAAACCCACCAAGGTCTCTCGAATCTGCGAGGAAACCGCAAGTCGGCCGCGATCGGGCCGCCAAGAAGTCGGGCCACCCCCCGCAGGAGAGGTGGCCCAGTGGGTTTCTTGGCGTCTGTCCCCAATCCTAAAGATTGGGGTTTGTGGATGGGTACCGACCCACGGCGTTGTCGCGGTCGGTTGTCGAAGAACCAGCCTTTCCGTGTTATCGGACGCTGCCTTCGACCATCCGCTTCTTTTTGTCTTCCTTGTTCAGGTCCGTGACCATGGTTTCGGTGGTCAGCATCAAACCGGCGATGCTGGCGGCGTTCTGCAACGCGGACCGAACGACTTTCACCGGGTCGATGATACCGGCCTTCAGCATGTCGACGTACTTGCCGCTGTAGGCGTCGTAACCGATCGTGGCGGCCTTCTGGCTCACCTCGTCGGCGATCACCGAGCCGTCCACGCCCGAGTTGTCGGCGATCTGACGGATCGGCATGCTGAGCGAACGCAGAATGATGTCGACGCCGATCTTCTCGTCGCCGCGCGCCGCGCTGCGGGCCTTCTCGACCGCCTCGCGGCAGCGAAGCAACGCCACGCCGCCGCCGGGGACGATGCCTTCTTCGGCCGCCGCGCGGGTGGCGTGCAGGGCGTCTTCCACGCGGGCCTTCTTCTGTTTCATCTCGGCCTCGGTGTTGGCGCCGACCGAAACCACGGCGACGCCGCCGCAAAGCTTCGCCAACCGCTCTTGATACTTCTCGCGGTCGTAGTCGCTTTCGGTCGCCTCGATCTGGCTGCGGAGCTGTTCGCACCGGGCGCGGATGTCGGTCTGCTTGCCGCCGCCCTCGACCAACGTGGTCGAATCTTTGTCGATCGTAATCTTTTTGGCACGGCCCAACTGCTCGAGCGTGACGTTCTCCAGCTTGATGCCGAGATCTTCGCTGATGACGGCGCCGCCGGTCAACGTGGCGATGTCGCCCAGCATGGCCTTGCGGCGATCGCCGAAGCCGGGAGCCTTGACGGCGCAGAGGTTCAAAATGCCGCGCAGCTTGTTGACCACCAACGTCGTGAGCGCCTCGCCCTCGACATCCTCGGCGATGATCAACAGCGGACGACCCCGCTGCATGACCTTCTCCAACAGCGGAATCAGTTCGCGCAAGTTGCTGATCTTCTTTTCGTGGATCAGAATGTAGGCGTCTTCCAGCAGGCAGTCCATCTCGGGCGAGCGATTGATGAAGTAGGGCGACAGATAGCCCTTGTCGAATTGCATGCCCTCGACCACTTCATAGGTGGTGTCGGCGGTCTTGCCTTCCTCGACGGTGATCACGCCGTCGCGGCCCACTTTGTCCATCGCTTCGGCCAGCAAATTGCCGATCGTCGGATCGTTGTTGGCACTGATCGTGCCGACGCTGGACATTTCTTCCTTGCTGGCGATCGGTTTGGCCAGTGTCTTCAAATGGAGGATGGCCGCGTCGACGGCCTTCTCGATGCCGCGTCGGATGGCCGTCGGATTGCTGCCGGCCGCGATGTTGCGCAGCCCTTCGCGGAAGATCGCGCGGGCCAACACGGTCGCGGTGGTGGTGCCGTCGCCGGCGATGTCGGATGTCTTCGACGCCACCTCGTTGACCAGCTTGGCGCCCATGTTCTCAAAACGGTCTTCCAGCTCGACTTCCTTGCTGACCGACACGCCGTCTTTGGTGACGGTCGGACCGCCGTAGGATTTGTCGAGGATCACGTTGCGGCCGGTCGGACCCAATGTGACGGCCACCACGTCGGCCAGCTTTTCCACCCCGCGAAGCATGCGCTGACGGGCCTGATCTGCATATAGAAGTTGTTTGGGCACTGTTGGCATTCCTTGTATTTAGGGGGATTAGGGATTAGAGATTAGGGATTAGATTTCCAATTTGAGTCTAATCCCTAAGCTCTAATCCCTAATCCCTTTTTACCTTCGTTATTTCACCACTTTGGCGAGAATGTCGGACTCACGAACGATCTTGACCTCGCGGCCGTCGACCTCGATTTCGCTGCCGCTGTACTTGCCGTAGATGACTTCGTCGCCGACGGACACGGACAGTTTGCCGCGCTCGCCGCTGTCGAGCAATTTGCCGGGGCCCACGGCCAACACCGTGCCGCGTTGAGGCTTTTCCTTTGCGGTGTCGGGCAGCACGATGCCGCCGGCCGTCATCTCTTCCGCCTCAACCGGCTCGACTACGACGCGATCGTCCAACGGTTTCAGGTTGATGTTCTTCATTGGTTCTTTCCTTAATCTGAACGTTTTCGTTTTCTTAGGAAGTATGAAAGTTCTGAAAAATAAAAAACGTCGATGGGTCAATGCAAACGAGCAGCGACTGGAGACGGGTTAGAAACCCATGCCGCCCATGCCACCCATACCGCCCATGCCGCCGCCCATACTGCCCATTCCACCCATGCCGCCGCCCATACCGCCCATGCCACCGGGGCCGGGCGCTGCGGGCTCTTCTTCCTTCGGAATGTCGGTCACGCAGCAGGACGTGGTCAGCAGCAGCGAGGCGACGCTCGCGGCGTTTTGCAGGGCCGTGCGAACCACCTTGGTCGGATCGATCACGCCCGCCTCCAACAGATCGCCGTAGGCGTCCTTGTCGGCGTCGTAGCCGTCGTTCTTGCCCTTCAGTTGACGTACGCGGTTGACCACCACGGCGCCGTCCTTGCCGGCGTTCTCGGCGATGGCCCGCAGCGGAGCGGACAACACGTTGCGAACGATCTTCGCGCCGAGCGCTTCGTCGCCGGTCAACGTCAGCTTGTCGATGACCTTCTCGCTACGGAGCAGCGCGACGCCGCCACCGGGCACGATGCCTTCTTCCAACGCAGCTTTGGTCGCTTGTTGGGCGTCTTCCATCAGCGCCTTGCGCTCTTTCATTTCGGTTTCGGTGGCGGCTCCGACGTTGATCTGAGCCACGCCGCCGGCCAGCTTGGCCAGACGCTCTTGCAGCTTCTCGCGGTCGTAGTCGCTCGTGGTCGTTTCGATCTCCTTGCGGATCTGATCGGCGCGGCCGTCGATGGCCGATTTGCTGCCGGCGCCGTCGATGATCGTCGTGTTTTCGGCGTCGATCGTGACTTTCTTGGCCGTGCCGAGATCGGACAACTTCACGGCGTCCAGCGAAACGCCGAGATCCTTGAAAATGGCGTTCGCGCCGGTCAGCGTCGCGATGTCGCCCAACATGGCCTTGCGACGATCGCCGTAGCCGGGCGCCTTGACGGCCGCCACGTTCAAAATGCCGCGCAACTTGTTGACCACCAACGTGGCCAACGCTTCGCCGTCGATGTCCTCGGCGATGATCAGCAGCGGCTTGTTCGACTTGCTGACGGCCTCCAACAGCGGAATCAGATTCTTCGCGTTGGAAATCTTGTCTTCATAGATCAAAATGCGGCAGTCGTCGAACTCGACGGTCTGCTCGTCTTGATTCGTGACGAAATGCGGCGACAGAAATCCGCGATCGAACTGCATGCCCTCGACCACGTCGACGGTCGTCTCGGAGTGCTTGCCTTCCTCGACCGTGATGACGCCGTTCTTGCCGACCCTTAAAAAGGCGTCGGCCAACACGGCGCCGATGTCCGGGTCGTTGTTGCCGGCGATCGTGGCCACCTGGGCGATGCCCTTCTTGTCTTTCTCGCCGATCGGGGTCGCCATCTTTTCGACCGACTTGGTGACCGCTTCGGTCGCGGCGCGAATGCCGCGGCTCAGGGCCATCGGGTCCGCGCCGGCGGCGACCATCCGCAACCCTTCAAGGTAAATCGCCTCGGACAACAACGTGGCGGTGGTCGTGCCATCGCCGGCGATGTCGCCGGTCTTCGACGCCGCTTCCTTGACCAACTGCGCGCCGAGGTTTTCAAACGGGTCGTCCAGTTCGATCTCCTTGGCGACGGTCACGCCGTCCTTGGTGATTTTCGGGGCGCCCCAACCTTTGTCGAGCACGGCGTTGCGGCCGCGAGGCCCCAACGTGCTGATCACGGCTCGGGCCAATTTGCTCACGCCGGCCGCCAACGGCTGCCGAGCCTCGTCGTCAAAGACCAACTGTTTTGCCACAGCGGATTCTCCTGTTGCTGAGTTTCCTCGAGAAACAACGACATGCCCTGCCCAGAATTGGCAGCCGCATGCGGTTGGGGCCGATTTTATGCAACCGCTGTGCCAAAGAAACTGGGATTTGCCGTAAATTGTTTCTGTGGATTAGGTTGTGTAATTTTCTTGGTTTGGCGGTTTTTTGGGGAGCTCTAGTCTCGAATCTTCAGTATGCCATTTTGGCAGAATCTCATCGAACCGTCGATGAGGCAGGCAGGGAGAAAAATACAAGACCAAACTCTAGAGGGGTGTTTCTCTCAGGACACCGGACTTGTCGGCTTGCCAGATTTTCCCACTTTGGACATCCAAAGCCGTCAACCAGCCGTCGCCGTAGCACCAGGTGTCGATGCACTTCAAGTGGCCGAGGTCCAGCACGTTGCCCGACTTTTGGGACGAGTGGCCCAGAATGGCGATCTTGCCGGACGCATGCGGACCCGGCGCTCCCCGTTTGATTGAATCCCAAAGCAGTGTCTTTCGCGGCTGGTCGGCCAACGGCGTCTCGGGCCGATAGCTGCCGTGCACGAAAAAATGTTCCGCCGTTTCGTAATACAGCCGACAACTCCGCAGAAACGCAACATGTTCGGCTGGAATCGTTTCGGGCTCGATCGTGTCGTAGGACTCTAGCGTGGCGTTGCCGCCGTACATCAGCCATTCGATGTAGATTTCTCGCTGACCATCGTGGACTCGAAGCAGCATTTCGTCGTGGTTACCCAGCAACGGGATCAGTCGGCAGCGGCGCTGCAACGCGAGCAGCCGTTCGATTACCCCGCGGCTGTCCGGCCCACGGTCGACGTAGTCGCCTAGGGTGACCAGCATGTCGTCCGGGCGGAGATCGATTCGGTTCAGCAACGTGTCCAGGGCCGCCGAACAACCGTGGATGTCGCCAATGGCCAGGATACGAGACATATTTGGTCAGTCCCTCCAGGTGTCTGGTCCCTCTAGCCCCTAGTCCCTGGCCCCCGATCCCCATATTATAATGTCTTCATGTCTTCGCCTACAGAGTCGCCGGGCCGCGTGGCCGGCATCGATTACGGACACGTGCGGATCGGAATCGCGCTGAGCGATCCGGGCCGGACGATCGTCAGCCCGTTGGAAAACTACACCCGACGCAGCTCGGAACAGGACGCCCAACGATTTCGGCTGCTGGTGGCCGAGCAGCAAGTGACGCGGTTTGTCGTGGGATTGCCGATCCATTTGGATGGCCGGGAAAGCGAAAAATCGCAAGAAGCCCGGACGTTTGGGGCGTGGCTCAGCGAGACCACCGGCGTGCCGGTCGAGTATTTTGACGAGCGATTTTCGAGCTGCGAGGCCGAGCAACTGCTGCTCGGGGCGGACATGACCCGCAAGAAACGCAAAAAACGGCGGGATATGTTGGCTGCCCAAATTATCCTATCTTCCTATCTTGAGTCTCGGTCGAACGACGCTGCCGATTGTTAGCGGTGGTCGTATCCTGCCGTTTATGCCGGGTGTGCGGGATATTCTTTCAATGCCGGGGATACCGAGTGCCGATGCAAGATAGTGAGCGACCTCGAGTCGCGGGCGCCCGTGCGCCAGCTCGAGTTGGTTTTCACTTAGGGGGGAACTCTCATGATCCGCCGGACCATGTTCGCGCTGCTTTCGGCAGCTTTTGTGTCGGTCCTGTTGAACGTCGGCGACGCCCAGGCCCAACAGGCGTTCGATCGTCAATGGGGCCACAGCTACAACACCCAGGATTGGAACCGGATGTACCACTATCCGTACGTCTATTATCCGCAGAACTTCTGGGGCCAGGACTACTATCGCAGCAGCGAAGACCTTTATTATCGCTATCCAGCTGAAATGCGTATTCCGGTCTACCACAAACAGTGGGAAAACTTCTATCCGCAGCATCGCAAAGATCCGGCCATCAAAGAACACCAGTTCTTCCCGATGTGGTGCGGCGAGCGGCACATCGGCGGCGAACGGTATTATCAAGGCCACCACTTTAACGCGGACGTGTTTTGACGTCTGTCGGATCGTTGGGCGGCTGAACGCTTAGGGCGCCGAGCATCGGTTTCTCCGGCGTGTCTGTCGCGGAAATTTACGAGACCGTAGAAACCACACAAATTATAACACTAAGGTGGGGCTTTTCGCTTGAGCTTCGTGCTCGGATGCGACATAATGACCGCGGTGGAAGGATCAAAAACCCTTTCATCCGATTTGCCCTTTGCAGGTCCCTGCCCCGCCTGCAAAGGGTTTTTCTTGCGCTTGGAGTTGGAGACGTTCTTGGCGATTTGCGGGGGGCTGTTTGGGTCGCCAATTTTTTGGTGGCTGGACGTCAACGGTTGCTCGGCTTGTTCGGACGATTGACCGTGTCGGACCGTCTCTCTAAAATGTCTCACACGCATTGGCGATCGGACGCCGGACGGGGAGATGCGACGGATGCAGAACGTCTTTGTGCCAATCTTCTTGTTGGTGATCTGCACCGTGGGGCTGGCGATCGCCCTGTTGATCGGGTCGCGGCTGTTTCATCGCCGTCGGGTGGGCCAAGTGACGCGGATGCCGTATGAAAGCGGCATGGATCCGATTCACGACACGCGGCGACGTTTCGACGTGCGGTTTCATTTGTTGGCCGTCGCGTTTCTCGTGTTCGACGTCGAATTACTGTTTTTGTATCCCTGGGCGGTCGTTGCGGGGGACGGGGCTCGCCTGGGTCGAGCGGTCGAGGGCGTCGAACGCACCAACGAAGCGGCTTCGGTTGTTCCGACGCACGATTTGCGAGCCCATCCTTCTTCCGAATATGCGTTCCCCCGCGTTTCGCATTCCTATTTTTTTGCGGCGATGACATTCCTTTTACTGCTGGCCGTCGGTTACGTGTACTTGTGGCGAAAGGGGGTGTTCCGGTGGGAATGACGCCGTTGCCGCACAACGTGGCTGTCACGAAGCTGGACGAACTGGTCCGGTGGTGCCGCAAGAATAGCCTGTGGCCGATGCCTTTCGCCACGGCCTGTTGCGGCATCGAATTGATGGCCACCGGCGCCAGTCGGCACGACATCGCGCGATTCGGGGCCGAGGTGTTTCGATTCAGCCCGCGGCAGTGCGACCTGATGATCGTGGCCGGCCGGGTCGTCATGAAGATGCTGCCCGTGTTGCAGCGAATCTGGCAGCAGATGCCCGAGCCGAAATGGTGCATTTCGATGGGCGCGTGCTGTTCGACCGGCGGCGTGTTCGACACCTACAGCGTGGTGCAGGGGATCGACAGGTTCCTGCCGGTCGACATGTACGTGCCCGGCTGTCCTCCGCGGCCCGAACAGTTGATCCAGTCGATTATCGACTTGCAGGACAAAATCCAACGCGACGGCGGTGAAAAGGGATCAGGGATTAGAAATTAGGGACTAGATTGCGTTGTTGGGGAGAGACAAAAACACGATGAATCTAGCCGACGTTTTTCCCGACAGAACGATTGACGCGTTTCGCGGTCAGACGCGAATGGTCGCGCCGGCCGAGTCGCTATGGGAGACGTTGCGGACGCTCAAGGAGCGGTTGGGGTTTGATATGTTGGTCGACGTCACTTGCGTCGACTACTTGCACTATCGCGGTGCGAAGGATCGCTTTGGGTTGGTGTATTTGTTGGCCAACACGGAGACCAACCAGCGGTTGACGGTGCGTTGCTTTGTGAACGATCCCGAGCCGACCGTGCCGTCGGTGGTTGGGCTGTGGGAGGGCGCCAACTGGCTCGAGCGCGAGGTGTGGGACATGTTCGGCGTCCGTTTCGACGGCCATCCCGATCTGCGGCGAATTTTGCTGCCTGAGCTGTTTGAGGCCCATCCCTTGCGCAAAGACTATCCTCTGCAAGGATGCGGCGAGCGTCATCATTTTCCCGTCGTCTCGCGTCTAATCCCTAATCCCTAATCCCTGTTTTCACTCCGATGCCTCTTTGGCCGCTTCCAACTGCCGGCGACCTAGCACACGACGAGCCGCGGCCGTATGTGTGGACGATGAACTTTGGTCCGCAGCATCCGGCCACGCACACGACGTTGCGGCTGGTGCTCAAATTGGACGGCGAACGGGTGGTCGATGCGATGCCGGACATCGGCTACTTGCACTCGGGCTTTGAAAAGCTCGGCGAGCATTTGGACTTCAACCAGTATGTGACGATCGCCGACCGGATGAACTATGTGTCGCCGATGGCCAACGACGTGGCGTGGCACTTGGCGGTCGAGCGACTTTTGGGGCTCGAAACGCCGCCCAGGTGTCAATATCTCCGCGTGATCGTGTGCGAGCTTTCGCGCATCTCGGATCATTTGCTGTGTCTGGGGGCGATGGGGCTCGACATCGGCGCGTTCACGCATTTCGTCTATGCGTTCAACCCGCGCGAACAGATCTACGACATTTTCGAGGCCCTGTGCGGCGCGCGGTTGACGAACAGCTACACCCGGGTCGGCGGGCTGATGTACGATGCCTCGCCGAACGCGATCGCGATGATCCGCGATTTTTTGCGGGAGATCCCAAAAACTTTCCGCGACATGGACCGTCTGCTGCGACGCAATCGGATCTTCGTTGACCGCACGCGCGGCGTCGGCGTGCTCGGACGCGACGAAGCGATCCTTCGGAGTTGCAGCGGACCAGTGGCGCGGGCCAGCGGCGTCTCACGCGATTTGCGCAAGGACGAGCCATATCTGGCCTATCGCGATTTCGACTTTCAGGTGTGCTGCGCCGACGAGGGCGACTGCCTGGCCCGATATCTCGTGCGTATGGAAGAGATGCGAGAGAGCGTCAAAATTATTCACCAAGCGATCGAAAACTTGCCGGCCGGTCCGGTCAACGTGGGCGACGAGGCCCGAATGGTGTTGCCGACCAAAGAGGCGGTGTCGTCGACGATCGAGGGCCTGATCACGCATTTCGAGCTGGTGATGTCCAATCGCGGATTCGCCACGCCGTGCGAAGAAGTGTACAACGCGACCGAAGCGCCGAATGGCGAACTGGGGTTTTATCTGGTCGGCGACGGCACGGCTCGGGCCTATCGGGCGCGATGTCGGCCGCCGTCGCTGGTCCATTTCGCGTTGTTTCCGCATCTGATTCGCGGCCACACCTTGAGCGACGTGGTGGCGGTGTTGGGCAGCCTGAACGTGATCGCCGCGGAGCTGGATCGGTGAGAGTGGGGGGCGAGGGACGGAAAATATTTGAAACTCCGGTGGAACGAAAAATGTCCCAACAACTCGACGCCGCGCTGCGCGAAGAAATCGAATCGCTGTTTCCGCGTTATCCGACGCGGCAGGCGGTCGTGTTGCCGGCATTGCATCGGGTCCACGAGCGGTTGGGCTACGTGCCGATCGAGGCGGTCGTCGAGCTGGCCGAACTGCTCGGCCTAGCGCCGTCGCAGGTGCAGGACACGCTGAGTTTTTATGGATTTTTTAAGCAAGATCGCCCGCAAGGCCGTTGGCGCGTGTGGGCGTGTCGTTCGATGGTGTGCGCGGCATGCGGCGGTGAAAATCTTTTGGAGTTTTTGTGTAAAAAATTAGGCGTCCGGCCGGGCGAGACCACCGCGGACGGCCGCGTGACGCTCGAGGCGGCCGAGTGCCTCGGTGCGTGCGATCAGGCCGCGGCCCTGTTGGTCAACGACACTTTGCACGGCAACATGACCCGAGAAAAACTGGAACAATTGATGGAGACCTGGCGATAGCAGCGGGTGGTCCTTAGCGATGTCTTACGAGCGCGTTTTGCTGGCCAATGTGGAAAAACCCGACAGCCATACGCTGGCCGTTTATGAGGCCGGCGGAGGTTATCGAACGCTGCGCCGCGCGCTGAAAGAGCGGAGCCCGGCCGATCTGACGGCGATGGTCAAGGCCAGTGGGCTGCGCGGCCGCGGCGGCGCAGGTTTTCCGACCGGTCAAAAATGGCTCTTCCTGCCCAAGGATTTCGCCGGCCCCATCTATCTCTGCGCCAACGCCGACGAGAGCGAACCGGGCACGTTCGTCAATCGCGTGCAGATGGAACTCGACCCGCACCAGGTGCTCGAAGGGATTATCCTCAGTTGCTACGCCACACGAGCCAGTACGGCGTATGTCTATCTCCGCTACGAGTACGGGTTGTGTTGGCGACGGATGCAGGCGGCGATCGACCAGAGCCGGGCGGCGGGCTATCTGGGCCGGAATATTTTGGGCAGTCCGTTTTCCGTGGACGTCCACCTGCATCGCGGCGCGGCGGCTTACGTGTGCGGCGAAGAAACCGGGCTGATCGAAAGTCTCGAAGGCCGTCGGGCGTGGCCGCGCATCAAGCCCCCGTTCCCGGCCGTCGAGGGGCTGTTTCGTCGGCCGACCGTGGTGAACAACGTCGAGACGCTCTGCTGCGTCAAACACATCGTCGACCGGGGCGTCGAGTGGTTTCGTTCGATGGGCCCGCCGCCCGATCCGGCCGTGCCGCACGACCATGGCAGCTTCGGGCCTAAATTGTTCGGCTTAAGCGGCCACGTGCGACGGCCCGGTTGCTATGAGGCGCCACTGGGCATCACGGTCCGCGAGCTGATCGACCGGTTCGGCGGCGGCGTGCGCGACGGGCGTCGGGCCAAAGCGGCGGTGTTGGGCGGCCTAAGCACGGGCGTGATTACCGAGTCGGAGTTTGACACGCCGTTGGATTTCGTCGCTCCGTGGCGCGTCGGGTGTCTTGGACTCGGGACCGGTTGCGTCACCGTGTTCGACGAGACCTATTCGATGGTCGATTTTCTGTACAACAGTTGCCGGTTCTTCGCCCATGAAAGCTGCGGCCAATGCACGCCATGCCGCGAGGGCACCCGCTGGGCGTTGGAAATCCTGGAACGCCTCCGAGCGGGGCGCGGCCGAGCGAGCGATCTCGATTTGTTGCAGGAGATTGGCGACAACCTCGGCATCACGCCCGGCACGACGATTTGCGGTCTGGCCGACGGCGCCGCCTGGCCGATCAAAACCGCGTTGCGAAAGTTCCGAGAGGAGTTTGAAGCACGGACCACGGACCACTGACCACTTTCTCATGTCCATTCTGATCGACAACCGCGAAATCAACCTGCCCGCCGGACGGCGGCTTAACGCGATCGAGGCCGCTCGACTGGCCGGCGTTGAGATTCCGCACTATTGCTGGCATCCGGCGCTGTCGGTCGTCGGCAGTTGCCGAATGTGTTTGATCGAGGTTGGGTTCCGCGACGCGCGGACCGGCAAAATCACGATGCAGCCGAAGCTCGCGCCGGCCTGCGCTACGACGGCCGTCGACCACATGGTGCTGGTCACGCAAAGCGAGAAAGTGGCCCGAGCCCGGGCGATGGTCGAGGAGCAACTGCTGCTGCGACACCCGATCGACTGCCCCATCTGCGACAAGGCCGGCGAGTGCGTGCTGCAGGACTATCATTTTCAGTACGGCCAGAAGGAGCGTCGGGCCGATCCACGTCCGTTCAGCAGCCGCCGCCGCGATTTGGGCGATGTGACATTGTTCGTCGATCGGTGCATTCTGTGCAGCCGATGCGTTCGGATGACGGCCGAGATCAGCGGCACGCGCGAGCTGCTGATCGCCGGTCGCGGCACGCAGGAAGAGATTGACGTGGTGCCCGGCTTCCCGCTAAACAACAAACTGTCGGGCAACGTGGTCGATCTGTGTCCGGTCGGCGCGCTGGCCGACAAGGATTTTTTGTATAGACAGCGGGTATGGTTCCTTCGTCGCCACGCCGGCGTTTGCACCGGTTGCGCCACGGGTTGCTCGACGTGGATCGAGGAGAATCAGGACCGCGTCTATCGGGTCAAACCGCGAGAAAACCCGGCGGTGAATCGTTGGTGGATCTGCAACGACGGCCGCTACGACTATCCGCACGTCCACGATCCCGCGAGGCTGACGCAGCCAAAAGGTCCGGGAACGCTGGACCGGTTGGGCGAACAGCTTTGTCACGCGGGCCGATTGGCCGGCGTGGTGTCGCCGTTTCTGACGGTCGAGGAGGCGTATCTGTTGTGTCGGCTGTTGCGCGACCGCGATCCGGACGCGCTGCTGTCGCTGGGGCCCGTGCCGGCGGAGGGCGGCGATGAACGGTTTCCGAGCGGTTTTGTGATCTCGGCCGAAAAATGTCCGAACCGGCGCGGCGTCGAGGCGGTCGTGGCCCATTTCGCCGGCCGCGTGGCGTCGTTCGACGAGTTGCTCGCGCGGTTGGACGCCGACGCCGTGGACGGCGTGTGGGTCTCGGGCGGATACAAACGGCCGTGGATCGACGCGGCGACCGCCCGACGTTTCGAGCGGCTCAAGTTGCTGGTCGTGCAAGACCTGTTTCCATCGCCGCTTTCAGAAATGGCCGGCTGGGCGCTGCCCGGCGCGGCGTTCGCCGAACGCGATGGGTCGTATGTGAATCGATGCGACCGGCTGCAATCGGTTCGCCAGGCGATCCGTCCGCCGTTGGGCGTTCGGCCCGAAGGCAGCGTGCTTTGGGGTTTGAACGGTCGTTCGGGATTGTATAATGCCGAAGCCGTCCGCGAGGAGTTTTCGCGCGAGATGGTTTATTTCGCCGCGGCCATGGGGGCCGTGCCGGACGGCGGCGTTGATTTGCGAGGCAACTGGTTGGCCGGCGGCGAAGTCTCGCCCAAGAACGTTGTTTCGTAGGTCCGAGATTTGGTGTGAGAAGGAAAAAAGGAAAGGGAGGAAAAACGGGAAGAAGACAAAGCATGAAAATATCGGTGGCGTGGGGAAACGGAGATTGAACCACGATAAAAAAATAGTTTGTTTTCCTTTTTTCCCTCTTCCCATTGTTCCTCTTCCCGCGGACCGTTGTGAAAATTTTTTATGATGCTATCCCTCGTGCTTGAACCGCTGTTGAAGATCGTCGTGGTCCTGGTGGGGCTGATGACGGCGGCGGCCTATTTAGTGCTTTTGGAGCGTTGGATCGCCGCATGGGTGCAAGATCGGATCGGGCCGAATCGGGTGGGCGTGCCGCTGACGAAAATCCGCTTGTTCGGCCTGGGCCAGCCGTTGGCCGACGGCGTCAAACTTCTGTTGAAGGAGGAGATTACGCCCAGCCATGTGGATCGGGCGTTGTTCTTTCTTGCACCAGTGGTGATGTTTGTCGCCGCGGTGTCGGTCTTTGCGGTGGTGCCGTTCGGCAGCGTGATTCCGTCCGACGCGTTCCCGAAATCTTGGGGCATCGAGCGGCCGATTCCGCTTTCGATCGCTCCGGATCTGGACGTAGGCATGTTGTACGTATTTGCCCTGAGCGGCATCGCGGTCTACGGTGTCGTGCTGGGCGGCTGGGCCAGCAACACGAAATACAGTTTTTTGGGCGGGTTGCGCAGCGGCGCGCAGTTGATTTCCTATGAGTTGCCGCTCGGGCTGGGCGTGTTGGGCGTCGTGCTGGCGACCGGCTCGCTGCGGCTCGACGCGATCATCGCCCAACAGGCCCAGAGCGGAATGTGGAACGCGATGAGCCAGCCGCTCGGGTTTTTGGTGTTTTGCGTGGCGGCGTTCGCCGAGGCCGCCCGGCTGCCGTTCGATCTGCCCGAGGCCGAGCAGGAGTTGGTCGGCGGTTATCACACTGAATACTCCGGCGTCAAACTGATGATGTGCATGGTGGCCGAGTTCCTGCACATGGTGCTGGCTGCCTTTTTGATCGTCATCCTGTTCCTCGGCGGCTGGCATTGTTGGGGGCTGACCGGGTCGACCGACGCAGTCTCCTGGCCCGTTGCGCTGATGCGCGTCGTGGTGCTGGCCGTGAAGGTGATGGGCATGATCCTGTTCTTCATGCTGGCCCGATGGAGTTGGCCGCGGTTTCGCTACGACCAACTGATGCAGTTGGGTTGGAAGATCATGATTCCTTGGGGCTCGATCAACCTGGCGGCGGCGGCGGCGTGGCTGGAGTTTGGCGACCGGGCGGCCCGGGCGATGAGGCTGGGGCCCAATTCGGCGGCGGCTGTGATGGGGTGGAGCGTTCTGCTGATCGTTTGGGCGGCGACCGTAGCGTTCGATCCCACCCGGGGCGACAATCGTCCGCGACGCGAGGTCATGAAATGAAACGAGACGACGCGGCGATTACTTGGGTTCGGCGTCCGCGGTTGGGTCCGTTGGGCAAATCGTATTTGTTGCTGTTCATGCAGGGCATGACTACGACGCTGCGGCATTGGTTCGGCCGAAAAAAGACAGTCCAATCGCCCGAGCAGCGGCACGAGATCCCCGATCCGCACATCTATCGCGGCGTGCACCGATTGAACCGCGACGAGCAAGGCCGAGTGAAGTGCGTGGCGTGTTTCCTGTGCGCGACGGCCTGCCCGGCCCACTGCATTGACATTGTGGCGGCCGAAAGTCCTTGGCCCGACCGCGAAAAATATCCCGAGAGCTTCACGATCGACGAACTTCGATGTATCTTCTGCGGCATGTGCGAAGAGGCCTGCCCGGTCGACGCCATCGAGCTGACCAGCCTCTACGATTTGTCGGGCAAGAGCCGCGAGGAAATGGTGTTTGACAAGGTGAAATTGTTGAGCGTCTATGATTTCATGAAGGGATTAGAGATTAGAGATTAGGCTCGAACTCAAAATCTAGTCCCCAATCCCTGTGTTTTATGTTGACTCCCAATCACCTATTGACCTTGACCGTGTTGTTGGGCTCGTTGGGCCTGTGGCTGATGCTGCCGCGCGGCACGTCGCGCGGACGCGGCGTCGGCATGGTGTTGGCCGCGGCGGCGCTGGGGCTTGGGGCGTCGCAAATGCCGGGGGTCGGCCCATGGATGGCCAACGCGGTGTTTTGGGTGCTGACGGTCGTCACGATCGTCGCGGCGGTCTCGGCCGTCACGTTCCGCAATCCGCTGTACTGCGCGATTTGGTTCGGGCAGACGATGTTGGGCGTGGCGGGGCTGTTTTTGTTCACCGGGGCGCAGTTTTTGGCCGTCGCTACGGTGATCGTCTACGTCGGCGCGATCCTGGTCACGTTCTTGTTCGTCCTGATGCTCGCACAGCCGGAGGGCAAGGCGCTGTACGATCGGGTGAGTTGGGAGGCGTTGGTTTCCTCGGTCACCGGCATGGTGCTGGTCGGCGTTTTGTCGATGACCGTCGGCGGCGTGCTGTATTCGGCCGGTTCGGCGATCGCGGCGCCGACCCAAGCGGCGTTGAGCGACGGCGTGTTGGCCTCGGACCATGTGGCTCGGCTGGGCCGCGAGTTGTACGATCGCCACGTTATTGTGTTTGAGGCGGTCGGCGTGTTGCTGTTGGTCGCGTTGGTCGGAGCGGTGGCGGTGGTGAAACGGATGGAAAATCACAAGGGGCCGGAGACGAGGGGCTAGCGAGACGTTTGCGGTTTCACTCGGGCGGCGGTCCACGAAGATCAAACCATGTCCTCCGAACTTGCATTGCTGAACAACTACCTGATCGTCGGCGCGATGCTTTTCGGCATCGGCATGATCGGGTTTTTGAGTCGCCGCAACATGATCGTAATGTTTCTGGCATTGGAGATCATGTTGCAAGGCGTGTCGTTGAGCTTGGTGGCGTGGGGGCGGTTTCACAACGATTTCGGCGGACAGTCGCTTACGCTGCTGATCGTTGCGGTGGCCGCCTGCGAAGCGGCGCTGGCCTTGGCTTTGGTGCTGATGTTGTTCGACCGCCGCGATCGGTTGGACATCACCGATTGGCAACTGCTGCGCGAGGCGAACCAGCCGCCGTATTACGATGAACCGCAGCCCGCCGCGCCGCCATTGGGCCGGCGCGACGAGCCGCTGCCCCGATTGCCCCTGGCCGGCGTGCGGCCGGATGTGCCGTCGGACGAGACCGACTTTCGACCCAACGTATAAATGACGATCGAAACCTTGCTGATCCTGATTCCGACGTTGCCGCTGGCCGGCGCGGTGCTTTCCGCCGCGTTGGGAACCGGCGTGCTGCGCGGACGGAGCCATTGGCCGGTGGTGGTCGCCGTAGTCGCAAGTTTCTTGGCCAGCGTCGTCCTGACATTCCAGGTGCAACGCGGGGTCGAAATGCAGTCGGACAGTTCGCAGGGTTTCCAACGGGTCGTGACGTTGTGGCGCTGGGCCGATCTTCGGATTTCGCCATCCACTTCGACGCTCCACGAGGATCCTGGGCCGGCCGGCCCACCGACCGCGTTCCAAATCGACGTCGTGTTGCGGGCCGATTCGCTTTCGGCCGTTATGCTGACGATCGTCACCTGCGTGGCCGCGCTGGTGGCCGTCTATTCGATCGGCTACATGCACGGCGACCGGGGCGGTTGGCGGTTCTTCGCCTACTTCGGCCTGTTTGTTTTTTCGATGACGATGCTGGTCGAGGCGAGCAATTTGGTCGTGCTGTTCGTGTTTTGGGAACTGGTTGGGCTGTGCAGTTATCTGCTGATCGGCTTCTGGTACGAAAAGCCCGCCGCCGCGGTCGCCGGCATGAAGGCGTTTTTAGTGAATCGGGTTGGCGACGCCGGCTTTTTGTTGGCGATGTTTTTGATCTGGACGTTTTTTGGGACGTTGAACTTGCATAGCACGTGGGCCGACGGGGCGCTGGTCCAACGCGGCGTGATCGACCAGGTGTTGGAGGCCGCCAAATCGTCGGCCGGTCGGACGGCGCCGATCGCCGCCATCTGCTGTTTGCTGATGTGGGCCGCCTGCGGCAAGAGCGCCCAGTTTCCGCTGCACGTCTGGCTGCCCGACGCGATGGAAGGCCCGACGCCTGTCAGCGCGCTGATCCATGCGGCGACGATGGTCACGGCCGGCGTTTATCTCATCGCGCGCTGCCTGCCGATGTTCGCAGCCTGCGAGGTCACCGACCTGGTGGCGCTGGTCGGCGGCGGCACGGCCTTGCTGGGCGCGGTGATTGCGCTGACCCAAAACGACTTAAAACGCATCTTGGCCTACTCGACGATCAGCCACCTCGGCTACATGTTTTTGGCCCTGGGCATGGGCACGCTGGCGGGCTTGACGGCCGCGATGTTTCATCTGGCGACCCACGCGTTTTTCAAGGCCCTGCTGTTTCTTGGGGCCGGCAGCGTTATGCACGCCACTGGCGGCGTGACCGACATCCGGCGTCTCGGCGGTCTGCGTCGACGGCTGCCGGTGACCTACTGGACCTTCCTGATCGGTTGCCTGGCGATCGCCGGCGTGTGGCCGCTTTCGGGCTTTTTCAGCAAGGACGCGATTCTGCTGGCCGTGCTGAATCGTGCGTCCACGGGCGACGGCGCCCAATGGCATCGGATGCTGTTCACCACGGCGTTGGTCGGCGTGTTGCTGATCGATTTTTACATGTTCCGCCCATTCTTCCTGGTGTTTCACGGCGAAGAAAAGCTGCCGCCGGAGTCCAAGGGTCGCGTGCGGGAGTCGCCCGGCGTGATGACCGTGCCGCTGATGGTGTTGGCGTTCGGCTCGGCGGTGCTTGGCGCGTATTTCGAGTGGACCGGCGGGCTCGATCGGTTGTTGGCCGCCATGCCGCTGCCGGACCGCTGGCGGGAGCTGCACGCCGGCGAGTTGGCCGCCTCGGTGCGGGCCGTTCCGTTGGGACGGATCAGCATGGCGGTGACGCTGGTCGGCATCGCGTTGGCCGCGGTGGTTTTTCTGGGACGTCGAAGCAAGGCCGCCGCGCTGGCTCGCTTGATGAACGTGTTTGGGTTGTACAGTTTGTCCTACGGCAAGTTTTTTATCGACCCGCTGTATCAAGGGTTGATCGTACGGCCGATGCGAGGTGTCGCCTGGTTTGCGGCCCTGTTGGATCGCTGGGTGCTCGACGGTTTGGTCGACATGGTCGGTTGGACGCCCAAATGGCTTGGCGCGGCGTTGCGGCCGATCCAGAACGGTCTGACCCCGTTTTATGCCCTGGCCATGATGGTCGGCGTGTTGGTGTTGGTTGTCATGCTGTTGATGTAGGAAATGGAGGGATTAGGGATTGGGGATTAGACTTGGGCTTGCGGTCTGATTCGCAA
Organism: Planctomycetaceae bacterium; assembly: GCA_021372005.1. Taxonomy (GTDB): domain Bacteria; phylum Planctomycetota; class Planctomycetia; order Pirellulales; family Thermoguttaceae; genus JAJFVC01. The sequence continues at coordinate 14,303 of JAJFVC010000045.1, read as the reverse complement.
TTCTCTGTTTCTGCCGATGATGTCGTTGCTGTTGATGATGGCCCTGTTGTTGCCGCTGCTCGGCGTTATGCCGATCGGTGGCGATATGCGCCGATCGCGGGTCGTCGCGCTCGGGTTTGCGTTGGCCACCTTCGGCGTCTCGGCCGTGCTGGTCGCCTGTGCGCCGCGCGGGGGCGAACCGTTCGCCGTGACCGATTGGGCGTGGTTCGGCGACCGTTCGACGCTCGATATTCGGTGGAGCGTCGGATTGGATGGACTCAGTTTGTGGCTGTTCGCGCTCACCGCGCTGCTGGTGATCGTCGCCGTGCTGGTCTCTTGGGACGCCATCCGCGAGCAGACGACGCTTTACTATCGGCTGCTCATGATCTTGGAGACGGGCTTGCTGGGCGTGTTCGTCGCTCGGGACGTTGTGTTGTTTTACGTGTTCTTCGAGTTCACGCTCATTCCGCTTTTCTTCGTGATCGGCATTTGGGGCAGCGACCAGCGGCGTCCGGCCGCGGTGAAGTTTTTTCTGTACACGTTGGCCGGCAGTGTGTTGACGCTGTTGGGGTTGTTGAGTTTGGTGATTTGGACGTTTTATCATCCCGTCTCGGGCCAGGCGGCCGGGCGGCTGACGTTCTCGATTCCCGAGTTGACCCGGTCGCTGCAAGACCATCCGATGGACTTGAACGTGCAACTGTGGGTTTTCGGGGCCTTATTTGCGGGGTTTGCGATCAAAGCCCCGCTGTTTCCGCTGCACACGTGGTTGCCGCTGGCCCATGTCGAGGCCCCGGCGGCCGGCAGCGTGTTGTTGGCCGGCGTGCTGTTGAAAGTGGGCGTTTACGGGTTTGCGCGGTTCAATCTGCCAATGCTGCCCGAAGCCGCATTCATGCTGATGCCGTGGTTGCTGGGCGTCGCGCTGGTCGGCATCCTTTACGGCGCGCTGGTCGCTCTGGCCCAACAGGACCTCAAACGACTGATCGCCTACTCGAGCGTCAGCCACATGGGCTTTTGCATGTTGGGGCTTTTTGCGATGAATCGGCTGAGCGTCGCCGGCAGCGTGCTGCAAATGGTCAACCATGGGCTGGCCACCGGCGGACTGTTCGCCGTGGTCGGCATGCTCTACGAGCGCTATCACACCCGGCAGATGGCCGACCTGGGCGGTTTGGCCCGACGCATGCCTTGGCTGGCGATGTTTGCGATGGTGTTGACGCTGTCGAGCATCGGCGTGCCGGGTCTGAATGGGTTTGTCGGCGAGTTTTTGATTTTGGCCGGCACGTTGGAGCGTTGTTGGGCCGCCGCGTTGCACGGCCACGCGACTTATTATCACGCGGTGGGCGTGCTGGGCGTGTTGGGCGTCGTGTTGGGGGCATGGTATCTGTTGAACATGTATCGCCGGGTGTTTTTCGGGCCCTTGCATGAGCCCGAGCCTCGTGAAACGTCGGCCCGCGATCTGTCGCCGCGCGAGATTGGCTGCTTCGTGCCGCTGGTCGTGTTGATCGTGTGGATCGGCGTCCAGCCGGGGTTCTTTTTGGATCGGATCGGAATGGAACCTCGAGAGACCAAGCAAGGGAAACAGCAAGCGTCATTCCGTCTCGATCGGGATGCCGGAATAGAAAACCATCCGATCGCCCTCGATTCGATCAAGCCGCAATGAATCTTCCATCCCTGATTCCCGAAATGATTTTGGTCGCCGTGGCCGCGGCGATCTTTTTGGGCGGCGCGTTTTGGGACGTCCGACGCCTGTGGGGCTGGACGGCTTGGGCGGCGTTGGCTTCCGCCGCGCTGGCCTTGGGGTTTGGACCCGCGCCGGGCTTGGTCCGATGGCTGGCCGTGGGATTCGGCGCGCTGTTGGTGCCGCTGGCGGCCCGAGCGGCCTCGGCCGAATCGCTCGGGGCGCTGTTGGTGTCGATCGCCGGCTGGATGCTTGTGGCCCGGGCCGCCGATCTGGCGACGTTGTTCATTGGACTCGAGCTGGTGTCGATTCCCACCTATGTGCTGTTGGCCTTGGGCCGCCGCGACGCCGAGGGCCGCGAGTCGACCGCAAAATATTTTTTCCTGAGCGTGCTTTCGTCGGCGGTGTTGTTGTACGGATTCAGCTTTTTCTACGGCGTGACCGGGTCGCTCGAGCTTCGGGCGGTGCAAACGGCCGTGCCGACGGGTTTTGCGGCGTTCGATCGATTGGCGGCGGGCCTGATTTTCGCCGGGTTGTGTTTCAAAATCACGGCGGTGCCGTTCCAGTTTTACGCCCCGGACGTTTACGAGGGCAATACCTATCCTAACGCGGCGATGTTGTCGGTCGTGCCGAAAGCGGCGGGGCTGGCCGCAATGGTCAAATTGTTGGCCATCGCCCTGCCCTGCCCCGGTGCGTTCGTTTGGCAAATGGTCCTGGCCGTGGCGATCCTCAGCATGACGCTCGGCAATGCGCTGGCCCTTTGGCAGGACAACCTGCGTCGCATGCTGGCCTACTCGTCGATCGCCCAGAGCGGATACTTGTTGATCGGACTGGCCACGGCGATGGGCGGCGTCGCGTCGGGCCATTGGGACGGAATCGCCGCGATGTGGTTTTACTTCGTCACCTATGCGGCCGCCACCACCGGTGCGATGGCCGCGCTCGAACATCTCGGCCGATCGGACCGCCGGCTCGATGGCATCGAGGAGTTGGCCGGCTTGGGCCGCACGCGACCGGCCGTCGCCGCCGTGTTGGCCGTGTGTTTGTTGGGGTTGACCGGTGTGCCGCCGCTGGCCGGTTTTTGGGGCAAGCTGTTGCTGTTTGGCGGGGCGTTGAACGTGGGCGGTTCGGCGCGGCTTTGGTTTATTGCGTTGGCCGTGGTCGGTGCGCTGAACGCGGCGGTCGGCGCGGCGTATTATTTGCGCGTGGTGGCGGTCATGTATTTTCGTACGCCGTTGGCCACGCCTAGGGCCGAGGGCGGTCGCGGCGCTTGGTGGATTGCCGTGGGGTGTGCGCTGTTGACCATTGCCATTGGCGTCTGGCCGGGCCCCTGGCGAGTCGGATGCGGAACCTGGAGGGCGGAGAATCAAGAGGCCGCCCCGATGTCGCGCCTTGAGGACCGCACGCCGCAAGATTCGCCGCAAACAAAAAAGACCGCCACACCAGTCTGCCCCGAACCCTGGCGTGGCGGCGCGCGGCAATGTTCATTTTGGCTCGGCGATGCTATTATCGAGGATGCGAGTGACAACATCGTGTCACCTCGGTGTGAATTTGTGACGAAATTGCGAAAAAATCTCCAATAAAAGACGTATGTCTCCACCAAGGATCTCCAGCACGGAACTAGCCCATTTGCTTAATTCGGCCGAGCGGCCCATCTACGTGCTCGACCCGGATTTTGCGGTGGTCTTTTTGAATCGGGCGGGCCGAGATTGGCTTGGCGTAGGGGACGCGCTGTTGGGCTGCCGTTGCGGCTATCATTCCAGTCCGGCGGCGACGGGGCTCGATGCCGTGGCGGCTGGTTTGTGTCCACCGCCAAGCGTGTTGGCGGGCAAGACGGTCGAAGCCACCGTGGTTCGCGTCGCCGCCGACGGCGGTCGGACCGAACGTTGCGCAAAATTTCTGCCGCTGGGCGACGTCGATGATTTATTCGGCGTGCTGGCGATCGTCGCGTCCACGGATGAAACTGTGACACCGGCGTCTGAGCCGTCGTCAATGCAGGTCGAGCCCGACGCGATCGCGTTGCATCGGCTGGTGCAGCGATTTCGTCAGGAAGCGGCCTCGCGGTATCGAGCCGATCGGCTCATTGGCAACGGGCCGGCGATCGAGCGGGCTCGGCGTCAGGTCGAGCTGGCCGCAGCCGGTCGAGCCAGCGTGTTGCTGGTTGGGCCGCCGGGCAGCGGGCGTCAACATTTGGCGCGGGCCATCCACTATGGCGCCGGTTTGCACGAGTTTGGGATGTTCACGCCGTTGGATTGTCCGTTGCTGGGCCCCGACCTGCCCGAGATGATCGCCGCCGCGTTGGCGAGGGGGAGTTCTTCGGATCGGCCGACGCAGCCCGGCACGTTGCTGCTACATCGAGTCGACGAGTTGCCGGCGGATTTGCAGGTCGAAGCGGCATCGTTGTTGGTGCGTCGCCCGATCGCTTGGCGTCTGATGGCCACCGCCACCGAACCTCTGGACGAGTTGGTCCGGCGTGGGGCGTTTCGCGAGGATTTGGCGGCGGCGTTGAGCACGATCGTGATTGTTTTGCCGCCGCTGGTCGAACGCCGCGGCGATTTGCCGTTGCTGGCTCAGTTGTTTTTGGAGGAATTGAACGCCGAGGGGCCGCGTCAGGTCGGCGGATTCACGCCGGCCGCGCTCGATCGGTTGGACGGCTACGATTGGCCCGGCAATCTGGCCGAATTGGCCGAGGTGGTGGCCCAGTCCTATCGCCAAGCGGCGGGCCGGGAGATCGACGTGGGCGACCTGCCCGATCGGTTGCGCATCGCCGGTCAAGCGGCCGCTCGACCGCCTCGGGTCGAAGAAACCATTGTATTGGACGAATACCTCGGCCGCGTCGAGCGGGAGTTGATCCGCCGCGCGCTGGCCCAAGCGAAAGGCAACAAAGCCAGGGCGGCCCGGCTGCTGGGCATGACTCGTCCTCGGCTCTACCGATGCATGGTGCAGTTAGGGTTGGAATAAGTGGAGAGTGGAGCGTGGAGAGCGGAGAGCGCCTGTATGAGACGAGTCGCCCGGATCCCGCACGGCTGATCGTCTGTGAACGATCGGGCCGTTGGGCGATCGCGCTGCGCCGCGAATTGGCCGGGGCGGGCGTTCGCGTTTGGGAGACCCGCCAGTGGGTCGACTGTTGGGATGAGTTGGCCGCCAGTCCGGCGTCGTTCGTCGTTGTCGAGTTCGACCCTCGGGCGGAAGAATTGCTGGAGCGACTGGTCCAGCTGCCGCGTGATTTTCCGGCGGCCCGCGTGGCGGCGGTCACCGATCGGCGTTGGAGCGAGTATGATGCGCTGGTGCGGGAGGCCGGGGCGGTCGATTTTGTCGATTCGCCGCGCAAGGCGGGTCGGCTCGCTCGATTGGCCTGCCGACATTTGGCCGACGCGCCCACGCCGTCGCGGAGCTTGACCGAGCGGATTTGGGACGGCCTGCCGTGGACCAGACCGGACCGCGAAGCGTCGACGGGCTGAGTTTGTGAGGGCCGCTTGCGGGGCGTGGCGTTTTTTATTTTACCTAGTTTTCCTAGCACCTGAGGATTTTGCTACGATGTCGAACAACGTGGACGAAGCCGCGGTTCGCGCCGCGCTGGCTCAATTTCCCGATCCCGAAACCGGCCGGGGCGTCGGACCGCTCGGACAATTGCATCGCGTGAGTCTGGAAGGCCAAAAACTTGCGGTTACGTTGGGATTGACCACCTGGGCGGCCCCGTTGTGGCAGGCCACTCGCGATGAGTTGGTCGCCCAGTTGCAGCGGCAGTTTCCCGGGCTCGATGTGACGGTGGAGCTGGCCGTGCACGAGCGAAAGCCAGAAAAACAGGGCGAAATGGGGCTGGCCGTCAAAAGCGTGATCGCCGTCGGGTCGGGCAAAGGCGGGGTCGGCAAGAGTTCGATCGCCGCGTATCTGGCCTACGGATTGCATCGCGCCGGCTGCAGGGTCGGATTGATGGACGCCGACGTTTATGGGCCGAGCATTCCGCATCTGTTCGGCAACCATGAGCAGCCCCTTATGATCGACGACCGCATCCAACCGGTCTCGATCGATGGGTTGTCGGTGCTGTCGATGGGCTTTTTAGTGCCCGAGGGCGACGCGATCATCTGGCGCGGCCCGATGCTGCACACCGCGCTGACGCAATTCCTGCGCGACACCGATTGGGGAGAGCTCGACTATCTGGTGATCGATATGCCGCCGGGTACGGGCGACGTGTCGATTTCTCTTTCCCAGTTACTCCCGCTTACCGGGTCGGTGGTGGTTTGCACGCCGCAGGAGGTCGCGCTGTTGGATGCCGTCAAGGCGATCTCGATGTTTCGTCAGGTACACATTGAGGTGCTGGGAATGATCGAGAACATGAGTTTCTTCGTGTGTCCCGACTGCGGCGCTCGGCATGCGCTGTTCGGGTCCGGAGGTGCGGAGCGGCGCGCGGCGGAGTTGTCCGTTCCATTCTTGGGCGCGTTGCCGTTGATCCCCGCGTTGCGTGAAGGCGCAGACGCCGGGCGCGTGACCGCCGCCTTCGACGATGTGGCGGCGCGGCCGTATTTGGAAACGATCTGTCGCAACGTGGTCGGCAGTTTGTCATCGCAACATCGTCGCCATCCGATGCTGCCGACGCTGCCGGTGCTGAAGTGAAGAAGAGGGAAGGGATTAGAGTTTCCATGGAAGCCTAATCCCTAACAGCTAATCCCTAATCCCTTGCTATTAAAACACTTAGGGCCGCTGAAACGTCTTGCGTTTCAGCGGCCCTTTCTCGTCGTAATCGGTGCGAGGTTCTCGCGAATTCAGGCTTAACTGATGTGCTTGGGCAATTACTTGCCGCAGCAGCACTTGCCCTTCTTCGCAACCTTCTTGGCGGTCTTCTTCTTGGCGACCTTCTTGGCCGCGGGCGCCTTCTTGGCGACCTTCTTGACTGCCTTCTTCTTGGCCACAATAACCTCCGTCAGATTTCTCGTGGGCCTCGGGCCGAGCGCTCCGACCATCGGAGACCCAGCATCATGCCCAACTGAAAATATGTTTTAGCGTTGCGAAAAAATTCTTGCAAGCCCCAGTTGAGAAATTCGTCGCCGTTTCGCAAAAAATTTCTCTTCCGATATGAACAATCACCATCCGCGGCGAGTAGCCTGCAGGATCGTGTAGTTGATGTACGCGAGATAGCCGAACATCATCGCGATGAACCAGTTGTGCCCCCACACCAATCCGATCACGGCGAGACCGGCAGCCGTGATGATCGAAAGCCACAACGACAAATCGACGCCGTGACGCGCGCTGAGCCGGGTCAGCAGTTCGCGGGCGATGTGTCCTCCGTCGAGCGGATAGATCGGCAGCAGATTCAATATGCCCCAGACGACGCCGATGAAAAACATGAAGCTCAACAGACGCAACACGCCGGCGTTGAGATCCACGTGATGGTGGTCGGCCGCATGCAGTCCGAGCAACAACAGTCCGGCCAACAGAAATCCGGCGATCGGACCCGCCGCGCTGATGAGCACCTGGCCCCACGTGCTCTGGCCTCGGGAATGGACGTGATAGCCGGGCTGATAGGACGTCTGGCCGCCGAGACCGTAAAAGACGATCCAGGGCTCGAATCCGAAAGCCCGCATCGTCATCGCGTGGCCAAGTTCGTGGACCAAAATCGACGCAAAAACCGCCAAAATCCACGTCAAAACCGATGCCACGTCGCCCAGGTCGTAGCCCAACAACAGCGTGATGAGCCAAAACATCGGATGGACCCGCACCGGGATGCTGAAAACCGATAAGTTCAGGTCGTATCGGGTGCGTTCCGGTTCGCCGAACAACATGGGAGAAGATCCTGACTTGTTTTAAGGCCGACTCCCGCGACCCCCGAGGCGTCGAGCGGGTTCGGCGGCGGAGGACTCGATTAGCGTTTTCGCGGTCGAGCCCGATTTTTCAATATGTCCAAAATATAATCGGCCGCCCGACGCGATGCGCCGCCGTGGGCCACGCGGTCCTTCAACTGGCGAAGCGCCTCGACTCGGGCCGCTCGACGCTCGGGCTGGGTGAGCCATTCGACGACATGGCCGGCCACCGCCGCTGACTTGTCCTCATAGGTCAAGTATTCGGGAAACAACACCCGATCGGCGTCCGGTTGCGAGGGACGGTACGGCGTCAGGTCGCGGTCGTCCAGTCCGTCGGTCGACAGCAAATTGACCAGCGTGATGTATTTGACCTTCCGAAAGAACGTTTGCACCCAATAGGCGAACGGCTCGATCCAATACAGAATGACCGTCGGCGTGGTGTGATAGAGCAACTCCAACGACACCGAGCCGGAAACCGACATCGCGCAATCGGCCAACCGCATCAACTCGGGCGTCTTGCCCAGACAGACTTCGATCGGCAGCCCGGTCGGCTCGATCAACTTTCGCGCAATTTCGGCCTGGTGCGGCTTGAACGCGGCCAGGGCGAACCGCGCATCGGGCGCCTTTTCGTGGACCAAGGCCGCGGCTTTCAAAAACCAACGGAGGTTTTTCGTGACCTCTTGGGTCCGCGAGCCCGGCAAAATTACTACCAACGGGCCCGGCCGGCCGCGACGCTCGGCCATGAACGACTCATCGTACGGATGGCGTTGCACCTCGTCGAAAAACGGATGCCCGACGAACGTGGCGTTGCAGCCGTGCTGGCGGAGCCACGCTTCCTCGAACGGCAGTCCGCAAAGCACGTGGTCGACCAGCCGCCGCATTTTGTGGACCCGCCATCGGGCCCAGGCCCAAATCTGGGGCGGCGAATAATAAAACACCGGAATTCCATGGACTTTCGCACGCCGGGCGATCCACCAATTGAGGCCTGGATAGTCAATCAACACGACGGCGTCCGGCCGATGATGGCGGAAGTATCGGTCCGCGCGGCTTACCAGTCCCACGAACTTGTGCAAGTTCAACAACACTCGGACAAACCACATCACGGCCAACGCGGTCAGGTCTTCGTGCAACTGACAGCCAGCCTCGGCCATCTTGGGGCCGCCGTAGCCGACCGCTTGCAGTCCGGGCGACTGGGCCTGAAGCTGGCGAATCAGATTGGCCCCGTGCAGGTCGCCGCTCGGCTCGCCGGCCGAAAAGAAAATCGTCATCGGTTTCGATGCGTCCATGCCGGAGTATTACAAATTAGGGAAGATAGTGAAAGTGCAATTTACGTGGAACCCGCGCCCGGTTGGTCTTGCCTGAGCAGTTCCAAGTAGCTGCGTCGCTCGCTGACGCGGAGGCCCAAGTGGTCGGCCAGCGCGGCGATGCAGGTCCGGGCGGCGTCGAGTTCGTCCGATTCAACGACCAATTCCAATTCGACAAACGATCCGAGTCGCTCGATCTGGTCCAACGACGCCTCCACGCGGCGATGCTGCCAGTTGACGTACATCTTGCGGCGCGATTTTTCGACCGTGCCGGCGATCTTGAACCCGAGGGCCTCGAACAGCGACGTCCATTGTTGAGCGGTCGAGGGGCCGGGCGGCAGCGGCAGGTCGATCTCGCGGCGGGTTTTGGTCGCGGCATCGATCTTCGGGCCCTTGTAGGTCAGAAAGCAGGCGTCGCCTCGGCGTCGCACGCGCAGGGCCTCGTCGGTCCGTGCGAAATCGCGGGCCGGGTGGTTGAAATACACGTCCGTCTCGGTTTCGGGCCCCGACGCCTCGCCCCCTAACGCCGCCAGCTTCGTCGCGATCGACGCCAGGTCGGACACGGGAAACTTCATTTCGACTTCGTAACGCATCGAATGCCTTTGGGTGAGGTTTTGGAATTTTTGAAGTGTCGACGCCTTGGATGCTTTTCGCTCGGCACGTTCGCTATTATAATTCCGCCGGTGGCGAGGACGAGTGGGCTGCTTTTCAAAAAACCTTCTGTTTGAAAAGGACTCGAACATGGCCGATCTCGAACGGACTGAACCGCAGCCGAGACTTTGGCGGTCGCCGATCCTGTGGCTGCTGCTGGTTCTGGTGTTGGTGGGGCTTTGGGCGACGCGCCAGACTTTTCGGCGGCAGTTTTACCTCGGACCGGACGCGCAGCCCGGCGTCGGCCAAATGCTCCGGCATCTGGCCTTGGAGCCGCTGACGGGCGATCCGCCGGCGCTGGCCGCCTCGAATCTGCTCGGGCACGTGACATTGCTGAACTTCTGGGGCGTCTGGTGTCCGCCGTGCCGCGATGAATTGCCGCACATGGCCGATCTGCAAAAACGGTTCGCCGATCAGAAGACGTTTCGTTTGGCCGCCATCTCTTATCCGCCGGGCGGTGCGGACGGCGATGTGTCCATCTTGCGGACCGAGACCGAGGCCCTGTTGAAACAACAAAAACTCACGCTGCCGACCTATTATGACTCGAACCAAGAGACTATTCGGATCGTTGACCGGTTGATCGGCTTCAACGGCTTCCCAACGACGCTGCTGGTGGACCGTCGCGGCGTGATCCGAGCGGTCTGGGCCGGATATCGACCGGGCATGGAAGAAGAAGTCGGACAGTTCGTCGAGCAATTTTTGGCGGAGACGCCGTCGACCCCGTGATCGGCCGCTTCCGATCAGACGCCGCCGGTGATCCGCGACTTCAACTCGCGCGCCGCGGCAAACGGATCGGCGGCGTCGGCGATCGCCCCGCTGATCGCCACACGAGTCATCCCGGCGGCCAGCGCCTGCTCGATGTTGGTCGCGTCGATCCCGCCGATGGCGAACGCAGGCAGACGGATCTCCGACGCCACGGCCCGCAGCAGTTCGACGCCCGGAAAATGCTCAAACCGCTTCGTGCCCGAGGAGAACGTCGGCCCGACGCCCAAATAATCGGCCCCGTCGAGCACGGCTTGTCGGGCCTGTTCGATCGAGTGGGTCGAAACGCCGATCAGCCGTCCCGGTCCAACGATTTGCCGGGCGTCCCGGACCGAGAGCTCTTCCTGGCCCACGTGCACGCCGTCGGCGCCGGACAGCGAGGCCAGATCGGGCCGATCGTTGATGATCGTCAAGACCGGCGTGCCGCGGGTCGATGCGACCAGAAGTCGGGCGCGTTCGAGCAGCCGCCGATCGTCGAGCCGCTTGTCGCGAAGCTGGAGCACGTCCGCGCCGGCGTCGATCAGGCCGCGAATCAACCGCTCAAACTCGTCCGCGGATGCTCGGCCGTCGATCAACACATAGAGCCGCGCATCGGCCAAGCGCTCCGCGTTGCCGCGTGTGGCCTCGACCGCCCGCTCCAACGTGTACGTGCGATAACGCAACTGTTTCATCGCGGCCGACAGCTCGGCGTCGATCAGTTTGCCGAACTCCTCCAGGCTGCGAAGCGATTCCTGCAATCGGGCGAAATTGGCGCGCAGCACCGCGGTCGCGTCGGCCCGAACGGTCTCGGCCGTCGTGAAAAGCCCTGCGCCTACGTCCGCCTCCGTGTCCCGCGCGGCCATGCGAAACGCCGTCGGCGCGGACTGCAACGTGGCGGTCAGGTCGTGACGCAACTGCTTGCACTGTTGGGTCAGGTGCCGGTCGTCCAAAACAAACCGGACATAGTCCTCGACGACCCGCAATCCTTCGCGAGCTCGATTGGCTGCGGCGTCCAACGCACGCATCGCCGCCGTCGTGGAATCAACGGCAGAACTGGATGGAGCAGGCGTTGCCGCCGTGTCATCGCTGGGATCGGGCTCCCAAACTTCTTCCCTCTCCCCTCCCCCCTCTTGCCTGCGATACTGCCGATGGATTTCCGTTTCGATCCGATCCGGATCGATTCCCTGTTTGCGGAGCCAGCGGCCGGCTTCGTGATCGGCTGAGGCGAGTCCCAACAGCAGATGCTCGGTGGCCAACTCCAAGGGTTGCGGCAGGTCGACCAACCGCAGGCGAGCCAAATCGATCGAAATCTCCAGTTCACGCGAAAACGGTTTTTTAATCGTACCCGCTTGGTTCGGGGGGGCTGAACGTTCGGCCAGGGCGGGCCAACGACGTTGCAATGCCGGCAGATCGATCACACGGGCGGCCAACAGCGAGGCGGCTCGACACTCGGACTCTCCGAGCAAACCCACCAGCAGAGGCACGACCTCCAATTCGTCACAATCGGCACGACACGACCAATTGGCGGCGTTTTCGAGGGCTCGCGAGGCGGCGGCGGTGAAGCAATGCCACATATATATGGAGTGTCGCACATGAAAAACGCGTTGGCAACCCTCCCGATATTTCCCAGTTTTCGGCGGCGCAGTTTGTTGCCTTGATTCGCATGGTTTTGGAAGTTACAATTTCGTGGCCGCCTGGTAGGCGGTCGGCACGGAGGCTGCCAGGATGCACATAACATGGCGAACAACCTATTTGTGGCCTGGGCTTCCACAACTCGTAGGTTGGGGAAGCTGGGCTGGATTGGCGGTTGCTGTCGGTCTTTTTGTGCTCTTGGACGTGTTGTTGTTGGTCAGCTTCGGCTGGAGCGAGCTGATCGATCCGCAGTGCCGCAACGGTCTGTGGATCGGTTTTGCGGCGGTTTGGCTGGCGTCAGTCGCGTGGTCCGGTCGGCAGTGTGTTCGCCGGGCCGCGTTGGAGCGGATCGATGGCGACCAAGATCCGTTCGGCGAGGCGATCGACCACTACCTGCGAGGCGATTATTTTCAGACGGAGCAGACACTGGAGCGGTTGTTGCGTCGCAATCCGCGTGATTTGGACGCGCGGCTGATGCTGGCCGGCGTGTTGCGGCGCACCGGCCGGCGGATGGAAGCGATGGAGCAATTGGACATGTTGTCGACGATGGAAGGGGCGGGACGCTGGGAACTGGAGATGCAACGGGAGCGGGAGTTGTTGGCTAAGGCGCGAACGCCCAAGGCGGTCGCCGCGTGAGAACAGCCCGAACGGCTTGCCTGCTTTCTAATAGATTACGAAAGGTCATTCATCCATGTACGAACGCTTTACCGACCGCGCCCGAAAGGTCATGCAACTGGCCAATCAAGAGGCCCAGCGGTTCAATCACGAATATATCGGCACCGAGCACATCCTGTTGGGGCTGATCAAGGAAGGCAGCGGCGTGGCGGCCAACGTGCTGAAGAACCTCGACGTCGATCTGCGCAAGATCCGTCTGGAGGTCGAGAAGCTCGTGCAGAGCGGCCCCGACATGGTCACGATGGGCAAGCTGCCGCAGACGCCTCGGGCCAAGAAGGTCATTGAATATTCGATGGAAGAGGCTCGGAACTTGAACCACAATTATGTGGGCACCGAGCACATTTTGCTCGGCCTGCTCCGCGAGCAAGAGGGCGTGGCCGCCCAGGTGTTGATGAATCTGGGTCTGAAGCTGGAGGAAGTGCGTGACGAGGTGCTGAACCTGTTGGGCCACGGCATGGAAGGCGCCGAGGGCTCGGAGCGGCCCGGCGGATTGCCCGGCTCTCCGGTCGGCGGCGGCGAGCAGACCCAGCGGGCCGGCAAGTCGAAGACGCCCGCGTTGGACAGCTTTGGCCGCGACCTGACCGAACTGGCTCGGCAAGGCAAGCTTGACCCGGTCATCGGCCGCGAAAAAGAAATCGAACGGACCATGCAGATCCTCAGCCGCCGGACGAAGAACAATCCGGTGTTGCTGGGCGAGGCGGGCGTCGGCAAGACGGCCATCGTCGAGGGGTTTGCCCAACGCGTGATCGAAGGCAACGTGCCCGAACTGCTGCTGGACCGCCGCATCGTCGTGTTGGACTTGGCCATGATGGTGGCCGGCACGAAGTATCGCGGACAGTTCGAGGAGCGCATCAAGGCCGTGATGAACGAAGTGCGTCGGGCGAAAAACACGATCTTGTTCATCGACGAGTTGCACACCTTGGTCGGCGCCGGCGGCGCGGAAGGCGCGATCGACGCCAGCAACGTGCTGAAGCCCGCGCTGAGCCGCGGCGAGATTCAGTGCATCGGCGCCACGACGCTCGACGAATATCGTAAGTACATCGAAAAGGACAGCGCCCTGGATCGGCGGTTCCAAGTGGTGATGGTCGATGCGTCGACCAAGGGCGAGGCGGTCGAGATTTTGAAGGGGCTGCGCGACCGTTACGAGCAGCACCACCACGTGCGCATCACCGACGAGGCGGTCGTCGCGGCCGTCGAACTGTCGAGCCGCTACATCACCGGCCGTTGCTTGCCCGACAAGGCGATCGACGTGATCGACGAGGCGGGCGCCCGCGTCCATCTGAAGTCGATGACCCGGCCGCCGGACTTGAAGGAGATCGACGAAGAGGTCGAGAAGCTGAATAAAGAAAAAGAAGAGGCCGTGGCCAACCAGGATTTCGAGAAGGCCGCCGCCCTGCGCGATCAGGCCGACAAGCTCAAGAAGAAAAAGCAAACGATCACCCATGAGTGGCGTGAAAAGTCGCGCGAGGCCGACGGCGTGGTCGACGAGGAGGTGATCGCCGAGGTGGTCTCGAAGATCACCGGCGTGCCGCTGACCCGCATGACCACCGAAGACTCGATGCGCTTGATGAAGATGGAAGACGAACTCCACAAGCGCGTCGTGAGCCAGGACGAGGCCATCAAGTCGATCTGCAAGGCGGTCCGTCGAAGCCGCAGCGGTTTGAAGGACCCGAAGCGGCCGACCGGTTGCTTCCTGTTCGCCGGCCCGACGGGCGTGGGCAAGACGTTGCTGGCCAAGGCGCTGGCCGAGTTCATGTTCGGCGACGCCGACGCCTTGATCCAGATCGACATGAGCGAGTACATGGAGAAGCACAACGTCAGCCGGCTGGTCGGCGCGCCTCCGGGCTACGT
>JAJFVC010000079.1 GCA_021372005.1 Planctomycetaceae bacterium | reverse complement strand
GTGACGCCGGGCGAGACGGAAATCCGCGTCACGTTCAGCAAACCGATGACGGACGGCTCCTGGAGTTGGAGCACCGCCTGGGAAGACTCGATCCCAGAAATGCTCGGCGAGCCAAAATATTTGGACGACGGACGCACGTGCATGGTGCGGGCGAAACTCGAGCCGGGCCGAGCCTATGCGTTTTGGTTGAATTCGGGAAAGTTCCACAACTTTCGTGATCGCGATGGTCGACCGGCCGTGCCGTATCTTTTGATTTTCGAGACTCAACCTTCACATCCTAGAAAAGGATCTCTGCCATGAACCGAATGCTTTGGACGATCGCGGCGGCAACGTTTGTTGTGGCTTGCCTGTCCGGTGATTTTGCAGCCGCTCAAGACATCAACGCGATGCCGCCGGTCGTGGTGCAGACCGTGCCGCAATCGGGCGTTAAAGACGTGGACCCCGGCGAGACGGAAATCCGCATCACGTTCAGCAAACCGATGGCCAACGGTTCGTGGAGTTGGTCGACCGCCTGGCAAGATTCTTCGCCAAAAACGATCGGCAAGCCGAAATACGACCGCGATCAGAAGACGTGCGTGCTCAAGGTGAAGCTGGAACCCAACAAGACGTATGGATATTGGATCAACAACGAGCGGTTTCAGGGATTCCGCGACCGACAAAACCACCCGGCCGTGCCCTATCTGTTGGTTTTTCGGACAAAGGGAAATTAGCGAGGGGGCCGGTCGTTGACGAGCAACTCCGCGCCGTCGGCGGGCTGGCAAATGTAAACGGTCGGCGTTTGCGACGTTTTTTCTTGGTAGATTTTTGACACCCGGGCGACAAATTCGTCGGCCGATTGGGCCTTGACCAGCGCGACGGCGCAGCCGCCGAAACCGGCGCCGGTCATGCGTGCGCCGTAACACGACGGTTGCACGGCGGCCGCTTCGACTATGGCGTTCAGGGCGTCGCTCGACACTTCAAAATTATCGCGCAGGCTTGCGTGGCTTTCGGACATCAATCGGCCCAGCGCGACGGCGTCGCCGCATCGCATCGACTCGGCGGCTTCTTGGGTCCGGTGGTTTTCCGTGACGACGTGGCCGGCGCGACGCCGAGCGATCAGATCGAGGCGATCGACCGCCGCTTGAAAATGTTCCAAGGTGACGTCGCGCAGGGCGGGCACGCCGAAAAACCGGGCCGCCGCTTCGCATTGCCGCCGTCGCTCGTTGTAGGCCGAATCGACCAAGCCGCGCCGCGTGGCCGTGTCGAGCACGACGACGACCGTCTCGGGCGGCAGCGGAACGGGCGCGAGGGCCAGTGTGCGGCAGTCGATCAGCAAGGCGTGGCCCGCGCGACCGGCGGCCGAAATCAACGGGTCCATGATGCCGCACTGAACGCCGATCCAATGGTTTTCGGCCCGCTGCGCCAATTGGGCCATGGCGATCGGATCCCAAGGCCATCGGGAAACGGCGGAAAACGCTCGGGCTGCGGCCATTTCCAACGCGGCGGAAGACGACAGGCCCGCGCCTTGGGGGACGTCGCCAATCAGAACGCCTTCCCAACCGACCAGCCGACGGCCGGTCTCTTGTAGACTCCAAGCCGTGCCCTTGAGGTATTCGATCCAACCGGCGCGGTCGTTGCTCAGGCGGTCGAGCGAGAACTCGGCGGTTCGATCGTGGTCGATCGAATGGACGATCACGCGGCGATCATCTCGTGGACGCAAGGCAATCCACGCAGCGCGGTCGATGGCCATCGGCAGCACGAAGCCATCGTTGTAGTCGGTATGCTCGCCGATCAAGTTGACGCGGCCCGGGGCGCGGACGATCCAATGCGGCGGTTCTCGAAATTGGGCAATGAAATGGGCGGCGGCTTCCTGAGCGGTGACGGGCATGGCGGTCGGCAGTTTAAATCAAACTGCGGAAAACCGAAAGGGCCGCGGACGTGAACGCGGCTTCGCTATGCCATGGCCCTTCAGAGGGCTAACGTCCGTCGGGCGTTCCACTTCGGACGTGGTTGCACAAGGCGATCAGTTCGTCGACAGTCGCTCGGATTTGCTCTTCGGGCTCGCCGTCGCGGATGGCGGCCTCGACTCGGCCTGCCACAGGAGAAATTGGGTCGAAGCCGTAGCTGCCGGCGGCGCCTTTCAGTTGATGCGCAGTGCGTCGGAGTCGCTCCCAATCCGCCGTTTTCAGACACTCGGACAGGGTGGCCACGCGGCCCGGCATCTCCTCGACGAATAGGTCGACGATTTCGCGCAGGTCCGGGTCGGCGGCCAGCCGCGAGTAGACATGCTGGCGATCAAGAACGGATTGGTTCATTTTTTTGCCGTCTGCCTCAAACAAAAAGGTTTTCAAAAACGCTGTCGGTCTTTGTTTGATGTCCAATCAAACATAGGTTTTTGTTGTAATAGTTAGTTTAGGGGGAATCTTTAGGGTGTTTTTTTCACGGATGGTGTTTCTTCGGTGTCCCGGAGGAGATGGATTTTTTGAGACCACGGAGATCATGATTGGCAAGAGAGGCATTTTGGGTCGTTAATTTCGACACTACTGGTATAAGTATCAACGTTAATGTGCAAGTTGTGGCGGAAATGGGCGATCCAGCTAAGGAGTGTTTGTCATTCAAGTCGATAAAAAGTCCTAGATTGGACCCAACCTCCCTACCTACGCCAGTTTGCGTGAGTATCCCACAGGGTCTTTCCTAACACAGGAGTACCTTCCATGTACCGTCGTATTTTGTTGCCGGCGTTGGCTTTGGCTGCCTTGGCGGTGGTCAGTGTTTCCAACGTTCAGGCGGGTCTGTTTGGCAAGGGTGGCTGTTGTGAGCCAGCCTGTTGTGCGGC
>JAJFVC010000072.1 GCA_021372005.1 Planctomycetaceae bacterium | reverse complement strand
TGGCGCAGCAGTAACTTGACTTTTTGTTGGGCTTCGATCAAGCTGAGAAGGTTAGGGGACGAACGCCACACCACGGTTCTCGGTTCGTTTTTCGCGTTCCGCTTGTCTTATTGGGGAACGATGTTGATGCGTTTTGGCAACTTCCATGTTGACAAACGGGCAAAACGCAACGCGTTGGTCGACGACGACAACGCTTAAGTCGAGCGGCGGCAACCAGATGCAGCGAACCGAAGCTTCCTCGGGAATATTGGCACGTCCTTTGCTTAAATCAACGACCGATCATCCACGAACTCCTCAAGGTGATTGACAGCGTCATGGCATCGGAAAACACCCCCAACAACCCTGTGAAGAGTGAATTGCAACGGATGCTCCCGTCGCCATCGGCGCAAATAGCATGGGTGGCGTTTGCCATCGTCTTCGCATGGTTTTACTGGACGTCTATTCTTCAGGTCTTGCGCATCTGGACCCATAATGAAGATTATCAACACGGATTCGTGGTTCCGCTGTTCGCCATTTTCCTGTTGTGGTTTCGTCGCGATTTATTTCCGAAAGACACCAATCACGGAAATCTTTGGGGGCTGGTGTTGCTGGCGATGGCCGGCATGATGCGTTGGGCCGCCGTCTACTTCAACTTCGGTTCGCTGCCCGAGTATTCGATCCCCGTGTTTTTGGCGGGCATGGCCTTATTGGCGGGCGGTTGGCAGGGGCTGCGGTGGTCGTGGCCCTCGCTGGTGTTTTTGTTGTTCATGATTCCGCTGCCGGGCACCGTGGAAGAACTTGCGAGAGAACAACTCCAGAAGGCTGCGACGCAGCTGAGCGTTTTCGTGATTCAAACGCTCGGCATTCCGGCCTTCGCCCAAGGAGTCGTGATTCAGTTGCAGGATCGGCCGTTGCGCGTAGAAGAAGCTTGTAGCGGACTTCGGATGCTGTCCCTGTTTTTTGGGATTTGCGTTGGAGCGGCGTTTTTGGTCCGCCGGCCGCTTTGGGAAAAGCTATTGATCGTGGCCAGCGCGCCGCCGATCGCGATTGTCTCCAACGTGATCCGAATTGTCGTGACCGCTATTTTTTATCAGTTTGCCGGACAGTGGTTTCCATCGCTCAATCTGGAAACGGCCGGCGAAACGGTTCATGCGTGGGCCGGCTATCTGATGATGCCCATCGGATTGTTGTTGTTGCTGGCGGAGCTGTCTCTATTGTCGAAGTTGTTGATCGCTCCGATGCAACGTCCTGTGGTGGTCGGGCAGTTTGCGACGGGGCAGAACGCGAACACCGGGCTTGGGGTACCCATTGTTTCGCGGAAGAGGCGTCGTTAAGTGCAGCGTCGGTGAGAAGGAAGGGCTCGAGTGATCGGTTTTTGGAACAGGCAAGAGGACTGAAACTCTCATGGCAAACGATGATACTCCTCGGAAAGACGACTCGTTTGAATCGCCGTCGATGGCCTTGCTCCCGACCGTTGAGGCGGATCGGCAAAACGGCGGTTGGAGCCTTACGTCCACGCTGACGCAGCCGGCCGATTCAAACGGCGTTTCCATCAGTCCGACGTTGTTCTGGCATGCGTTTCGCCGCCACTGGCTGATGGCCGTCGGAATCGGGTTGCTTTGCGCGGCGATCGCGGGTCCGGCGGTTTGGTTCGGCGTCGGCTCGCGGTACACGGCGGTCTCGTACCTTCGGGTGGACTTGCAAGAGAAAAACATCGCCTTTCAGTCGGGAAACATCGTTGCCGACCGCGACCGTTTCGAGATCTACAAAAACACGCAGCAGCAATTGTTGCTGAATCGGTTTGTGCTGTTGGCGGCCATTCGCAAAACTGAAGCCACCCGACTTCCCATCATTATCGAGGAGACGGAAACCGGCGATCCGGTCCAATGGTTGGCGAATCATCTTTCGGTCAGTTTTCCCGGACGGGCCGAACTCATGCAAGTAAGTCTGACCCGACCCGATCCCGAAGAGGCCATGTGGCTGGTTCGTTCGGTGGTCGACGCCTTCTTGACCGAGGTGGTCAATGCGGAAAAGCTGCAAAAGCAGCAACGATTGAATAAGTTGGAGCAAGCCTACGCCGAGAAAGAAAGCGAAGTCCGCGAGTTGCGCAAGAACTTGAAGAAGTTGGCCGAGCAGTTGGGCACTTCCGACACGGAAACTCTGACGCTCAAACAAAAGCTGGTGTTGGAAGAATTGACCATCTATCGGCAAGAGGCGGCGAGGGTGCGATTTGAGAAGCAACGCCTCCAAGGCGATCTGGCGGCGCAGCAAGCCCTGTTGAAGACCCTCGATTCCCTCGACGTGTGCGATGCCGACGTCGAGATGCTCGTTCAAAACGATCCCATCGCTCGCCAGTTGTTTGTTCAGTTGGGGTGGATGAAGATTGACCAACTTCGAGCGGAAGGCGCGGTGGTGCCCGGCTTGAAGTCCAGTTTCACCGATCGTTATCAACAAGACTTGAAGACGATGCAGGATCAATTCGATGCCCGACGCAACGAATTGAGCGAGATCGTCCGCCGCAAGAAGCGAATGACCGTTCAGATGGAGGTGGATCGATTGCGGGCTGCCGTTGCCGTGGCGACCGAGCAAGAACGCGACATCCAAGCCGAAGTCGAGGCGAAGAAGGACGAGGCCAAGAAGTTCGGCAATTCGACCGTCGACATCGAAATGATGCGCGAAAACATGAAGGGCATGGAATTCACGCTGAACGAAATCGCCGCGGAACGCGACAAGCTCAAGGTGGAAGCCGGTTCTGCGCCGCGTATCACGATGATTCAGCGGGCCGAGCGGCCGGAGATTGCCTCGAACGATCTTACTCGCATGGCGATGTCCGCCTTGGCGATGTTGGCGGCGATGGGGTGTCCGATGGCGTTGGTCGTGTTGTGGGACATCCACGCCAAGCGAATCAATTGCTGTTCGGACGTGTCGAAGGGACTGCGGCTGCCGGTGATCGGTTCGGTTCCGTTGATCCCCTCGAGGGTCATTCGTCGAATCGGTTCGCCGTCGAAACGGTGCCAAACGTGGCACGTGCGGTTGACCGAATCCGTCGACGGCATCGCGGCACGCGTGCTCCGGAGGGCCGACTTAGAACAGAACCGCGTCATCATGGTGTCCAGCGCCACCGGCGGCGAAGGCAAAACCACGCTGGCCACGCAGTTGGCGCTCAGTCTTGCCCGAGCGGGCCGACGGACCGTGCTGGTCGATTTCGACCTCCGTCGACCGGCGTTCGACGAGGTTTTCGGCTTGCCGTTGGAACCCGGCGTGTGCGAGGCGCTTCGGGAGCACAAGGCGGAGTCCACCATGGTGCACCAGATCGCCACCAACAATATGGCGGTCGTCACGGCGGGTCGTTGGGACCGCACCGCATTGGCGTCGCTGTCCAACGGATCGGCGGCCTTGATGTTCCGAAAACTCCGTGAAGAATACGATTTCGTGATCGTCGACACCAGTCCGGTCTTGCCGGTCGCCGACGCCAGGTTTGTCAGTCAACACGTGGACTCGGTTCTCTTGTCGGTGTTTCGTGATGTCAGCGAAGCCCCGAAGATCCAAGCCGCTTGTGAAATTCTGTCCGCGTTCGGCGTCCATTCGATCGAAGCCGTGGTGACCGGTCCGAACGATCATTTGTACGGCGAACACATGGGCTACGAGTCCAGCATTTCCGCTTAACGGCGCAAACTAATGACCAACAACACCACGTTACGCGTTTGCCTCGGGATTGTCGTCATCGGCGTGCTCTACGGCGTCATCCGTTTGATCCAAGCCAGCTTGGCGCCGCCCGACGTCCTCGCGCCGTCGTGGACCGTCCACGACCTGCCCATGCAACTGGGCCCTTGGCACGGCGAGGCCACCAAATTGGATCC
Source organism: Planctomycetaceae bacterium (assembly GCA_021372005.1). Lineage (GTDB taxonomy): Bacteria > Planctomycetota > Planctomycetia > Pirellulales > Thermoguttaceae > JAJFVC01. The sequence goes on along the minus strand of JAJFVC010000072.1, from coordinate 4,023 downwards.
CAAAATCGCCGCGGCCACCGGCGCCAGCGACATCGAGGATCGGCTGTTTCACAACGACGCGGGGAATACGGTCAGTCTGCACTCGGCAATGTTCAGCGACCCGACCCAGGGCATGCAGCACCTTCCGAGGAATTGTTATCGGGCCGCCGGCTGGAAACTGCGGGAGCAGACCGAGGAAAAAATCCGAGTTTCAGACGACCGGACCGTCGTCGTTAAGTTGTTGGTCATGGAGAAGGATGCGGATATGGCGGTGGTCGCCTACTGGTATCAACTGGGACAACGGGTTCTGTACGATCGCGTTGACCTCGGCGAGGCGCGATGGGCTCTCCGTGGCGTTCCCAAATGGCCGGTGATGTTCAAAACGATGATTCACACCATAGCGAACGACGCCAAGGAGGGCAAAGCGGCCCTGCTCAGTTTCCTTGAACAATATGTAAGCTGGTTTGAAAAGCCTCAACATCAAAAGTATTTCGAGCGATGGCCGAAGAGTTGACGAGGCCGAGTTTCATGATAAGATGGAGGCAGACGCCGGGGGCAGCGGGGCGCTCTTCCATGGTTTACTTCTCGTTTGTGGCAACCTCCGTGGGTCTATGATGCAAGATCGACAATCCGCTCTGCAACTCATCGCAAAGACGACGGATCGTCCGACGACCATGCGACTTTTCGCTCGTACGTCGCTTAGCCGCGGACATCAGTTTTTCCGTCAGGTCGTCAGCCCTGGATCGTGGCTGCTGGCCGCCGTCCATGCGGCTATTTTCACCGTCGCCTACTGGCTGGCCTATCTGCTGCGGTTTGATTTCCCGATCCCTTCCGCGTCCCTGGACATCTTTTGGGCGACGCTCGGTTGGGTCGTCGGTTTGAAGCTCGTTGTGTTCGCCGCCTTTGGACATTTTCACGGCTGGTGGCGCTATGTGACATTCGCTGATCTGGTCGCCCTGCTTTGGGCCTCGCTGGCGTCGTTGCTGGCCGTCGGGTCGGTCAATTATTTCTTCCAGTTGTCGCATTACGTGCCCCGAGGCGTTTTGGCGCTCGACTGCATTATGACCGTCCTGTTGCTCGGAGCGGTTCGGGCCAGTTGGCGGTTGTTCCGCGAAATGATCCGTCCCATGCTGAACGAAAAAGACTGTCGCCGGGCGTTGCTGGTCGGCACCGACCTGTCCAACGGCATCTTGGCTCATCAGATTCAGTCTTATTTTCATCTGTCCTATCGCGTGCGCGGCCTGTTGAGCACCGGCGAGACAACGCCCGGCACCCGGTTGGGCCAGATTCCGATTCTGGGCCGTTTGGAGGACGTCCGCGAGATCGCCGCCGCCTATTCCATTTCCGACGTGTTCGTTGTCGCCGGCACCTTGCCGGGGCCGCGGTTGCGTAAATTGATGGACGCCTGCGCACAGGGCCATCTCGAGTTGAAGATCATTCGCCCCCTGGAAGACCGGCTCGGCGGCGACAACCACATTCCGATCCGCGACATCGAAATCAACGACCTGTTGGGCCGCGATCCGGTGACGTTGGACACGGCCAACATCGGCAAACTGTTGGAGGGCCGTCGGGTGATGGTCACCGGTGCCGGCGGCAGCATCGGTTCCGAAATCTGCCGTCAGGTCGCCCGGTTCAACCCCAAGATGCTGATTCTTGTCGGACGCGGCGAAAATCGAATTTTCCACATCGAGCGTGAGTTGCGGGCCAGCTTTCCTTCGATCGAGCTGCGCCCTTGCATCGCCGACATCACCAACCAGCAACGCATGACGCAGGTGTTCGAGGAGAACCGGCCCGAGGTGGTGTTCCACGCCGCCGCCCACAAACACGTCCCGTTGATGGAAGTCAACGTCGGCGAAGCGGTCCGAAACAATGTGTTCGGCACCAAATGCCTGGCCGATCTGGCCGATCTGTACGGCGTCAAGAATTTCGTGATGATCTCAACCGATAAGGCCGTGCGGCCCACCAGCGTGATGGGCACCACGAAGCAGATCGCCGAGCGTTATGTCCACACGCTTTCGCAAGAGTCGTCCACGCGGTTCACGGTCGTCCGCTTTGGCAACGTGTTGGGTTCGGCCGGCAGCGTCGTGCCGATCTTCCAAGAGCAGATTCGCAAAGGCGGGCCGATCACCATCACCGATCCGCGCATGACGCGGTTCTTCATGACCATCCCCGAGGCCTCGCAGTTGGTTTTGCAGGCGGCCACGATGGGCGCCGGCGGCGAGATCTTCGTCTTGGAGATGGGCGAGCAAGTCAAGATTGTCGACCTGGCCCGCGATCTGATTCGGCTGTCCGGTTTGCCGGAGCAAGCCATCGAGATTACGTTCACCGGCATCCGTCGGGGCGAAAAGCTTTACGAGGAGCTGTACTTCGAGGACGAGCAGACGCTGCCCACCTCGCACAGCAAGCTCCGCGCGGCCTATCACCGCCCCTATTCGCTCGACGAGGTGCGTCGTTCGATCGCCCAGTTGGGCCGATTGATCAACGAACCCGAAGACGTGCTGCGTCGCAAGCTGCACGAGATCGTTCCCGAGTTCCAATCGCCGACCGACGGCATCAGCCCGGCCGCTGCGCCGCGTGAGACGCGCTCGGTGAAGGCCAGCGCATAACGCCACCGGGGGGCTCTCAGAGCTTGCCGCACGGGAACCGGTTTGGTATGCTAACGGTGTGTGGGCCGAGAGGCCAACGCGAGGCGTCGATCCGTCCGGATGTCGCTCGCGGCCCAGGCGGAACAAGGGCTAGTCAACCGATCCACAGGGAACGTTATGAAGAGGTCGCCGTCCATTTTTAGCATCCGTCCCATGACGCGGACGAATCGCGGTTTTACGCTGGTCGAGATGTTGGTCGTCATCACGATCATCGGCATTCTAGCCGGTCTGACGACGGCCGCGGCGATCGCCGCCCGCAATCGCGCCCGGATCGCAGCCATCTCGATGGAGCTCCAGCAACTCGACATGGCCCTGAAGGTCTACCGAGACAAGTTCGGCGAGTATCCGCCGGATGGAACAGATGCATCGGCGGTGTACCGACATATTTTGAGGGCATTTCCGCGATGCACCTCGATTCCCAGCTACATCTATTCGAGCAGCGGAACTGGAACTACGTCCTTGACGCCATTCAATGCTTTAGTCTTTTGGTTGGGTGGTCTGCCTGGCTCAGATGGCAGGCCGAATGGCTTTAGCGCCAATCCCACCGATCCATTTGATAACTCGGGCAGCACATCGACGAGCCGCATTGGTCCATTTTTCGATTTCGACACCGCGCGTCTGACCGCCGGTACGGTTAGCCTAAGCGACTTGAATACATATAAGTACTGGCCCAATGGAGCGACAGGCGACAAGACCACAGGGGCCATCATTTATTTTCGAGCCGAAAATGGTGTTTATCGAGTTGGGGGCGTGGTGACCAATGCCATAAAGACCGCCAACGACGTCGACCCCGTCACCAGCGGCACAACCACAGTCTATCCTGCTGGAGATACTCGTATCGGTTTCAATGGCACATCTGGATCAAATACCTGGGTCAATCCCCGATCCTTCCAAATTATGTCGTCTGGCATGGATGCAACCTACGGCTCGCTGACTCTTGGAACTACGACGTATCCCGGTCTTGCCTTTCCGACCGGCGAGAATTACAGCGACCACACGTTCGACGACATCACCAACTTCAGCAGTGGCCGGCTGGAAGACGCGATTCCGTAGCGTCGACGGTTCGTCAAACCTTCCACATTGCGGCGCAGAACTGTCTCTGCCATCAAGAACCGTCGGCCCGCTGGCGTCGTATAGAAGGACAGATTGCGGACCTGCGCCGACACGTTTCTCGGCAACGGCATCTTTTCCGCGGCGTCTTAGGACGCTTCGGCGGATTCCGCAGGGTTTCGGGTCCGCGAAGATCGCGACGGACGGTTATCGCCAACACACTTCCAATTCGTTGGCAATCTCATGGACGCCATCGACATGCCGAACGGCCTCTTGGGCCATCTGCTTTTGAAAGTACGTGTTCACGACGCCCCGCAACGTGACTCGGCCCGCATTGGTCTCAAACCGC
>JAJFVC010000070.1 GCA_021372005.1 Planctomycetaceae bacterium | reverse complement strand
CCGGTTTGGCGTTGCCATGGAACCACGGGAAAAACCGCTGAACGATTCCGTCGGGCCTGCACGACTGCTGGCCCGGGCCCTCGAGGACGGCGGCGAGTCGCTCGGGCCCCTGCTGGAGCTTTATCGCAACTATCTGCGGCTTTTGGCTGGTTTGGAGATCGGCCGGCGGCTTCAAGTGAAGCTGGACGCCTCGGATCTGGTCCAAGAGACGATGCTCGAGGCCCACAAAGGGTTTGGCGATTTCCGAGGCCACAGCGAGGCCGAACTGATCGCCTGGCTGCGGCAGATCATGGCGTCGGTCCTGTGCGGAGCGATCCGAAAATACCTGGGCACTCAAAAACGCGACATCCGGCTGGAACGCACGTTGCAGGACCAGTTGGACCAATCGTCGATGCTGCTGGGGCGTGGGCTGGTCGATCCGCACAGTTCGCCGAGCCAACAGGCCGCGCGGCGAGAGCAGTCGGTGCTGTTGGCCGACGCGCTGGCCAAGCTGCCCGAGGACTACCGCGAGGCGTTGGTGCTGCGTCACTTGCAGGGGCTCACGTTTCCGGAGATCAGCCGCCGCATGGGCCGGAGCCAAGACAGCGTCGAAAAACTCTGGGTGCGAGGGCTCGCAAGTCTTCGCCGGACGATGACGGAGTCGAACGATGGATGAAAACAGGGAAGAGGGGAACGAGGAAAGGGTCGAGGAGAGAACCGAGATTCCGCCATCGTCGGAGGATGAACTGCTGAAGGTCGTCCAACAATACATGCGCGAGTTGGAGGCGGGCCGGCGACCAAACCGCGCGCAGTGGATCGCCCGCTATCCACAGTTGCAGCCGGCCTTGGGCGATTGTCTGGACGGCGTCTGCTGGATGCACGAGACCGCGGCGTCGATGAAATCGGAGGGCTCGGCGTCGGCCGGGCTCGGCGGCGGATTGCAACCGGGGATGCCGCTGGGCGATTTTCAGATCGTCCGCGAGATCGGCCGCGGCGGGATGGGCATCGTTTACGAGGCGATTCAACTGTCGTTGGGACGCCGCGTCGCGCTGAAAACGCTGCCGCTGGTCGCCGGATTCGATCCGAAATATCTGCAACGCTTCCGGCAGGAGGCCCAAGCCGCCGCGCAGTTGCACCATGCCAACATCGTGCCGGTCTATGCGGTCGGATGCGAGCGAGGCGTGAATTTTTACGCCATGCAGTTGATCGACGGCCAGTCGTTGGACGTCGTGATTCGGCAACTTGGCTGCGACGGGGGCCAAAACGTCGCCGCAGTCTCCGAGTCGGGCACGTTCGGCGAGGTGCCGGCGACGGAGCCGTTAGGCCATGACGCGTCCAAAGTCGTCCGTCCGCACGAAAAACGTTTGGATGACGCCGAGCGGACTGCGCGGATCTCGGCCGATCTGTCGACCGAGTGCAATCGGACGTCGGTCTATCGGACGATGGCCGACCTGATGGCGCAGGCGGCCGAGGCGCTCGAGTACGCCCATCGCCAGGGCATCATCCATCGGGACATCAAGCCGGCCAATTTGCTGGTCGACATGAATCGCCATCTGTGGATCGCGGATTTCGGGCTGGCCCATCTGCACGGCGAGCAGAATCTGACGCGCACCGGCGATGTGCTGGGCACGATCCGCTATGCGAGTCCCGAACAGGTGTCCGGCCAACGCGTGATGTTGGATCCTCGGACCGATCTTTATTCGCTCGGTGCGACGTTTTACGAATTGATTACGCTGCGGCCGGTGTTTGCCGGCGCGACGCGGCAGTCGCTGTTGCAGCAAATTCTGAATCACGACCCCGTCGCGCCGCGAGCGATCGAGCGGTTGATTCCGCCGGAATTGAACACGATTTTACTGAAACTATTGAGCAAGCGGCCCGAGGAGCGTTACAGTTCGGCCCAGGAGTTGGCCGACGATCTGCACCGATTCTTGCGCGATGAGCCGATCTTGGCCCAGCCGCCGAGCTTTGTCGACCGCGTACGGAAATGGGGGCGGCGTCACCCGGCTTACGTCGCGGCGCTGGTGATCGTGATGGCCGCCGTGCTCGTGATTTCGGGCGTGAGCAACTATCGGATTGCGCAGGCCAATCAGCGTACCCGCGTGGCGCTGGCCGCCGAACGCGCGAGGGCCGAGGAGGCCGAACGCAATTTGCAGCAGGCTCGGCAGGCCGTCGATTACATGATTCAGGTGTCCGAAAACGACCTGGCCAGCAAGTTCCCGTTGCATCCGCTCCAAAAGCGAATTTTGGAAACGGCGCTGGTCTACTATCAAGGATTCATCGCCTACTATCACGATAATCCGTCGAAAGAAGCGGAACTGCTCGCGGTCCAAAAACGCCTGAAAAAAGTGCTCGACGAGATGACCGTGTTGGAGGGGGCGGGCCAATTGATTTTGTTGGGCGAAAAGGACATCCAGGCGGACCTCGGGCTGGACGAGGCCGAGCGGCGGCGGTTTGACGCGATCGCCCGGCAATTCGCCGATCAGCGGGCCGAGATGCTGCAAGGCTATCAAAACCTCTCGGCCGATCAGCGGCACGAACGATTTGTCCAGCTTGCCCGAGCCAGCGAACAAGTGACGCAATCGCTTCTCAACCGGCGGCAGGTCCGGCGGCTCAAGCAGATCGTGCTCCAACTGCAGGGCATCACGGCGTTCAATCAGCCCGAGGTGGTCGAGGCGTTGAAACTGTCCGATGCACAACGTCAGACAATGCGCCAGATCGAGGTGGAGACGTTCATGACGCTCGGCGAGCGTTCGGCCGACTCATCGGACGAGGCGACCCGTCGGCAACGTCGACGCGAGTTGATGCAGTCGGCGATGAAAAAATGTCTTGCGGCATTGTCGCCCAATCAAGCGACGGCATGGCGCGACCTGACCGGCGAGCCGTTTCGTGGGCGTCTATCCGTCCTGTTGCCAGGCATGTTTCCGCCGCAGTGATTCGCGAAAAGCCGTCCATTGCCGCTCGTTCCGATCGCGCACGGGGCGATACTCCGGTTCGTCCAACAGCCGATCTATCCAGAGCCGCTCGTGTTCAGGCCGCGCGGACTCGACGGCCTCGAAAATCGCGGCGGCCTCGTCGTGCATCCCCTCCTCAACGGCGAGGAAACCGATCTGAGTCAGCAGCTCCGTCAAGTCGCGGTCGATTGGCATCATGAGTCGGGCCCTTCGTGCTGCAACCGGCATGATTGCCATCGCGAGCGGACGACGCTGACCGCGGCGGCCAGTGCGTCGTTCAGCCGCTCGGCCTGGGCAAAGGCGTCGGCGTCGAGGCCGGTGTTCATTAGCCGCCGAAAATGCGCCGCGTCGTCGTTCAGCCGAGAGCACAGTTGCTCGCGGTAGAAGCCGTCGTCGTCGTCGGCAAGCCGTCGGTCGATTTCAAACGGTTTTAGGATCACGGGCGGATTGCTCACCGGGGAAGTGTCCGAACGGTGTGATCGTCTGCGCAATCCTAGGTCATGACGGTTTCGGGGCGAGTGCGCCGCGTTGCGTCAACCCGTTGCACGCCGTTATGTTGCGTCGTGGGAGCGGGACGTCGCCGTAGTCAAGGGGTTGTCATTTTCCACCGGAGGTGGTCGTTTTTCCACTGGGTGCAGCCGTTGGCGACAAAGCCGCAATCGCAGAAAAACCGACGATCGGGCAGACGGCCGGTTTGGCACACGGAGAGACAAGAACACCGGCGCGTTACGGCCGCATGGCTCGGGCGATCAGGTCCCGGTCGAAATAGTTGATCGACATGCCGGCGTCGACCACGATTTGCTGGGCGTTGACGCCGCTGGACCGTGGGCTCAGCAAAAATGCCGCCACGGAGGCCGCCTCTTCGGTCCGCACCGCTTGCTTGCGAGGGATCACCTGCTCGGCGTAAAGATAGGCGTCCACGTAGCCCGGGATGCCCGCCGACGCGGACGTTTTCAACAAACCGGGCGCGACGGCGTTGAAGCGGATCTGCGAGAAACGGCTGAACGATTTTGCCAAAAACACCAGCGACGAGTTCAACGCGGCTTTGATCGGCGCCATATAGCCGTAGCTTTCGCTGGCCATCTGCGTGGTCGAGATTGAAATGGTCACGACCGAAGCGTCCTGTGCGAGCAGATCCTTCAAGGCATTGCACAACGCGATCAGCGAGAAGCAGGAAATGTCGACCGCCTGCAAAAAGGCCCGGCGCGGCGTCTCGTGGAACGGCCGGACGCCGTCCGAGTAGTCGGCGAACGCCAGCGAATGGACCAGGCCGTGCAGTCGCCCGCCGCGACGTTCGAGGGCCTCGCGCAGCCGGGTGATTTCGTCTTCTCGCTCGACGTCGCAGACGAACAACTCGGCGTCGCCCAGCAGTTTTGCCGCGTTTTGGCGGACCACGTCGTTTTGGACCACGTAGACGCATTGGGCCCCGGCCTCCTCCAGGACGCGGCTGATGTGCCACGCGACGCTCTTGCGATTGGCCACCCCAAAGATCAGAATTGTTTTGCCGGAGAGTTGAAGAAAGTCCATGGGAACGTGGGGCTAGTGGGAGGATGGTGCGTTGGCCGCCGTGCAAGCGAACTCGAACCGAACGGCCAATCGGCCGTCGACCGTCACTTTGGCTTTCAGAAAAAAGGCGTCGGCCAATCGTTCGGTCAACTCGACGTCCATCACGATGGTTTCGCCGGGCCGGACCATCCGTTTTAGCCGCACGTCGTTGATGCGCGTGGCCACCGGGATCTTTTTGGAGAAAGGCGGATTGCCATTTTCCGGGTTTGCTTTTGGGTCGTTCGTCCAAAGCGACGAAATCAGGATCGCGCCGCATTGCATCGCCGCTTCGCACAGCAGCACGCCGGGCACCAGCGGAAAATCAGGGTAATGACCGGCGAAAAACCACTCGCGGCCGCTGAACGTCTTTTGGCCGACGATCCGCTGTTCGGTGCGTTCCGTGATCGCGTCGACCAACAGAAACGGGTCGCGATGCGGAATGGCGTCGAGAATTTCTTGATGAGTCATCATGCGAGCAAAGAATAACCGACCGGCAATCGATGTCTCTAATCCCTAATTTCTAATCCCTATTTCGTTCCCTTCATCAAAAACGCATCGACGTCGTTGGCCACAATCACGCCGTAGTTGACTGCGCCGAGCCAACCGGACATGATGATGCCGACGCTACCGGCGTGATACAGCCCGGCCACTTGGTCCGGCAACGCGCGGCTGACGGCCAGGCCCTCGAACTTCGTGCCGAAGCTGGCGCCGCCGAGGTGTTTGGTGTATCGTTGGAAGGTCACCGGCGTGGCGGCCTCGACGTAATCGAGCCGTTCGCGGAGGTCGGGCACGTATTTTTCGGCGGCCCGAAGCGTGTCTTCAATCAGTTCCCCCTTGCCGGCCTCATACTCGTCGCGCGGCAGCGTGGCCCAATCGGCGTAGTTGGCGTTCGTGCTGGCCACGATCGCGCAACGATTCAGCGTGGGCCGCGTTTTCGGATAGTAGAACGAAAACGTTCGGCTCGTGACGTTTCGGCTCAGCAGCAAATCGGTGCGAAACTCCGGCGCGACCGAGCTGAACAACAAGTCGCCGCACTGGCTCTCTTCAAGCGGGTGGTCCGGCTTCAGGGCCATATACACTTGCGTGCTCGAATTGTTCAATCGCACGGCCCGAGCTTGATCCAGGAAATCGGGGTCCCATGCGTCCGGCCCGACCAGATTGAAGATTGTGTCCAGCAGGTTCGCGTTCGACACGACGGCGCGGCAGGCGATCCGGAGTCCGTTGAGCGTGATGCCTTCGATACGGCCGCTGTTCGTGTGGATTGTGTCGACGTTGCAGCGGGTTTGGACGTCGACGCCGTTGCGGGCCAACTCCTCGCCCATCAGATGGATGAGCCGATCGGTGCCGCCATGGAACGTGTAAACGCCCTTCGACATGAAGTTGGAAAACACGATGCCGTAGGTCAGAGCCGGGTCTTCCAACGTCGAGCCGTTCGCGTAGGTGATCGGCTCCATCAGCAGCCGGACGACGTCGCCGCGGCCCGGGAAAAAACGCTCGAACAACTGCCCGGTCGTCGTGGCTTGGTCGTCGTAAAAATTCATGTCTCGGGTGGCGTCGAAAAACGCGGCGACGGCGGCCGATTCAATATGAAATCGTTCGACGAGCAGTCGCGTGAAATCCTGGCGGTCGAACGTGGTCGAGAGCGTGAACATCGGATTGTCGAATCGAATGTCCTTCAACTGGACGATCGAGTCGGCGATTTCGCGGGTCCAATAGCGACGGCAGCTTTTGATCATGCCGACGGGAAATCCGTGCAATGCGACGTCGAACACATGGCCGCCGCGACGATGGAACCAGGTGGCCAGCCCGCCGAGCTTGATGTGTTGTTCGGCCAGCAACACGGAGCGGCCGGCGCGGGCCAGCACGTTGGCGGCGGTCAGACCGCCCAGTCCGCCGCCGATCACGACGACATCGTAGCGATCCCGGGCGAGTTTTTGTGAATCGTTGGGCATGGTGACTATTTCAACAGGTGACGGTTCGCAATGCTGATGCCGCTGATGAGCGTGCCGACGATGCCGACCAGGCCCTGGTCGTTGCCGCAAATGAACAGATTGTTCAATCGTGTGGTGCCGTCGCGGCTTTTTTGGGCGGATCCGTAAATCGCGCCGTCGGCGTGGCCGGTGAACCGATGAATTGTGCGCGGCGTGAACAAGTCGGTCTCGACCACGGCGCGGCGGAAATCGGGCATGAATCGAGCCGCCGACTCGGCCAGTCGGTCGTAACAGCGGACTTTCTCTTGGCGATACGCGTCGGGATCGAGCGCGGCCCAACGTTCGTAATTGGCCAACGCCGAAATGCGGATCGTTCCTTCGCTCAGCGGCTCAGTGTAGGCAAAATTATTGGGCGAGCAAACGGTGCCGCTGCGGAAATCGGTCAGCTTGTCCGGCTTTTCGTAGTGAAACTTTTCAGAATCGTTGAAAAAAACGATGGTCTTGTCGTAGCCCAACTCGCGCGGCGGCGTATTCAGGACCGAAATCGACTCGACGAACGACAACCGACCAGGCGGCGACTGCGGCGATTCGGCGTCGTCGTCGCACAGTTGCATCGTCTCGGCCCAACCGGCCGACGACAGCACGTTGCGCGTCTCGATTTCCGACCCGTCCTCCAACACGACCTTGCGCACGGCATTGCCTTCGACGACGATTTGCTCGGCGGCCGCTCGAAGACGCAGCTCGCCGCCGAGATCCTTAAAACGCCGGACCAGCATTTTGAGGATCATTTGAACGCCGGCCAGCGGTCGGGCCAAACCCTCCAAAAAAATCGCGCGGAACAAGATGCTGAACTGGTCGAAGTCGATGTCGTGTTCGCGGGAGCCGCCGTAAAACAGGATCGGGCAAAACAGCATTTCGACCAGCAGCGGATCGTCGATGATCTCGCCGACCACTTGGCGGGCGGACCGATTCGCGCCGGACGCGCCGAATTGGTCGTAATCGTGCAGCGACGAGACCAGTCGCCGAAAATGGTCCATCTGCCGCGGAAATCGCAGCCGGACCTCCGACTCAAAAAGCTCGAAATCGTTCGAGAATTGGAGAATGGCGCCGGGAAAAATAATCGCCGAGCCCAACTGGGGCGCCAGGGCCCAATCTTCCCACGTGACGCGCAACTGCCGCAAAAGCCTCGCAAACGGGCCGCGACGCGAACCTTTGGGCGCAAAGTTGGTCACGGCGTGCAGACCCACGTCGTAAGTACGGCCGCCTTGCCGATAGAACGAGTTCAGCCCGCCGATCACGCTGTGCCGTTCGAGGATGCAGACGCGCTTGCCGAAATGGGCCAGGCGGATGCCCGCGGCCAGTCCCGACATGCCGGCGCCAATGATGACCGTGTCGTACATGGGCGGGAAGCAGGGATTAGAGATTAGGGATTAAGGATTAGAAAAGACGGCACCATCAAGTTCTAATCCCTAATCCTTAATCCCTAATCCCTCTTTTTCACAAGTCCTTCATTCTCGGTTCCAAGTACCGCACCGTACTGCCGAGGCTGGCTAGTTCGGTGTACTGTTCTTCGGGGATTTGGATGCGATAGCGCTTGCGCAGCTCCATCACGATGTCGAGAAAATCCATGCTGTCCAATTCGAGCTGCTCGCGGAAGGGCACGTTCTCTTTCAATTGACTGAGGTCTTCGTCCGGCGCGATGTCGGCCAAGATGTCAAGCACGGCTTGTCGAATTTCTTCTGCCGTCATGGCGGGTTCTCCATTGGAGGCGGGTCTGAGGATCATGACGCGCGAATCGCCGATTCCTGTGGAATCGTAAACGGCGACGTCGGACCTCAGCGTTCTTAAATTTGTTTCACAATAACTACCGAATTGATTCCGAGCATTCCGAACGAATTGTTCAGAATGGTGCGCACGGTCCCCAACGCGCGAGGCTGATTGGCCACCAAGCCGGGCAGCTCGCACTTGGGATCGAGATGGTCGAGATTGATCGTGGCGTGACACACGCCGTCGTCGAAAGCGGGCAGGTTGCCGGCCAATTCCAACGCGCCGGCGGCGCCCATCGCGTGCCCGATGAAACTTTTGGTGTTGTTCATCGCCGTGTGGCTGCCGTTGTCGCCCCAGACGCGACGCAGCGCGTCGCACTCCTGCGCATCGCCCGAGGCGGTGCCGGTCGCGTGGGTGCTGACGATGCTGATGTCCTCGGAGGCCAGGCCCGCACGGCGCAACGCCAACCGGATGCACTCGGCCTGCCGCGTGGGGTCGGGCAGGACGAAATCCGTGGCGTCGCTGTTCATCGCGTAGCCGACCACCTCGCCGTAGATTTTCGCGCCGCGAGCCCGGGCGTCGCTGAGCCGTTCCAGGACGAATAGGCAGCCGCCCTCGGCCACAACGATGCCGTTGCGATCGACGTCGAATGGCCGGCTCGCTTTGGTCGGGTCGTCGTGTTTGGCCAGTGCCCCCTGGCTGTTGAAACTGGCGAAAATGCCGAACGTATGGATGCTCTCCGAAACGCCACCGCAGAGCGCGACGTCGCAATCGCCGAGCCGAAGCATCTGCGTGCCTTGGATCACGCCGGCGTTGCCTGCGGCGCAGGCGGCGCCCAACGTGTAGTGCGGGCCGGTGATGCCGAGGTTCAACGAAATCTCGCCGGCCGGATTGTTGGCCACGGTGCGCGGGTTGTGATGGTGCGACCAGTATTGCGTGTCGTAGTCGTACCCCTTCAACTGATAGACTTCGTTCTCGGTCTCGACGTTGCCGTGTTCGGTCACGCCGACGTAGATGCCGACGGTCGAGCGATCGACGTTTTTCCAATCCAGCCCGGAGTCGAGCACGGCCTCATGCGCGCAGAAAATTCCGATGCTGCCGGCTCGGGTGCCGCGACGCACTTCTTTACGCTTTTGATAACGGAGCTCGTCGAACTGGCACACGCCGGCCAACGTGGCGCCGAAGTAGCGTGTTTCGTAGGCCTGCACGCCGCTGCGCCCGTCGAGGAGCGATTGGCGGAATTCGCGCAACGAATTGCCGTTCGGCGCAGTTAGTCCCACCCCGGTGATGACAATTCGTTGATGATCCGGTCGTTCTACGGCCATAGTTCCAAGCCAACGAGAAACCATTAAGGCTAACCGTTGAGGCAGGAAATAGCAAGCGGGCGAGTGCCGCACCCCCCGACGGGGACACGGAATGGAGTAACCATTCTACGAGGTCGTCGTCCAAGAAGCCGCCAATCGCTGCAAGCCTTCGGCGGTCGAGATTTTTGGTTCGTAGCCGAAATCTTTTTGGGCCCGGCGGATGTCAAAAAAGTGCGACGAGGACAGTTCGGCGGCCAGAAATCGACTCATGGGTGGCTCGCTTTTTCGCTGCAGCAGCCAGTAGAGCGTCTCGCAGCCCGCGCCGACCCACCATGCGGCCCGCCGCGAGATGGTTTTTTGAATCGGTGGTAAGCCAGCCATCGTTACCACTTGGTTGATCCATTGCCAACAATTGACCGGGTCGCCCTGGCTGATGAAATAGGCCCGGCCCGCCACCGGAGAGCCCGGCCGCAAGGCGTCGGCGGCTTGCACGTGGGCGGTTGCCACATTTTCGACATAACTGGTGTCGACCAGATTCGTCCCGTCGCCGACGCGACCGAGTCGGCCGATGCGGGCCCGATCGAGAATGGTCGGCAGCAAATGCCGATCGCGCGGACCCCAGATCAAATGCGGACGCAAGGCGCAAGTCCGCAGCCCATCGCGGCCGTTGGCGGCCAACACCTGCTGCTCGGCCAAGCCCTTCGATCGGGCGTAATGGCAGAGCCAACGTTTGGGATACGGCATCGATTCGTCGACGCCGTTCTGGTCGCGGCCGTCGAACGTGACGCTGGGACTACTGGTGTAGACGAGCCGCCCGACGCCATGCGTGCGGCAACCGTCGATCACGTGGGCCGTGCCCAGCACGTTGGTTTCGTAGTAGGGCCGCCAGGGTCCGTTCATGCCGGCGATGCCGCCGACGTGGAAGACCACATCTACGGTTTGGCAGGCCCGAACCACCGCCGTTCGATCACGCAGGTCGGCATGGACGATTTCGACGCCCAAGGAGTCCAGTCGGGGATCGTTGCCGCGGCACATGGCGCGGACCCGATCGCCCCGGGCGACGAGTTGTTCGACGACGTACAGCCCCAGGAAGCCGCTCGCGCCGGTTACCAATGCATTCACGACACTTCCATTACTCTTGGTCGTCCGTGGTCGAGTCGGCCTCTTCGCCTTTTTTGCCCCAATCGCGGCGCTGACGCGAACTGAGGATGCCCATCGCTTTGCGGTATTTTGTCACCGTGCGGCGAGCGACGGTCAGCCCGGCGGCGGCCAGTTGCTGGACCAGTTGGTCGTCGCTCAACGGATGCTCTTTGTCTTCGTTGTCGACGATTTCCTGGAGCTTCAACCGAACGGCGTCCCAGGCGACCTCTTCGCCCTGGGCGCTGGTCGTGCCGCCGCAGAAGAATCGTTTCAGCGGGAAGATGCCGCGCGGGGTCTGGATCCACTTTTCGTCGACCGCGCGGCTGACCGTGGTTACATGGACGCCCACTTTGTCGGCGATTTGCTGCATTTTGAGCGGCTCGATCGCCTCGGGTCCCTTGTCCAAAAACTCCTTTTGATGGTCCACGATCGCTTGGGCCACTTTGGTCAACGTCGTGCGGCGCTGTTGGATTGAGTCGATCAGCCATTGGGCCGAGTTCACCTTGCGCTTGATGTACTCGCGAGTTTCGTTGCTCGTGGCCGGATCTTGAAACAACTTGCGATAGTAGGGGCTGATGAACAGACTCGGCGTCTGACCGTCTTCCAACCGGACGCGATAGTAGCCGTGGTCGTCCGGCTCGACGAACACGTCGGGCGTGACCGGCGGGGCCGTGGCGTTGTTGAACTCCGTGCCCGGCTTCGGGCTCAACTTGCGCAGCTCCTTCAGCGTCTCTTGGATCAACTCGATCGAATAGCCCGTCCGACGCTCGATCGCCGGAAGCCGATTGTGCTCCAGGTCCTCAAGGTGGTTGGAAATCAGCGTGCGAAGTTGTTCGTTGTAGGGCGTGCCAGGTGTGACTTGCAGCAACAGGCACTCCTGCAAATCGCGGGCGCCGACGCCGGGTGGATCCAGTTTTTGGACCAGCGCCAACGCTTGCCGGGCAAGCTCCAAGTCCTCGGACGCCGCGTCCGGGCCCAGCAAATCTTCAAGCCGGCCCTGCAAGTAACCGTTCGCGTCCAGATTGTAGATGATCCGATCGGCCATGGCCCGCAACGCCGGATCGATCTCGAACCAACCCAACTGGTCGTGCAGATAATCCTGGAGCGACTGCGGCCGGGCGACCATGTTCGCCATGGCGTCGAGCTTGCGTTCGCCGGCCTCCTCGATTTCGGCGCGCGAAGCGTGCGGCCGTTCCTCAAAATGATCGGGCCACTCCTCGTCCATCTGCATCAGCCGCTCGAAATCGTCCTCGTTCGAGCGGTTCTCGTCGATCACCAACTCGCGTTCACCCTCGGCCGGGGCGTCGGGCGATTGTTGGTTCTCGCCGAAGGAATCGTCCGGCGCGGTGTCCCGCTCCTCCTCGACGACCTCCAGAACCGGGTTTTCTTCCATCTCCTGTTCGATGCGCTCTTGCAACGCCAAAATCGGCAACTGCAAAATTTCCATCGACTGGATCATCCGAGGCGCCAGCACCTGTTTCTGGACGAGTCGAAGTTCTTGGCCGAAGGAAAGACGCATGGAAGCAGGGATTAGGGATTTAGGGCGCTAAAAAAAATTCAAAAGGTTTGGCGGCCGGTCATGGCGTCGGCCAAAATCTCCTTGTTGGCGAACTCCAATACGCTGCCGCTGGTGATGCCGCGGGCCAATCGGGTAATGTGGACCGGCAAATCGCTGAGCAGGTTGGAAATATGCAGCGCGGTGCCGTCGCCCTCCACCGTGGGATTGGTCGCCATGATGATTTCCTTGAACGAGCCTTCACGAACGCGACGGACCAGGGCGTCGATCGTCAATTGCTCGGGCCCGATGCCGTCCAACGGCGCAATCCGACCCAACAACACATGATACAACCCGCGATACACGCCCGATTGCTCGATGGCCATCAGATCGCGGGGCTGTTCCACGACGCAAAGCACGTCCTGCTGACGACTTGGGTCTCGGCAAATGGCGCACTCATCGCCTTCCGCCAAATTATAGCATCTTCGGCAAGACTGGACGTTGTCTTTTACCGACCGAATCGCGTCGGCCAGCTCGAGCGCCTCGTTGCGATGGATGCGCAGAATGTGATAGGCCAGCCGCTCGGCCGATTTTTTGCCGATTCCCGGTAGGCGAGAAAACTCGTTCACCAATCGTGTCACGGATTGCGTCAGTTCGGACATTTTTCTTGTCGAGGCGCGACGGACACGCCATTTAGACGTTTTTCTTGGGTTGTCCTGCGGTCACTAGGCCGTGATGTCGTCGTCCCGATCCTCTTTTTCCTCGCCGGCGAACTTCGCCAGCATGTCTTGCAGCCCGCCGGGCAGCGGCAGTCCGCCGGTCATGTCGCGGATCGCGTCGGCGTGCATCTGTTTGCCCTTGGTCAACGCCTGGTTGACCGCCGCGACGACCATGTCTTCGAGCAACTCGCGGTCGTTGGGGTTCAACAGCTTCGGGTCGATCTGGCAGCGAAGCGCTTCCATCATGCCGTTGACTTCCAGCTCGACCATGCCGCCGCCGGCCGTGCCGACGACGCGACGCCGTCGCATCTCCTCGGAGACCTTGCCCATCTGGCCGCCGAGCTGCTGGGCCTGCTTCAACAACGCGCCGAGATTTTTCAGTCCGTCGAACATTTTGAACTCTAAGGGTGGTTGGTGGGCTCGTCGACCCGCGTCGGTTGCGCGCCGAACAACTCGCCGGCCCGACTCACCATCGGATGTTGCATGACCTCGAGGATCCGCTGGTGCGGCAAAACCGTTTGGGCCGACGCCGCAGGGGCCGATTCCGACGTCGGCTCGTCGGTCAGTCCGAACTCCACGCGAATTCGCTGACCGGTGACGTCGGCCAGCGCATGCTCGAATCGTGCAACTTGTTCCGGTCGCTCGCACGCGCTCTTGAACAAAGCATACCCAGACTTGAAGCGAATGACCAGCCGATTCGACGAGGAGGCGGCGACCGAGTCAAAATGCCGAGCCTGATCGACGATCATGCCCGACATCCGATCCAACGCCTGCGACCAGACCGCCGTGGCGTTTTCGGCCGAAAGCATCGCGCGTGGCGAGTCCGACGCCGGTGGTTCCGGTTCCCCATCGTCGACGGGATCGGCTTTCTCACGGGGAGGGGCTATCGCGGCCGTCCATTTTTTTTTTGCCGCCGGCAGCGCGGACCGGGTCGGCACGGGCGACGGTTCGATCGTTACGCCCGACTGTAACTGCGCAATCACGTCGGCCAATGCGGTCAGATCCTCCAAATAGCTGATCCGCACCAACGCCAGTTCCGCCAAAATGCGTCCCTGCGTGCTGTAACGCATGCGAGAAAGCGTTTGGTCGAGTATTTGCATGACGGCCAGCAGCGTATCGAGCCCGAGCCGCTGGCCGGCCGCCGCGACTTGTTCGGCCGCGGAGGGCGATGTGTACAAAAACGTTTCGCTCGGGCAGCCGACGGCCGCAACCATGCAGTCACGCAGGTAGCCGAACAACTGCTCGATCAGTTGGGCGGGGTCGACTCCGCCGTTCATCGCGGCGTCCAGTTCGGCCAGCGCCGCGGCGGCGTTGCGGTCGATCAAATGGTCCACCAAAACGGCCAACCGCTGTTCGCCGGCGGTGCCGAGCATTCCGTGCACGTCGGCCACCGTGATCCGGCCCGGGGCGAACGCCAACAACTGTTCCAACAGCGATTGGCTGTCGCGCATCGAACCGGCCGCGCGGCGAGCCAAAATTTCAAGGGCCTCCGGTTCGGCCTCGACGCCTTCGGCCTCGACGATCTGTTGGAGCCGCTTTTGAATCGAGCCGGTCAAAATGCCCGCGAAATCGAATCGCTGACACCGCGACAGAATCGTGATCGGAATTTTCGTCGGCTCGGTCGTGCAAAAAATGAACTTCACATGCTCGGGCGGCTCTTCCAACGTTTTGAGCAAGGCGTTGAACGCCTCGCGCGTGAGCATGTGGACTTCGTCGATGATATAGATCTTGAACCTTGCACGACTCGGCCGCACGCCGGTGTTTTGACGCAACTGGCGGATCTCGTCGATGCCACGGTTGCTCGCGCCATCGATTTCCAGCACGTCGACATCTTCGCCCGTGCTGATGCTCCTGCAGATGTCGCACTGATTGCAAGGGACCGGCGAAGGGCCGTGCTCACAGTTCAACGCCTTGGCCAAGATGCGGGCGGCCGAGGTTTTGCCGACGCCGCGGGCGCCGGTGAAAAGATATGCGTGGCCCACCCGGTGGCTGGCGATGGCGTTCGACAACGCCTGGGCAACGTGCTCCTGGCCGATCAACTCCGCGAAATTCTGCGGCCGGTAACGTCGGGCAACGACGACATACGGTCGCGGGGTTTTGCCCTCGGAGGGTGCGCCGGCGTTTGTGGGGAGTTCTGCCATACTAGGGATTAGGGATTAGGGATTGGAATCTGCTGATCTAATCTCTAATCCCTAATCCCTATTTGCCATTTCCACGATTCCCGATGAGAGGCCCGCCGCACCTGGAGGTGACCGCTTATGGCTGCTGACTTTCGTCCCTGACCAGGTTTGCAGGCCCCCATTGCGGGGACCCCTCATCGGAAATCGTGGAAACGCACGTGATGAACCATCTCCTTTGTACGCGGTTCCGGCGGACTCGTCAAAGGGGGGACGTGCGGAGAAGTTCTAAATCCTTATGCTACCTTTGAATATGTTTCCGCCCGAGGCCAGATTGGTACGATGGGTTGCCGCCGCCACGATCGGTTGCGCGGTCGTGCTGTTGGCGGTCAACTTTGTGGGCCAACGCGACGGGCTGACATCGTTCGGGCCGCAGTTGGGGGCCGACTATCCGGCGTTTTACACGGCCGGGCATCTGCTTAACACCGCCCCGAGTCGGCTTTATGATTTGACGCTTCAGGATCAACTTTTTCATCGATGGATTCCCGGCGCGCCAGCCGATCAATTGCTGTTTTATCCCAGTGCCCCGTTTTTGGCCGTCTTGTTCCGTCCCCTGGCGTTGTTGCCCTATGCGTGGTCCTATGGCGTCTGGCTGGTGATCGGCGTCGGACTGACGCTGGCCGGTTTTCAGTGGCTCAAACGGTCGACGCCTGAGTTGGCCGACGATTGGCCGACCGTTGTGCTGGCTGGCTGTTCGTTCGCGCCGTTGTTAGTCGAAGGTTGGATTGGCGGTCAGACCTCCGCGCTGGTGCTGTTTTGCGTCTCGCTGGCGATCTGGCTGCAACACCAAGGACGTTCGCGTTGGGCCGGCGCCGCGATGGCGGCGCTGGCTTTCAAGCCGACCCTGCTGCTGTTGTTCGCGCCGATGCTTCTGGCGACGCGAGCCTGGCGAGTGTTGCAGGGCATGGTGCTCGGCGGACTGGTTTTTGCAGGCGTTTCGGTCTGGGCGGTCGGCATCGAGGGCTTTTGGCGGTTTTTGGAGTTTTTGGCCAAATACGCCGAAGTGCGTCAACGGGCGCCCGAGTCGCTGCACCCTTGGAAGTACGTGGACCTGCGATCGGCGGCGTATCCGATTTTCTATCATCCGGCCGGTTGGGCCGTCGCGCTGATGGTCGTGCTGGTTTTGGCGGCCGCCGTGTTGCTGTGGCGCACGTGGCGTCGTTCGACCGATTGGCGTTTGACTTGGGCGACCGCGCTGGTTTGGACGCCGGTGCTCAGCCCGCACTTTGCGGTCTACGACACCGTGCTACTGATTCCCGCCGCAGTGCTTTTGACGCCAAGCTGCCGGCAGTCGCCGTGGTTTTTCCGCGGGCTGACGGTTTTATACGTGGTCGCGTGGTTTTCACAACCGGTCGCGGCCGCCGTGGGCGTTCAGTGCTTGAGCGTCGCCGTGGCGTGGTTCGGGTGGCGATGCTGCACGGAGGGTGAACTTTCCGTCGGTCGCTCTTAATTTTTCGTCGCATCCGTCGGGTTGGACGACTTGTCTTTGGTCGTTCGCTCGACTTGGGCCTCCAACACTTTTTGACGGCGGATCTTGCGCACCACGACGCGGATGTCGCCGCGTTCGAGAATTTCGCCGCCGTGGACCACATCGGGCAGGTGGCCGAGAATCCAGTCGCTTAGTGTGCGGACGCCGCCTTCGGGCGAATGCTCCTTGGGGGGCGGATCGGCGGCCAGGTCGATCCCCGTAAGCTCCTTCAACCGATCGAGCGGCAGTCCGCCGCCGACGACCCAGGCCCAACCGGACGGCACCACGTGGACGGGCAGCCGATCGTATTCGTCTTGGATGTCGCCGACCAGCTCCTCCAAAATGTCTTCCAGGGTGATCAATCCGACGACCGATTCGCCGGCGTCGCGGACCAACGCAATGTGGGTGTGCTCGCGGATCATGCGCTCCTGGCAAGTGGTCAGCTTCAGATTGGCGTCCAAACTGGGCAGCGGTCGAAGGATCGCTTTCAGGGACGCCTCGTGTGGGCTCAACCGCATCAGCGCGACGAGGTCTTTGAAGTTCACATAGCCGCGGATCGACTGTGGATCGCTGGGCCGCTCGGCCACAGGAAACCGCGTGTGCATGTCGAGATGAGCCGCTACGAGGCTTTCGCCGAGCGAGGCGTTTAAGCTCAACATGCTGATGTTTTCGGCCGGGAGCATGATTTCCTGGACCGTGCGACTCGAAAACCGCGCAGCGCCGAGGATGATATGCTCCTCGCGTTCGCCGATCAATCGCGACGCCCGGGCGTAGGCGGCATGCGCACGGAGCTCTTGCAATGCGGCGGACTCGCGCTTGGCCGAGGCGTCCACCTTCGGTCGCCAGCGACGCTCGCTCCAGGCCATCAGGCCCATCACGGTTGTTTCAAACAGCCAGACAGCGGGCCAGACGCTAAGGCAAAACCACCGCATGACCGGCGATAACCGCAGGCAGACCCATTCTTTGTTGCGCAAGGAAAACACCTTGGGGATCAGCTCGCCGAACATAATGGTCAAAAACGTCAGCGGGACAACGATCAGCGTGACGGCCAGCATGGCGGCGGGAATCGGCGACATCCCGAGCCGGTCGTGCAAGAACGGCTTGATGTCCTCCGCCGCGCCGACGCCTCCGATGGCCGCCGCCACGGCGCCGCATAGCGTGATCGCAAGTTGCACGCCGGCCAGGCTGGCCTCCATGTTTTCTTTCATGTAGAGAGCGGCCTTCGAGCCGGCGCGGCCTTCACGCAGCAACACTTGCAAGCGAGGAATGGTGACGGCGGCCAGTGCGATCTCGTAGCCGGCGAACACCCCGTTGCAGATCACCATTGCGATGATGACGACCAATTCGACGATATCCACGAAACGGCGGCGCTCCTTCCTTGGACGGTGTGGACGCGGGTTCGACAGCAATATAATAACTGTCGGCGTTTTCGTCCACCGCGGGGCGTCGAACGTTGTGGCGGAAACGGTGTACCGGAGAACGCCGTTTTTGTGTTATGATGGAAAAGTGCTTCTTGCGTTCACCCCCCTCTGACTGGCGGTTTCGAGCGGTCATGAACGAGTTTTTCCGCGATGTGGCGTCGCATTGTACGGTGGTCACCAACGCGATGGATCGTTGGCGGCTCTCGCGTTGGACGGCGTTGCTGCCGAAAATCGCGGCGTTGGAGCCCGAGTTGCGGGGGCTCGGCGACCATCAGCTTCGGAAGCGGAGCCTCTCGTTGCAGTATCGGGCCAAAAGCGGTGAACCGCTGTCGCGGTTGCTGCCCGAGGGCTATGCGCTGGTGCGAGAGGCTGGGCGGCGCACGTTGAATATGCGGCATTTCGACGTCCAGGTGCTCGGCGGCATTGCGATTTTTCATCGTTCGATCGTCGAGATGCAGACCGGCGAAGGCAAGACGCTGACGGCCACGTTGCCGCTTTATCTGCATGCGCTGCGAGGCAAGGGCTGCCATTTGGCGACCGTGAACGACTATCTGGCCCGGCGCGACGCCGACTGGATGCGGCCGATCTATCAGGCGCTGGGGCTCACGGTCGGCGTGATTGAGACCAGCATGTCGCAGCCACAGCGGCGCAAGGCCTACGCCTGCGACATCACCTACGGGACGGCCAAAGAGTTCGGGTTCGATTTCCTGCGCGATCGGTTGTTGCTGCGCCGCATTGGCGAGGGTCAGACGGACCTGTTGGGCGGGATGTTGGGGCAGGGACCGTCGTCGAGCGACGAAAAACCCGTACAGCGGGATCCATATTTCGCGATGGTCGACGAGGCCGACAGCATTTTGATCGACGAGGCCCGAACGCCGCTGATCATCAGCGCGCTGCCCACTGAGGAGCAAAAGCTCGAAGTCGAATGCTATCGGTGGAGTGCGTCGGTCGTCGGTCGGTTCGTCGAAGACGAGGATTACGAATACGACCACGAGAAGAAAACGGCCGAACTGACGCGCGAGGGCCGTCAAAAAGTCCGGCAGTTGTCCAAGCCGCCCGCGATGGATACGGTCGGGATGGTCAACATCTATCAATACATCGAACGGGCAATCATGGTTGGGCGGGAATATCACCTCGACCAGCAGTATGTGGTCCGCGACGGCGAGATCGTCATCGTCGACGAGTTCACCGGCCGGTTGTCCGAGGGTCGCAAATGGCGCGACGGCATCCATCAGGCGGTCGAGGCCAAACAGGGCGTCGAGGTGACCGTGGCCACGGGCCAGGCCGCTCGGATCACCGTGCAGGATTTCTTTTTGCGCTACGAACATCTGGCCGGCATGACGGGCACGGCGATGGGTTCGTCCGGCGAGCTGCGGCGGATCTACCGTTGCCATGTGTTGCCGATTCCGACCAATCGGCCGGCGATCCGGCGGCGGCTGTCCGACGCCGTGTTCGGATCGGCCGACGCGAAATGGCAGGCCGTGGTCGACGAGGTGCGGCAGATGCACGCCGAGGGGCGGCCCGTGCTGATCGGCACCCGCTCGATCGACAAGTCGGAGCATCTTTCCGAGTTGCTTCGGTCCGCGGGCATCGAACATCAGGTGCTCAACGCCAATCACATCGAGACGGAGGCCGACATCGTGGCCGAGGCCGGGCGTCATGGACGGGTGACCGTGTCGACCAATATGGCCGGCCGCGGAACGGACATTAAACTGGGCGAAGGCGTGTTGGAGCTTGGCGGACTGCACGTGATTTGCACCGAGATGCACGATTCGAGCCGCATCGACCGGCAGTTGATCGGACGTTGCGGTCGGCAAGGCGATCCGGGCACGTTTCGCCAATATCTCGCGTTGGACGACGACTTGCTGCTGGCGGGGCTTGGACCCAAAAAGTCCGAAAAACTTGAAACGCGGGGCGCTCGACTCGACGGCTCGCTGGATGCACTGAACCGATGGTTTGCGAAAGCGCAGAAAAAAGTCGAGCGACGGCATTTTCGCCAGCGCAAGACGCTGATGTACTTCGAGCGCGAACGCAAAAAGGCTCAGCGGCAAATGGGGCAAGATCCCTATCTCGACACGCCGGGCTGAGGTCTTACACCTCGCCGGACTTGGGTACGACGAACGGGGCTCGACCGCCGCCGTCGCGGGTCAGCATTGCGTTGGCGTCCGGATGGCCGACCACCGTTTCACTTTGTGTGTCGATCCGCAGCGTCGGACCCAGCGACAGCGGCGTCTTTTCAAGATCGACGCGATTGGCCTTCAAATGGGCGAACGTCCGATCGAGGCAATCGTTCACATCCTCTCGGGTCTTTATGGCCGCCAACGCGGTTTGGATATCGCCGGGCGAGGCTCGTTGACCGAGGTAGTAGGACATGTTGGCCAGATGGCACAGTGCGCTGGACAAATGCCCTTCGATCGCGTCGGACCGGAGTCGTTTCGGATCGCGGGTTTGGACCGCGTCGACGAAATTTCCAAAATGATCGCCAACGCCGTCGAATTGTTGGACGCATCGGCCGGACGGATCGAACGCCGCGGCGGCGGTGTGGCTGGTTATCGCCAGATAACCTTCGGAGCCGTAGAAAATCGCGCCGATCTGCACGTTGCGCAACGGGTCGGCGGCCAATCCGCGAACCTCGAACACCAAGGTCTTGTCGCCAAAATCGAATAGGGACACCTCCGTGTTGGCCACGTCGCCGGCATCCTCGTAACCGAGCCGTCCGCCGAAGGTGATCACGCCATCGGCCAACCGATCGAGCCCGAGGCCCCATCGCAGCAGATCCATCTGGTGTGAGGCCTGGTTGCCCATGTCGCCGTTGCCCCATTCGCGCTGCCAATGCCAGTCGTAATGGAACTTGCGACGGGTCAGGGGCAACATTCGGGCCGGGCCGCACCACAGATTGTAATCGACCTCGCCGGGCGGTTGGTAGCGGCCCTTCGGACCAATCGAATTGCGACGTTTGTAGCAGAGGCCACGGGCCAGCCTCACTTCGCCAAGCTTGCCGGACTTGAGATATTCGATGGCGTCGATCACGCCTTGCATCGAGCGGCATTGCGTGCCGACCTGGCAGATGCGGCGGTATTTTTTGGCGGCTTCGACGATGCGGCGGCCTTCGCTCAGATTGTAGCTGATCGGTTTCTCGACATACACGTCTTTGCCGGCCTGCATGGACCAGATCGCCGCCAACGCGTGCCAGTGGTTCGGCGCGGCAATGGAGACCAGTTGGACGGATCGGTCATCGAGCGCGCGCCGTAGATCGCGGACGAACTTCGGTTTGCGTCGCTGCCGCCGGCCGACCGATTCGGCGCAGGCCCGGCCGATCCGTTCGTCCACGTCGACGATGTAGGCGATTTCGGTGTTCGGGTTTCGTAGATAGGCGTCGAGATGTTGAAGGCCCTGCGCGTGGACGCCGACGACGGCCGTTGGCAGCGGATCGCCGGCCCGTTTCTTCCGCTGAGGCATGATCGGCTCGTCGGACGCGTCGGCCAGCGCGTTGCGAAACGGTCCCACGGCCAGCATCGCGGCGGCCAGAGCGGAATCGCCGAGAAACTGCCTTCTGCTCGACATTGCCATCGGGAGAATTGCCTTGGGAGTACGGATTTTTTGGATGCGAACGCAAGAGGCAGGCTACCTTGATTGTAATGGACGGCGCCGCGGTTGCCAACTCGACGGACTGTTTTCCCATCCGCCTTGTTCCAGAGGGAGTTCTGGGGTATGGTACAAACTTGGAATGGACCTCAGAAATCGGCAGTGTGCGGCCGGGGCGACCCGGATGAGACGGAATCTGCTCGGGGGACACGGCAAAATTGCCGTGACAATGCACCAATAGGGGGTAGCAGACCGGCTCAACCGCATGTCGTCGCCCAGGATCGCACGACCATGATTGCGACAAAATCGCTCGTGACCACGATATCGACTTGGATCCTTGTTTCGACGGTCTGCGCGTTGGACCTCGGGGCTGCGGCTCCGGACGGAGGCTTGGAGCCGACGCGGCTGCAGTGCGAATATCTCGTCGATCCGCTGGGCATCGATGTGGCCGCGCCGCGGCTCAGTTGGGCATTGAAAACCTCCGATGCGGCGGCCCATCGCGGACAGCGGCAAACCGCCTATCAGGTGTTGGTCGCGTCGAGTCGTTCGCAACTTGCCGAGGACAAGGGCGATCTGTGGGACAGCGGCCATGTGGAGTCGGACGCCACGTTCGGCGTGGAATACGCCGGCAAACCGCTGACGAGTCGAAGGCAGTGCTATTGGAAGGTTCGCGTGTGGGATCGCGACGGCAAGTCTTCGGCGTGGAGTCCCGAGGCGTTTTGGGAGACGGCCTTGTTGGATTCCGCGGACTGGGAAGCCCGATGGATCAACGATGGGCATCCCGCACCGGATCAGGTGGGCGATTTCTTCCGCGACGACCCGGCCCCGTTGTTTCGCAAAGAGTTTCAGATCGACAAACCGATTCGCTCGGCTCGGCTTTACGTGACCGGGTTGGGATACTACGTCGCACGGATCAACGGCGCCGAAGTGGGCGATCGCGTGCTCGATCCCGGATGGACCGATTACGAAGATCGCGTGTTGTACAGCACGTACGACGTCACGTCGCGGATTGTTCAGGGGAAGAATTGTCTGGGGTTGATGGCCGGCAACGGGTGGTACAATCCGCTGCCGATGAAGATGTGGGGGCGGATCAATTTACGCAATTATCTGACCGTCGGCTGCCCTCGGGTGCTCGCCCAGTTGGAGATCGAATTGGCCGACGGCACGCGGCAGGTCGTGGCGACGGATGACACGTGGAAGACCTCGCCGGGGCCGATTCTGCGCAACAATATCTATCTCGGCGAGGTGTACGACGCGCGGCGCGAGACGCCCGATTGGGATCAGCCCGGGCTAAAGGACGCCGCATGGACGCCCGCTCGATTCGCGTTGGAATCGGTCGGTCCGTTGCGGGCCCAATCGCAGCCGCCGATCATCGCGACGGGCAAGTTGAAGCCGGTCCGTCGCACGGAGCCGTCGCCCGGCGTGTTCGTGTTCGACATGGGCCAGAACTTCGCCGGATGGACGCGGTTGCGGGTGCGAGGGCCCGCCGGCACGGTCGTCACGCTTCGGTTCGGCGAGCTGCTGAACGCCGATGGAACGGTCAACGTGAGGACGGGCGTCTGCGGTCAGATCAAACGTGGAAAAGAAAACATCGACGGCGAGCCGCCTCGGCTGGCCTATCAGAGCGACACCTATGTTTTGTCGGGCCGTGGCGATGAAAACTATTTGCCGCGATTCACCTGGCATGGGTTTCGTTACGTCGAGGTGAGCGGCTATCCTGGGGCGCCACCGTTGGACGCGATCGAAGGGCTGCGGCTTTCGGCCGACGTGGCCAAGGCCGGCGAGTTCTCGTGCTCGAACGAGCGATTCAACAACATCGAGAAGATGGTGCGTTGGACGTTTTTGAGCAATTTGTTCAGCGTCCAGTCGGACTGCCCCGCCCGGGAACGTTTCGGCTACGGCGGCGATCCCACTCCGACGTGCGAAGCGTTTTTGTTCCTGTTCGACATGGCGGCATTTTACGAGAAGGTCGTGCGCGATTTTGGCGACGCCGCGCGACCCAATGGCGGAATCACCGAGACCGCTCCGTTCGTGGGCATCGCCAGCGATGGGCTCGGCGGACAATCGGGGCCGATCGGTTGGCAATCCACCTATCCGTTGTTGCTGGAAAAGCTCTATCAGTATTGCGGTGACGTCCGGATCGTGCGCGAACAGTACCCGACCGTTCGGCGCCAGATCGAATTCCTGCGCAGTCAAGCGAAGGACTTTATTATTGACCGTTGTTTGGGCGACCATGAGAGCCTCGATCCGAAGGCGATTCCGCTCACCGCGACGGCGTTCTTTTATCAGGACGTGGCGATCGCCGCTCGGCTGGCCGAAATCGCCGGCAAGCGGGAAGACGCCGCCGAGTATCGCCGGTTGGCCGGACAGATCCGCGAGGCCTTCGTTGCGAAGTTTTTCGACGCGAGGACCGGACGGTTCGATCTCGGCACGCAGGCCTGCCAGGCGTTCGCGCTGCATTTCGATCTGCTGCCGCCGGAGCATCGTGAAGCGGTGGTCGATGTGCTGTTGGACGAAGTGCGCCGCCACGAGGGCCATTTGGCTACGGGCATGTTCGGCACGCGGTATTTGTTGGAGACGCTCAGCCGTTCGGGTCACGCACAGACGGCGTTCGAGATCGTCCATCAAGACACGTTTCCCGGTTGGGGCTACATGCTTGCCCGCGGCGCGACGACCCTTTGGGAACATTGGCAATACGACGACGACACCTACTCGCATAATCATCCGATGTTCGGCAGCGTCAGCACATGGTTTTTTGAGGATCTCGGCGGCATGCGAGCCGATCCGGACGCTTATGGGTTCAACCGAGTCACAATCCAGCCGCAAGTGGTTGGTGATTTGACCGAAGCCAAGGTTCGCTACGAGAGCATTCGCGGCGCCGTGGCCTGCGACTGGCAGATTCAAGATCGTCGGCTGCGGATGAACGTCTTGGTTCCGCCGGGCGTTACGGCGACCGTGTTCGTTCCGACCACGGATCCTTCGTCGGTTCTTGAAAGCGGGCAGCCGGTCTCGCAGGCGCCGGGCGTCGAAGCGTTGAACGCGGCACAGGGCGCCGTGTATCGCGTGACCGGCGGGCAATATCGTTTTGAATCCGAATGGGCGCCGCGTTCACAGTGAAGTCGTCGCCATGACCGACCTGCTTCGAGAACTGAAACAGCGGCTCCGAAAGGAAGCCTCGTCACGACGGGCTCAACAGCCGGACCCCGATCGCGTCAGTCGGGATATTTTGGAGCGGCTTGCCGCTTTGCCCGAATGGGGCCGAGCGACCACCGTGATGTTCTATGTCGACGTGCGTCACGAGGTTCGGACCCGATGGTTCTTCGAGTCCGTATGGAGTCAGGGGCGTCGGTTGGTGGTTCCATACTGCGAACAGGGCCAACTCGGATTGTTTCGGCTCGAACGGCTCGACGAACTTTCGCCCGGCACGATGGGCGTTTTGGAGCCAAAACCTTTGCTGCGCGAGTTGGACGATCGCGGCGTGGAACCGGCGGAGCTCGATTTGATTGTCATTCCCGGAGTCGCGTTCGATCGCGAAGGCCATCGGCTGGGCTACGGCATGGGCTATTACGACAAATTCTTGCATCGGATTCGGTCGGACACCATGAAACTCGGCGTCTGTTTTGAGAGCCAATTGTTCGCCGAAATCCCGGTCTTGCCGCACGACATCGTTATGGATGCAGTCGTCACCGAACGGGCGGTCTATCGAGCGTCGTAAGCCTCGCTCCGATTTCAAAAACCGCCGTGACGCAGAAGGAAGGACGATCCGGGGCCAAGAAAAACAACAGTCCGGGCAGCCCGCTGTTGGGGCCGTCTCCGGACTGTTTCCCCCCCTGGGAATCGGTATGGTTTTCTGTCGATCGTGAGGAACTCCGCAACGAACAGGTCACTCGCGATCGATTTTTTTTGTTGGAAACAAAAAGAAGTTCCCAAGAGGGAGTAGACGGTTTTTTTGTGGAGAAGTTGTGTAACTAGTAGGGAATCATCGGATTTTGAGGCCGTCCGACTTTGGTAAACTTTTTCGGATGGAAACAATGAGGCAAGACGGGCAAGATGGCAAGCGTAGCGAATGGCGTTGAGCAACTTACCGTCAACCTACCAACCTTCCGGGCGAACTCCGCCCTTCGTCTGCAAGATCCGCCATTGGGCTTTGCCGTTGGCGGCGGGCGCTCGCACCATTTGGACATGGACGAAGAACGATTTCTTTTCGCCGTCGTCTTCATAGGTCACGGCATAGATTTGGTCGATCTGATCGATGGTGTTCGACCGGGTTTGCGAGGCGGTTTGGTAGAATCGGGTTTCGGCTCTGGGCCCCAGGGCCAGAAGCGTGCGTACGAGCGGCTGCTGGACGTAGTTGTGCAGAGCCTCTTTGGCCGGAGGGTGTTCGCGATGATACCGCCACAGTTGATTGTTGAGCGGTTGCCGTTCGGCGGGCGGCAAGGCGAGCTGTTGGGCTTTTTGCGGCTCGTTTTCAGCCAGATATTTGAACCACGCGGCGGAAAACACACGGGCTTCGTCGCGGACGGCCTTTCGATAGACGAACCAATCGGTCGGCGCGGCGACCAGAAACAACAGCGAGAACAGAAGACCTGTCGTCGCCAGAGGTCGGCCGGCCAGCGAGGAGTTTTTCTTGATGCGTCGGAAGGCTTGCCAACAGAATAATAGGCCGAAAATCGGCAGGGCCCAGAACGTCGGATCGAGCAGAGCCAAAGGCGACGCCAAGCCGAGGATCAATCCCGCCAAAGCGCATCCCGACAACGGACGATAGGACGCCATTTCGGCGTCTTGCGAGTCGGAGATTCGTACATCGGGCACGCTGGGACGCATAGAAAAACAGAGGCGATTCGGCGTGGAACGGTCTCTACTTAGGACAAATGCTGTCGTTTCTGGCGACGTTCTGTTCGACCTGGACGCGGCGGGCCGTGTAGTTCGGCATGAAATCCGCCTTGGGATCGAAGATGAATTTTTCCTGTTGCCATTGTTCGGGCGTGGCCGAACGAGCGTAGACGCCCATCGATTCCTTTTGCACGAACCCGAGCCACTGTCGGTCGGGCGCCAAGCCGAGAACCATGGACTGCTCGGGCGTGAAACCGCCGAACAGGAAGTTTCGAGACAACGGCGCGGTGTGCAAGGTCATCATGGTGAAACAAACTAGAACCCAACCAATCCACATCGCAAAAAACACGCTGCCGATGCGATCGGCGACGGTCAAAAATCGCACCTTCACTTTGGAAAGTTGGTCGGTCGCCGCGCGCAGCAGGGCCATGAAGACTGCAAAAAGTCCCCAAAGAGCCAGAAAATCCCAGGCGTAGGTCAGCGAAGGCGATGAACTGTCGAGCCATCGGGCCAGAGGCTCAAAAAAGTTCGTGGCCAGCAACGCCGCCGTCACCACGTTGATCAGACTGATCGCGTTGCTCCACATGCCTTCCGTGTAGAGCATGGCTACGCACGCGAAAACGATCACCAACATCAGCAAGGTCAGGATGGAACTCATAGCCGGAAATTTTTTGGATTGGATGGTTGTCTTTATTTCAATACGCGCATCAGTTCAGGCAGCGAGGTCACGCCCTTGACGACCAACAACACGCCTTCCTCCTGGAAGGTTTTCATGCCGTCCTGCCGGGCGGCCTGACGCATCGCAGGAAGCTTCGCGCCCGAGACGATGGCGTTGCGCACGGCGTCGCCGACCGTGAGCACCTCGAAAAGGGCGGTGCGTCCGAGATAGCCGAGTCCGCCGCATACGGGGCAAGTTTCTTTGGATTCCTCGGGATTCGGCTGTGGCGGACGATAAAACTTTGGAGCGCGGCCCTCTTGGATGCCCAGTTGCTGCAACACTTGCGGAGGCGGTGTGTAGGCCTCCTTGCACGAATCGCAAAGTTTGCGAACCAGCCGCTGGCAGACTACGCCGGTCAGCGCATTGGCAAACTCCTCCGGCGCGATGCCAAGCATCAACGTTCGCAAGATCGCCTCGGCTGCGTCCCTCGCGCGCACCGTGCCGATCAGCATTCGGTTTTCTTTGGTCTCTTCGCACATGAGGTGGAGGGTCTCGGCGTCGACCAGATCGCGGACCACCACCACGTTCGGCTCTTTGCGGAAGAGGCTGACCAACACGTCGGTCGGCGACTGACCCGCCGCGGAATCGTATCTGGTCACCGGCACGTTTTCGACTGGCTCGTAAGGCTTGCGTTCGTCCTCGACGGCGGCGAACTCGCGGGTAAAACGGTCGCAGACGCGCAACGATACGTCGACCATGCTGCGCAAGCCGCCGGCCGGCGCCGCGGAAAACAGCGTGAAACCCTTCGGCTGGCCAAGCAGTTCCGTGAGCTGCTCTTGAAGCTTCGGCCGCATCCCGATCTCATCGAGCGTTGTGAACGGCACTTTTTTGGCCTCGAATTGGAGCAAGACCCGCTCGCCGGTCGGCGTGCCTTGCGAGGCGAAGGTTGCCGAATAGCGAGCGGATTCGTACTCGAAGGCGAACGTGCCGGCTTGGCGACCTTGTCGATCTTGCGGATTCGCGCCGCAGAGCAGCTTGAGGGCCTCGATCGCAGGATCGCCGACCTCGCGGGTTTTGGCTTCGCGAGCGATCCACACGCCGTCGATCATCGAACGTATGGCGACGCCTTGCTGCGTAAAATCGAGCATGATGGATGATGCTCGATCGCCGACGCCTTCGGCCAAAATTTCACGGGCCGTGCCGAAGCCAAGCGATTGACGGGCCTGGAGCAATCGGGTGTTGTCGGTTCGTTGGTCGGGTCCGCCCTTGGCCAGCAGTTTCAGCGGAACGCCGCCCTCGCGCGGATCGCGGCGAGCCGTGTTGACTTTGATGCCCACCTTCTTCAACTGCGTCGCGAACCAGAATCGTAAATGGTCGGCCGTGAGCACTCGACGATCGACGTCGACCTGTTTGTTGCGATAGCTTACGTAGGCGCTCAGCGGCGCGATGTAGGCGGCCAACAGCAGGACGAAGGCGATCCAGAAATTGGGAATCAGCCACGAAAGAACGAACGCGGCCATGAACGAACCAAACACAATCGGATTCCACTTCAGAGAATTCAACTTCAGATCTTGGCAATCGATGTTGAGCCAGTTGGCCGTGTAGACCCAGGCGGCGAAAACGAGCCAGCACGCAACGATTTTGATCCAGCTCAGATAGCAGCCCGGCCCGCGAAAATCTTTCGCCAGCGGCGTGGCGCCCCAATCGCCGGCGGCCATGGCCGCTCCGGTCCAACAGGCCAGCACGGCGGTCCCCAGCATGACGATCAACAAGACGCGGCGCACGTTCGACATGGCATCAATTCCAGAGGCACCTGAGGGACTACAACATTCCCGATTCCTTGAGCATGATTCCCTTCAACGCCATCTTGAGCGATTCGGGGTTGGGAGCGACCTCGAACGCCGTTTCACGCGAGATCATTTCACGTTCAACGAGGTCTTTCAGACTCATCGTGAAATCCTGCATCCCTTCCTCCTTGCTGATCCGAATGGCGTCGGCGAGCTTTTCGTCCTGGGATTCGAGAATCAGCTTTTTAATGGTCGGGTTGAAGGTCATGACTTCGCAAGTGGGCACCCGCCCGACGCCCTCCTTGATCGACGGCAGCAGCTTTTGTGCGACGATCGCCTTCATGTTGAACGCCATCGCGCTGCGCAGGGCCGGGTGCATGTTCTGCGGGAAAAGGTCCAAAATACGGCCGATCGTGCTTGGAGCCGTCGACGCGTGGATCGTTCCGAACACCAAGTGGCCGGTTTCCGCCGCCTGAATGGCCGTCTCGAACGTCTCGCGGTCGCGCATTTCGCCCACCAGCATGATGTCCGGGTCTTCGCGGACCGCGTGCTTCATACCGATTCCGAAATCCTTCACGTCCATGCCGATTTCGCGCTGATTGACCAGGCACTTGTCGTCGGTGAACGTGAACTCGATCGGGTCTTCCAGCGTTAAAATGTGTTTGCGGTAGCGGTGGTTGATCCAATCGAGCATCGAGGCGATCGTCGTGCTCTTGCCCGAACCGGTGATGCCCGCCAAAAGAACCATCCCCTGGCTGAATGTGCACAACTCGGACAGCACGGACGGCAGAAACAGATGCTCGAAGTCGGGAATTGTGTTGTTCACCCGGCGAGCGACCAGGCCCACGTTGCCCATCTGTTGCAGGACGTTCACGCGGAATCGCCAGCGACGGCCGTCGACGTCGAGCGTGTGTGCGAAGTCCACTCCGCCGTCTTCATCAAAGATCTGTTTCCGACGCTCTTGCACTTCGAGCATCGGGAAAATCAGCCGGACCATCTCCTCGCTGCTGATGGGCTCGTGCTTCAACGGGCACAATTCGCCGTTGACGCGAATGATCGGCGAGCTGCCGACCTTCAAATGCAGGTCGCTGCCCTTGAGTTTCACAAGCGCCCGAAACAGCTTGTCGACCTCAAGCTCTTGTCGTTTGCCTAAAAAACGTTGACGGTCTTGTTCGGCCATAGGAACGCCGTGATCGGTTGTTTGCAGTCAGCGGTCAGGGAGGAAACCGCTTGCGTTTTAGGGTTTTTAAGCCGCGTTGGTTGAGTGTTTCAGCCGGACGGGGATGCCGCGGGCTTGCATGACCCGTTTGGTTTCTTCGATCGTATATTGCCCAAAATGGAAAATGCTGGCGGCCAACGCCGCGTCCGCTCCGCCCCGTTGGATCGCGTCGGCCAAGTGTTCCGGACATCCGGCGCCTCCGCTGGCCACCACCGGAATCGAAACCGCGTCGGTCACGGCCCGAGTGATCTCCAGGTCGTAGCCGTCGCAAGTGCCGTCGGCGTCCATCGAGGTCAGCACGATTTCGCCGGCGCCGAGCCGCTCGACTTCACGGGCCCACGCGACGGCCTCACGACCGGTGCCGATGCGGCCGCCGTTGATGTGCACCTCCCAAAATTCCTTTCCGTCTCGCAAGACTCGCTTCGGGTCGATGTTCACGACGATGCACTGACTTCCGAATCGCCGGGCGGCCTCGCGGACGAAGTCGGGATCGCGGCACGCCGCCGAGTTGATCGACACCTTGTCGCAGCCGGCTTTCAGCAATGCGCGAATGTCGTCGATCGTCCGAATCCCTCCGCCGACCGTCAGGGGCATGAAAATCACCTCGGCAGTCCGGCGGACCACGTCGAGCATGATGTCGCGTCCCTCGTGGCTGGCGGTGATGTCGAGGAAGACCAGCTCGTCGGCCCCCTCTTCTTCGTACCGTCGGGCAACCTCCACCGGGTCTCCGGCGTCGCGGAGATTGAGGAAGTTCGTGCCTTTCACCACGCGGCCTCGATTCACATCGAGGCACGGAATCACCCGTTTCGCAAACATAATTAACCGTTGTGACCTTGGGACTTGCTAAAGTCCGTCCACGTCCTCTGCCAAAGACGCCGTCAAGGTTTCTTGTGTTCAGGCCCAAGATCGCGCAAGTCGATTCCCTACAGTTTAATTCGACGCCTCCAACCGGTCAATGATGCCTGCACTCAGGAGGGGTGTTCTTTTATTCTCTAGATGGGGTCTTCCGTCGGGATTCCAGACTCCTTGATTGTGACCCGGGCGCTGCCGTTCTACAATGGGGTTTTATGGCCACTCATCACAGCAAGCTCGCACGGTTGCCGGCGCGCGAGGACCGATTTGCCACGACTCATTGGAGCTTGGTGGTTCGGGCCGGAGCTGGACGGTCGCCCGAAGCTCGGCGATCGCTGGCCATTTTGTGCGAAAACTACTGGTTTCCGCTTTACGTCTTTGTGCGTCGGAGCGGCCGCTCGGCCCAAGACGCTCAGGATCTCACGCAGGAGTTCTTCGTTCGACTGTTGGATAAGCATTTTTTGGCGGCGGCCGACGCCAACAAGGGGCGTTTTCGCACGTTTTTGATCGCAGCCCTTAAGCATTTTATGGCGAACCAATACGATCGCCTCCGGGCCCAAAAACGCGGCGGATTGCAGCAGTTTGTGTCGCTGGACGCGCTGGACGGTTTTGAAGACCGCTATGGTCGAGAGCTGGCCGACACACGGACGCCCGAACGCATTTTCGAGCAACAATGGGCTCTGACTCTGTTGTCGCAGGTTTTGACGCGATTGCAGACCGAAATGGCCGCCCGCGGCAAAGCGGCGTTGTTTGACGCTTTGAAGGGGCATCTGACCGGCGGTCAGGCGGTCGGATACGCCACAACGGCCGGAAAGCTGGGCATGACCGAAGGAGCCGTTCGGGTGGCCGCTCATCGGCTCCGTCAACGCTACCGAGAGCTGCTGCGGGAC
Organism: Planctomycetaceae bacterium; assembly: GCA_021372005.1. GTDB lineage: Bacteria > Planctomycetota > Planctomycetia > Pirellulales > Thermoguttaceae > JAJFVC01. The sequence goes on along the minus strand of JAJFVC010000070.1, from coordinate 15,788 downwards.
GAGATCGCCCAGACGGTCGCCAGTTCGGAAGACGTCGAAGAAGAAATCCGTTACCTTTTCACTTGTCTTTAATCGCTAACTCTTCGTGTAACTTTTTCGTCCATTTGCTTCATAGAAGAATGGACACCAAACGGACGGGACGATGACCATGAGCGACCAACGCCAATGCGCACAGTGTGGGGCCGTGTTGCCGGTCGATTCGCCGCAGGGGCTCTGTCCCGGGTGCTTGCTGAAGTGGGGGCTCGAAAGCCAAACGGGGGTGGATCCGTCGAGTCATCCAACGGGTCCTTATTGCCCGACGCCCACGCCCGAACAGATCGCGGCCCAATTTCCCGACCTCGAAATTTTGGAGCTTGTCGGCCGCGGCGGCATGGGCGTGGTCTACAAGGCCCGGCAAAAACGACTTGACCGATTGGTGGCGCTCAAAATCCTCGCGCCTAGGGTCGGTCAGGACGAGGCCTTCGCCAAGCGGTTTGCTCGTGAAGCCCGGGCGATGGCCATGCTCAGCCATCCGCACATTGTGGCGGTTTACGATTTCGGCCAGACGGCGGTAGGACCGGTGGCCGGCGAGTCGTCCTCTCTTCCTCCGGGAGAGAGCCAGGGTGAGGCCAGCGCTCCTCCGTCTCCCGCGCCCCCGTCGCCTGCGCCTACATCGCCTCTCTACTACTTCATCATGGAGTATGTCGACGGTTTGAACCTTCGGCGACTGATGGAGACCGGCAAGTTGCAGCCCGAAGAGGCGTTGGCCATCGTGCCGCAGATCTGCGAGGCGCTTCAGTATGCCCACAACCACGGCGTAGTCCACCGCGACATCAAGCCCGAAAACGTGCTGCTGGACAAAGACGGCCGAGTCAAGATTGCCGATTTCGGCATCGCCAAACTGGTCGGTAAGGAGGCGAAGGGGCTGACGCTGACCAGCACGGGCCAGATCGTTGGTACGCCGCAGTACATGGCGCCCGAACAGATCGAGCATCCGCTGCAGGTGGATCATCGCGCCGACATCTATTCATTGGGCGTCGTGTTTTACCAGATGCTCACCGGCGAGTTGCCGATTGGCCGTTTTGCCCCGCCGTCGAGAAAGGTGCAGATCGACGTGCGGCTCGACGAAGTGGTGTTGCGGGCCTTGGAGAAAGAGCCGGAGCGTCGCTATCAGCAAGCCAGCGAAATCAAAACGCAAGTGGAGAGTATCGTCGCAACGCCGGCGGAGTTTGCCGTAGACCAAGCCGGTGACGCCCAGCGGACGGATCCCATGGTTGAGGCCAAGCGACAGGTGCATGGCCCGGCCATTGGGCTGCTGGTTACTGGGATTTTGAACTGGGTTGTCCTCACGGGAGTCGCCATTGGCAGCGCAAACTATTCTTTGCATTCCAATGACGCATCCTATGCGGTGGGCGTGAGTCATCTTCCGATTATAGTGGCGATCGCGTTTCTATGCGGCATGATGATGATTTTTGCCGCCTTGAAGATGGAGCGGCTGCAAGCCTATGGTCTGGCCATCACAGCCAGCATCCTTGCCATCATTGTTTCGCCAAGCAATCTGATCGGCCTACCCATCGGTATCTGGGCGCTGGTCGTGTTAAGCAATCCAGACACGAGAAATGCGTTTGTGCAGAATAGCCGCAGGAAGTCCGGTGACACAAATGTATCCGTCACCTCCACGCAACGAATTCTTGCCATCGTTGCATTGGTCTTGTTTCTCGCCGCGTTGCCATCGGCCGGGGTGATCGTTACGATTGCTGGCCTAGCCCGGCGCATGGTTTTTCCGATTTCTTTTGCCATGGAGTTGGCGGCTTTCATCTTGGGTTTCGTCAGTTGGAAATTGCGCGCAGCCAAAATTGCGGTGATTGGATCCGGCTGTCTCTTATTAGTGGCGATGGCATTGCTTGTGACAGCGATGGTAGAATCAACCAAACCTATTCCTCGTGATTTCGGCGGTGTGTCCGGCTACCGTGCGACGCCCCTGGACCGTGAAAAGGCAAAACTTGCTCGTGAGGTGGCTCAAGCGGAACTGCAGGACGCCGAACAAAAGGCAAAAGCCGGCAAGAACGCCGAATTTCCGGCGACCATGGACGCCTTGACGACCGTTCGACCGCTGGATGTGCTTCAAATCCGTGTGATGGGCACCATGATCGATCAGCCGATCGACGGTTTTTATTTGGTTGAGCCGGACGGCAACGTCGCTTTGGGGCCATTGTACGGTCGGGTGAACGTCCAGGGATTGACGATGGAGCAGGCCGAAGCGACCGTTGCAAAACAACTCCACAAAACGCTTCCCCAAGCCGACGTTCAAGTGACGTTGGCCCGGCGGGGAGCGGCTTGGCGAAAAGTCGTGTTTACGCGGTCGCCGTACGAAATCGAGCCGATGGATGTGCTTCAAGTGCACGTCGTCGGGGCGTTCTTCGATCAGCCGATCGACGGGTTTTTCTTGGTGGAGACCGGAGGCTCGATCGCTCTGGGGCCGGCCTACGGTCGCGCGAAAGTGAAAGGGATGAGCTTTGAAGCGGCGGAAAGGACGGTTAGGAGACAACTCCAACGAGTTTTAAGAAAACCGGCTGTTCAGATCACGTTGCCGACGCGAGGCAAGCTGCCGGGCGCGGAATGGCGAGAGACCACGCCGCCTACAGATTCGTACAGGATCGACGTCGGCGATTTGCTGTTTGTCGATGCGGCAGGGACGGCGCCGGACGGGCCGATTCACGACATTTATTTGGTGGAACCAGCCGGCACATTGGCGTTGGGGCCCCTCTATGAACGAGTTGTCGTCAAGGGCCTTACGTTGAAGGACGCCGAAAAAGCGATTCAAAAGAAATTGCGAGAGGTCGTAAGCAAGCCCGCGGTTTCCGTGACGCTTGCCGGTTGGGCCAATGGCGAGATGGTTCCCGGCGGGCGTGTGCCGTCGCGTCCACGCACACAGGATTCTTCGGGCAAAACGGGCGAAAGAAAGACAGCTCAGGCGGCGAAAAAAAATCATTTTGAGCAAGGGGCAAAAAAGCCGTCCACGAACGGTCTATCGCCGTCCGGTGCGGTTTTGGTTTATGAAGTCGAACCGAGTTCCACATCGGCTGGTGCGTCAGCTTCCGATACGGACAAGCTCCTGAAAGTCATGGACTTGCGGCTCAATGCGGGATCGAAAAAACTCGCCCAGGTTCGGAAATTGGACGATCGGCGGATCGAGGTGACGCTGATGCGGCCCGACGCTGCGGATCGGAAACGGGTTGAACGATTGTTGGCCAGCCCTGGCACGTTGGAGTTTCGCATTTTGGCGTCTGCTCGTCAGAACAAGGCGCTCGTCGAGCGGGCCGAAAAGGAGACGGACCAGTCGGAGATCCGCGACGCTTCGGGCAACCTGTTGGCCTGGTGGGCGCCAGTGCGAGATGGCGAGGACCAACGTCTCGACCGTTTTGACGCCGCTCAACGCCTCAAGAGGCGAGCACAGGAAAAAGTGTTGGAAGTTCTTGTGATTGCGGACCCCTACAACGTCACGGGCGCGTATCTTACGAAGGCCGAGGTCCAACGCGACCACAACGGACGACCTTGCATTGGTTTCACCTTGAACGACGCCGGCGGAAAGCTGCTCGCCAAGCTGACCAGTGACCATCTGCCCGACAAGCAGACCGGCTTTGCCTACAGGCTTGGCATTATTTTGGACGGCGAACAGTGGTCGGCGCCCTTCATTATGAGCGTCATTCGTGAAAAAGGACAGATCACCGGCATATTCACACAGCAGCAGGCCCAAGAGATCGCCGATGTGCTGAACGCCGGAACGCTGCCGGCTTGTCGACTCAAGTTGCAGCCGGCGCGTCCGAAGAAATCGGACTCGCATCGCATGGATTCGATGAACCGTTTGAAGACGATCAACTTAGCGATCCATGGGTATGCTTCGTCGCACCAGGTCACTTTTCCACCAGCCTATGTCGCCGGCAAGGATGGCAAACCCTTGCTCAGTTGGCGAGTGCTCATCTTGCCCTATCTAGAGCAAAACGAACTGTTCAAGCAGTTTCATCTCGACGAACCATGGGACAGTCCGCACAATAAACGGTTGATTGCGAAAATGCCGGACGTCTATCGAAGCCCCCGCAGTTCGGTTTCGGACTCATGGAAGACCAACTATCTCACGGTTCGTGGTGCAAACACCATCTTTTCCGGCGCGAAGGGGATCGGTTTCGGGGACGTTCGTGACGGCACGTCGAACACCATCATGACGGTGGAAGTTCCCGATGCGCAGGCGGTTGTCTGGACGAAACCGGACGACATCCCCTACAACCTTCAAAATCCCAACCAAGGGCTCTTCGGTCTGTGGCCCGACGGTTTTTTGGCGGGATTAGCCGATGGTTCCGTTCGTTTCGTTTCCTCGTCGATTGAGCCGAAAGTCCTCAAAGCCCTTCTTACCCGAAATGGCGGCGAACACATCGAGCCGGACGATTTCGACCGATTTTTTCGTTGATGCCCGCTGGGCGGCGGTACTTTGTTAGACTGTCAGGGTCGAGACCAGAGTGAGGAAAGTCCCTGGTCTCCGACAGTTTATGGACCAGGGGGTGGGATAATTCGCCGCAATCCTCTATGATTCGTGCATTGGGTTTTCAACGGCCTTTTTTCTCCTCGAAGGTGTTTCACGATGCGTCGCCTATTCATCGGTTTGTGGTTATCGACGACGTTTTGGTTTTTGGGGTGCGATGATGGCAAGAACCAGATTCCGTCGGCGACGAAAACCTCTTCCACGCCGCTGTCGTCCGCCAGCCAGATATTGAGCCTTTGGCAACGTGACATCAATCAATATCGAGCTCATACAAAAGACCAACGAGCCATTCGTCCGCAGGCCGAGGAGTTCATGCGGGCTGTTCAACTCAATATGTTGCCGCAGCCGCGAGGACCGCGGTTCGAGGACACGGCCGCTTTGGGAAAGAAATTGCTCGAACAGGGTTGCCAAGACCCGTTGGTCAAGACCTATTATGCCAAAGCCTTGTCGCGCACCCAGGGGCCTTATGACGCCATGGTCACCGTGATCGAAGGACTCAATGGCTTTCGCCGGAACAGCTATCCTCGGGAATGTCAAAGGCTTGGGGTGTTCACGTTGTTCGGCGACGCCAAGTGGTTTGCCAATGGCTTGTCGTGGTCGCATGTTCGTCGGGAAGCGGCGGAACAGGCCGCCTTGCGATTGGGCGACTCGACGATCGACCCGAAAATGCGTCGCGTGTTGTTTTACGAACTGTTGCCGCTGATTGACGACAACTGCGGTCAGAACTGGGAGGACGCCGTGGCGATTTCGGAAGCATGCGGCAAACTACCGAAAGCCGACCCGTGGATCGTTCACTTGTTGGCGGGTCGGGCATTCGTGGCGCGCGCTTGGCATCATCGCGGCGGCGAGTGGGGGTATAAAGTTACGCCGGAAAACCACAAGTTGTTTGAAGAAAATCTGCAAAAGGCGGCCGATGAATATGCCGAGGCCCTGAAGCTCCATCCGGAAAATCCTGAGCCGGCGAGCTTGATGATTCCCGTGGCGATGGGGCTGAACGACCGACAAACCGTGCAGGAGTGGTTTGACAAGGCCGTCGCCGCGGAGATCGACTACATGCCGGCATACGACTGCATGCGATGGGCATTGCGTCCGCGGTGGCATGGCAGTCATGAGATCATGTACCGTTGGGGGTGTCAATGCGCCGACACCCAACGATACGATACGAATGTGCCGTTGGAGCTGCTGGACGTTCTCAACGATATCGATTCCGAATTGGGTTACAACGGCGAGTTTTGGCGGCGAGCGGGAGTTTACGACCAAGCGAAGCAAGTCCTCGAAAAAATGGCTCAGGATCCGTCGCGAGCAGACGATTCGAGCGCCTTGGCTGGAAAGTCCCGGCTCCAAACGATTCACGCCATTGTGGCCGAACGCGCCGGCCAATACGCCGAGGCCCGACGAATCGTCGATCAACTGGGCGGCCGCCTCGATCGTGAAATTTTGTTCCAATGGTGTAGTCATCCCGAATGGGAGCTTACGAGAATCTATGCCTTTGGCGGGCGGGCTGCAGACGATTTACGCAAGGCCTGGAGCGCGCTGATGGCGGCGCCGAGTCCGATTTCTCAAGCGGCATTGGAGCAAGCAAAAGGCCTTTACCAGAAAGCTCTCAAGGCCGACGACAACGAACGGTCGAGAGCGTTTGCGCGGTCTTGGCTCGATGAGGTGGAGGGATACCTGGCCTTCAATGCGGGAAAATGGTACGAAAAGAACTTCAGCCCCAATTGTCTCACTTGGGGGATAGCAGGCACGACATGGACGACGGAGAGCCCTCGCGTTGCGGTCGGACATACGCGTCGACCGACCGGTCGGGTGTTCACGCGTCCCAGCGTTACGCCGCCGTTTCCGCTCGAGGTCGAGTTTGACGTCGAAATGCCGGTGCTCCAGCGGTTTCCTGTCAATCTTGGATTATTTCTTTCGGATCAGCAAGCGCCCGAATGTGATACCGATTGGCGTTTCCAACGGTTTTTCGTCTGCCCGCAGCGCAAGCAGGCCGGCATGCAGGTCGGCGGCAAAACCGAATGGGTTTCCTGTAAATTGAAACCGGTGAATCGTCTTCGCGTCCAGCTTGCCGACGGTTTTGTCGCACTCTATGTCAATGACCATTTCTGCTTAGAGCATCGTGACAAGGAGTTTCATCCCTTGCCGGCTTTCTATTTCGGATGTCACACTTATTTGACGTCCAACATGTTGGTTCGAGTCGGCAACGTGCGGTTTCGACAGTGGGATCCCTCTCAATCAAAGAAACCCCTGCACGCAGAAGCGGCAGAAAAAATGGGGAAAGAGGAGAAACAAGGAGGAAAACAGAAGCGGGGAGAAGAAAGCGAGAAGAAAGGGAAGGAAGAGAATCGAAAATCTTTGTAGTGGTTTACACTCGTTCCACCACTTGCCGGCAATCGGGCAGGGCGGCCAAAAAACGTCGGCCATAGGGTTTGGTGCGCACGCGCGGATCGAGAATCACTACCATGCCCGTGTCTTGGCGGGTGCGGATCAGACGCCCAAAACCTTGCTTGAGTTTCAAAATGGCCTCGGGCAGTTGGTAGTCGGCGAACGGATTGCCGCCGCGGTCGCGGATCGCTTCGAGTCGGGCCTCCAACAGCGGGCGGTCGGGCACGCTGAATGGCAGTCGTGTGATGATGACGTTTTGGAGCGCCTCGCCGGGCACGTCGACGCCTTGCCAAAAACTGTCCACGCCGAACAAGACGGACCGCGGATTGTTTTTGAATAGTTCAAGCATTCGGCTGCGCGGCGTGCCGTCCGACTGGCTGTACAGCGCCAGATCGTGCGCGATCAGCCACGGCAGCATCGCCGCCGCCGTTCGGCGCATCATCTCATAGCTGGTGAACAGCACGAACGCTCGGCCTTCGCTGCGGGCAACGTATCGGCGAATCATCTCGACGGCGGCGCGCTCATAGCCGGCGTTGTCGGCGGTCGGGTCGGGCATGCCGTCCAACAGCACGATTTCAGCCTGGCGTTGGTAGTCGAACGGACTGCCCAACGCCAGCGTTTCCGTTTGGCTCAAACCGATCCGCGATTGAAAGAACTCGAACGTCGGGCGTCCGTCGCGGCCGCGGCCCGTAGACAGTGTGGCGCTGGTCATGACGACCGTTGGCACGCGATCGAATAGATATTCGCGGAGCAGGGGGCCCACGTCGATCGGCGCGGCGGCCAGTTTCACTTTCGGTCGGACGCGGCCCCGGCCGGCTTCGATCCAATAGACCGCGTCGTCCAGGTGTTGGCCGAGCCACTGATCGACGCCCTGGGCCATCGCGTCCAAACGTCCGGCGGCGGCGGTGAAATCCTGTCGCTGTTCGGGCTCTTCGATCTGTTTGGCGTGGCGGCGCAGCGTGGCCACCAACTGCTTGAGCTTCTCGCTCAACGGATTGGCGACGATGTCCGGCTGACACACGCGTCCGTTGCCTTTGGGTTGCGAAGCCAACCATTGAGCGATCTGGTCAAAAAACTCGTCCGCCGTGTCGCGGCATTCCCACACCGCGCGCTGGGCGTCGCGCAACTTGTGGTGGACCAGCAGTCCGCGGTTGGTCCGATCATTGTAAAGTTTTCGCAGCGTGTATTCGACCTGGCCGTTTGAGACGCTCAGCCCCAGGTGATCGCCGGCGACGGATTCCAGCGTGTGGGCTTCGTCCAGGATGGCCACGTCGTAGTTCGGCAACAGGCTGACCTCTTCACGACGCAGGGCGAGGTCCGAGAAAAACAACGCGTGATTGACCACGAGAATCTGCGCGTGCTGCATCCGACGCCGGGCTTTGTAATAAAAGCACTTCGAGTACATCGGACATTTTCGGCCCATGCAATTGCCGTGATCGCTGGCGACCTCGTCCCAAACGGCCGGCAGCGGGCGGAAGTTCAGGTCGGAGAGCGAGCCGTCGGTGGTCTGCGACGCCCAGGCATGGATCTGCTGAAGCTGGTCGAACTCGTCCGGCTCGCTGAAAAGGCCCGCAGCCCGGCTCATCGCGTTTTGAAGCCGCCGCAAACTGAGGTAGTTGCCGCGGCCCTTGATCAGCACGGCCGAAAACTCCAATGGGATGACGCTGTTCAACAGCGGCAGGTCTTTTTGGATCAATTGTTCTTGCAGGCTGATCGTGTGGGTCGAAACGACCACGCGCGGCGGGCGATCGGACGAAGGTTTTGGACTGGATGCGTCGCCGTCCGACGTCGACGGGTCCATCGTTTGGCCGGCGGCCGCCAAAATGGCCGGCACGAGATAGGCAAAACTTTTGCCGACGCCGGTCCCCGCCTCGACCGCGAGATGATGCCGTTGCCGGATCGCTTGGTCGACGGCCTCGGCCATGTCGAGCTGTTGCGTGCGATGTTCGTAGCCGGGCAATCGCGCCGCAATGCGTCCGTCGGGGCCGAGAATTTCGAGGGGAGAAAGCATAAGAGCAAACGCCGATCCGTCGAGGGATTTTGAGTTAGACGACCTCGTAGCGAAATACGGCGTCAAAATCGCCATCGACCAGTTGCTCGAAATCGGCGACCTTCAGCAACCCTCGCTGATGCAAGTATTCGACGCGGGCGCCGACGTCGGTGATGGCCAGCACGGCCCGAAATCCCGTCACCTCGGGATACAACAGCCGGGTGATTTCGTCGACCGACAGCGGGCGGGCGGCCTCTCGCAACGAGTTCAGCAAGCGTTCGAGCCGCCGTTGGTGTGAGCTGCGAATCGCGTCGATGCGATCGTACAGGTTAGTGATCGTTTGCTCGTGGGCCGCCAGCGTCAGCTCGAAGCCGGGCATTCGCTGCACTTTGTCGAGCGACTCCAGATAGTGACCCAACCCGGTGTACGGCGCGGTGCATTCGGGCCACTGTTGCGGCACGGTCCGGGCCAGCACGTGATCGGACGAAAGCAAAATATTACCGAGGCCGAGGCAAAGATGGCCGGGTGAGTGGCCTGGCGTGTGGATCACCTGAAGCCCGTCCAACAATTGCCCGTCTTCCAGCAATCGCCCGACCGGGACGCTTTCGACCGGCTGGTTGTTGAATCGCAAATCGCGGAGCAACTGGGCTCGGCGTTTCGGTTCGACGCCCGACTGACGAAAATAATGGTCGAGCCGGAAATTGCTAATGGCCACGTGCTCGCAATAGGAAGCGACCGGGCCGACTTCCAACGGGTGCACGGCGACTTCGGCGTGGGTGCGTCGGACCAAATCGGCCAGGCCGCCAATATGATCGACGTGTCCGTGGCTGACAAGGATGCGGCGGATGTCGGTCAGTTGGACCGATTCGCCGAATTGCGTTCGGACGACGTCGAGACCGGCCAAAATCTGCTGTGTGCAGTGGCCGACGCCGCTGCCGGAGTCGACCAGCGTAGGAGGACCGGCTTCCAATAGCAAATGGACGCGGGCGGAAAGGGTGTCGAAAGCTTGGCACGGGATGCGATAAATCCGCACGCCGGAGTTCGAGACGTATTTTTTGACGGGGGGCAGAGCAGGCATTTTTTCCAACAGGAAGCAGGCCGTCGAGCTGGATCGCAACATGGAGGACTCAAAACACCCCCGGCGGCGGGCTGGCGACCGATTCATCAAAAGATGGTTTACCCGAAGGACCACGGTTTCGCAAGGCAGAAACGAGGGATGTTGATTAGAACGGGCGATTTCGGGGTGTTTTTTTACGCGAAAATGGGTAGCGGCTTGCTGGATCCTCAGCATCGGCGCGGTTTGCCGCGATGATTGGCATGCCACTTGCTGATAGATTTCGATCAAGATCGGCCGCCGCGGGCCTTGGCCGATTTTTTGGCAAGGGGACGAGACAAGGGGAATCGCGAGACAGCGCCTTGCCGCGATTCCTGACGGTTGTGGACTGGATGCGAGGAGTTTTGGTATCCTGCAGCTAGGGAAACCGGTTCTTTTGATTGGGCCGGGGCTGCAAAACGATTCCAAAAGGACTCGCTAAGGTATGCAAAACTTGCAAGGCGACCAATCCGTGGAGAGGCGAATCATGCGTGTGGCACCTGTTGTGCTGATTGCCACGACGGTTCTTTTCGGGGCGGCGTTGGTGGCCGTCACCGAAGACGTCGGCGCTCCGAAAAAGCCGTCGCAGGTCGACGAGCAGAAAAAAGCCGTGGAGTGGAAAGCCCATCTGAACGCCATGACATCGCTCGAGGTCAAGTGGCATCGGGCCGTGGCCGATCTGTTGGAGGCAAAGTCGGCCGAAACGCCCGACAAGGCCAAGGTCGATTCGCTTGCCAAGGAAGTGCGCAAGCTGGCCGACCAGATGCGCAGCGAGCGCGAGAAGTTTCGGCAAGGCGACCAACGCTACGGGCATCGACGCCTCCGTAGCCGCAGCTTGTGGCCGGACGAAAATGGTGATTTTGGGCGAGGCGGACCTGGCGGGCCCGAGGGCCCTGGCGGACCGGATGGACCTGGTATGGGACGCGGGCCCGGTATGGGGCGTGGTCCCGGCATGGCTCGACCGACCGACCGCGATTCCCAAGAGGAACCCGAAAGCAGGAAATAGTGCGGAAGCAGTCTTACAGCGAGGGATGGCCGGATAACAGTTTGGCCCACACACCGGTTGGACTGAGCTTGTAAGTTGCACCTTGGCCGATGGCAACTCACGTTGCGTCGGCCAAGGTTTTTTTTGCGCCTCTCGCAAGTTTTTTTGGGATGTCTTTTTGGCGAAGCGCATCTTTCGCATCTTCAGGCGTTGGCACGCGAATTGCGGTTGTGGAGAAGCGGACTTGGTTTTCTTTGGGCCATGCCGAGTCCTGTGGGGCGGAGTCAACGCTGTGAAGGCGTTCTGCGGCGTTTCTCCGTGAGGGTTTGCTCGGGCCGGCGTTGATGCGCGGCTCAACCGCGACGGCGAGACGGCCGTGCAAGAACGTTTCGGGTCGGGCGAGCCAAACGTGCAACCATTGCAGAGCGTCGAAATGTAGTTGTGAGGTGTCTGGCGATGCGACACACAATGTTTTTGTTGGCCGCCGTGACAGTCTTCAGCGGCATGGCCTGGGTCGTTTGGGCGCAGGGGCCCGAGCGGCGGAAGCCCCCGGAGGAACCGAAGTCGGAAGCCAAGAGATCGGAGGACGCGGCGGCTCCCGATCGTAGACCTGAAGCGGGACCGATGAGCCGCGACAAGGGACGTGATCGTGAGTTTGGGCCGCCGAGGCGTGGGGACGGCGGTCGGCGCGAGTTCTGCCCGTGGCGCGGCGAAGATCGTGATAGCGAGTTCGGCCCATCACGGCGTGGCGAAGGTCGAGGTCCCGAGTTTGGACCTCCCAATCGTTGGGACGGCAACCGACGGGATGTCTGTCCGTATTGTGGCCGGGCGCTCCGACCGGAGTTTGGTCGAGGTTGCGGCGAAGGCCGCGGGCCGGAGTTTGGACCTCCGGGTCGTTGGGAAGGTTGCCGACGAGAGTTCGGCCCACGTCGCGACGAGGGGCGTGACCGCGAGTTCGGCCCGCCGCGACGTGGCGAAGGCCGTGGGCCGGAATGGGGTCGAAATCGCGACGAGGAGCGTGCTCCCGAGTTCGGACCTCCGGACCGCCGGGAAGGCCGTGAAGCGGGTCCCGTCCGTGCCGAACGACGCGGCCCTGAAGCCGGATTCGACCGTGGCGGAAATCGCGGTCCCGAGGCCCGGAGCGGTTGGGACAAGGAACGCGGCCGTGACGAGACCGGTCCGCATCGTGGCGACGCTCGGCCGCCGCGATCGGAACGGGACGATTAAGGACTTCCCGGGGCTGTCGCGTCGGATTCCGACGTAGGACGGTCTCGTGGACGTCCATCGAAGCGGGGAGTGGACGGCTGTCGTTCGCCTCCCCGCTTTTTTCATTGAAACACGAGCGAGGTGCGAGTCGAGACCGATTGACGCGGAAGCCAATTGTGCGACAATAATTCGATATGCAGGAAAATGCACCGATGCGCTGGCAACGAGGGGTGACGGTGGCGGCGTTGCTGTTGGCCTGGGCCTTGTTGGTCGTCTGGCAATGGCAGGAATACCAGGCCGAATGCGCGGCGGCGCGCGAGGGCGTGCGTCGTCAGGCCGACTCGGTGATGAATGCCTTGGTCGGCGGTGTGCAGTCGCATCGGCGGCTCGGTCGTTTTTTGGAGGATGCGTTGCAGGGCATGCTCGACGCGCTGGCCAAGTCGCAGGACATTTTGGCCGTCGCGGTCGTGTCGAGCGATCAGCGGTTGTCGCTTTCGGCGGGAAACGCCAAACTGTTGGACTTGAAGGCTCCGATCGAGCCAGGCCAAAGCTGGCAGGACGCGGGATTTCGCTATGCGGTCGCATTTCAGGTGATGCCCGAGATGCCCGGTCCCGGGCCCGGTGGACTGGGGCCGCCGGGATTGGCCGGCGCACCGCCATGGCAGACGCCTTCTGAGGGTTCGACGACGGATCGCCTACCGCCGCCGGAACCGTTTGCGACCACGAACCGGGCGGGGGCGAGCGATCGATCGCCTGTAGGAAACAATCACGAACGTCATGAGGAACGTGGGGTAGGTCGAGGACGCGGTCCCAATTGGAGATTCGAACAACGCGAGAGAACGCCGTTGGCGGAGACGCCGGACGGGATGCGGCCGCCGGCCACCGGTCGGGTGTTGGCCGTTTTGCTGTTGGATCGGAGCCGGACGGACGAACAGATCGCCCGTTTCGCTTGGCTGCGCGGGTCGGTCGTGTTGGCCGGCGGGCTGGTGATTCTGAGCATCGCGTTGGTGTGGCGTGCGACGGTTCGATTGGCCGACGCCCGCGGCCATGCGAGGCTGTTGGAAAACGAGGCCCGGCACTTGCGCGAATTGAGTCAGGCGTCGACGGGGTTGGCGCATGAAACGCGCAATCCGTTGGGATTGATTCGCGGTTGGACGCAACGTTGGGCGCAGTCGATCCGAGACAATCCGCAGCAACAGCACCAGGCCCAATCGGTTCTTGAAGAGTGCGATCGAGTGACGGCCCGGATCAATCAATTTTTGGCGTTCGCCCGGCCGTGCGAGCCGAGGCCGACCGACGTGCGGCCTGCGGACGTGGTGACCGAGTTGGCCGTGCTGTTGGAGCCGGACCTGGACGCCAAGCGGCTCCGGTTGGTTGCATCTCCGTCGATGGGCGACAGGACGGTCCGGGCCGACCGCGAGATGTTTCGGCAGGCGTTGTTCAACCTGGCGCAGAACGCCATTGAGTTTTCGTCCGAGGGCGCGACGGTCGAGGTGGATGCGAAGTCGGGGACGGCCGGCTCGTTGCGGATCGAGGTGGCCGATCGCGGGCCGGGCGTACCGCCGGAGGCCGTCGATTTGCTGTTCACGCCGTATCATACGACGCGCTCCAATGGCACCGGGCTGGGACTGGCCATCGTGCGTCGCATTGCCACCGCGCACGGCTGGACCGTCGGATACTCGCCGCGACCGGGCGGCGGCGCAATTTTTTGGATCGACACCGCGTCGGCGATTCACGGACGGACGTAGGATGGAAAGCCGCGGATTGCGGTAGAACCGGATGCGATGACCGACTCGCCTCGAACTATTTTGATCGTCGACGATGATGCGGCGCAGCGCCGTTTGCTGGGCGATTTCGTCGGATCGTTGGGGTTTCAGACCGCCGAGGCCGACTCGGGCGAGGCCGCGTTGGAGGCATTGCACCGTCAACGGCCCGACATGGTCTTGCTCGACGTCCGGCTGCCCGGCATGGACGGCATCGCCACGCTGGCTGAAATCCGAAAAACCACGAGCAATCTGCCGGTGCTGCTGATCACGGCGCACGGACATCTGCGTCAGGCGGTCGAGGCGATCAAAAGCGGCGCCGACGATTATCTATTGAAGCCGTTGGATCTGGACGAGCTCGAAGTGGCGATTCTCGATGCCTTGGGCGCCGCGTCGGGCGAGCCGTCGCTCGGTCCGCGCACGACGCCCGAGTTGCCGGCAGGATTGATTTGCGAAAGCGCGGCGATGCGTCGGGTGTTGGAAACGGCGGCCGTCGTGGCGCCGTCGAACGCTCCGGTGTTGATCCTCGGCGAGAGCGGGGTCGGCAAGGAGGTTATTGCCCGGCTGATCCACGCCTGGAGTCCGCGATCGGCCGGTCCGCTGGTGGCGGCCAACTGCGCCGGCCTGCCCGAGTCGCTGATCGAAAGCGAGTTGTTCGGTCACACCAAAGGTGCGTTCACCGGTGCGGACGCGGCTCGACAGGGATTTTTTCGGACGGCCAGCGGCGGCACGTTGTTCCTGGATGAAATCGGCGATCTGCCGTTGCCGTTGCAGCCGAAACTGCTGCGGGCCCTGGAGTCGGGCCAGATCACGCCGGTCGGCAGCGACGCGCCGGTGCGAGTCGACACTCGGCTGGTGGCGGCCACGAACCGCGATTTGGCCGAGGCGGTCGAGGCGGGGCGTTTTCGGGACGACCTTTACTATCGCATCAATGTGGTCGAGTTGATCGTGCCGCCGTTGCGGGAGCGGTCGGACGATGTGCTGCCGTTGGCCGATCGGTTTGCGGGCGAATTCGCCGGCGGACCGGTTCGGCTGTCGCCGCAAGCGACGCAGTGTCTGTTGACGCATCGTTGGCCGGGCAATGTCCGCGAGCTGCGAAACGCCATTCAGCGGGCATGCCTGCTTTGTCGTGGAGACGTGATTTTGCCGGAGCATTTGCCGCCAAAAATCGCCGCGTTGGCCGCCGGCGAGACGACGTCGGACCAATCGCCGGCCGGCCGGCTTTCGCAGGTCGAGCGGGCGACCATTTTGGCGACGCTCGAAGAGTGCGGCGGCAACCGGACCCACGCCGCCAAAAAGCTCGGCATCAGCCGCCGGGCGTTGATTTACAAATTGCGCGCGATCGAGCAGCAGCTCTGAGCGGGGTCGCGCAGGGGCAAAACGCGATTTCAAGCCATGGCGTGCCATCGAGGCGTTGCCGGTATTTTTAGTGGGGGCAAGACTACCGGCGGGCGGCGGCATTTGATATAGTAGGACGCCATGAGAACCTCGGACTGGCGCCCTTTGTATCCGTTCCAATCCCGCGAGGCGTTGATCGGCGGGCATCGGTTGCATTACGTCGACGAAGGCCGCGGGCCGGTGTTGTTGATGGTTCACGGCAACCCCACGTGGTCGTTCTACTGGCGAGATTTGATCGGGCCGCTTTCCAAAGAGTTCCGTGTCGTGGCGGTCGACCACATCGGTTGCGGGCTGTCTGAAAAACCTTCGCCGGCCGACTATTCCTATCGGTTGGCGCGTCGGATCGCCGATTTGAACGAGTTGATCGAGAAGCTCGATTTGCGCGAGATCACGTTGGTCGCGCACGATTGGGGCGGTGCGATCGGCATGGGCGCGGCGGTCGCGGCGCCCGAGCG
>JAJFVC010000055.1 GCA_021372005.1 Planctomycetaceae bacterium | reverse complement strand
GGGCGACCATCAGTGCAAACTTCGGCACCTTGCGACGCAGTTTGGCGACGACTCGCTCGGCCATCGCCGGTCCGATGCCCGGCAGCGCGGCCAGCCCCTTCGCGTCTTGCTCTTCGATGGCCGTGGCCACCTCTTTGACCGGACGCACCATGGCTCGCAACGCCTTTTTGACGCCAACGCCGTCGACCGAGCAAAACAGCTCGAAAAACTCCCGCTCCACTTCACTCAAAAAGCCGATCAACCGCGGCGTCATGCGGCCTTGCATCGGGTTGCCTTCGAGATATTCGATCGTGTGGAGGCTTACGGTCTGGCCCAGCTCGTTTTGCAGTTGGCGACGATTGCATTCAGGAATCAGCACCTCGTACTCGAAGGCGTCGACCTTCAGAATCAAGCCGTCGTCGTGCAGCGCGACCAATTGGCCGGTGATTTTGGTGATCATGGGATTGTCTTATCGATTGAGACCGACGGTCGTCGGTTTGTCTTTCAAATAATAGTGGCACAGGGCCACGGCCAGCGCGTCGGCCACATCGGGCGGCTCGGGTGCGGCGCTGAGCGACAATTCGCGTTGGATGGCCCTTTGCATCTGCGACTTCGGCGCGCGACCGTTGCCGGTCAAAATCCGCTTGATTTGCGTGGCGGCGTAGTGCGACACCGAAACGCCGGCCTCGGCGGCGGCCAGACAGATCACGCCCCGCGCGTGGCCCATTAAAATCGCCGTCCTCGGCCGCTCGTAGTGCGAATAAAGCTCCTCGATCGCCATGGCCGACGGCTGCAAGCTGGCGATCACTTCGGAGACGCCCTCGTGGATTTCGACCAGCCGTCGGGTGAGCGAGCCCTTCGAGCGGCCGCGGACCACGCCGGCCTCGCAAAGCCGAAGCCGTCCGGCGTCGACTTCCAGCACGCCGTAGCCGGTGATGTTCAGGCCGGGATCGATGCCGAGGATGCGAAGAGACATTCGTGGTCGTTGGTCGGTAATTTTATGGTTTCACTGGCCACTAGCCACTGGCCATGAATGCCCCCTCCTATTTTCGACTCCACTCGGTGCCGCCGGGGCGATCTTCCAACACAACGCCGATCTCGGTCAACGTGTTGCGGATATGGTCGGCCGTGGCGAAATCTTTTTTCTTGCGGGCCTCGGCACGCAGCTCGAGGACAAGCTTCATCAACTGGTCGGCCAAATTGTCGCCGGCGGCCGCCGTGGTCTCTTGCGGCGGTTTGCGGAACAAGCCCAACGTCGCGGCCAGCTCGCGCAGCACCGTCGCGCCGCGGCGCAGCGCGTCGAGTTTTTCCGGCGATCGTCGGGCCGGGTCTTCCAGCTTTTCGTCGTCGACGAACTTGTTCAACACACGAACCAGATCGAACAACACGGCGATTCCGCCGCCGGTGTTGAAGTCGTCGTCCATCGTTTCGAGAAACCGGTTGCGCAGCTCGCCCACCGATTTCAACAATGGATCGTCCGAAACGGTTTCGGGAGTCGCGGCCCGAGTGGTCGGCGCGGCCAGGGCATAAAAACTCTCGCCGGTCACCCGCTCAAAACGCTTAAAAAACCGGTAAAACGTGTCCATTCCGGTTTCGACCTCACGCAGCCGTTCTTCGCTGTAGTCGATCGGGCGGCGATAGTGCGTCGAAAGAACGAAAAACCGGATCGTCTCGCCCGAAAACTTTTTGAGCATGTCGCGGAACGGCGCCGAGCCCTTCGACTTGCTGATCTTGCCGACCTCTTGCGCGGCCAGATCGCCCTCGGTGGGGCGGGTGTTGCGTCCGCCCACCTTGCCCACCTCGCTGCTGGCCTGCATCAGACCGTTGTGCATCCAATACTTGGCCATCGGTTTGCCGTGGCAGCACTCGCTCTGCGCGACTTCATTTTCGTGGTGCGGAAACATCAGGTCGAGCCCGCCGCCGTGGATGTCGAACGTCTCGCCCAGCAGCTTGCGGCTCATCGCCGAACACTCGATGTGCCAACCGGGGCGACCGGGGCCCCACGGGCTGGGCCACGACGGTTCGCCAGGCTTGGCCGACTTCCACAGCGCAAAATCGGCGCTCGACCGCTTGCGATCGGCCATGCCGCCGCCTTCGCCTTGCATTGCTTCCGCACCGCGATGGCTCAGCTTGCCGTAGTCGGGGCACCGGGCCACGTCGAAATACACGTCGCCCTGCGCCTCGTAGGCGAATCCCTTGTCGACCAACGCCTGCGTGAAGGCGATGATCTCCGGCATCGTCTCCGTGCAACGCGGAAACTGGTCGATCACGTCGACGCCCAGCGCCGCGATGTTGTTCATGTAGTCGGTCGTCATGTCGGACGCCAATTGCGGCATCGGCACGCCGCGGTGGTTTGATTCGGCGATCAGCTTGTCGTCTACGTCGGTGATGTTCACCACCCAAGTGACTTGATAACCGCAGTAGGTCAAATAGCGTTTGACGGCGTCGAAAATCACCGGGCCGACCATGTGTCCGATGTGACTCGGCTTGTAAACCGTCGGACCGCAAAGATACATGCCGACCTTGCCGGGTCGGACCGATTCAAAAGGCTCTTTGGTGCGCGAAAGGGTGTTGTAGACGCGAAGCATAGGAAGGGATTAAGGATTAGGGATTAGGGATTAGGGATTAGACAGCACGCTGCAAAGCATGGCCTAATCCCTTGTTTCTAACAACGCGACACATTGGGCGGCGATCGCTTCCTCGCGGCCGATCATGCCGATGCCTTCGCCCGTCTTGGCTTGCAGTCCGACGCGTTCCGGCTCGACGTTCAATAAATCGGCGATGCGCTGACGGATGGCCTGACGATGGGCCAGCAACTTGGGCCGCTGGGCGAATACGATACAATCGATGTTGACGATCCGCCAGCCCAGTTTGGCGACGGTGTCCATCGCGCCGACGAGCATCTCGGCCGAGTCTCGCCCGCGATTTTCCGGATCGGTGTCGGGATACATCTGGCCTACGTCGCCCCACGCGGCCGCGCCCAACAGCGCGTCGATGATCGCGTGCAAAAGGGCGTCCGCATCACTATGGCCCACGGCCTCCCGATCGTGGGGGATGTCGACTCCGCCAAGCCGAAGCGGGCCACCCGGCTGCAACCGATGCGTGTCGTGACCGATTCCAATGCGGATCTGGTTCGTGATGCGAGGCTCCTTGTCCGATGGCCGCCTTCCCGGAAAACGGTGGGGATTATACCGAAACCCCAGGGATCGGAAAAGAGGAACCCGGGCGACCGAAAACCGAGCAAAAAGAGGCCGTTTTAGCGTCCCGGTCCTCGGCCGCCGCCGGGCCCTCCGCCAAACGACGGCAACCCGCGTTCCTGCCGGCGTTGTTGCAACAACTGAAAATAGGCCCGCGTTTGAGGGCTGCCGGAGTTGAGTCGCTGCACATGTCGGGCGACTTGAGCTTGCGGATCCAAATTGCGAGGGCCGTTGTTGCGCGGCGGGTTGGCGTTGTTTTGGCCGGTCTGTCGCGGCCGACTTGCCTCGCGCTCTTTACGGTGTTTTTCCATTTCGTCGATCACTTTGTCGAGCGCGGCCGTTCGCTGGGCGGGCGGCAACGAGAAAAAGTCGTGCGCCCGTTTTTCCATCTCTTGCTGCATTCGTTCGCGGCCCTGTTCTCGCAGTTGGCGTTGCTGCTCGGGCGTCAACGTGTCCATCTGCTGCCGCACTTGCTGCCATAGCTGGCGCCGTTGTTCGGGCGGCGCTTTGGCCACCGCTTGCATTTGCTGCCGAACGGCTTCGATTTTCGGGTCGGGACGATCGCCGAGCCAATGCCACCCCCAGACCGTCGCGGCGATCAGGAAAATCGCCAATCCGATCCATCGCCATCGTTTGCTTTGGGTCGGCTGCGGCTTTTTTTTCGGATCCATGATTCCCCCTCCGATTTTCAGAGACATTCGGCATGGCCGTCCATAAAGAGAATGCTTCGCATGCCGTTCGTGCTGTCGCGTTGAAAACCGGCAAAATCGCCTTCTTCTGTCGGAGCGATCGGCGTATACGAGGTGCCGCCGCTGTGAAACGGCTCGAAATCAAACAATAGCATGATCGTCCCGCTGGCCCGCTCGTTGCCGCGACGACTGCGCGTGACCTCTTGATAACTCTTGCCGATCGGCGGCGTCTTCGTGAAATCGAGCAGTTGGTTGGCGTTATATTCGTAGCTGATCCCGTCCGCCACGCAGTAACTGTCGCCGCGTCCGTCGCTGTTAGGGCGACTCGGCGGCACGTCATCGGGACAAATCATTACGGACAGTGTCAGAATATTGCTTTGGGTCGAGGTGCCCGACGAGGACGTCCCCGAAGTTAAGGTTCCGGAGGTCGAAGTGCCGGTCGTCGCCACCGCATTGTTGGCCTCCAGATACGGCGCCAACGCTTGAGCGATGCTCGGCAGACTGGGGTCCAAACTGGGCTCCTCGGCGGCCTCCGGAAACCGGGCCGAATCGCCGAAAATCGACCGGCGATGTTCAAAGGCGATCCCGATATTGTGCAAATTGGAAAGACACTGCTGACGCCGCGCCGCTTCGCGGGCCGATTGCACCGCCGGCAACAACAATGCAATCAGAACGCTCATGATCGCAATCACCACGAGCAACTCGACCAGCGTGAACGCCGCAACCGGTCGACCAGGGCAGCCCTTGCGGCGCATGCCCCATAGACGACGTTTCCGCTCTCTCTTAGGGATGCGTTCCAAACCGGCTCGGAAACATGGCTCCCACGACACGGAATGGAGCATGAGCGAGACCCCCCAAAAAAACAACCGGCGAGGGCCGTTGCGCCGTGTCCGCCAGTCGAGGAACTCCACGAAAACAGTTTACGGAGGCGACTTCTGACGTCCAGAGGCCACGATCCCAAGAGGAGATAAACACCGGATGTCGACTGGGGTTTCGGCGGTTTTTTTAGAAAAAAGGCCGCGACTAGCTCTGCGGGCTTGCTTGAGGCCCTTCGTGACGGTGGTGTCTTGCAATTTCATCGCGCAGTCGGGCGGCTCGCTCGTACTCCTCGGCCGCCACGGCGTCGGCCAGTTGTTCGGCCAACGTCTTCCCAACCCGATATTCTTGGCGCAACGATTCCTTCATCGCAGCCAACTGATGAATTAATTCGTCCTGGTCAAATTGTTCTTCCGCGCCAAACTTGACGAACACCTTTCGGATCTCCTCCAAGCCCTGATTGATCGTCTCGATGGCGGTCTCGGCGTTGGTCTGCTCGAGAGCCATCAAGGCGGCGGCTTGCGTTCGGTGGAAAAGCGTCAATGGACGATATTGTTCGTGCGACATCGTCCACTGGGGATTGGGCGAATGGGCAGCGGCAAAATCCATCAGGGCCAAGATATAATCCGCGTCGACCACCGCCTGGGCAAACTGCCGTAGGGCCAAAAAACAGATGCGGCGATGGTAAAATTGCACTAATTCCCGGTCGATTTCGACGCAATGATCCAACGTGAGCGTAAAGTCGCCCGGCTCGGATCGGGCAAGCTCTTGGAGCCATTCAAGGCAGTTGTCGGCGCCGCCGGGGTGCTCGCCGTCGGGCCGGCCCGTCACCTCCATTTGCAGCACCCCCATTTCGATCCGCATTTGGAGCACTTCGCGATCTTCGCTGACGCGGACCAGACGGGCCGCGATCACCCCCGGCTTGAAGGGCCATGATTGCAGTACGCGATCGATGTCGTAGTGTTCTTCGCGTTCGTCGGACATATCCATATTTTACTGTATTCCCCCATCCCTAGACAGGTGATGACGACAAAATGACCAGACCACAAAATGCAAAACATGGAGATTGTGGGTTGAATGGGATGTTTTCTAGCGTCCTTCGAGCTTCTTCAGGCCGATTTCTTAACCAAACCGGCTTATCTTATCGATTTTCTTGGCCGATCTAGCGTAAGTTGGCTTGTCGCACTAAACTTTGGCGATCGCGCGTGACTTTTCCGATTAAGCAGATTATTCCGGTGTTTTGAAACACAAGGAGTTGTGCAGTGCCACGTTTTTGGATGTCCCTGGTCGGTTGCATTGGGTGCTTGTTGTTGGTCCACGCCGTCCGTGCTGCGGACACGGCTGAAAAGCCGGCGGCTAAGCGGGAAGTTGTTGCAGACAAGGCGGAGAAGGACGAAAAAAAAGCCGCCGCGCCGACGAAACCAGCCGCCAAAACCCACGAAAGCCGGCCGAGTGAAACGCTGTTGCCGGGGACGACTCAAGGATTTCTTGCCATTTCCAACGTCGATGTGCTCAGCGAACACTGGAACAAGACGCAGCTGGGCCACCTGATGGCCGATCCGGTGATGAAGCCGTTTAGCGCGGACATTCGCCGTCAGATTGAAGATCGCTGGTCGAGCATCCACGATCGGTTGGGAATCACGTTGGAGGATATGAAGGGCGTGCCGGGCGGCGACGTGGCGATCGCACTGATCTCGCCGGCCCCGGGCAAGGCCGCGCTGGCGATCGTGGTCGACGTGTTCGGCAAACGTTCGCAGGCGGAAGAGATGCTCGAAAAAGTGACGGCGACCCAACTGAAACGCGGCGCCAAACGCAGCGAATTGAAACACGGCGACGTCGCCGTAGTTCAGTTCGACCTGCCGCAGCGCGAGGAGGAAATGGTCGCGGCGCAGAGCACGCTGCGCGGCAGCGAAAAATCCGAGGCCGCGAAGGCCAAAAACACCGACAAGAAGAACGACGCGGAAGAGGCGGCGCCGCGTCGGGCATTTTACTGTTTGACGGGCGATCTGCTCGTCGTGGCGGACAACGTCGAGGTGCTTTTTGGGATCGTCGATCGGGCCGCCGACGGCAAGTCGGAAGGCAGCCTGGCCACTCAAAAGGCATTTCAGAAGGTGACCACGCGGTGTCTGACCGACCACAAGGGCGACACGCCGCAAATCCGCTGGTTTATTCATCCATTGGGCTACGCCGAGGCCGCTCGAGCCGCTACGCCGGCCGATCGTCGCCGTAAGGGCAAGAGCATTTTGGAGATTATGCGCAAGCAGGGGCTCGACGCATTGCAGGGAATCGGCGGTTATCTGGACTTTGCCGCCGAAGGCTACGAGATGGTCCATCGCACGGCCGTTTACGCGCCGCCTCCGTACAAGAAGTCGATGAAGATGCTGTCGCTGCCCAACCAGACGGATTTCTCGCCGCAACCGTGGGTGCCGCGCGACATCGCCACCTACACGACGCTCTACTTTGACATTTTGAACGCCTTCGACAATTTCGGCCCGCTATTCGATGAGTTTGTCGCTCAGGGCGACGAGGGTACCTGGACTAACGACGTGTTGCCCGGCTTGAAGGACGATCCGAATGGGCCGCAGATCGATCTGCGCAAGGACCTGATCGCGCATTTGGGCCAGCGCGTCAGCGTTTTGACGGACTACCGGCTGCCGATCACAACCACGAGCGAGCGGTTGCTGTTCGCCATCGAGACGAAAAATCCGAAAGCCGTGGCCAAAGCCATCGAAAAACTGATGAAGAACGACCCGACCATCAAGCGTCAAGAGATCAACGGCCAGGTGGTTTGGGAGATTGTCGAGGAGGAGCCGCCCGCGGACCTGACCGCCCCGGTTGTCACGTTAGACAACGTTCCGGTCGTCGCACCCGCCCATCCAATCAAGAAACACAAGAAGAGCAAGGATGATGACGAAGAGGAAGACAAGGAGCAGCGATTGTTGCCGCATGCGGCCTTCACCGTTTGGCAGGGCAATCTATTGATCGCCTCCCACCTCGACTTCCTGCAGAAAGTGATCTCGCCGGCCAAGAAGCCGGAGTTGCTGCGGCAAGACGTCGATTATCGGCTGGTCGACGAGGAGATCGCCCGGCAACAACCAAAGGAAAAATGTCTCCGAACGTTTTCTCGTACGGACGAAGAATACCGACCCACCTACGAGTTGATCCGCCAAAATAAGATGCGAGAAAGCGAAGGCCTCATGGTCCGGCTGCTCAATGGACTGTTTGGCGAAGGCAAGAAGGGCGACGTTCGCACGCAGCGGATCGACGGTCGTCAGTTGCCCGATTACCAGGTGGTGCGCCGCTATCTGAATCCCGCCGGATTCCAAGCCACGAGCGAACCCGACGGCTGGTTCCTCAAAGGGTTCACGTTGACCAAGGACAACGAGAAATAACGGCCGTCAAAGCGGGAGTTGCTCACCAAGCGTACGGATGCGGACGAGGCGGTCCCCAACACGGCGGAGGCGTCTCGACAATCACGGCCGGCGGCGGCGATTGATGAACCACCACGGTCGCCTGAACTTGCCGCACCGGCGTCGATTGCATCGCGCCGATCACTCGGGCGCTGACGCCGGATTGCTGCAATTGGATCAAATCGGAAGTCCGCAGCGGCGTCGCCATGCCGTTGCGATGAATGTGGGTGAGAATCAACTCCTCGTGGACGTGGGCCGCGTTCATGGCGATCACATCGCCGACCGTCACCGCGCCGGGCGCAACCTGCCGGCCCATTTGCTGAGCGATCAGCTCGCGGTTCTTCGCTTCGGCATCATCCATGGCGCTGCCAACCGCCGCGCCGCCCAACGCGCCCGCCGCCGCGCCAATGGCCGCGCCGGCCGCGGGATTGCCGTTGGCGCCGCCGATCACCGCGCCGGTGCCTGCCCCAAACAAGCCGCCAAACAATGCTCCGCGCTCGGTGTGGTTTTCCGGTTGACAACCGCTCAACAGCAACACACCGGACGCCACTCCGGCCCAACCCAACGATAAAAACGCTCGTGTCATGGAGATTTCCTCGCAGAATGGAAACAGGGAGACGCCCGTCGACGGCTGAGTCCACCAATGGGTCCCGATTATGGAGAGGCAACCAGACGTGGTCAAGATAAAACGGGGGTTGTGGGCAATGCGGGAAATTGCGTATCGTGCAATTTCGTCTTTCGCCGTTTTGCGCCGACGTATATATTTGGCCGTCGCGTTTGGTCATGCAAATCGTTGGAGGAGTGGGTCGCCATGAGTAAATCGTGCTGGCTGGGCGCGGGCTTCCTGAGTTTGACGATTTTGGCGGGCTGTCAACACACGGCCAAGCCCGATTGGTTTCACCCCGGTTCGGAGCAGGTGCAGCAAAACAGGGCGATGCGTTACGACCCCTATCCGCCTCCCGAATTGGGCTCCATCACCACCGGTTTGCGTCCGCGGGAGTACACAACCCCGCCGGCCGAGCCGTCGCGCGCCCGTTGGGAATTGGGCCAATGGGACAAACAAGCACAACCGCAACAACAACAATAAAGACGTCGCGCCGCGTCGGCGGAAAGAGGAGAGAGATGCCCGATTCGCGTGAACGTCTGCAAAAGGTGTTGGCCGCCGCGGGACTTGGCAGCCGTCGGCAATGCGAAGAGCTGATCACGACCGGCCGCGTTGAGGTCGATCGTCGCGTGGTTACCGAACTGGGCACGCGGGTCGATCCCGACTCGCAGCAAATTCGGGTCGACGGCGTTGCGCTGACCCGTCCGAAGCTGGTATACTATGCGGTGAACAAACCGGCGGGCGTGCTGTGCACAAACCGCGATCCGTCGGGCCGGCCTCGCGTGGTCGATCTGGTGCCCGAACGAAACGCGCGGCTGTTCACCGTCGGGCGGCTCGATCTGCATAGCGACGGCCTCATCCTGGTCACCAACGACGGCGAATTGGCCAATCGTCTGACGCATCCGCGCTACGGCGTCAGCAAAACCTACCGCGTCGTCGTGGCCGGCCACCCGGAGCGCGACGTGTTGGCCCGTCTGACCCAAGGCGTCCATCTGGCCGAAGGGGTGGCCCGGGCCGAACGCGTGACCGTTAAATCGCAGCGCAAGGACAGCACGATTTTGGAGATGGTGTTGCGGGAGGGCAAGAACCGCGAGATTCGCCGCATTTTGGCGCGCGTGGGCCACAAAGTGGAGCGATTGACGCGCATTGCAGTCGGGCCCGTGCGATTGGCCTCGCTGCCGTCCGGCCAATGGCGTCGTCTGACGCGTGAAGAAGTGGCCGCTCTGCGACGGCAAGAATAGCGGTCGCAAGACGTCGCAACGAGCGGATCGTCACGGCCGAAGGTCTTCCATGCCGTTCGAAACGCTGCAAATGACCAAAATTGGTTTCAGAAATCAATCGGGAGCTTTTTGTGATGGATCCCAGTACTGAATCACCGGCGACCGACGCGTCCAAACCTCGTTGGCAACCGCTTTGCGCGATGGATCGCCGTGTGTTGGGCGTGTTGGCCGAAAAAGCGAAAACCACGCCGGACCTCTATCCGATGAGTCTCAACGCCATCTGCACCGGCTGCAATCAAAAGAACAATCGCGCGCCGGTCGTGCAGTACGAGCCGGAAGAGGTCGAGGAGTCGCTCGATCGGCTTCGCCAGCTTGGAGCGGTCGGGTTGGTGGAGGGCTACGGCCGGGTGCAAAAGTATCGCCACTATCTTTACGAGTGGCTCGGCGTCGACAAGGTGGAGCTGGCCGTCATGACGGAGCTGTTTTTGCGCGGCGACCAGACGGTCGGCGAGCTGCGTGGGCGAGCCTCGCGGATGGAGCCGATCGCCGATCTGGCGGCGTTGCGTCCGGTGGTCGATTCGCTGAAGGCCAAAGGGCTCGTTGTGGCGTTGACGCCCGAGGGGCGCGGGCACGTCGTCACGCACGCCCTCTACAAGCTGCGTGAAATGGAAGGGTTGCAGGCAAAATATCAAGGTGTCGGAGCGTCTGACGTCCACATGGCCGCAGTCGAATCGACAGGCGACGCGGCTCCACCAACGGCACATCCGGCCGCGACGTCGGATTCGGCTGGTCGCGCGCTGGCGGAGTTGCGCGATCAACTGACGCAGCTTCGCAGCGACGTCGACGAGCTTCGCGTCCAACAACAGCAGCTTGTCGAAGAGGTTCGAACGCTGAAGGACGCGCTGGGCGGTTGACGGTTTTGCGGTTGCCGATTACAAAGACTGGGCCGGCCGATCCTGGGCGGACAACGTAAAATAAAACGTCGTTCCTTGGCCGACGATCGAATCGAGCCAAATGCGGCCGCCGTGTCGGTCGATGATTTTTTTGCAGATCGCCAGCCCGATGCCGGTGCCGGGATACTCTTGCCCGTGCAGGCGGTGAAACGTCTGAAAGATGCGGGCGAAATGATCTTGAGCGACTCCGATGCCGTTGTCTTGGACGGAGAACCGCCACAGGTCGCCGTCGCGAACCGCGTGGACCTGAATCCTCGGCGGCTCATCACGGCGAAATTTAATGGCGTTGCCGATCAGATTTTGAAGCACCTGGACCAATTGCGTCGAATCGCCCTGCACCGTGGGCATCGGTCCGGCCTCGATCTCCGCCGACTGCTCCCGAATCGAGGCCTCGAGGTTCGCCTGGGCGTTGGTCAGCACGGCCGCCATATCGACGCGTTCCAATTCTTGGTGAACGCGAGCCGCCCGGGAGTATTCCAGTAGGTCTTCGATCAACTGATTCATTCGAGCCGTGCCGCCGATGATCTGATCGAGATATTGCCCGGCCTCTGTTGGAAGGTTTTGACCGAATTCCTCCAAAAGCAACTGACAATAACCCGAGATGGTCAGCAACGGCGACCGCAAATCGTGGGCCACGACCGAGGTGAAGTTTTCGAGCTCGTGGTTGTTGTGGGCCAATTGTTCAGTGCGTTCGGCCACCGCGCGTTCCAGGTCCAAGGCGTAGCGATCGACCCGCTCGAAACACGCCCGATGCACGTGCCGCAGCAGTTCCGACGGATCGCCCAGTTTTTCGACATAGGCGAACGCCCCGAGATTGATCGCCTCTTTGACCGAATCGTAGGACCGGGCGCCGGTGTAGATAATGACGCGAATCTGCTCGTCAAAGCTACGGATGCGTTGAAGCAGTTGAGTGCCGCTGAGGTCGGGCAACCGCAGGTCGACCACGGCCACGCCAAAGTCTTGCTGCTGAACATGTTCGAGCGCCTCGGCCGCAGAACTGCAGCCGATCACGGGAAATCCTTCGTCGCGGAGAAGATCGCACAAGAGCCGCAGCTCCGTCGGGCTGTCCTCGACGACCAGCACTTGAGAAATCCGATCCACTGGCATTCCGACCTCTTCCTGCCGGCGGCCGCGCGCCCTTGAGCGGTCCGTCGTAGCATCTCCGGGTGGACGATCGGCAGCCGCATCCAAGCCTGCCTCGAGGTTGCTTCTCCCAAAAAATTCGAGCGCGTCGATGCGTCTTTCCGAAGGTCGGTACATTAGGATGCCCGTTATTCAAACGTTTGTCTAGTCCAAAATATGGGGGGGAAAGCTTCCCAAAACGACTAAAAATGGTATAATTATCCCTGGGCAGGCGGCCTCAGTCCCATTCGTTTTTCTTTTCACCTGGGAGGGTCGGTCATGATGACGCAAATCCATCAGGAGCCGCACATTTCGGCGGCGGCCGAGCGTCAAATGCACGCTTGGGCCATCACGGGGGAACTCAAGGATCGGGCCATGCGCCGAGAACGAGAAAATCGCTCGGCCCGGCATCCCATCCGGTTTGTCACCATCTCACGCGAAGCGGGCGCCAACGGAAGCGAAATCGGCCGTCGCGTGGGCGAAGTGCTCGGTTGGCGGGTGTTCGACAAAAACCTGTTGGATTGCATCGCCGATCGGTTCCAGTTGCCTCGCATCATGCTCGACCTGGTCGACGAGACCCGAAGCAACTGGGTCTACGATGTGCTGGGCACCTGGATGGACCGCAAGTTGGTGCCGCACGAGAAGTTCGTGGCCTGCCTGATTCGGGTCGTCACGGCGGCCGCCCGCGGCGAACGCGCCGTGTTTGTCGGTCGCGCGGCGCAATTTCTGCTGCCGCGACCGGAGTTATTGGCCGTCCGACTGGTGGCTTCGCCCAAGTACCGAATCCAGCAAATTCGCGAGGAGTTCGGGCTCAACGAAAGCGACGCCCGGCGGCAAATGCACGAATTGGACGTCGGCCGCCAAGAGCTGGCTCAACGGTTTTTCCACCACGACATCACCGATCCGCATCTTTACGATCTCGTGATCAATGTGGAGCGGTGCGGGAAGCTGCAAGCCGCCGAGGAAATCGTCGCGGCCGTGGCCCAACAGCCGGCGATCGTCGCCTGACTCTCTATGGCTCGCACGGTTCGCCCCACAGCGGATAGCCGCCGCCGCGGATCGGGAAGCCGAGTTTTTTGTCGGATAGATAGTTGATCAGCGGCAACCGAGCCTGCCAGCGTCGCAAGTTCCGGCAAAACATCCGCGTCATGTTGTCGATCCGCCAACTGCTCTGGCCGCCGACGTGTGGGGTGATGATCACGTTTGGGAAGCTCCAAAGCCGGTGGTCGGGCGGCAACGGCTCGGGCTCGGTCACGTCCATCACCGCGCCGGCCAAGTGGCCGCTCTCGAGCGACGCCACTAGATCGTCGGTCACCACCAGCGGCCCGCGAGCTACGTTGACCAGCAGCGAACCCGGTTTCAGAAGCGCCAATCGCCGGGCGTCGATGATTCCGCGTGTCGAGGCGTTCAGTGGCAAACACAACACCAAAATGTCCACGGCGGCGATCAGATCGTCCAACCGATCGGCCGGCCAAAGCTCTTCGACCCAGGCCGGCTTGTCGACCGGAAACATGTCGGTGGCCAACACCCGAACCTCAAAGGCCGCCAACAACTGCGACAATCGTCGACCGACGCCGCCCAGACCCACGATGCCGACGGTGCTGCGGGTCAGGTCACGGGTCGGCCGACGGATGAACTCCCGTTTCTCTTGAGCCCGTAAAAACGTCGGCAACGACCGACACCAGCCGGTCATCAGGGCGATCGTGTGCTCGGCCACCTGATCGGACAGCACGCCCGAGGCGCTGGTCACGTGGATCTTCGAGGCGATCACCGACGGAACCAGACAGTGGTCCATGCCGGCGGCCGACGACTGGATCCATTGCATCCGACCCTTGGCCACGACGCCGTCCCAATCGACTGGCACCTTGGCGTGACCGCAAAAAATGTCGGCCTCGAACAATTCTTCGGCGATGTGTTGTTGGCCGGCGTCGACCAGCTCGGCTTCGGGCATGGCCGCGGCAATCTGTGCGAGGTGTTTCGATTCGACGGGATAGCAAAGGACGATTCTGGGCGACATGACACGTCGGGGGGTTAAGGTTCAAGGGGCGGAAATCTCGGTATTTTGCCGCATTTTTTTGGCAAACACCAGTCCAATCCGTTTGTTTCGCGCAGGCGGCGGTTTTCGATCTCGCCAAGATTCCGGTTTGCGAAGCTCCTGTCAATCGAATCAAACATGACTAACCATTCCGGGGGCAATGTGCCCCCTTGCTGAAGTCATCTTTCGACGACGAAGAAAAAAACTCCGATTCCGCAGTCTGGCAAGCCGAATTGGCAACGAATATAATAAGAGCGCTAGGAAAGGCGTGCGGACGCCGGTTGTCCGTTCTGCCTCGATTTAAGATCATCCCACCTGCTGCCCTCCGCGTATATTTGAGCCACGATTCGGCTTGCCAATCGGCCTTCGATTGAGCGTCGACCAAAGTGAAGGAGAAATGCCCTGAGTTGTCCACGATTTAAAATCGGCCTGTTGGCCGTCGTCGCCTTGGTGGCCCTTCGACTTGGATTGGGATGTCATTTTCTCTACGAGGGCGTTTGGAAGATCAAGCATAAGGACGAGTTCACCGCCGCGCCTTTCTTGACGCAGGCGAAAGGCCCCGTCTCGTGGGTCTTCTACGCCATGATGGAGGACATCAACGGCCGCGAACGGCTCGAGGCGGTGGTCAAAGCGAAAGCCGACAAGAAGGCGGACGCTCCGGCCGGGGCAAATCCGTTCGCTGACCGATGGAAGGGCATTCTGGACGATTTCGTTGCTTATTACGCCCCTGCCGATCCCGACGCCCGGCAGCAGTTTCAACGGGCGATGCAGTCGGTCTACGACGAGTTCCACAAAAAACTGAACGCCTATTTCGACAACAACCAAGAACAAATTCTCGCCCACTTCCAGTCGCTCGATCGGTTTGAAAACGACAAGGAGCGCTATCAAAACGCCCCCTTCCAAAAACAGCGTCGTTGGGATCGGATGATGGAGTTGCGGCGAGAGTCGGACGCCTGGATCGCGGATCTCGACGTTTTAGAGAAGGCGTATGTCAACAAGCTGTACGCCGAGTTGGGCAACTCGGGTGATTACGGCAAAGAGCAGTTGAAGACTCGCGGCCGCATGTCCGGAAGTTGGAATCCGCTTCGTTGGAGCCGGATCGAGCTGATCAACTTTGCGGTCACCTACAGCCTGACGGCGATCGGCGTCTGCCTGATGCTGGGCTTTTTCACGCCGCTGGCCGCGTTGGGCGGCGCCGGCTTCATGTGCTTCGTCGTGATGACGCAGCCGGCTTGGCCGACGATTTATCCGCCCGATCCCGCCGTGGTCGGCCATGCGTTGTTGGTTAACAAGGACTTCATCGAGATGCTTGCGTTGCTGGTGGTCTCGGCGACCGCCGCCGGACGCTGGGGCGGGTTGGATTTCTTCCTCGCCCGCATGATGGCGCATTGTCCGATCTGCTCTCGATTCTGCAAAAGCTCTGAAAAAACCGAGTAAGACCTCCATAGAAAAAGAACCCGAGTCGCTATGAATCCTACTTCCCAAACAACTGGCTCGCCGAACAGCGGCGTCTCGCGGCGCGATTTCATCGTGGGCACCGTGGCCACCGGCGCCGTGATCGGCGGCGGCCTCGGTGCGTTTTACTTCGGCTATGAAAAGGCGGTCGGCTCGCCGTTGCGCGTTGGCGTGATCGGCACCGGCGACGAAGGCTGCGTGCTGTTGGGCGCGATCAATCCTTCGTTTATTCAGGTTTGCTCGATTGCCGACATCCGCCCGTACAACGTGTGGCGGGCTTTCCACGGCGACTATTCGAGCGACACCGCGTTGGCCGTCCGCCCCGGTCTGATGGCCAAATACGGCTGGAAGTCCGAAGACGAGGCCCGTCGCCACGTGAAAGTGTACGGTTATGAAAACGGCGGCTACGAGGAGCTGATCCGCCAGGCCAAGGCTGACGGAATCGAAGCGGTCGTCATCGCGTTGCCGCTGCATCTGCACGCCCCGGCGGCGATCGCCGCGATGCGTGCCGGGCTGCACGTGCTGACCGAAAAGCTCATGGCCCACAGCGTCGACCAGTGCAAAGACATGGCCCGCGTGGCCGAGCAAACCGGGCGGCTTCTGGCCGTCGGTCATCAGCGTCACTACAATCTGCTGTACGCCAACGCCGTCGATGAGATCCAACGCGGCACGGTGGGCCAGTTGCACCACATCCGCGCCCAGTGGAATCGCGGCAACCTGCCCGGCCACGACAGTTGGCAACAGCCGATGCCGCCGTCGGTCAAGCGGGACGATCCGCAGGCCAAGGTGCTTCGAGCCAGATTGGCCGATGCCCGCAAACAACTTTACGGCGCCACCGGCGCGGCGATCGACCTGTGGCGCAATCGCGTCGAGCAGCTGACCGCGCAACTGGCCGACGGCGCGGTCAACGCCAAGCAGTTCGGTTACGTAGCTAAGGAAATCAAAGACGGTTCGGGCAAAGTGGTTTACCGATGCCCGGCCACGGAAGAACTGATTCGCTGGCGGTTGTGGGATCGAACCGGCGCGGGCCTGATGGCCGAGTTGGGCAGCCACCAGCTCGACGCGGCGAGCATTTTTGTCGCGGCGATGCACGGCGGCCAGAAACAGATGCCGTTGAACGTGGCGGCCTCGGGCGATCGTCCGCTGTTCCCGCCCGACCGCGACATCGAGGACCACGTCTACTGCCTGCTCGAGTTCCCCGCGCCCGGCTACGACGCCAAGGATCCGGTCGCCTCGCGCAAGAAGATTGGCGTGCAGTATGCGTCGATCAACGGCAACGGGTTCGAAGGCTACGGCGAGATCGTCTACGGCACCAAAGGCACGTTGGTGTTGGACCGCGAGCAAGACATGACGATCATCAACGGTCCGGCCTCGCCGAGCAGCGTGAAGGTGTCGGGCGCCGCCGCTGGTCCGACCATGGATACACAAGCCAGCGGCGGCCCGGTCGCGGCCAAAAACGCCGCCATGGGTCCGAAAGTCAGCCGCGGATACACCGAAGAGCTGGAGCATTGGGCCTGGTGCGTCCGCAATCCCGATCCGCACAATCAACCGCGTTGCAGCGCGAAAGTGGCCATGGGCGACGCCATCATCGCGTTGACGGCGAACATGGCCGCCCGCGAAGGTCGTCGCATTGTATTCAAGCCCGAGTGGTTCGACGTCCATAGCGATGAAACGCCCGAAGGCATGAAGCCGAGCATTTCGTAGTCGCGGAGCAAATTGACCAAACCGTCGCGGGCCCGACAGCCCCCGTCCAGAAAACCAGAGAGTCATCCGATGTTTTTAAGCCCCGAAGAAAAAGCGATCGGCAAGGAAAACTTTTACGCCGCCCTCGGCAGCAAGCCGATCCGCCGCGAGTTGATCAAGAAGGCGATCAAGGCCGACGTCCGCCCGGGCGCTGGTTTGGGATCGTTGTATTTCGGCTACGGCGACTCGGTTTCCTCGCCGGTCCGCGTCGGCGTGCTCGGCACGGGCGACGAAGGCAGCGTGCTGTTGGGCGCGATCAATCCGAAATACATCGAGGTGAAGGCCATCGCCGACATTCGCCCGTACAACGTGTGGCGGGCCTTTCACGGCGACTATTCGAGCGAAGCGGCTCGCAAAGCGCGGCCCGGCCTGATGTCCGTCTACGATTGGAAGTCGGAGGACGAGGCCCGGCAAAAGGTCAAGGTTTATGGGGCGTACGAGGACCTGCTGGCCAACGCCAAACAGGACGGCATCGAAGCGATCGTCATCGCGCTGCCGCTGCATCTGCACGCCCAGGCCGCCGTGGCTGCGATGCGGGCCGGACTGGACGTACTCACCGAAAAGCTGATGGGCCACAGCGTCCGCGAATGCAAGGAAATGGCTCGCGTGGCCGACCAGACCAACCTGTTGCTGGCCGTCGGTCATCAACGCCACTACAACATTCTATACGACGACGCCTCGGACATGATCCGCAAGGGCCTGCTCGGCAATCTGCATTCGATCCGCGCCCAATGGAATCGCGGCAATTTGCCCGGCGCCGACAGTTGGCAGCCCCCGATGCCCGCCAAAGTCAAGCCGGACGACCCGCAGGCGGGCAAACTCGAACGCAACCTGCAAAACATGCTGGTCGTGTTGAACGAGTTGAAACGAAGCGGCAAGCCGACCCTCGCCTGGGAGAACCGGATCGCTCAGCTCCGCGCGCAGCTTGAGGATGCCGTGGTCGACGCCAAAAAGTTCGGCTACCAAGACGGCGAGTTGAAGGACGGCTCCGGCAAGGTGGTCTATCGCCGGCCCGCGATCGAGGAGCTGATTCGCTGGCGATTATGGAATCAGACCGGTGCGGGCCTGATGGCCGAATTGGGCAGCCACCAGCTTGATGCCGCGAGCATCTTCATCGCCGCGGCCCATGGCGGACAAAAACAGTATCCGCTCAACGTAGCCGCTTCGAGCAATCGTTCGTTGTTCCCCTACGACCGCGACGTGGAAGATCACGTCTATTGTGTGTTCGAATTCCCCGCCCCCGGCTACAACGCCAAGGATCCGATCGCCGCGCGCAAAAAAATCGGTGTGCAGTATGCGTCGATCAACGGCAACGGGTTCGGCGGTTACGGCGAAACGGTTTTGGGCACCGAAGGCACGTTGCTGCTGGAGACCGAAAAGGATCCGATGCTCTACAGGACCCAGGACACCTTGTCCAAAACCCGGGTGGTCGTGCCCAGCAGCGGCGCGAGAAAAGGCGTGCCGACCTTGCAAGTCGACGACGACGGCGATCAGGAATCGGAAGCGATCGGCGCACTGGGCGCGCTGCCGGCCGACCGCGGCTACACCGAGGAGTTAGAACATTGGGCGTGGTGTATTCGCAACCGCGACCCGAATCATCAGCCCCATTGCAACCCGAAGGTCGCGCTGGGGGACGCGGTGATCGCGCTGACCACGAACATGGCCGCCCGTCGCGGCGAACGGATCGATTTCAAACCCGAGTGGTTTGACGTCCACAGCGACGAAACGCCCGATGGCGACAAGCCGGACGTTTCTCGCTACAAGTGACGTCGCGTTGCATCCAAATAGTCAACCATCAAGAGCCAGGAGGACTGTGCGATGGAAAAGTGGCCATTGGGCGTGTTTGCCAGCATTGACGCGGGCTTGGGCGTTCGGCTTGAGGTGGCCCACGAGCTAGGCGTTCCGACGATTCATCTGCACGCTCCGCACAAGGCCACCCGCACAAAACAACACGCCGAGCAGTTTCTGGCGAAGCTGAAGAAGCTGGGTATTCGGATCAGCGTCGTGTTTGGCGGTTTCGAGGGCGAGAGCTACGCCGATATTCCGACGGTCACGCGCACGGTGGGCCTGGTGCCGCCGGCCACCCGAGCCGCTCGGTTGAAGGAGATGAAGGAGATTTCCGACTTCGCCAAACTGTTGGGCGTCGGCGCCGTGGCGCTGCACGTCGGGTTCGTGCCGCACGACGCCTCCGACCCGCTTCACGCCGAGGTGGTCGCCGTGGTCCGCGATCTGTGCGATCACTGCAAAGACAACGGCCAAAACCTGCATCTGGAGACCGGACAAGAGACCGCCGACGGGCTGCTGCAATTTCTGACCGCCGTCGATCGGGACAATCTGTTCATCAATTTCGATCCGGCCAACATGATTCTCTACGGGTCGGGCGAACCGATCCAAGCGATCCGCAAGGTAGGGCGTTATGTGCGCAGCGTTCATTGCAAGGACGCCAAGTGGGCCGCGAAACCAGGACATGAATGGGGCGCGGAGGTGCCGTTCGGCGAGGGCGATGTCGGGGCCGAAAACTTCTTGCGCACTCTCAACGAGATCGGCTACACCGGTCCGCTGACCATCGAACGCGAGATCCCGCAAGAGCCAAGCCGTCAGAAGGAAGAAATCGGTCGGGCGATCCGGCTGCTGAACGGTCTGAAGGCAAAGATCGGATAGAGGAGGCCGTAGACGCACGTCTTCTTCATCGACGAATATCCACCTCACAATCCCTTATTCCCCACTCCTATGCCCAAGCTATCGCTCGACATCCCGCATTCGCTCGGTCAAGAAGAGGCATTGCGTCGGTTGAAGGTAAAGTTCGCTGCGGCATTGTCGCAATATGGCGACCGCGTGAGCGACTATCGCGAGCAGTGGGAGGACCACACGTTTTCGTTCGGCTTCAAAACACTGGGCATGTCCGTGTCCGGCACGGTGGCCGTCGAACCCGAGTACATCCGTCTGGCCGCCAGCCTGCCGCTGGCCGCGATGTTGGTCAAAGGCGCGATCGAGGAACAACTGCGTCGTGAGATGGACCGGCTGCTGGCCGCCGCCACGTAAAAGATTACTCTGAAACCCTCATAACACATGGATTAATTCTCGGGGAACAGGCCATCAGGGCTCCGTGCCAGTCATCCCATTTTCCGAAAAATAGCGATCTGCCGTGTATCTTTTTTGCCCATCTTCCGCTTGCATGAGCGTAGAGCGGAAAACCAGGGTACGCCTTGCCGGACTTAGAGGATGTGTGGTAGAATGGCACGCTGTCATTGTAAGCGGTCCTTGCCAGTAATCGGTAGACAAAAAACACTGCTGACGTCTGACCGGGTGTCGAAACGGGTGTCGTCTAGAAAAACGCGTTTTTTAGTCTACAAAAACCAGTAACGCAAGTCACTGTGGCATAACAGCATACAACGCACGGGCGGCTAGCTCAGTTGGTTAGAGCGCCATCCTCACACGGTGGAAGTCGAAGGTTCGAGTCCTTTGCCGCCCACTTCCATAACATATTTGTGTTAAACAAGTTAGGGAGAATTGCCTTCTTCGTTTTGCGGGTACTGTTTATGCTCAATAGACGTGTGGGTACGATTATAGTGAAACTTGTATTCGTACCTGCATAAAACCGAGACAGGAGAACGACAAAGTGAACCGATACTTTTGGGCAGCAAATGCCTGGACATTTATCACCTTTCTTCTGATTGTCGGGCGATCTTACGAGCGACAAGAGCCAACTATGTGCTCTGTCTTTCATCTTGGGCAATGGTTCTCGCCTGGGGAGTATAGCGTGTTGGTTTTGAGTGTGGTCTTTGTGTCGGTCTTCTTGTGGTTTATGACGTTGAAGACAAGAGACCGTCAGTAAACCCTTCTTGCAAAACGAAGGACAACGCCACGGGGGGCTAGTGGTGGGTTCGCAAGTACCGATGAATTGTCCTTTCGCTTGTGCCGAGTGCTTGTGCGATTTCCGACACCCGCAGCCCCCTTGCCGCTAACTTCATTGCTCGGTCGGGCTTTCCCTTCGTCGTTCCACGCTGTCGCCCCTTGTAAACGCCCTTTCGCTTGGCGACCTCGATACCCGCCGCTTGCCGCTCCGCTCGGTACTCCAACTCGATTTCCGCCAACCCCAAGAGGACGGCGGCAATCATCCGACCAACAGGGCCGTTCAGTTCAATCTGTTGTGTGATAACGACGATTTTCAACCCTCGTTCGCACCAATCCGCCAGCAGATTCACGCCGTCCCGCAATCGCCGAGATAAGCGGTCGAGTTTCCAACAAACAACCGTTCGCACTTTGCCGTCAAAGATGTCCCGTTGCAACCGCTCAAACTCTGGACGTTTGAGGGTTTTACCGCTTTCTTTGTCGGCGTACCATTCGACCGACTTCGGGTCGATCCCCATAGTGTTCAGCCATTTTTGGATTTCGGCACGTTGACTATCATCTTTTTGGCGGCGAGAACTGACCCGAACATAACAAGCGACGGACATCTTGAACTCCTTCCTTTTGGACTGCCCCTATCCTACAGCATGTCGGCGAAACTGTCAAGTAGGGTAGAGCCTATTTGTCTGCTTTTCGCCACAAGGATTTACCGAAGAAATTACAGGTTTTGGAACGGAAAAGCCCAAGCACCCTATTTGTCAGCCCCTTGCGTCTTCCGTGGCAACGGCAGGACAGGATGATTGGGCTTCGGCACTTGGACGAAGTTGGGGGCTACGATCTGCGGCACGGTCATTATCGTCGGCTTGATCGGCTTGTACGGGTTCGGGGGCTTCTTGGGCAGTTTGACCCTCGTTCGCCGTCGCTGGGCGTCGGAAAACGGTGTCGTATTGATGCGGCAAAACCCATCGGGGCGACGGTCGGGCAATAATAACCCCTCTTGTGATGCAAGGAACTCGGCAAATGTCATACGGTATTTACGCCGCCCAACATAAGAAACAAGCACCCGATGAAGCCACGATACAGCCAATGGGCAGGAGTCCCATCAAGAGTTTTTTTGCTTCGGACGATGAATTACAATTTTTGTAATGAAGATCGGAATGAAGTCGGGTCAAGTCGGCGTTTCGACCGCCGCTATCATCGCTTCCTACGCCGAACCTTAACGCTTTTCGACGCCAATACTTCCGTGGAACCCGTTTCTTTTGCTTTTGCCACGGCTTGTCTTCGATTTCGTCGTCATTCTCAATTCCAAGTTTCGCTGCCCAGTGCTTAATAGCGGGGTTGTTGGAGTGCTTGGAAATCGCCTTTTTGATGTCGTACTCGGTTATGGCTTTGCCCACCTTGCTCCACGGGCTTGGGGTATTGCCGATGAGTTCGTAGATATGGTCAACCAAAAACCACAGGTGGTTGTCCTCCAAGTTCTTGGCGATTTGTTTTTGTTCGGCAACAAGGTCTTGCCATATCCCACCTTTCGGCTTTGCCCAAAAGTCGCCGATCTTTCCAATTTTTGTAATGCCCAACCCTTTAACGAACAGCAACCGTTTCTTGGCGTTGATGTCCTTGCATTTTCCACGGGGGAGTTTCGCCTTGACGACATAGCAACAAAACTCGTATTGACTGGCATCGTCTTGCGGGATCGTTCGGACATTGCAATGGTGCTTGACGCCGCTCATTGCCTTCTTAACTGTCTCCCTCAACTCTTTCTCTGTATGCTCACCCAACACGAGCAAGTGATAGTGAACCTTGCTCGACGTAGTTGGCTCAACCGTCCAATGGGCAACCAGCCCGCTTTTTCTCAACCGTCTTGTCGCTCCGCTCCAAGACGCCTTAATTTCTGACGGGCTTTGCTCCACCTCAACATTGATCGTGATGAGCCATTGGTAGTTGGCATTGGCGAGTTTTCGATTGGTGTTCAGCCGATACGCTTCCTTCCTTGCTTCGTTGAGATAGCCCACCACGCATTCCGTCCACCCTCTCGGCTTGTGGTGGGTGTTGGTTTTTGGATAGTACAAGGGGTCTGTCTGGTAGATGACCATTGTTGCTGTTCCTTCTGCATTCGGCTGGGTTCTCGTTCGTTGTTGGTCGTGATTTTACCTTAAATATGAATACTACTACGCCCCTACCCCACACCCTTGACGGCGAAGTGTTCTTTCAGGGTGTTGAGTTGTGCCTCCGAGAACAGCGACGACCGACCGCCCTTGATCGGAACGACAACCCTACACAGCGTTGCGTATCTCACCTTGCCATAACTGACGCCAAGAAGTTTGACCACCTCTGGCAGTGAATAGTATTTTTTCATAGCGACCTCCTACCTTATAGTAGTGTCGCTCCGTCATTTTTTGTCGCAAAAGCTGCAACAATCTTTGGCGGTTTATGCCGACCAAGAACCATCCGACGCCCTGCGGGGCGTTTCAACGGGCTTCCATCGGTTTTTGCCGCGCCTAAATCGTGTTGACACCGAACTGTTGACCAAGCCAGATAACAGCCCTGTCAAATGTGGCTTGGGACGGTGCGATGTAGTGCTTGTATGCAACCCCACGGACAGAGTTGGCGAGGAACAGCAACGAACAGTTGACAAACTCGGGCTGGGTCGCCAGCAAACTTGGGCTGGTCTTTCTCAACAGTTTGAGAGGTTTCTTCTTGGTGATTAGACCTTGATGCTTCAACTTGACGCATAACCGATGATATGCCACGGCGATGTTGTCAACTTTACGCAACTTCCCCTTACCAAGTTCCTCCGTCTTTAACGCACCACCTTTCTCGTTCGTCAACACTCTTCCACCTTTTTGGTTGCCGAACTGTTTGAGCAAAGCGAAGGTTTCTTTCCATAAAGGATATTGGATTTCGGGGGCATCGTCTTCTTTGTGCTTGCTTCGTTTGCGAGTTATCCTACCACCAACCCAATCGACCTCCGATGGTTGCAGGTCAGAAATGTCTTTCTGTGTGAAGCCGCAATTCAACATCAGCAAAAGGAACATTTTGGTGCGGTCAATGGCGTTTGCCAGTAGGGTTTGGACTTCCGGGATTTCAAGAGTTGGCACTTTCCTCGGTTTAATCTCAAACTGCAAGTCGGAAAGATTTCTGGGCAGGTTCTCAATTAAGTCCGTCTTGTAAGCCCACCGTGTGAACTGTTTCGCCACGATGAGGAAGATGCTAGTGTAGTCAATGCTCCATTCGTTAGCCTTTTTCTCTTCGGTGAGATGTGTGTAGTACGCTTGGAGCGTTGCACCATTGATTTTGCTGATGCTGGTTGCACCACCAACGAACTTGGCAAAATGGTTCACGCACCTTTGCAGAGTGTCGTATCGTCCAGCACTGATTGTCCCCAATTCCACCTCGGCTTTTTGCAGTTTCAAGAACTGCGATGCTGTCGCTGCGGTCGTAGGAACGTGGCTCGGCTTCGCCATTTCTCGAAACCGTTCAAGCCAAACTTGCCGACCAGCGTCCGAAATACCATACCACAACAGGCGGCATTTCTTCTCGTCGGAAATATCATCATCGTCCACTGTGCCGCCCATCGCCTTCCACTCATCGGCGTGGCTGCGTTTCCACTCGTTCATCTTACGAACCAAACCTTGATGGTATCCTTCGGCGGGCTTCTCCTCGGCTTCCAGTTCAACGAGTTTTTGATGCCAGCGGACAACACAATCCTCGTACTTCCCCCAGAAATAATATGGTTTCCCCTTGCGGATTTTCCGCCATTTAGTTGCCCCTCGGTCGGTTGGAACTCGGGTCAACTCCAACTTTCGTTTTCCCATTGCTGACACCTCTTCGTGTTATGCACCACCATCATATCGCCTGCGGGTACGAATGCAAGAGGAGGTCTACTTGTGGGTACTGCTTTGCAGGTACGAATATGTGCGTATCTTCATAATATCGTACCCGCATACTGAATGCAATATGTTATGGCACAACACTTTATGTCAACAGGTCCATCCTCACACGGTGGAAGTCGAAGGTTCGAGTCCTTTGCCGCCCACATCGTAACCCGTTGTAAGTCAAGCACTTACAACGGGTTTTTTGTTGCTAGTTTCTGTATGCCAAGGGCCTGTATACCGTTTCTGTATACCGTTTCTCCCTTTTTGGGCCAGAAACAGCTTCGGCCACCCAAGGACCAATCTCATTTTGTATACCGCTACACGGTATACAAAATAAGCTTGAACAACCGCCATCCCCTCCTTTTGGACAAGCAGACGTTCTCTGCCGGAAGGCCATCGCCATTCAGGCGTGTCCGGTCGTGCGACTGTGTAGGGTTCACCCTAAAAAAAATCGTTGGCCGGGTTGAAATGGTCATTTGACGAGTTGGTGGCGGCACCTTGATAGGAGGGATACCGCCGTTATCCCAGCATCGTGCAAGAAAGACTTGGAAACTGGAAAGTGGACTTCTGGATCACTCCACAATTCCACTTTCCACATTTTTCAAAACGTGGAATGCCTGGTTCATGCCGCAGACCCCACCTCCTTTCGCCTCTTGTAGAAGGTGGATTTTTTGAGGCCGCTGAACTCCATCTGCTTGTCCACGTCGCCGGGGAACAGTCGGAGGGCCTCGGCAACCCGTTCCCGCTGTTGGGCGATATCTTCCCTCTTCGAGAACGGATTGCCTTCATTCCAGACGACGATTTTCCCCAGACTGCTGCGAACCAGGTCTTCCCACGAGGATTCGCAGTTGTCGTCCTCCCACTGGCGACGATCTTCCCACGCCTTCGTCAAGTGCCGGAGATCGAGCCGACCGTCAAAGGCACGAGTCTCATCGATGAGGAACTCCGTGACCTCTTGGCACTGATCGGGCCAGAGGTCTTTGTAACCATCGGCAGCGAGCCGCCGCATGAAGGCAGCAATCTCCTGATCGGTCGGCTCGTGTTCCAGTCTGGTAACTCGGCTGGCCACAGCTTGAGCGAGAGGATCATTCCGTAGTCGGAACTTCTTCCCATAGTCCAACGTGGCCCCATTCTTCACCTCACCATTTCCCTGCAACGGCCCAGTACGAAAGACAAGCAAGCCAGCCTCTTTGTCAACGGTGACATGCACCGGTGGGAAGAGTGAAAGCACATCGAGGTCGTCGGCGTCAGAAAAATCATGAACGAGTCGAAACATCCCGTCCTTGCCCTTCGTGGCCTTTGTCTTCGGCCAACGATTCAAATTGAACGGTGTACCTTGAAAGTCGTTAGCAGGCGGTTGAGAGGTCTTTTCGATTCTGAATTTCCCGTCGCCAAACTCAGACAACTGGAGGGTGAGGCGGTAGACCTCTCGTCCTGGTTCTGTCCCCTTACCTGTGACGTCGATCTTGGCTACCACCTGCAATTCTTTTTCGTAGGAGACTTTCGCCTTTTGGCCAGGCTTAACCGAATCCAGCGTCCCCGCCTCGCCGTTGATCGTGATCTCGGCCTTTCGAGAAACATCGAGGTCGATGGACTTCTGACCCGATTCAGTCTTGTAGGTAACAGTGATGCTACCAGACGATGCCGAAATCCTGAAGACCTACGACGAGCTTCGGGAGTTCCGCAACTCGTTCTTCAACGGTGAGTTCTATTTCTTACTTGTGGTGGGACGGCCCGGTCTCTCGAAAACCTGGGACTTTGAGGAGAAATGCAAGCCCTACAAAGATCGCAACGGCCAAGAGATATCGGTCGCTTATTATGTCAAAGGCAATGTCTCGCCGGTGGTGGCCTACGAACTGGCCTATTTCCATCGTAACAAGCTCTTGGTCTTTGATGACGCCGAGCGGTTGTGGGCCGACCCCAACGGTCGCCGCTTGGTGCGTGACCTAACCGAGTGCAAGCCTCGAAAGCAGGTGAGTTGGCAAACCGAAAACAAAACCTTCAGTCAATTGAACGTTCCCAAGACCTTTTTTACGAGTTCTCGGGTGTGTCTCATCATGAACCGCCTCCGAAGTACAAGTCGGTCGATGAACGCATTGACGAGTTTGCCAGGCGAACTCGGTTGGGCCGCTCCACCTACTTCAACATCAAGAAGGCGTTGAAAGCCGATGGGCAGTTGCAGGCCGTCGAAGTTCCTCATTTCACGCT
>JAJFVC010000039.1 GCA_021372005.1 Planctomycetaceae bacterium | reverse complement strand
TCTTTTTCGCCGGACTTGCAGGCTTCGCTGGCGCGTTCGCGCAAGAGGGTGAA
Organism: Planctomycetaceae bacterium; assembly: GCA_021372005.1. Lineage (GTDB taxonomy): Bacteria > Planctomycetota > Planctomycetia > Pirellulales > Thermoguttaceae > JAJFVC01. The sequence goes on along the minus strand of JAJFVC010000039.1, from coordinate 7,364 downwards.
GCCGTCGGACCATTTCTTTTCTTGGAAATGCCATGGTTGCGAAGGGCGCGAAAATCCGTATGATAGAGGGGATTGAGGTCTACCAAGGCCGTGCCGCGGGGAGCGGGTGTTTTTCTGCACCGGACTTCCAGTGAACGTCCTCGTCTCATGGGCCGTCGGTGGATCCACCAGGAGGTGGCAACTCGTGAACTCCCTGTGGTTGGTGGTGACGGCGTTGGCGGCGTTTTTGGTCGCCTATCGGTTTTATGGGGCTTTTTTGGCGGCGAAAGTGGCGGTGCTGAACGACGCCCGAGTGACGCCGGCCCACCGGCTTTGCGATAACGTCGACTACAGTCCCACGCGGCGGCTCGTGTTGTTCGGCGTGCATTTTGCCGCGATCGCCGGGCCGGGGCCGTTGATCGGTCCGGTGTTGGCCGCGCAATGGGGATATTTTCCCGGATTTTGTTGGATCGTGATCGGGGCCTGCGTGGCCGGCGGCGTTCACGACTTCGTTATCTTGTTGGCCTCGGTTCGACAAGACGGTTTGTCGTTGCCGAAAATCGCCCGCAATCTGCTCGGCCCGCTGTCGGGCATTACGACGACGCTGGCCACGTTGTTCATCATCATTGCCACGTTGGCCGGCGTGGGCATGGTGGTCGTCAAGGCGTTGGGCGAAAGCCCTTGGGGGCTGTTCACCATTATCGTCACGATCCCCGCCGCGCTGATCACCGGGTTTTGGATGAATGCGATCCGGCCCGGCCGCATCGCCGAGGCGTCGCTGATTGGCGTCACGCTGGTGTTGGTCGGCGTGGTGATGGGCAAGCCGTTCGCCGAATCGGCCTTCGGTCCGTATCTGAAGCTGAGCGAGTCGACGTTGTCGATCGTGTTGCCCACCTATGCGGCGATCGCTTCGATTTTGCCGGTTTGGGTGCTATTGTGTCCCCGCGATTATTTGAGCTCTTACATGAAGATCGGCGTGATCGCGTTGATTGGCGTAGGGTTGTTTGCGGCCCAGCCGGCGTTGAACATGCCCGCCACCACGCCGTTCATCCACGGCGGCGGCCCGGTCGTCGGCGGCACGGTTTGGCCGTTCGTGTGCATCGTGATCATGTGCGGGGCGCTGTCGGGGTTCCACGCGTTGATCGCCTCGGGCACGACGCCGAAAATGATCGACCGCGAGTCGGACATCCGACCGATCGGCTACGGCGGCATGCTTTTGGAGGGTTTTGTGTCGGTCACCGCGTTGGTGGCGGCCTGCGCGTTGGAGCCGGGCGACTATTTCAAGATCAACACCGATCAGGCCCGCTATCCGCAAATGACGCGGATGATGCGAGAGAAACTGCCGCTGGAACGATACGAAAAGATGTTCGTTCCAAAACAATTCAACGAGTTCGAGCGGGAGATTTGCACCGAGGGCGAGCAGTTGGGCGGACGCACGGCCGGGGCGGTCACGCTGGCCGTCGGCATGGCCAAGATCTTTTCGAGCTTGCCCGGCATGAAGCATTTGATCGCCTATTGGTACCGGTTCGTCGTGATGTTCGAGGCGCTTTTCATTTTGACGCTGTTGGAAACCGGCACGCGCGTGGCGCGGTTCGTTTTTCAAGACACGGTGACGCAGTTGATGCCCCAACGGCTGGCCGAGCGACAGCCGGGCTGGCTCAAGTGGCTTTTGAACGTCTCGATGAGCGTGTTGGTGTGCTTTTTGTGGGGCTATCTGCTGTACACGGGCAACATCGACCGTCTTTGGCGGATGATGGGCATCGCCAATCAACTGCTGGCGGTGATCGCGCTGGCCATCGGCACGACCTATTTGCTGCAAAACGCTCCGAAGCGCGTGTACGCTTTGTGCACGGCGATTCCGCTGGTGTTCGTGGTGGCGACGGTTTTCACGGCCGGCATCGAGAGCATCCAGACGTGGCGTCACGAGGCGTCGCTGTTGGTCGAGCAGTTGGCCCATCCGGGCGCGGCCGCCGCGCAGCTGAGCGACCTCGGCGCGAAGTTGTTTTCAGTTCGGCTGACGTATGGGATCGCCATCATGATGTTGGCGCTCAGCGGCCTGATCGTCGTCGATGCGTTGCGTCGCTGGGGGATGATGTTGTGGGGACCCACGGCGCGGAAGGCGGAGTGATCCACGCGGGGTTCTGTAATTTCGTCGCATTCAACGAGCAAGCCTATGGTCCGGACCGATGGTTCCCGAGAGGTTTGGGGTTCGCGCGTCGGCGTCATCATGGCGGTGATGGGCAGCGCGGTCGGATTGGGCAACTTTCTGCGTTTTCCGGGCCAGGCCGCCCAATACGGCGGCGGCGCCTTCCTCATCCCCTACTTTATCGCCTTTCTGTTGTTGGGGTTGCCGATCGCGTGGGTCGAGTGGTCGATGGGTCGTTTTGGCGGCTCGCGGGGGTTTAATTCGTCGCCGGGCATCTTTCGCGCCGTTTGGCCCAATCGTTTCGCGCCTTATCTGGGCGTGTTGTCCTTGGTGGTGCCCGTCGTGATCTATATGTATTATCTCTACGTCGAGGCGTGGTGTTTGGCCTACGCGTTGCGTTACTTGTTCGGCCAGATGAATTTCGGAACCGATCCGGCGGCGTATCAAAAATTCTTCGGCGATTTCGTCGGCATCACCGGCAACGGCGATGCGTTGATGATCGAAGGCGAGGGCATTCTCGGCTCGGCTATTTTCTTTTTGGCGCTGTGTTTCTGCATCAATTTCACGTTGATCTATCGGGGGTTGACCAAGGGCATCGAATGGTGTTGCACGTGGGCGATGCCGCTTCTGGTGATCTGCGCGCTGATCGTTTTAGGCCGGGTGTTGACGCTTGGCACTCCGAACGCCGCGAAGCCGGACCAAAACCTGCTCAACGGGTTGGGGTGCATTTGGAATCCGAGCACGGCGCGGGCTTCGTTGTGGGAGAGCCTCGCCAACCCGGAAGTCTGGTTGGCCGCGGCCGGACAAATCTTCTTCTCGCTTTCGGTGGGGTTGGGGGTTCTGGCGACGTACGCCAGTTATTTACGACGGGACGACGACGTCGCGCTGTCGAGCGTGACGGCGGCGGCCGGCAACGAATTCTGCGAGGTGGTGCTTGGCGGCATGATCACGATTCCCGCGGCGTTTGTGTTTTTAGGATACGGTTTTGTCCAGAATCCGCCGGGCACGTTCGGCATGGGGTTCGTCGCGTTGCCGAACGTGTTCAACCAGATGGTCGCCGGACGATTTTTCGGATTCCTGTTCTTCTTGTTGTTGTTTTTGGCGGCCTTGACCAGTTCGCTCTCGATGTTGCAGCCGGCCATCGCGCTGCTGGAGGAAGGATTGGGCCTGAAGCGCAAGGCTTCGGTGGCGTTGCTCGGATGGATCACGGCCATGGGGGCGGCGTTCGTGGTCTTTTTCTCGAAAGATCTGACGGCGATGGACACGTTTGACTTTTGGATCGGCACGTTCGCAATTTTCATCTTGGCCACGATCGAAGTTTTTTTATTCATCTTTGGAATGGGGGTCGATCGCGGTTTCGAGGAGCTCAACCGCGGCGCGGAGATACGCATTCCGCGAATCTTCAGGTTTGTCATCAAGTACGTTTCGCCCACCTATTTGTTGACGGTCTTTTGTCTCTGGTGTTACAAAGAATTTTTCAACACCAAAACGGCGACGCGGTGGGTTGAAATTCAGTCGAGCCCGGTGGTGCGGCTTTCCTTGGGGTTCATCGTTCTGGTGATCGTCTTCTTCGTGATTTTGATCGCCCGGTCCGCCAAGCGGTGGAATGCGGCGGCGAATGACAATCCGGAGGTCATCCCATGACGTGCGGCGGTTGGATCATGATGACGATCGCAGTGAGCGGCGTCGTGTCGTTGTTGGCGTGGTGCCTTTACAAGGTGATGACCACGCCGGGCTCCACCGAGCGACTGCACTCGCAGACCGACATCGAGACGCCGGACATCGAAAAAGACTGATCGTTCACTGCAATCCGATCGAGGCCAGCTTGGGGTAATCGGCGATCGAGACGATTTCGAGCATCTGGAAGCCGAGCTGAAAAAATCCGCCGCCCATCGGGTTGAGATGTTTGGCTTGCGCGCGGAGGAACACCATTTCGCCCTCGAAGAAGAAACCCAAAACGGCCTGGTCTAGTCCTCGCGGCCGATCGAGCACCACGGCCGCGCCATTGCTGGAAAAATCCTTGGTGACCGCCGTAAATGCTTGACTGGTCTGGAGTTGCCCATTTTCGATCGGCACGATCCAGACGACCACCGTCAGATTGACCCGACTGTCCGTCCGCGGGCCCTCCAGTAGGGCGGATCGCCCTGGGCAATTGTTGTTGACCAGTTTGAGCAGAAAGTTCTGCGCCGCAAGGTCCTTGCGTCTGGAAAACAAGTTCATGGCGACAACTCCTCACACGAAGCGTTCTTCTTAACTCTAGTTTACCAAACGGGGGGTGTCAAAGATTTCTCGACCGCCCTGTTGACGTTGTGCGTAGCGTGGTGTAATTTTCCAAAACCAGGGGCCTCCCGTCGCGGACCCGTTTCGATTTCCATCCAGATTTGCAACCCCGTATTTTTTTCCGATGACGTCGCGCGAACTCGTTGTCAAAACTCTCAATCACGAATCCGTCCCTCGCGTCCCGCGAGACCTGTGGCTTCCCGCCGGCGAAGGCTCGATCCGCGCCGAGGAGTTGGCCGAAATCCATATTCGTTATCCGAGCGATCTGGTGCAGCCGGAGATTGCGCCGTTGCACGCCAAAAAAACGCCGAAACACGACAAGTCGGGCGATTTCGCCGATGCTTGGGGCTGCGTTTGGCATGTGGCGTCGCCGGGTGCGGCGCCGGAGTTGAAATCGTCGCCGCTGGCCGAGGCGGGCCGCTTGACCTCATTTCAGCCCCCGGCGGAGCTGTTGGACCGGGCCCGATTCGCCAAGGTGAACAAGAGTTGCCAGGCCACCAGTCGGTTTGTGTTGGCGTGGTCCGAGGTCCGGCCGTTCGATCGGCTTCGGGCGTTGCGCGGTCCGGACGCGGCGCTGGTCGATTTGGCGCGGAGTTCCAAAGACACCCGGGCGCTGCTGGCCGCGTTGCACGAAACGGCGTGCAAGGAGCTCGAATTGTGGGCGGCCACGGATGTCGACGGGGTGATGTTCCGCGACGACTGGGGCGCGGACGACGGGCTGCTGATCGCCGCCGAGATGTGGCGCGAGATTTTCCGCCCTTTGTATCACGACTACTGCGACATCCTGCACGCGAAAGACAAGTTCGTTTTCTTCCGGTCGGCCGGCAACATCCTTGACATCAGCGGCGATTTGGTCAAACTAGGGATCGACGCGATCCATTGGTCGCTGCAGCAGATGGACGTGGAACGGTTGGCCAAGCGGTATCGCGGTCGAGTGACGTTTTGGGGCGGCGTGGACCCCCGCGCACTGCAAAATCCCGGCTCGCCCGAGCAGTTCCGCGAGTCGGTGTTGGCCGTGCGCCGTGCGTTGGATTTCGGCGGCGGCGGTGTGATCGCCCAATGCCAGTGGGATCCCGGCGTTCGGGTCCAGACGATCGCCTCGCTGTTTGAACAGTGGCTGACGCCGTTGCCGATGCGGGCCTAAACCTGAGGCGGAACTTTCGTCATGGACGATTCCAAAACCGTGGACCTGAAAAAACCGGCGTTGGCCGCGCTGCTGGCGTGGCTATTGCCTGGGCTGGGGCATTGGTATCAAGGACGCCGGGCCAAGGCCTTCTTGTATTTCTGCTGCATCATGGGGTTGTTTTTCTTGGGGATCTATCTGAGCAGCAGCCGCGCTAAGTGTCTTGAAGGGTCGGGCACGATCGGCTGGGGCCGTGCGGTCTATTTTTCGTGGCGCGACGGCGATCATCGCTGGACCTATCTGTGTCAGGCCGCGGTTGGCTCGCCGGCCTGGCCCGCCCTGATCCAGGCCAATCGGATGGCCAATCACCGCAAGGTCTGGTGGAACGGACTGATGGCGCCGCCGCGATTGCCCGAGGCCCCGTTGCCCGACGGCGATCCGAACGCCGACCAGCCGACGCCGAACGACCTATACCATATGGATCATCACGATTTCGAGTTGGCCAGCTTTTTTACGTTGATCGCCGGGCTGTTGAACGTGCTGGTGATTTACGACGCCTGGGCCGGTCCGGTTGCGTCCACGCCGACCCACAAGAAAGACGACGAGGGCTCATCCCATGTGTGATTTGCTGCTGGCCGTCGGAAATCTCTGGCACGCGGATTTCTGGTACATCCTGCCCGCCGTCGCGGCGATCAGTCTGGTGTACGCCGCCACGCGACACGAGCGGATGCGTCCGATTCTGCTTCACGCGGGCCGAGTGGCCGTTTGGATTCTCGGCGCCATGTTCGCGTTCTTTGTCGCGCTGGAAGCGATGAACTGGTTCGTCTGACCGCGGCCGGTTTGGCGCCTCAGACGGCGGCCAGCGTTTCGGCGGCCGAACGGCACAACGCGGCGGCTTCCTCGCGGGTCGGCGCTTCGGCGATCGCTCGGACGATCGGCTCCGTGTTGCTGCCGCGCACCAGCAGCCATCGGCCGGGCCAGTCCATCCGCAGGCCGTCGAGACGGTCGGTTTTGGCGTCCGCAAAACGCCGCTCCAACGCGTCGAGCGCCGCGGGCAGCTTTTCGGGCGGCAGCGACACCTTGGTTTTGACGATCTCGTAACGCGGCAGCTCGTCGGCCAACTCGCCGATCGGCATCTCGCGGGCGGCCATCGCGTCCAACAGCAGCGCCATGCCGACGAAACTGTCACGCACGTAACCGACACGCGGATCGATGGGACCGCCGTTGCCCTCGCCACCAAAGATCGCTTGATGAGCCAACATGGCGTCGACCACGTTTGCCTCGCCCACGGCCGAACGGAAAAACGGCACGCCGTAGCGTCGGGCCAAGTCCTCGGCCATTCGGCTGCTGGCGCAGTTGGCCGCGATCGGCCCCTTGCGTTCGCGCAGCACGTGGTCGACGCACATGGCCAGCGTGTATTCCTCGCCGACGTAGCGGCCGGACCGGTCGATCACGGCCAGCCGATCGGCGTCCGGGTCTTGGCAGAATCCGACGTCGGCGCCCGCGTCGGTCACGGCCGTCAGCACGCCGGCGAGATTTTCGGCGGTCGGCTCGGCCGGATGGGCGAACTGCCCGTCGGGCTCCTCGCCCAAGATGGTGAATCGGCAGGCCAACTCGTGCAGCAGCCGACGGCCCAGAATGCCGCCAGCGCCGTGGTTGCTGTCCAATACGACGCGGAACCGGCAACGGCGGATTCGTTCGGCGTCGACCGTGGCCAGCACGGCCAGCAGGTGGGTCGTGACGGTCTCATCGCAGCGCTGGGCGCCGCCGACGCGCTCTTGCGGTTGCCATGTGGGCGAGTCGTTGCGATAGCGGTCGAGCACGTCGCGGCCCGGT
>JAJFVC010000025.1 GCA_021372005.1 Planctomycetaceae bacterium | reverse complement strand
CCTCGACGTCGCCCCCGGTCTGGTGCGCGTCGGCGAAAAGGTGACGGCGACGCTGCGTGTCGTTGGACCGATTCCCTCGCCGTGCGAGGCGACGGTCCAATGGAACTATCTTCGCAAAATCCCCGGTCCGGTCAAGAAGCTTCAGCTGGATTGGAAACCCGACGCCCGCGGAGGCCATACGGCCGTGGTGGACGTGTCGCCGACGCAGCCCGGCAATGGACAGATTGTGTGGCGAGTCGGCGAAGAGCGGATCAGCCGGATGTTTGCGGCGCTGGATGACGGCTATGCGGTGTGCCGGTTGCTGTTGACCTCCTACGCCGGACTGCGGAAACCCGATCGCACCGGAGAAGTGTACGATGTGATCCATCAGCACGGTCTGGCGGCGGATTTTTGGGATGGCTCAGAACATACGGCGGCCTATGTGCGAACGCCCAGTCAGCTTGCCGAGAATTATCGCGTTTTTGCAACCATGCGGCACCGTTATGGCGACCACATCCTGCCGATGTGTCACGCCAACTCGATGATTTCCCGATGCCCTGACAGTAATCTTGTCTCGCTCGATGCGGAGTTGCAGCGAGACGGCATCCATCGGTTGATGGAGCTTTGGGATCTGTTGGGCATCGGGCCGATGGAGTTGCTCGGCAGCTACACCTATTCGCACGATACGCCGCACATTGCCCGGCAATTGGGGATCAAGGCGATCGATTCGCTCGTGCCGTGGCAGAATTGGCGCGACGGCGGCGACGACAACGCATGGCTGATCAATCAGTTGGGCGCCCCGAACGTGCCTTATTATGTTGCTGAGGACGACTACCGTAAGGTGGCGCCGGGCCGATCGATCGTCGCGCTTCCGCAAGGCACCACCTCCAACGTGCGCCTGTATTTCATCAATACGCTCGAAGGCCAGCCGCAGTTGGCGTCGCTTCGCTGGCACTCCCAAAAAGGCCAAATGGGCGAGACCTGGAATTGCGACCGATTTCAAGCGACGGTCGATCTGTGGCTTGCCGAGTCCCAGCATCAACGCGAGCCGATGTTTTTGTTCATCGGGCTGGAAAACTTCCGCGATCTCGCGGACTGGGATCAGGCCAACACGCTCGGCGTCAACTATCTGCGCGAGCAGGCGAAGGACAAGAAACTGGTGTTCGCCTCGGGCGCCGACATTGCTGATTATTTTACGCGACACTACGCCAAACAGCCGGAGAATTGGTTCTACTGGCCCGACATCTACTGCGGCTATCAGGTTGCTTACAAGCCGAGGCGATTGCCTGATCGAATCGAGTTGAACAATGCAGATTTCCATTCGGTGCACGAATGGGGTTCGACGTTGCCGCGGTTTTTTTGGGACTTCACCCGCCCTTGGTCCGAACCGCTATGGGACAATCAGGCGGCGATCCGCAAACAGTTCGGATTGTGCGATCCGGACTTGCTCACGGCGGACAACTGCGTGCCTCGCATGGTGAATCTGGATGGCGTGCGGGCCACAGCCAACGTAAAGCCGACGACAGGCGGCGTGCAGGTTCGGATTGAGATCGAGTCGTCGAAGCCGTTTGAAAGCCTGCCGATCGCCGTGTGGAATATTCCGCTGCAAGCGGCCGGGCTGAACGTGGCAAAAACTTCCGAAAGTACGAGATTCGTCCCGATCGTCGACGGTTCGACGGAAAATCTGCACGGATTGGTCGTCTGCAAAGACATCTCGCCGGGAAAAACGACGCGGTTCGTTGAAATTCGAGGTGCGTCGCGTGGGCCCGTCGATCCGACCCTTCGGATTGGCGATCACGTGGCCGGACGGATGTTCCTACGCAACGGAGTTCCCTACGTGTACCTTTGGCTGGTTGCACGAGACTCGACGCGGGGTACGCTGAAGATCGACACGCCCAAGGGCAGGAACATCACGGTGCACTACAACAATGGAAAAACCCAAGCGGCCAGGAACGGGACATTGATCGTGAAGTTTGACCAAAGTTGGTCCACCGAATCGCCACTGGTCATGGGCATGACGTCGGCTGAACTGGCTCGGTCGGCGAAGTTCGAATGCGATTGAACGGGGCATGAAAAGGAGACACCGCATGCGTGTTCGGTACGGAATTTACGGTTGGGTGGCACACACTCTCAGTCTCTTTCGTCC
>JAJFVC010000010.1 GCA_021372005.1 Planctomycetaceae bacterium | reverse complement strand
ACGAGTTTGCCAGGCGAACTCGGTTGGGCCGCTCCACCTACTTCAACATCAAGAAGGCGTTGAAAGCCGATGGGCAGTTGCAGGCCGTCGAAGTTCCTCATTTCACGCTGACTGCCGAGCCGCCGGGGGCCGTCGATTTGGAGGAAGAGGTCAAATCGGTGCTAAAGCAAGAACAACGCCGGATCGATCAGGCCAATCTCAAACAACAAGAGGAACAGGAGTACCGGGATTTGGACGATCGGTTCTTTGGCGATACCGAGGAGGATGATGACGATTGACGCTGCTGGCTGTATCGTCTGGCAGGATGTTGTGAAGAGGCGGAAGATCTTGCGCAGGAGTCGCCGGTAGTTGCTGAATGCCTTTCTATACGTGGTATAGGCGTAATTGCCAGCCGTGTTGGAAGAGTTGTTGCTGCGACCATTGCGATTGACTTCAAGCTTCCACTATTTTTGAGACGGCTTCCATTCCTTCTCGCAAAAGACGCCGCTAGAAATGGCTATTGACGACGCGCGGTCACAACGATACACTACATTTCGTTGTATGGCGAAATATGATAATACCTCTTAGGAGGGTGTGAGCGCATGCGGGACTTAATGGCCGTGATGAAAGCGCTAGCGGATGAGAATCGAGTGCGGATTGTGCTCGCTCTTCAACCGGAAGAGCTTTGCGTTTGCCAAATTGTTGAATTGCTGGAGCTGGCCCCCTCCACGGTTTCCAAGCATATGGCCATTCTGAAGCAGGCGCGACTTGTGGAAAGCCGAAAGGAAGGCCGTTGGATGTTTTATCGGATCGCGGAGAACGACGTCCCCGCCGAGGCGAGAAAAATCACATCCCTTGTGGTCGAATTGCTCGCCGGTGATTCACAGATGTCCGAGGACGCCAGGCAATTGAAGCGGATTCTCAAGCTGGATCGCGACGTGTTATGCAAAAAGCAAAACCGGCAATGAAAATCCTGTTTCTTTGCACCGGCAATTCCTGCCGTAGTCAAATGGCCGAGGGGTGGGCTCGTCATTTGAGGGGAGAACAAATCGAAGCGTATTCGGCGGGCATTGCGGCCCATGGATTGAACGAGAACGCGGTTCGCGTGATGGCCGAGGCCGGTGTGGACATCTCCGACCATCGCTCGAAACGGGTGGAGGAACTGCACAACGTGGATTTCGACTATGTCGTTACCGTTTGCGGTCATGCTTCGGAATCCTGTCCGGTATTTCCAGGAAAGGCAACGATGATTCATGTTGGTTTCGACGATCCGCCGCAATTGGCAATGGACGCCGAGACCGAAGAAGAGCGTCTGGCGGTTTATCGCAGGGTGCGGGATGAAATCAAGGCATTCGTCGAGACTCTGCCGAAATCACTTACAACAAGGTACTCCTAGGAGTCGTTCATGACCCAAGCTAGCCTAAGCGGCAAGTTGTCGTTTTTGGATCGTTATTTGACGCTCTGGATATTTCTGGCCATGGCGGCCGGCGTCGCCTTGGGGCGATTTGCGCCTCAGGTCGCCGGCGTCATCGACAGCTTCAAGATGGATGAGACGACAAGCCTCCCCATCGCCTTGGGGCTGATCTTGATGATGTATCCGCCGTTGGCCAAAGTGAAATATGAAGAATTAGGCGACGTGTTCCGCGATTGGAAAGTGCTTGGGCTGTCCTTGGTTCAGAACTGGATCATCGGACCGATTCTGATGTTCGTTCTCGCCGTTGTATTTCTGCAAAACTATCCCGACTACATGGTCGGATTGATTATGATTGGACTGGCGCGCTGCATTGCCATGGTGATCGTCTGGAACGACTTGGCGAAAGGTGACGCCGAATACTGCGCGGGCTTGGTGGCGTTCAACAGCATTTTTCAGGTGCTGTTCTACAGCCTGTTCGCGTGGCTGTTCATCAAAATCGCGCCACCGTTGTTGAACATCCACCTTGGCGACATCGATCTCTCGAAAATCACCATCGGCAGCATCGCCAAGAGCGTGTTCATCTACTTGGGCATTCCGTTTCTGGCGGGTATGTTCACACGCGTTGTTTTACTCAGGCTCAAAGGACGTCCGTGGTATGAGCAGCGATTTATCCCCAAGATCAGCCCAATCACGCTGATCGCCCTTCTGTTCACGATCGTGGTCATGTTCAGCTTGCAGGGCGACAAGATCGTGGAGCGGCCCGTCCACGTGCTGATCATTGCCGTACCGCTCTTAATTTACTTCCTTGCGATGTTTTTGGTGAGCTTTTTCATGGGGCGAATGATCGGGGCAAGCTATGGAAAGACCACAACGCTTTCTTTCACCGCGGCGAGCAATAATTTCGAGTTGGCTATTGCCGTGGCGGCGGCCGTGTTCGGAATCAACTCCGGAGCGGCGCTCGCGGCCGTCATTGGCCCTCTGGTCGAGGTGCCCGTCATGATCGGCTTGGTGAACGTAGCTCTGTATTTTCGACGGCAGTATTTTCACGACGTTGCAGGGTAGGGAACGCCGTCGGCGGATCGGCCTGACAACATCCTGCCGAAACCGTCCAATTGGCGGGCGTGGACAAAAAACATCGCTCTAGACACGGCATGGGTATTTGGCTAAACTTGCAAACATCTTCAACCGATCAGAGACAATGATGAACTCTCAAGAGCAAGCCAAATACGAAGCACGCGCCAAGATCATCAAGGCGATGGCCCATCCCACGCGTCTGTTCATCGTGGATGAACTCGGCCGGAACGGCGAGCGATGCGTCTATGCGTTGACCGAGATGATCGGCGTCGATATGTCCACGGTGTCGCGCCATTTGGCCATGCTCAAGAATGCCGGAATCATTGAAGACGAACGACGCGGCGCGCAAGTGTACTACCGTTTGCGGGTGAAATGCGTCCTGAACTTTTTCGAGTGCGTTGAATCTGTGATGAAGTGCAATGCGAAGTATTGCAAGAGGATGTTAGTGTCGTAAACGATGGGTGGAGGGAGCGTTTTTTGTTGTCGTTGAAATTGGCCGATTTGCCAAATGGCAATACATACATTTTCGACATAGAAAGAGGCCTCCTGTGGAAACCGATGAAAGAGCAACCTCTGACCCGTTCTCGCCGGCGGTCGAGGAGCTGGTGGCGATCGGCGCGGCCGTCGCCTGTAATTGCGAGCCGTGTTTCAAGCATCATTTCCAACAGGCGCTCAAGTTGGGCGTGTCTCGCGGCGACGTGGCCTTGGCCGTTGCGACTGCGAGAAAAGTAAAGGAACACATCGCCGAACAGATGTTGAAAACGGCCGGTGAACACTTGGCGGCGGCACGCGACATGGGACCGCAACCAGGTTCCTGCTGTTGTGTCAAGCGATGATGGATTCAAAAGAAGGCCAAGAGGAGGCAATATGACGGATTTTCTCGAAACAACGGTCGATAAGTTTGTTTTTCGCGTGGCCGCCGACCGTTTATACAATCCCGATGGCGTTTGGGCGCTGTTGCAGGGTGATCAAGTGCGGATTGGCATGAGCGACTATCTCCAACAACGCAACGGCGATGTGGCTTTTGCCCATGTGAAGTCGATCGGTGCAAAGCTTGCACGCGGCGACGAGCTCGCCGAGGTCGAAACCGTCAAGGCAAACGCGAGTTTATTTTCTCCCGTGAGCGGCGTTGTCGTCGCGGTCAACTCGGCCCTCGAAATCAGCCCGGAAATCATCAATGAGTCTCCGTATGACAAAGGATGGCTGGCGGTAATGGAAGTCGCCGACTGGGAGAACGAGCGAGCGACGTTGCTCTCGCCCGAGGCTTACCTTGCCGCGATACGCGAACAGGCTGAAAAGGAGTTGAACGGATAATGGCGCAGACCGCAGTTTATCACACGACGGTCCAGTGGAAGGGCGAGCATTGGGGCCACTTGACGATGGGTAACGGTCCCGAGATGGATTTCTCGGCTCCGCCGGACGCTCATGGCCATGAGGGCGTTTTCACGCCGGAAGACGCTTTTGTGGCCGCCGCCAACACCTGCGTGATGATGATGTTCATTTGGGCCTGCGAGCGATTCAAGATTAAGTTGCTGGCTTATGAGTGCCGCACCGAGGGGACGAAGCTTGTCGAACTCGATCGGACGGAGATTTTCACCAGGTTGCATTTCCGCCCGCTCATCCGAGTGTCGGCCGCCGGCGAAAAGCCCGAGGCGGTCGAGACGCGGGTGCGCCGCGCGTTGCAATCGGCGCAGAAATACAGTCTGGTTGCCAATTCCGTGAAGTCGGAAATCGCCGTTGAACCTGAAATCGTGATTGAGGAGTAGCGAAAATGTTGATTCAAGTGTTGGGAACCGGTTGTGCAAAGTGCAGAACGCTTTACGAGACGGTTCAAAAAGCCGTTGCGGAAACCGGCGTGGACGCCCTCGTCGAAAAGATTGAAGACATCGAGAAGATCATGGCCTTTGAGATTCTGATGACGCCCGGACTGGTGATCGACGGCCAAGTGAAGACGGCGGGCCGTCTGCCAAGTCTCGAGGAAATCAAGAAATTGATCCTTGCCGCGAACATAGCATGACAAACGCCATGAACGAATCGCAAAAGATTTTAGTCATTCCGTGCAGTGGGGTAGGCAAGGTGCATGGGTTGGTTAGCCGTGAGGCCGTCTACCATGTCACCGATGAACTATTGCCCAAACAAGCGGATACCGTCTGTCTGGCGTTGTTGGTGTCCGGTGATGAAGAGACGGTGGAAAAGGTCAAACAGATTCCCTGCATTACATTGGACGGTTGTCCAAAACTTTGCGCCTACAAAAACGTCGCGCTGTCGGGCGGAAACATTGCTAAAGGAATCCGGGTTTACGACGTGATGAAACGTCATCGCGGCGCAAATTTCGGCACAGCCACCGCCTTGAGCGAAGAAGGTTGGGCCGTGGTGAAGGAACTGGCGGCCGAGGTCGCTCAGACGGCGGAACCAATGGGAAAATCGATTGAGGAATAGTCATGGGCGAAGCATTTTCAAAAGTCGGCGTCATCTCGTGCAGCGGCGAAGCGATTCCCGAAGGCACGATCGCACGACAAGCGGTGCGTCGCGTGCTGGAGGTCTTGCGGCCAGGGCAAACCGTGACGTTGTGTTTACCGCTCTTTTTGGCCGGTGAGGAAGGCGAACGCCGCTTTGCACGCGAACATCCCACCATTACGGTCGATGGCTGCTCCAAACTGTGCGCAAAGCATGGAACCGAGAAATACAGCGGCAAGGTCAACGTGTCGCTTGTCGTCAGCGACATTTTGGGCGATATGGCAAAGGCATGTCACCGTTCCACTCGTCACGCTGATAAGACGGACGAGAAGGCCGTGTGGATGGCGGCCGAACGCATTGCATCCGAGGTTGACTTGCTGACGAGATCGGTTCGCATGGAATCAAACGGCGACTCGGCCGCCGAGGGCGCTTGCTGCGCTTGCAGCAAACCATCCCAGGAAGGAAAGCTGGAAATCAACGGCAAGACGGTTGTCATCAACGGCCTGCCATTGATTTTCGAGCAGCTTCGCAAGAAAGGCGTGGAACCTCGCTCGGACCGCGCCGACGTGGTGGTGAAGGCGGTTTCCGTGTATCACTTCATCGACGCGAACGAAGAGGCAGACTATCAAAAAGCCCTTCTGACGGCGTACCAAGCCTATTGCAGTCGATAGGACGGCGAAAGGAGCATCCCGGTGGAACTCAAGAATGCAGCAGCCGTATGCCTTATTTCACTGTTCGCGGCGACTTTGGTCGTCCTGATCGCACGAACGTTCGATAATCAGGCCGCCGCGCGATTGGAGCCGCAACTGGCGCAGATCGCCGAGGAGCTTCGAGCGATCCGCTCCCGCGGTGGAATCGCCGCCGCGTCGGGCGATTCGGCCGAGACGCTCCAAGATGGTCTGATCGTTTATTATTTCCACGGCAACGTCCGATGCCCCACTTGTCAATCCATTGAATCGCAAACTCACGATACGGTCCAGAAGGACTTTTCCTCCCAGTTGAGCAAAGGAGAGGCGACCTGGAAAGTCCTCAATTACGAGCAGCCGTCGGCCAAGGCATTGACCAAAAAGTTCGAGATTCAGATGCCGGTCGTCGTGTTGGCCCAGGTGCAAGGCGGCGAAATCAAGGACTGGAAACGACTGGACAAAGTCTGGGCGCTCGTGGGCGACAAGCCTGCGTTTAAGGCATACGTGCAAACGGAGATCGAGCGGATGCTTTCGATCGGCAAGGATCCGAAGACTGGCGCCACCTCCGCTCCAGCGTCAACCATTCCCGTTCCAAACGCCGAAAACGTTCCGGCCAAGGACACATCCACAATTCCCATCCCCTAGGAATCACCGAACACATTAACCCTCCACGAGGAGATCGAAATGATGAAACGTATCGCTATTGTCAGCGTCTTCGGCGCTATCGCGCTCTGTGCTTTGACGTTCTCGCAAACAACGCTCGCCGCCAATGGCGCGAACGAGAGCGGCAAGCCGGCGGCCGCGCCCGCCGATCGCGTAGTCGTGATGTATTTTCATCGAACCCAACGTTGCCCAATCTGCAAAAGAATGGGCAGCTACACGGAAGAAGCTGTACTGAAGGGATTCCCCAAAGAAGTCGAAGACGGCTCGGTTGAGTTCCATTTCGTCGATTTTCAGAAGGAGGAGAACGCCGCTCTGGCCCAAGGCTACAAGGTTGGCGGTCCGACGTTGATCGTTGCCCAAGTGGTTGCCAACAAGGTCAAGGCGTTTAAGAACCTTCAAGAAATGTGGGAAAAGAACAATGACAAGGATGCATTTCTCAAGTACGTGCGAGAGAACGTGTCCGCTTATCAGAAGAAGGCAGACTCGAAGACGGCTCGGAGATGACCGATGATTGCCTATTTGCTCTATATTGGAGCGGCCCTTTACTTGGGGGTGCTAACGTCGATTAGCCCCTGTCCGTTGGCAACCAACATCGCAGCCATTTCCTACGTTGGCCGCAAGGTCGGCGATTCACGTTGGGTGATGACCGCCGGACTTCTCTATACGCTTGGCAGATGCTTGCTTTATATGATTTTGGCCGTAGTCATCGCCGTCACGGCCATGTCGATTCCCGCTGTCTCGCTGTTTCTCCAAAAATACGTGCATTTGGTTCTTGCGCCGATCTTCTTGCTCCTTGGGATGTTTTTGGTGGGGCTAATCAGTTTTAGCGGTGGCGGGACCTCGATGAGCGAAGAGATGCATAAACGGATTGACGCAATGGGAATCTGGGGCGCGCTGCTGCTGGGTATATTGTTCGCCGTCGCTTTTTGTCCGACATCGGCAGCGTGGTTCTTTGGCCTACTGGCCCTTCTACTAGGATCCGAGGCCGGCGCGATCACAACGTTGCTCGCCAAAGTGGGCGTCAGCCTTCCCGAAGCATCCCTGCCGTGCGGCACGATCGTCTTGCCTCTCATCTATGGCGTCGGAACGGCAATGCCCGTCCTATTGGTGGCTTTTCTCTTGGCTTACAGCGCCAAATCGGTCGGTAAGGCCTACAACATGCTCGCCAAGATCGAATGGTGGGCGCGTCAGATCACCGGTTGGGTCTTTGTGCTGGCCGGCGTCTGGTTCTCGCTCAAATACGCCTTCGAGGCAATCTGATTGCGGCACAGTCCGATTCTAGACGATTCATGTCGTTTCTTGCCGCAAGACGCGAGATGATGTGGATCCTAGGAAAAAAATCGTCCCGCGACCGCCTGGCAATCTCTGCTTGAGTGCGATGTTCATTGGCCCCCCCAGGAATCACCTCGCACTCTGAATACCATCGATTGCGGGTCCGTGCCGCCCCTGCCTAACGGATCTTGGCCGTTGCGGCGCTCTTGATGGGCGTATTGTGCAATGCCCCCGGCAATTATCGAGCATCACGCCCCGTCTTTCTGAAGTGCGAAAGACCGTCCAACGAACACGACGAATCCAACGCGCAAAGCACCACATGGCCCCCCCCACACATAACCACCCATCTGGTTTAATTTATTTTTACCGACAGTGGCCCACTTGACAGGTTGCTCGACACTACACATAATGCTGGCCATCGACAGGCTGATGCGTTGCTTGCGTAGCTTCAAAGTTCGTTCAACCTCTTTTCGTGCGAACGACAGCTATGGAATCAGCAGCTGCAGGAGTTGTGGCGGCCACGAAAGTCGGGCACACGCTTTTTCCACGTCGCAAGTCGTTGATCACCGATGAGCCGTGGGACTTCTATCACTTGGAGGCGTTGCTGCCGCTGAAAGAGACCTACCGTGAAAACAAAAAATTCGGGTTCTTGCTGCGGCACTATTGGATTCCGGCAACGATCCTGACGTTTCGTCAATCGTCGCAGACGACGTTTTCGGATGGGCGCGTGGAACCATCCGACGTGGAAATCGAGCGCAGCATGGCGCGTTGCCGCTCGAATGAGTGCCTTTGGCGTGAAAAAATACGTCCGGCGAGCAGGTCAGAAAAAAACGGCGAGCGTCCCGTCTTGAGTGAGATGCTTTGCTCTTACGATTGCTATGAGCAAACGTTCTGGTCCGCCAAGCCGATTTTGTTCACTCTTCCAACGGCCGAACAGAAAACAGACGCCCGCCGTCAAGCCCTTCATCGTTTGCCGTTTTTGTGCCCGCCAGGGCCGGCGCCGCTCGGTTTTTCCTGGTACGCCAAGGTAGGCGACGATTACATGAACTTTCGTTTGGACGCCGAAGAGCAAGTCGGCGACACATCGGTGCTGGTCATCCGACGTGAAGGACGATTCACGACATGGGTTTCACCGGACTCTAAGAACGTCGAGGCCAAGAAGATTTCCGTTGTCCAAGGTCGCCAGGGCGTCACGTTGTTTGCGTGGAATCGCGGCGCGGTGCTGGAGGATCGTTTCGTAGACCAAATCATCAAGGCGAATGGACATTTTGAATCCTTCGTAGGCGAGACAAATCGGTGCGTCACTCGCTTGATTCGGTCGTGCCCTGAGAATTTGTCCAGGTCAGCCACGTCGTGCGCCGGACGGCCTTCGGCTCGCGACGACATCCTTTGCGATGCAAAATAGGACCGACGCGAGGCGGCAGCTTTCGTCACACACGTTTCTGTTCCAAGACCATGTTCCTGAAAGGAAAAATCATGGGCATTGCAAGCAACAAAGTTACTAGACGCGTGGCACTCGGCTCGATTGCCGGCGGTCTGGCGGGCACAGCGGCCGTGCTTCAAGTGCTAAAAAGCAAATACCGTGTGCCGGTTGCCGACATCGATGATAGTCCGTACGCCAAGGAATGGGCCAGTTGCCTCAAGATGACCGAGGTTCCGATCGACAGGACCAGCGGCCCTTCGAGTGTCACCTTGCACTTCAAACCACCGGTGGATGAGAGGCTCCGCGTAGTCAATTTTAACGCTCACTATGATGCGGGAAGAAGCCGTGCGGTCTATCCCCAAGCGCCGCTCCACTACTTCGTTGCGACTGGTGAGGTTACCGCCATTCCGTCCGTCATCGACAACAAGCCTGCGTTGCTGGTCGTTGCAGAGAAAAAGGCAATCCATTCTCGTCGCTACGAAGATAAGAAGCCTGGCGGCAAATGTATCTTCGTTCCCCACAATGGAGATTTTGACTGCTTTGAGGCCGGCGTTCATCCTCCCAAAAAACTCCCCTTAGGCAAGGTGAACTACACTTGTGTTCTGCTGGCCTCGTCTCTTATGTTCGACTACCCCGTGGGAAAACCTCTGGCCGCAGGAACCAAGTGGACGATTCCCGAAACAGCGGAGTTCCGTTTTGCAATGCCGTGCGAAATCGTTGGTTTCGCTAAGGTGGCCGGCCGACAAGCCATCGAGATATCCGCCGAGCGGCATCTGAACAATCAGGAGGTGCGGCACTATGTAATTCGGTCCTATGAATGGAACAAAAAAATAGAAAAAGAACGTGGCAGTAACTTTGATGTGGACGCCGTTCTGGCGAGAGAAATGAAGCGCGTTGTCGAGAGTCAACAAACCCAGGTGCATCGCCTTCGCTACTATGTGGATGTTCAGACAGGCATCGTCTTGCGAAGCAAATGGACGATGACGCTCCGCAGTCCGAAACTAACAGACCCCGACGAGACAATCATCATGCTTAGCCAAGTGATCGTGAGCTAGACCCTAATGATCTTGATTTGAAGGAAAATCCCATGTCCAACAATCAGCAAGCCGACGATCTTGTGGAATTCACTAATTATTTTTCCGGAGGCGACAAAAAGCGAGAAGAGCTTTTGGCCCAACCGGAGGTATGCGCGCAATGCCAGTGCTACAGTTGTGCATGCACCTGCATCGGAAGTCCCAGCGAGGACAACGGCGGCTATCATGCCCACTGGGAGAGTTCGGACCGTGGCACGGTCAATTGCGAATAGTTCCTTGCGGCGATCCAGGCGAGACCGCGTCGTCCTGCGAAATCCTTTTTCGTTGTCGAGCCGTGCTGATCCGCCATTCACCGACCAATCGAAAAAGGCAACTCCTGAACGAATAGCGTCTCGGCTGATTCCACTTGGATTGATTTGATGACCTACGGCTCGACTGGCGAGCTTACGGACTTTTCAGCCGCGGTTTCGATTTCCGCGATTGCGCCGCTTTCTGAAACAGCCGTCCGCCGCCAGGCGACCAACGCGAGGACAAAAACAATGGCCATCGCTCCCATGTTTGTAAAATACAGGGCGGCGTCCGGGAATTATTATGTCTACGATCCCGGAACTAACGAGATCGTCCACATCGGAGAATCCATGTACCTTCTTTTAGAAGACTTCCACATCCTCGAATTGCCCGAGCTCATCGCAAAGCATCATGCACTTGGAGCAGAACGCATCTCGAAAGCGTTAAAACAACTTGAGCAACTCCAAGCCAAAGGAATCCTTCTCGATCATGCGCCAATGACAACGTCGCCCGCGCAGCAGGTCGTTTGTCGGGGCAAACAATATTCGATCAAGGAGTTCTTGAAGAACCATCGTCGACTGTTGATTTTGGAGTTGACCCAGCGATGCAACTTGCGGTGCGAATACTGCTGTTATGGACAACAATATCCTGAACTTCGTTCCCACGGTGAAGCGACCTTGTCGATCGACGTGGCCAAGAACGTCGTTAGGGATTTCCTGAGCCACCAACCGCAGAAGTGCTTGATCGGCTTTTATGGGGGCGAACCGCTTCTGGAGTTTGAGTTGCTCCAACAGATCGTTTGGTTCACGGAAGAGTTGGCGAGTCGATACGACGTTAAACCGGCCTTCAGCCTCACGACGAACGGTACCTTGCTCACCGATGAAAAAATCCATTTTCTGGTAAAGCATGGATTCAACGTCATGGTCAGCATGGACGGTCCGAAGGACATTCACGACCGATATCGCGTCTTCCGGGACGAGCGACAAGGACAGCCCCTCGGGTCGTATGATGTCGTAAGGAAAAACATGGCGAGGTTCGCTGAATTGTACCCCGAGTATCTGCATCGTGGGGTTTCCGTCACGCTTACTGCGACGTGCGATTACAACGCGGTCAATGATCTGTTTGTGGAATTGGGAGAATCGTTTCCCGTCGTATCGCCGAATTTAATTCGCGGCCCGGTCGAAAACCTATTGGGGGTGGGCGCCGACCGAGCTTGTGAAATTGGCGTCTGGGAGGAGATCTGCCAGTGCGATTCCTGTGTTCGCGAGCCGTCTTTCTCGCCTCAGGAGACAAACGGCGACGATGCTGAACCGGCAAAACGCCAATCCGTGACTCGCGCCGTCGCCAAGCCGCCGAACGAAGTTCCAGAGTTTCTCCACTGGACCGAGGAGAAAAGAGCTGCTTTTCGAGCCGGGCACGCGCAGTTCGTCGAAGAATTGTGCACCGGTCGCGACGCCATATCCCTACGAAAGAATTTTCCGATTTTCTGCGGTCGTTTCACGAAACGCATGGCGAAGCTCCATATGCGACCGGTCTCGAACCGCCCAGGGGAATGTCATTTTCCCTATTGGTGCTTCCCCGGAGCCACTCGCACCTTCTGCTCGGCTCAGGGCATTCTCTATCCATGCGAAAAAACGGAAACCGGAAAACTCTTTGAATTAGGCGACGCCAACGCCGATGTGAATGTGGAACGCGTGATCAGCTTGATGGAGCAAGTTCGACTTCTTGGCGACTGCGGCAACTGCGTCGCCCGAAGGTTGTGCGGCGTGTGCCCCGCCATGAGTTCTGAACAAGGGGATTCCGGAGATGCAAACCGATTGGCGTTCCGAGGAATCTGCCAATCGAAAATCGGCGATCTGACCACCAAAGCCTTGCAGGAGTACACCACCATCATGGAGAGGAATCAAGAAATTTTAGATGATGTGCTCCCGACCACCGAATCCGAGGATTGGCTTAGCGATATCCGGTTCCAGCCGACGGACGAGCAACTCGCTCCGGTGGAACTTGGCGTTGAAGAGCTTACGGAGCTGGTGTGAATTGGATGATGTCGTGACTCGCCGCCACGCCCGAACCAAGCTGTCGCTGATATTCGCGGGAAGGAGGGGACGAATTTTCCTATGCCAATCCGAATTGGTGTCGTTGATACGGGGGTGAACCAAGGACATCGGTGTTTCAAACGGAAGAGGCCCATCGGGATAGGCATTCGACGGCAGGAAGACCATTACGATTATGAGATGGATTTTCACGATCGCTACGGACACGGAACGGCGGTTGCGGCACGGATTCAAGCGTTTTGCACAAAGGCCCGCATTTACGCCGTGCGTATCGCGCAGCAGACCGAAGATGGCGTGGAGGTCCGGGTTCAGGAGCGAGCGTTGGCGATGGGAATTGAATGGTGTTTGGACCAAGGGATTAGGATTATCAACGTAAGCTACAGCATTGCGGAGGCGGCGAGCGATGGTTTTCTTGCCATGGCGTGTCGGAAAACATATGACCGGGGGGCCATTCTCATTGCGGCGTATCGAAATGGGGAAAACAGACCTGTCTATCCGGCGGCTTATCCCACCGTAATCGGAGTGCGTCGCCGAGGCGACTTGCAGCCTGGCGAAGTCTCAATCCTCGACGAAGAGAATCTCGATCTGTATGCGTCGGGTACGTCTAACAGCATTGCCTGCGCCCAAGTCAGTGCGATGGTCGGACGAATTCATACGGTTGACGACCGTTATGGCCTCGAAGAGTGTTTTGCGTTCTTGCGGGAAGCGGCCGTTCCATAAGGGTTCCAGCCTTCATTTCGGCCGCTGAAACACAATGGAAGGACAGCATGATGCGACGTTGCGGTCTCGTGCTGCTTCTTGCGATTCAAGCTTTGTTGGCCGGGTGGATCGGTTGGGTTACGTGCCCGAACAAAACAGAGATCGGACATCTTGGCGCAGCGGCCTACTTCTGGAAATCCCTCCGTTTCGACGTTTTCTGCGTCAATCCGCCGCTGACTCGCATCATCGCCGGCGCGCCGATCGTGATGTTGAAACCCAATTACAATTGGGACAATTATTCCTCACATTCGCGGGACCGCCCGGAATGGGGCCTCGGCGGTGATTTCCTCGCGGCCAACCGCCCCGAAACCAATTGGCGGTGCATGGTGTTGGCGCGTTGGTCTCTGATCCCACTTCTGCTGCTCGGCGGGTACTTTGGATGGCGTTTGAGCCGCGAAATGTATGGAGAGGCCGCAGGATTTGTATTCTTGGCACTATGGTGTTTCTCTCCGCTGCTGTTGGCTTGGGGAGCGACGATTTGCCCCGATGCCGTGGCCGCGGCGATGGGCCTCGTGGCGATCTATGTATTTCGCCAGTGGCTCCTCAAGCCCAACTGGATTCGAGCGGCTGTCGCCGGCGGTTGTTTGGGGTTGCTGCCGCTGACAAAATTGACGTGGATCGTCGCGTTCGGCATCTGGCCGCTGATCTGGTGCATTTGGACCGCACCGATTTATTGGACGAAGACCGATAAGCGACGTCGACCGTTGCCTCCGTTACGACAGTTGGCGGCCATACTGCTGCTTGGCCTTTACGTGCTGAATATGGGGTACCTGTTCGACGGAACTTTTCGACCCTTGGGTAAATATAGGTTTATAAGCCAGTTGCTGTGCGGTCAAGAAAACCCATCCGTCGAAAACCGGTTTGCAGGAACGCGGCTTGGGGCAATCCCGGTTCCGTTGCCGGCGGATTTTGTCCAAGGCGTTGATACGCAATGGTACGACTTCGAGCAAGGCCGTTCGTCTTATCTACGAGGGCAATGGGCCGACCACGGATGGTGGTATTACTATTTGTATGCCTTGCTCGTCAAAGAGCCGCTGGCGACGTGGTGTTTGGCGGCGTTGGCTCTCGGAACAACGATTTTCGTGCGTAGTTGCTCAGAGTCGTGGCGCGATGAAATGCTCGTGCTCGTGCCTTTCGCGGTGATTCTTGTTGTTGTCAGCAGCCAAACCGGTTTTTCCTCCCATTCGCGTTACATTTTGCCTGCACTGCCGCTTCTGTTCGTGTGGATCAGCAAGGTCGGCCAACGATTCGAGGCGCGTCCGTTGACAAAAAAACGGTTGGCTGCGGGCGTGGCGGTCGCCCTCTTGCTTGTTTGGTCGGTCGGCAGCAGTCTGGCCATCTGTCCGCACAGCCTGTCCTATTTCAATGAATTGGCTGCCGTGTTGCCGACGCCAGTCGATGGAGCCTATCCGACGCCGATCGGCGAGAGCGACGAAAACATTTTAACAAGGATCATCCGCGGCGGTCCTCGCAACGGCCCTCGTCATTTGCTCGACAGCAATATCGACTGGGGGCAAGACCTGTTTTATTTGGCAGATTGGTATGGATCGCACCCCGAAGCCCGCCCAATCCGAGTCGCTTACTTTGGCAACTATCCGTTGGTCGAAAGCACAATCCAATCAGAAGGACGCCCGCCAACCGGCTTGGTTCCAAGGCCAATGGATGACGACAAGGACTCAACCGCCATCGGCCCCTTGCCCGGCTGGTATGCCGTCAGCGTGAATGAAATTTACGGTCGGTCGCAACAATATCGATATTTTTTAAACTTCGAGCCCTATGCGATGGCGGGCTATTCGATCTACATCTACCACATCACGCTGGACGACGCGAATCGGGTTCGCAAAAAGCTTGGATTGCCGGTGTTGAGTGAGCCGGGAGTGGCCAAAGAGGACGCGGCGGGAGGGGGACATGGGTGAACGCACGCAGCAGCCGGTGCACGACACTCGCGGCGATATCCGCGTGACAACGAACAACGCCAAACGTCAAGCAGTTCCAACGTCCCTTTTGGGCGACTTTGCGACGGTCGACAGCGTCCCCTGGGCTGTTCAGGACAATCGCGTCGCTCCCGGCAACCTCGAAATCCTCCAGAAGACCATGCGTGAACATCCGATCGATCCCAATCGAGTGTATTTGTCAGGCGTTTCTTTCGGCGGCAGCAACTGCTGGACCATGGCTGCTGGAACAGCGTCGCTATGCTTCGGTATGTTGGACGCCTCCAGGTGCCGTCCTTGGCAATGGTGGCACCTCTTGGTGCTTCCATGTGCCGTGCTAATCTTTATGCGTTGGACATGGCACCTCGAACAGCGACGATGCAAAACGTCAGCCGATACGCCGCCGCCCGAACACGAAACCGCCGAAATGAATTTTTTCGTCGCCCCCGTGCCTTCTGAATGCGAACTTCCCACAGAACAATGAACGTCATATAAATGGCTGGGGGGATCATCGCCGCCGCTAGCGTCCCACATGGGGTCTGCTTGCTGACGCTGGACGATCTCGTTACAATCCGAGAAGCATGAAGCGTCACGATGCAACGGCGGTTCGACAAGGTCGACAAACGGCGTCGGCGCCGGCAGTGCCTGCGCTTTTGCGGCGAATGAACGAGCGCCGCCTGATCGAAGCGGTTCAGACCGATGGGCCGATTTCTCGCGCCGCGCTGGTCCGCCGCACCGGCATCAGTCCTCCGACCGTCTCCAAGTTGGTCGAATCGCTGATTCAGGCGAGTCTTTTAGAGGAAATTGAGCCTCTGAGCGGTTCGACCGGGCGTCCGGCCAAGTTGCTTCGGTTGGCCGGTGAAAGCGTGCGCATCGTGGCCGCAGTGGTCGATATTCAGCAGTGCAGCCTCGCGGCGACGGGGCTCGACGGAACATTGCACGAAGACCGCGTCGTCCGATTTCGCACCCCCGGCGATTATGTCAAGCTTTTGGACGCCTTGGTGGAGCACACCCAGCGGTTGACTTCCGCGGACAAGACCACGACGCTCGCCGTCGGATTGTGCATTCCCGGCCTGATTGACCGGCGGCGTCAGCGAGTGTTGCTGTCCGCCAATTTGCACCTATTGGACGGGCGACTTCCGGCCGCCGATTTGCAGCGACGTTTGAATCTTCCCGTGGTTCTGTTGCACGAAACCGACGTCTTGTGCCTGGGGCAACGGGCGTTCGGCCCGGCACGCGGGCTGGACGACCTTGTATTGATCGATGCGGCGGGCGGGTTGGGCATGGCGGTGATGATCGATGGCCAACTGCTGGCGGGCTATCGCGGTCTAGCCGGCGAACTCGGCCACGTGACTGTTGAGCCGCGTGGCCGGCCATGCGGTTGCGGCAACATCGGATGCCTGGAGACCGTCGCCTCCGACGCAACCCTGGCGGAATTGGTCTCACAACGCCTTGGACAAACGATCGATATCGACCGAGTCGTCGAAATGGCCCGGCGGGGCGAGTTGCAGGCGGACGCTGAGTTGAATCAAACGCTCGACTATCTGGCGATCGGCGTGGCCGGCACCGTCAACCTGTTCAACCCCGCCGCCGTGTTAATTCACAGCCGAATGTTCGATGTCCGCGATGACGCCTTCGAGCGGCTTCGGACAACCGTAGCTCGCCGAGCGTTGACTCCTTCGCTGGCCGAATGCAAAATTCTGCGCGCCTCGGGCGGAAAATTGGAGAGCGCGGTCGCCGCCACCATCTCGCATTTGACCTCCGTGCTGGGACCGAAGGTCTGACCGAAAACGGACGTTTGTAGAATCACCGCAAGAGGCTCACGTCACCTTGACGCGTTTCTCATCGTATTGCTCCGGCTTAGACCGATCGCGGCGATGGCCCGGACGACATAGGACGATCAGGCCCAATCCGATGCCCAGCAACACCAAAAAATAAGAAAACACGTAGGAGTTGCCGTCGGCCGGGGCGTTCGGTTGCTGCGGCTGCACCGGCCCTTGAGCCAATGCCGTGGCCGCCACGGTCGACCAGCCGACGAGTGTGTAAAACGCCGTCGCCGCCGAACGACGAATCGTTTGGAAGAATGTCATCTCAAAAACCTCCGGTCGGGCCGATCGTCCTTCGTATTCGTTCAGTATAACCCGTCGCCTCCAAGAACGCAAAACCCGCTAACGGTTGGAAAAACGCTGGCCGTCGCGGCGTTCGGCAAGAACCCACTCAGCGAGTTTCTCGGCGGCGCCGTCCAAATCAATCGCCTCGGATTGCTTGGCCCAGCGCCATTTCACTTCGAGCTTGCCCTCCTTCAACCCGCGTTCGCCAATCACCACGCGAAGCGGCGCGCCGATCAGGTCGGCGTCCTTGAACTTCACACCGGCCCGGCAATCGCGGTCGTCCAGAAGCACGTCGACGCCGGCGGCCGTCAGTCGATCGTGCAACTCGGTCGCTACGCGCATCGTCGGTTCGTCGGGCACCTTGACCGGAGTCACAACGACTTCGTACGGTGCGACGGCCATCGGCCAGATAATGCCGTCTTTGTCGTGGTTGGTTTCAATCAGTCCGGCGATGATTCGATTCACACCGATCCCGTAGCAGCCCATGATGATCGGTTTGAGCTGCTCGTCGGCGTCGAGGAACTTGGCGTTCAGCGATTCGGTGTATTTCGTGCCAAGCTTGAAGACGTGTCCCACTTCGATCGCGTGCCGCAACGCCAATTTTTGGCTGCATCGCGGACACGGATCGCCGTCGACGGCGTTGCGCAGATCGGCGTACAGATCGGGCGTGAAATCGCGGCCCGCGTTGACGCCGACCAAATGTGTTTCGGCCTCGTTCGCGCCCGTCACGGCGTTGACCATCCGCTGGATGTCGCGGTCGGCCAACACGGGAATCTTCTGTTTCATGCCGACAGGACCGGCGAACCCGACCGGCGCGCCGGTCACCTGCTGGATCACCTCGGGCGAGGCCAACTCCAAATTCGACACTTTGCGGACGCGGCGGATCTTGCCCTCGTTGGCGTCGCGGTCGCCGCGAACCAACACGGCGATCGGTTGTCCGTCGGCCACGTAGATCAGCGTCTTGATCAGCTTGTTCGGTTTGCACTTCAGGAACTCGCTGACCTGTTCGATCGTGTGGGCGCCGGGCGTGGGAATTTTGGTCAGCGGTTTTTGTGGGACGTCGGACGTCACAGCGTCACACGATCCGATCTCGGCCTTTTCTTGATTGGCCGCGTAGCCGCACGCCGCGCAGTGCAACACGCTGTCCTCGCCGTTTTCGGCCGGAATCATGAACTCGTGGCTGGCGTCGCCGCCGATCGGACCGCTCTCGGCTTCGACCGGCAAATACTCCAGCCCGCAGCGATCAAAGATCCGACAATACGCCTTATACATCTTGTCATAAGTCTGATTCAACGATTCGAGCGAGGCGTTGAAGCTGTAGGCGTCCTTCATCAGGAACTCACTGGTGCGAAGCACACCAAACCTCGGACGTTCCTCATTGCGGAACTTCGTCGTGATCTGATAGAACGTGATCGGCATCTGCCGGTAGCTCGAAATCTGCCGCGACACCAAGTCCGTGACGATTTCCTCATGCGTCGGGCCGAGCACCACGTTCACCTTGCGATTCGGCCGCTGGAGAGTCAATTGGACCAAGACGTCGCCGAACGCCGCGACCCGACCGGTTTGCTCCCAAAGACCGCGAGGCGACATCGAGGGCATCGCCACTTCGATCGCGCCGGCCGCGTCCATCTCTTCCCGAACGATTCGCTCGGCCTTCTTCAGCGCCCGGAGGCCCAACGGCAGATAGGTATATGCCCCGGCCATCACTTGCTGGATCAGGCCCGCGCGGAGCATCAACACATGGCTTGGAATTTCCGCCCCTTCGGGCGTCTCTTTCATCGTGGGAATCAGCGTCCGCGTCCAGAACATTTTTCAACCGGGAAAGTCAGGGGGGCGAAGCGGAAGCCGCCTGCGAGATCGCAACCCGCAAAACATCGGCAACGCTCAAGCCCGCCATTATAGGGATCGTCGGGCGTTTCGGGAAGAGGAGACGCGGCCGCACCCCGGTCAGCGGCCGGTGCAGGCGGCCACCATCGTCGATTGCGGGACCTTGGCTCGCGACGCCGCCGCGCGGACACCGTGGCGATGGCCCGACGGCGTCCCGGCCGGCTGTTCGATTTGCTCGAGAAACCGCGACACGATGCCATCGATTTTCTGGTGCGAAAAACCGGCGATGCGATACGATACGCCGACGTTCATTTCACCGTCCCAAGTGGTCGGCGTCAGCACCAACGGCAAGATCGGGCCGGTCGACGCGCCGCGAGCGTACTCGACGATGTCTCCTTGCATCCAATCGTCGCGGACCAAAACGTTCGACACGCCCCCGGTCAACGGCAGCATGGTCCGCATAAAATGCCGCTTGCGAGTCGCGTTGAGATGCGGCCACACCATGCTGGCCAATTTCATGTTGACCAGCGAATCCAAATATCGACGATGCGACTTGATCGGGCCGGTTGTCGCGGCGACGCACTGCACGGCGTCGGCTAGGCTCAGCGATTTGTCGGCGGCCAAACGGACCAAATAATACCCCAAAAACGCCCCCAGCGAGTTGCCGAGATCCTCTTGAGCCTCGCCCCGAACGTTGACGATCGTGCCCAGAGCCATGGACTGTTTTTGACGCAACGCGCGACACGGCAGATGCTCGGCCATCGCCCGGCCCAGGGCCGCCAGAATCACATCGTGAACGGTCGCGCCCAACGAGTGCGCGAAATGGCGCAGCCGCGGCACCGTGCCCGAGGCAGTCCCATGCAACTCGTACCGGATGTCCATCTGCTCGCTCGACGAATACGGGATGCGAGCCGTCGAGTGGCTCCGCAGCCAGTGCCGCACCGCCCGAGAACTGATGCCCAACAGCTTGGGGCCGCTGAGCCGATCGGCAAACACTTCCCGATACGTGCCCGGATATAGGTCCAACGACGGGCGGTTTTCCGGCCGGTTCCAGCCGCAATAGCGATCCAAAACGTGTCGCAAAATCTGCCGGGCAGCCATGCTGTCGGCCACCCAGTGATCGTAGGTCAGGACGACGTAATGCGAATTCAAACCTGCTTCGACAATCCCAAACCGCCAAGGTTTACAGCAGGGTCGCTCAAATCGGTGGTTCAACTCACGGGTTACATGTTCGTTCAACCGCGCAGTCGGGCTGTCCTGCCCGCGAACCACAGCGACTTCCGGAGAATGATCGACCCGGTGGCAATACGAAAGGCCGATCTCGTCCACCTCAACCAACCCGATGCCCAACTCCTGATAGGTGTCGCGCAGCGAATCCACCAATCTGCCGGGATCGGAAGGGCGCGCAATCTTATAAATATGCGCCGCACTGTAGGGATGCAACTCGCTCCATTGCAGCATCAACCGCTGAAAAGCGTTCAGTCGCCCCGTCGCGTCGGTGGACAAAGAAATCATGGTGTCGACAAAACCGGGATTCCAAGGAACTAGACGGGAGGAGGTAATGTAGCAATTTTCGTACCATTATTCAATAGATAAACTAGGTGGACTTTGCGGCGATCGGACTATGCCGGGTCACGGGAACGATGTTTTTTGGCGGTTTTTCCGTGATATACCACGGACTTGAACGGCCGCCATTTTTACGCCGGACATTAAAATTCCGCCCCAAAACGACGGGCCTGAACGATTTTTTCTCCGCTGGCGCGACATTTGCACCAAGAAAAAAATCGCGAGGGACCGTGATTGAACCACTTGTCACGCGGAAAGAAAAATCGCTGGAAGATTGAACGATGGGCCTACTGATTCGCTATTATTGGCGTCGCGTCAAACGCCAGGTCGCCGCCAAGGTGACTGCCTTGTTCCGCAACAGTCTTTGACGCTTGTCGCGGCACGCGACCTGCTCTCGCCTTCCACATAACCGAAGGCTGCGCAAACCGTCGCCGGACGGAACAAAGCCCGGCTCGATAGACGGGACGGCGCGCTCAGTCGTCCCGGTCGATCGGCGGCTCGTTTTGCACTTCAACCTGAATCGCGCGGATCGCATCGGACTCGCTGTCGGCCATTAGCAGAACGCGATGCAGTTTCGTGGCAATCAGCACCGAGCGGACCTCGGCGTTCAGATTGCACAGCCGCAGTCGCCGCCGCCGCTGAAGCAATCGCCGTTCGAGCATCACCAAGGTGCCGAGCATCGAACTGGACAACCCCGTCACCTTCGACAAATTCAAAACGATGTGGTGTTTGGGGACGCGGCCCAACACATTGCCCAACTCGTCGCTGACCTCCTTCACCACACGGTCGTCGATAATCTGCGGCTTGACGATTTGGATTATGACGATGTCGCCGTCTCTGCGAACGTCCAAATGGTGGTAAACCGTCACGGGCATCCCACATTGCGGACAGATGGCAAACGACTGCGAAATGACCCGGCCGCACTCCAAACAGACCCTCTCTCGGCCGGGATGCACCGAAGGATTGGCGGCCGGCGCCCAGGTGTGTCGACCTTGCGGAGGCCCCTCGGCCACAATCACTGGGGGCGACGGCGTTGCACTCGGGGCCGCCCCCAACCGATCGGACACGGCGGCGGCGGTCGCCGCTAGACAAGGAATCCGCACTGGATCGCCACAACGGGGGCAGGCGCCGATCTTCCCGGCATACTGCTCGCGCACATGCAAAATGTGCCCATTTGGACATCGGACCTCAATGAGCATGATTCCGTCCCCCAACGAAACGGAGCCATTGCGGTCAATAACACCAGCCAACTGTACTATACCCAACAAGTCCGGGTACGACAAGACGCAATTTGGGGGGCTTGTGTTTTTATGCGTCGTTGCCGAAATCGGCGCGAAACGCCTCGGCCAGACGCTTGTCCCAACCGTCGATCGCCTCGAGCCGACCGATGAAGAATCGCAACACCGGCGGCTCTTCGACAAACCGCAGGCCGCCGACCAGATTGCGATGCTGATAGAGCCAGTCCAGTCGGTCAACGACGTAGTCCATGTGCGACACGGAATAAACGCGACGCGGAACGGCCAGCCGGCACAATTCCATGTCCGAAAAAACGTCGTTGCCGTGTTCGTCGCGGTCCATCGAGATCGTGCCGCGTTCCATGCTTCGCACCCCGGAAACGAGGTATAACGCGGCGGCCAAGGCGCCGGCCGGATACTCGGTTTGCGGTACATGAGGAATGAACTTCATGGCGTCGACGTGGCCGGCAAGCCCGCCCGCCGGGGTGACCGCCGGGATGCCTCGCTTCACCATCTCGTTGACGAAGTAGTTGATCAGATCGGCCGAACTGGAAGCCACGTCGTAATCGACCATCTCGCGCAGTCCCACGGTCATGGCCTCGATTTCCTTCGACGACA
>JAJFVC010000106.1 GCA_021372005.1 Planctomycetaceae bacterium | reverse complement strand
CAATACTCTCTCCGCCCCGCTCGACCCAACGAACTGGCCGAGACGCTCCAAATTCTTACGACGCCACAAGTTAGTGGCTTCGACAATCAAGTAAGCATACAGGTCCGGCCGCGGGGTGTCAAGCGGGCTGTAAAGTCGGGCTTGTCGAACTATATTATTCGCCCGAGATGACCAATAAGGGTAGATTGAAAGTGCGCCGAAAGGGTGGTTTTGCGAACTCGACCCCCAAAAACTACGGCGACAGGCGGTTCTTTTCGTCCACGTGCACGACTTTTGGTTTCCAGCGACGGGCCTCGTCGTCGGACATCTCGGTGTACGAAATGATGATCACTTTGTCACCGGGCGTGCCAAGTCGGGCGGCTGGACCGTTCAGCATGATCGTTCCGGAGCCCGCCGGGGCCTCAATCACGTAGGTGACCAACCGCTCGGCATTCGACAGATTCAGCACATGGACCTGTTCGCCGGGCAGCAGATCGGCGGCACGCAGAAGATCGCGGTCGATCGCGATGCTGCCTTCGTAGTCCAACTCCGTGCCGGTCAGAGTGGCACGGTGAATTTTCGACCTCAACATGTACCGTTGCACGTGTGCGTCCTCACTCGAAATCAGCGGGGCAGGCGTTCCGCCCAGTCCTTCACTATGACGTTCTTGGGCGGAAAATTCAACGGCCATTGACGAGCAATGACGCTAACGGGGGGTATTTTAAGTGAGAAGTTCCGGTTCGATCACGCGCATATGGCGCCAACGGCCCTGCAAAAACCGCACTAAATAGGTTGTGCCTTGCGTGCAGGCCCAGATGGTGATGACCGTCCAGCACGGCATCAATCCCCAGGCGGAGTAGCGGATGCCCGTCCAGATCACGGCCAACGGGATCGGCGTGATGGTCAATAACGCTAAGAGAATGAATCGTGTGTCGCCGGCGCCCTTTAGTGCACTGACAAATACGACGTTCATGGCGTCGAACAGGCAGAAGGCCGCCGTGAATCGCAGCAGCACAACCGTCGTAGCCCGCAGCTTGGCGAACTCCTCGGGCGAGGCGCCGGCCGCGTGGCCCATCAACAACAGATCGGGCGCCAAAACGTAAAAAGCGGCCATTGCGCCCATGTACAGCTCGGCCATTCCAAGCGCGGTCCACGTGGCTCGGGCGGCCAGGTCCGACCGGTTGCGGCCAAGTTGCTGGCCGACCATGGTCGTCAACGCGATGCCCAGCCCGAGCATCGGCACGAACGCCAGCGCGTTGACGTTGAACGCCAGCGTCGTGGCGGCCATGGCGTCCGGGCCGAGCGTGCCGACCAGCAACAGAAACAACGTGAATCCGGCCACGTCGACCAGCATTTGCAGGCCGTTGGGACCTCCGTAGTGCAGCAGCCGGCGAAAGATCGCGGGGTTGAAGCGACGTCCGGTCCAAAGCTGATGTCCGCGTCGAAATCGCGGCAGCGTCATCAGCGTCAAATAGAAAGCTACACGAAACCAAAGCGACGTGACCGTGGCCCAAGCGGCGCCTTCGATGCCCAAGGCGGGCAGGCCAAAATGGCCGAAAATCCACCCGAAATCGAGCACAATGTTCAACATTGCGGCCGATGCGTCGACCAGCATCACGATCCATGTGACGCCCAATCCGGTAAAAAACGCCGACAGCGAGCCGGCGATGATCTCCGCGCCCGCGCCGAACGCGGCCGCTTGGAAGTACAAAACCTCGAGTCTGGCCAACCCGGGTTCGTGGCCGGCGCAGCGAAAAATCCACGGCGCCGCCGGCACAAGCAGCAAGTAGAGCGGGAAACAAAACAGTCCGAGTCGCGCCCCTTGCCAAACGACCGGCCCAATCCGCTTCGGATGCCCGGCGCCGTGATATTGCGCCACGAAGGTGTTTACATAGGAAGCCACGCCCAGCGGAAAACAGATCAGAGCGAAATGGACCATGCCGGCCGGCATGACGGCGGCCATTTCTTCGGCCGAATGCCACAGCAAGAACATCCGGTCGGTGAAATTCATGACGGTCCAGCAGGCCGTCGAGACGATCAGCGGCATCGCCAACCGAAACACCTCGCGTCCGCCGCAGGGCCGCGACCACCAAGTTGTCACGCGATCGAAAATCGCCATGCAATCGCAAAACTGTAAAAAATCAAAAAAACAGAGCGTCCCTTAGAGAGACAAGCTCGGCACGCAAAAGTTCCTGATTGTACCCGATCCCCATGCGTGCGGATACACGAAATTCGAGTGGGCGGCGGTCACTTTGAGAGTTGTTCGAGTCGCCGACCGGCGCGGAACAGCATCCACGCCAACGCCGCCACCATCACGGCGACGGCGGCGCCCAAGAAGATCCAATTGTTGAGCGGGCCGCCGGACGACGTGTCGGCCGATGCGACAAACGAAGCGTTTTCGGTTGGTGGGCCAAGCGTAGCGGTTGCCGGATGATCCTCGTCGCTGCGCAGCGCCGCCAACACCTCGGCCGCGTCGTACTTTGGCGATTTGGCGGTCTTCGAGTCATAATAGACGCGATAAGACGCCGACGGCTTGGCCAGAAACGCCACGTGGTAGTCGGGACCTTCGAGCATCACGCCGTGAACGTCCAGCGGCGGATTGTCCTCGTTGTGGATCACGAGTCGATAGGTTGACTCACGATGTTCGGGGAACCAAACGGTTAGATGATCGCGTCGGTACGAGTGGAATCGGAAGCACGACACCACGTCACTGCCGATTTCTCTCCAAACCGGCGCTGTCGCCGAAGTCTCCAAGACTTCGACGGCTGCACGTCGTAAAAAATTGCGGTCGTCCGTTTGCAACGTCAGGCTGGTCAGTGGCTCGCGGTGGGTCGAAATCCGCACGATGGTCGACTTTTTTTCGACATCTTGCTTGGTCTCAACCGCCGCGGCGGCGTAGGTGACGGTTTTCTGCCGTTGCACGCGCTGTTTGGCGGCGGTATGCCAGGCGGTGATCCGGTCGACCCGAAACGTTCGACGCTCGAGGGTGGTTCGCTCCACGCGCTGTGATTCTTTGGAGCCTTGGAACGTGCGGGTCAGCTCTTGATAGGGCGAAGTCTTTTGGTCGGTCACAGCTTCAACGACGATTTTGAACCGCCGGAAGTGATTCGTTGGCAGCGGAACGTCCAAGTTCGAGACGTCCATGTATCGGGCGTAGTCAAACAGCAAGCCATCGTGGACCAGCGGCGTCCAATCGACGCCGTCGTTCGAGCCGTACACTTGCACTTTGCGCTCGAAATCGTTTTGCGGCGTCGAAAAACGAAAACCGTCGACCGAAGGGCTTTTGGGAAGGCGATCGACGAGCACTTCAATGGCGCCGTTCGTCTCGTGGAGCGCGCGGATGTGCACCGAGGAAGTTTCTTGCGATCGCTGAGTGAAATACTCGACGCTCGGCTCGACTTGATACGGCGTCGCGATTTTTCGGTCGTCGAACACGCGCAGGTCGGGCAGCCCGTCGCGCGTGGCGGCGTAGATCGGACTGTCCAGCGGAAACGCGACGATGTCCTCCGCGGTCGCACGGCCGCGGTCGACGGCTCGCCAATAGCGGAAAGCGGCCGTCTCGTCCGACGCCGGCGCCGCGACGGTTGCAGCATACATGACCATGGCGACCACGAACGTTCTCATGGTTTCGATTCCTCCGACGGCGGCATTTTTGTGGCGAACGTCGAACGATGTTTCAGGTAAAGGAACGATCCGCAAAGCACCAACACGCCCAGGGTCAGAAACGCGACAATCCGATAGATTTGGTCCAGGTGGGCCAGATCGGAGGAAAACACCTTCCAAACAACCACGGCAAACAGCGCCAGCGACGTGTAACGCAGCGGTTTCAGGTCGCGCCAGATTCCGGCGAGCAGCAGCCCGAGGGCGAACAACGACCAAAGAATCGACACGCCGCCGGCGCGAAACTCGGGCAGATAACCGTTCAAAAACGTATTCAGTTCGAGTGTGAGGAAAACGAACAGCAACGCCAACGCACAACAGCCGGACAGTCGGCCGACCGATCGTGCGTCGCCTTCGCCGCGAAGCCGTCGGAAAACCAGTCCGAGCAGCGCGATGACGACGCCGAAATCCAGCAGTCGCATTGCCGCGTCCAATGGCGAGTAGACGCCGCCGTAACGTTGCGTCTCGACCGCGAGCCGCCAACTGGGTAAATCGAACCAGAGCAGCTTGGCCACCAGGCCGAGGCCGAACAACGTCAGGAGGCCGAGCAATATCTCGCTGGGCCGTGCGAGATATTCTTGCATCAGAAAGACGCACATGGCGATCCAAAGCAGCGACAGCGCAGGCAACCGCATCGGCGGATAGAGATCGCCGAACGTGCGGTTCAGCTCCAGATGCAGGAACACGAAAAGCAGGGCCGCGACGCCGGCCGCCGCCGCACGAACCGCCCAACGATCGCGCACCCAAGCGGTCATGTCGTTGGCCCGATCGACGGCCAGCGAGGACGTCGCACCGGGCGAGCGGAGCAGTCGGAACGCGCCGGCCAACGAGGCGATCGGAATGCCGAGCGCCATCAGACGTTGGAGCATGAGCCAAAAATACTCGGACAGCGGCACGTCGAGCCTTGGCGCGGCGGCCGCATATTGGCCGGGCAAATCGACAAGGCAGAACCGACCCACCACGACCAGATACAACACGTAGGCCACATGACGCAGAAAATGGCTTTGCAGCTTGCCGGCGATCCATAGAATCACGAACGCTTCCAACGCCCAACTGACTGTGATCCACTGGGCCGAAAGGATCAACGGGATCGTGACGGCCAAAAAGAACGCGGCCAGTCCACTGAAGCAAAACAGCAGCTCGCGGTCTAAAAGCCGGCGGACCAGGAAGAACCAGACGTGGGCGACGTAGAACGCGGCCAGCGGAACCGTGAGTGCGGCGACCCAGCGGTATCCGAACGCGCTGTCGATCAGGCAGTAGCCGACGGCGAAGAAGATGCCCGCATTGACCAGCAGCCCAACCGACTCCAACAGCGTCGATTTCGTTCCGTGCAGCAGGTTGAACAGAAAAACCATCGTCGAGAACAGGACGAAAAACGCAATCAAGAACGGCATCACTTGCCAGAAATCGGCGTCGTGATACGACGACATGGCGCCGAAAAACAGGCCGTAGGTGCCGAGAAAACACAGGTAGTTCAGAAAGTGCCACTGCTTCTTGTAGCTGACGGCCAACACGCCGAGCCCCAGCAGTAGAACGTAAGAAAACAGGCCGATGAAATTCACCTCTCCGGTCGACAGCATCACCGGAGTGCCGTAGCCGCCCAGCAGCCCGAGGACTGCCACCAGCATCGAATCGACGCGGACGGCCATCGTGCCGGCGCAGACCGTCACGAGCACCATCAGTGCGAAGGCCGGCGTTGCGTCGATCAGGTGGAAGAAATGGAACGCGGCGAAGATGGAAAAATAGAGCGAGGCGAACCCGCCGCCGATCAGGCCCTCGCCGAAGCGGTGATAACGGCCGCCCAACATTCGCACGCCGGCGGTCAGCATCGTCACGCCGGCCAGAATCGTCAGCCCCACGCGGCCCATCGGACCGATGAGTCCACGATTGATCGAGTAGGACAAGAAAAACCCGATCCCCATCACCAGAATCACCACGCCGACGCGCAACAGCCACGTGCTGGCGATGGCGAACTCCATCGACACGCCCGTCGGACGATGTTCCTCGCCGACGATGAGCCAATTCCAAATGCGCAGCAAGATCGCTCGGGCCGCCGCCTCGAATCGGCTCGGTTCTCGAATCTCGGGCTCTCGAACGGGTCGAAGCCGGTCGGGGTGGCCGATTGCGAACGCTCGGGCCGGTCCGGTCGGATGCGGCAACGGCGGAGTGGCCGTCACCATGGCCGGCTCTGTTGGCCGTTGCGGCTCGGATGGGATCTCGCTGGCCGCGGGCGGAACGACCGGCTCGGGGACCGCGACCGGCGTCGCTTTAGGTTCGAGCGGCGGCTGAACGCCGGCGACCATTTGTTGGAGTAGTTTTCGCTGCTTATGCACCTCGTTGCGCAATGAGGTGAGTTGGCGGGCCGTTGCGTCGGCCAACTCGTCCTGACGCTTGGCAAGTCTCTTGACGACCACGAGGATGGCCGTCGGCAATGCAAAAAGGGCCGAAAAAACTCCCAACACCACGATCAGCGCGATCAACAATTCGTCAGGCGACATGGCGACACCTCTTGGGCTTCTTCGACCAGGGCGAGATGCTTTGCCAAATATAACGCCGGACGTTCTTTTCTCAAAGGGTGGCTCACAACATCGATCGCGCGCGTGGCCCAGCAGGCAGCCGTTGCCAACCGACAAAAAACTTGTGCGGAACGCGGACTAAAGCAGGAGGGGGGGGGGTTACTCGACGGTCACGCTCTTGGCTAGATTCCTGGGCTTGTCGACGTCACAGCCGCGGGCCACGGCAATATGATAGGCCAGCAGTTGCAGCGGAATGACCGTCACCACCGGCTGCAAAAACTCCTCAACCGCCGGGATCTCGATCACGTCGTCGGCCAGCTTGGAGGCTTCGTCGTCTCCCCGGCAGACCACCGCGATGACCGGCCCGCCGCGGGCCTTGATCTCTTGCAGATTGGAGATCACCTTGCCGTAGACCTGACCGTGCGGCAGCAGGAACACGCTGGGCGTTTGGGCGTCGACCAGCGCAATCGGGCCGTGTTTCATTTCGGCCGCCGGATAGCCCTCGGCATGGATGTAGCTGATCTCTTTCAGCTTCAACGCGCCTTCCAACGCGGTTGGAAAATTGAATTGCCGGCCCAGGTACAGGAAATTGTTGCAATGGGCGTATTTCTCAGCGATCCGTTGCACCTGATCGTTGCACGCGAGCGATTCGCGGACGTGTTCGGGCAGGGCCTTTAGCTGCTCGATGATGCGCATGCCCGCCGCAAAACTCAGATGCCGCAGCCGACCGAAATACAACGCCAGCATCGCCAGCAACGTGCATTGGGACGTGAACGCCTTGGTCGAGGCCACGCCGACCTCCGGTCCGGCCCGCAGATAAAAACCGCCGTCGGTCTCCTGGGCGATCGTGCTGCCTACCACGTTGCAAATACCGAGAGTCGGGCAGCCCTTGCGTTTCATCTCGCGCAGGGCGGCCAGCGTGTCGGCCGTCTCGCCGCTTTGCGTGATGGCGAACACCAGCGTGTTGTTGTCCAACGGAGGATTCCGGTAGCGCAGTTCGCTGGCGTATTCCACTTCGACCGGCAGTCGGGCCAGCGATTCGATCTGATATTCGCCGACCAGTCCGGCGTGCCAGCTGGTGCCGCAACCGGTCATGATGATTCGATTGGCCGTGCGAAGCTGCTGCGGCGTCAAGTTGAATCCGCCGAACTTCGACGTCGCGGCGTCGTGATCCAGACGGCCGCGCATCACGTTTTCGATCGACTCGGGCTGCTCGAAAATCTCCTTGAGCATGTAGTGGGCGTAGCCGCCCTTGGCGATGTCGCCGGCCTGAAAATCCAGCACGTGCACGTCGTGATGAACGCAACCCTGGTCGCGATGGATCACGCGCAGATTGTCGGCCGTGACGACGGCCAACTCATGGTCGGCCAGATAGACGATCTTGTCGGTGAATCCGGCCAGCGGCGAGGCGTCGCTCGCTACGAAATGCTCGTCCGAGCCGATGCCGACGACCAGCGGGCTGCCCAATCGGGCCGCAATGATCACCTCGGGCCAGCGGCGAAACAGGATCGCCAGTCCGTAGGTGCCTTGCAGTTGCGAGAGCGCCTCGCGGACCACCGCCACCAACGGTTGATAGTCGACGGCGGCCATGTCCGCCGCTAGCTCCTGCCGCTTCAGACAACTGTCGATCAACTGCGCGATCACCTCGGTGTCGGTCGCCGATCGGAACGAGTAGCCTTCGGCCTGCAACCGCTGCTTGAGGCTTTCGAAGTTTTCGATTACGCCGTTGTGGACCACGGCCAGCGCCGCGTCGCCGCCCAAGTGAGGATGGGCGTTGACGTCGCTCGGCGCGCCGTGCGTGGCCCAACGGGTATGTCCGATGCCGATGTGGCCGTGGACCGGAGTTTGGGCCAATTGGGCTGCAAGCCGATCGATCCGGCCGGTGGTTTTGACCACGGCGAACTCACCCTCGGGCGTAATCGTGGCCACGCCCGCGCTGTCGTAACCGCGATATTCGAGACGGCGCAACCCCGTGACCAGAAAATCCGCAGCTTCGCGCGGACCAATGTATCCTACGATTCCGCACACGATGGAAGACTCCGAGGGATCGCATGGGCTGCCCGATGGAACCTGCCGTCGGACAACAAGATACATAAAGTATAACACGCCCGCTCCCTCGAAGCGGACTGACGGAAAATAACGAAGATCCACCCGGTGGTGGGGGTGTTGGCGGGGCTAGCCGTTGCGGCCGAGACGTCGACGGGCAAGAACGAGTCCCGCCACCAAGGCCGTCGTCAACAGGACCAACGCGCCCGGCTCGGGCACCGTCGCAATGTGCCACGCCAGCGAATAATAAGTGTTGGGCGTGCCGGATCGTACGCCGATGGCATAGTCGCCCGAGGCCAAATAGGTCTCGTAGAGCAACTCGACGTTGTCCACCGAACTGTCGCTCAGATCGAGCTGAGTCAAACCGCCCGATTCGCCAACCGAGTACAAATACAGATCCAGGTTGGCTACGGTGGTCGTCAAAGAGCCTCCCGAGCTCGTGATGACGGCGTTCCAGGTCAACACGGCGGAGAGTTCCGAAACGGTTTCGTTTGGGTCGATGCTGAAATAATAGAGTTTTTCCGTATTTGTGGCGTTACGACTGTAATCCCACCCGTCATCGCTGATGTTGCCGGCGGCGGTTTGGGTGATCAGCGAAGTTGTGGTGTTTCGCGTAGCGCTGGCGCTTTGTTGTCCGCCGGTGAGAATGTGATAGCTTCGGTAGACGTTCAATTCGCCGGCGCCAAAGGTGTCGTCCAAGGGATGATCGTGCGTGTGGCTCCAATCGGAGAACTCGGACTTGGTGGCGCCGGCCAGTAGAACCGCCTTAATCGTTGTCGAGTGAGCGGCATTGGTGGAAATGGAATTCGCCGTTTCCAGCAGCATCGCCGCCGCAGAACTGACCATCGGCGTGGCAAAACTGGTGCGCGAAGTCGGTGCAACGATTTCGGGCTTGATGCGGCCCGGACCGTTGATCGTCGTGGTCCCGCTGCTGTGGCTGCCGCTGGTCAGCCCCACCGAAATGCTGTTGTAACTTTGGCAGAGCAGATAGGGAAGCGTCGAACTGTCGCCATTGTTGACACCCACCACGGCGACATAATCGTCCGCCCGAATCGAATTGTCCAGGTATTGCGAAAGACGCGTCGCATCGCTGGCGGAAATCTGCGACGACGTACTGATCCAACTGCAATTGACCACGTCAGTCGATTCCGTGTTGCCGACCCAGCTCAACCAACTGCTGGCATCCCAGACGGTCACGTCGGTCACGCCGGTCGCAAGGCTGCTGCTGCCGTAAAAATAAGTCGCCACGGTGGTGGCGTGGCTGGATATGCTGCTGGACGTCGCAGCCCCCTGGTAGGTGAAGTTGATGCCGGCCAGCGCGCTATTGGATGGATTGGGAGAATAGTTGGTCGATCCGGCGGGATCGGCCGCCTCGACCTGCGTGACCGTGACGCTTGAGCCTGTCGGTAGACCGGGCCCCAACTCGCTTACCAACTGGGTGTAACCGACGTCGTCTTTCCAGTCGGCATACGCCTGAGAGCCGGAGAAGAAGAAAGGTGCTGCCACGATGAGAATCGCAGCCACGTCCAAAACGAGCCGCGTCGAACGAAAAGCTCGCACGCTGTCTCCCTTTCTGGCTCACCAACGAGGTTGCCGCTTTTGCCTAATCCACCCTCATTATAAGCAAAACGTTTTTTTATGCAAGCATCCACTTTTGGCGGTAAATTTTTCGTATTTTACCGAGATATTCATGGAGGAGCCCTATAGGTTCCGCCGAAATATGTCCCTAGAAAAAAAAGGGGAATGTGATGAGCGTTTCATCTTCGGCGGCGAATATGCCTTTGCCCCCCCTCGGTTTTGACTACAACGTCATTCCGTTAGGTTATTATCAACAAGTCTTGGAGACAGGCAGCCCCATTCGGAAGGCGTGGCACCTTCAGAAGTTTGAACGAGTCATTGAATGCCTGCCGAAGATGTCTGGGCAGTCCATTTTGGACATCGGTTGTTTTGCGGGCACCTTTCTTTCCTTGTTGCCGCAAAAGACCTTTAAGACGCAGCTCGGCGTCGACATCTTGGAAAAACAAATCGACTATGCGAACGAACGGTTCGGCACGTCGTATCGATCCTTTCGCTATATCCCAAGCGTCTCCGAGCTTGGCCAGATCCATCAGACGTTCGATTGTATTACGCTGATCGAAGTCATCGAGCATTTGACGGAAGCGGAGATCTGCGAATTGTTCCGGCAGATCGACAAACGCTTGAACACGGGCGGGACGCTCGTGCTGTCGACGCCGAATTATCTGAGCCTGTGGCCGTTGTTGGAAATTGCGGTGAACCGACTTTCCGATGTGTCGTACGCCGAGCAACATGTGACGAAGTTCAGCTATCCGACGTGCGTGTCGAAGTTGAAGCGAATTTCGGAAACATTGGCTTCGGATTTCGAGTTGATGGGCCGAACGACAACGCACTTTCTTTCGCCTTTTCTAGCGGCGTTGTCGTTCTCCGGGGCGATGAGACTATCGAGGCTGATTCCTTTTAAAACATGGAAGAACCCTTTGGGCAGCCTCATTCTGCTTTCCTTCCGCAAAACGGCCGGCGTGCAAGCGGAACCGGACTTGGTGCCATTCCCCGGCGTAGAACGGAATCGTCGTTTGGCTGCCTAAGTCGCCGAACGACGCCGCATCAAAACGACA
Source organism: Planctomycetaceae bacterium (assembly GCA_021372005.1). Classification (GTDB taxonomy): domain Bacteria; phylum Planctomycetota; class Planctomycetia; order Pirellulales; family Thermoguttaceae; genus JAJFVC01. Next base: position 1,433 of record JAJFVC010000106.1, on the reverse strand, counting down.
CCGGTCAACAACACCGTTAAGGCAAGGCTCGCCAGGGAAATGGTTTTTCCCACGCGAAGGCACAAGGGTGCGAACTCGAATCGCACGCAATGCCGTCCTTCAGGCACCACACAGCCCATGAAATCGCCGTTGACCCGCTCAATCGGCGCTGGCCGGTCGTCCACAAAAACTTTCCAACCGGGGTAGTAGCTTTCCGAAACGGTTAGCAGTTGCCGCGTTGGCGCGATCGTCTCGACGGCGATTCGGCCGGGACGGTCGGAGGTCAACGCAGCCGTTCCCGGTTTGGATGGCGGCAATGCAATGGCGTGCGTCACTAGCGCCGTGGCGTCGATGTCGACGTGTTTGATGTCTTCACGCGGATTTTGGCTGACGGAAACGTCGGCGAGCAACCGCGCACGAGGCAGCGGATTGGGAACTTTGCACCATCCGCCCTTGATCGGCGCCGCCAGACCGGGAGGGCATTTCATGGGTGTTTTCAAATTGACGAAATGGCGATACCAAGCGACCTCGGCGACTCGTAACGAATTGACGTGTTCGTAGTCGAGTTGTCGGGCAGGCATCAAGGCGGCATAGCCGCTCATCAGTCGATAGCCGGACAACGACAACCGGTTCATATCGAAAGCGTTGTCGTAGAGACGACCTGCGTTGGGATCCAGCGTAGCGAAAGACGCCGATGCGTATTGTTGATAAGTCGGCGTTTTCCACCAACAAGCTTTGGGCCAGACAGGTTCGGCCAATCCGAACAGAACGGAGTCCGCCGCCGCCACAAAAACCAGTAGGTATAGGCCGAGACGTCGTCCTCGCGAGGCCAGGGAAAGTGAGACGGCCGCCGCTCCGAGAATCAAGGGACCGCTGAAGAACTCTGCCTGAAAGCGATGCGCAAATTGGCCTCCGGTCTCCACAGTGAACCAGCCGGCCAGCACGATGGACGCCGCCACGCCGAGCCAAGGCAACACCAGATGACGACGAGGAATCGCTTGCCCTTGGCGAACCAAGAACACCAATCGACCGAACGCAACAGCGGCAACGAGGGCCAGTCCCAGTTGCGTCAGGTTGATGTATCGGGCCGGCGCGCGAAATCCACCGATCAACGGCATCAAGGTTTGTAGGTAATAGAGTTTTCCATAGGAACCAAATGCGAGCCAAAGAGCGAGTGCCGCCAATACGGCGGCGAACAACGACAATTGTCTAGCCTTACGCCATCCGGCCGAGGACTCTTCTTCATCTTCATCGGTGGTTTCGTCCGAGTCGCAAGGACGCCGCGAGCGGACTCGATGGGCCGTGATCCACCATAATGTGAGCATGAGAGGAACGGAACCGAAATAACATCCGAGCCATGTTGGCATGCGGTTCCAAAACAGGTACGGAGCAATCGCGCCGAGTACGGCGTGCGGCGGCATCGAGTACGACGTTTTGAAGGTGAGGTCGGGCGC
>JAJFVC010000092.1 GCA_021372005.1 Planctomycetaceae bacterium | reverse complement strand
CGGTGGAAGACACCGTCAGCGTCGAAGCCGTGGTCTCAAACACCGCATCGTAGTTATTTGTCCAAGTCGACGTCCCCGCGCTGCCTGAAACCGAGCTCCAGTGAAGCTCCCCCGCGGTGCTCGTGGTTCCCCACGTCCCACTGGGATATGACCAATACAACGTCCCTGCGTTCGCCGAACCAGCAACCAGCGTCATCGCGGAGGCGACCAACGCCCACGAGAACGGACGCCACCCACGCAAGTTTCTTGCGAGACTCATGGCACACTCCTTGAAGATGTTTGGAAAAGCACGAAAAGCCAGAAAAGCAACGCAGGCCCTAAAATGTTTTTGCATCGGCCAACAGTCTGCGCCTTGGATGCGTTCGCTCTTATGTGGACCTGTCCAGAGAACAGAAGAGCCTTTTTCCCTCCACGAATCCATCCATGGTCAACTAAAAAACTTCCACAGCGCCCAGAAATATAAGTGACCACCCGCCAGGAACACCATGGACGGAACGACATTTTTTTACACTTGGCGACCATCGCATTGGACGAGGAATTTTCGGCCGGCGTCAGACCAAACACCACACCCCAAAGAAGGATTGCCGCAAGTGTGGAGGGGAGGTTCGCAAGCGTTTCTACGATTTTCGCCGGTTCGGTCCCCGATGCTTCGGACGGTGTCGTCCGCGTTCGGATCGCGTGGCGTGATGGACCTCGGCTTCGGTCAACGGCTTGCCGATTTGGCCTCGCATTTGTTGAATACGATCGCGGATCGCGGCGGCCCGCTCGAACTCCAACTCGTCGGCGGCCGACATCATTTCGGACTCCAACTCGGCCAGATATTCTTCGGTGATGTACTGCTGTTCGTCGCTGCGTCCGACCATGGCGTTTGACGTGGCATGGGCGGCCGCCTCCGCCTCGATGCCCGACCGAATGCTTTTGCGAATCGTCTCAGGCGTAATGCCGTGGGCCTCGTTGTATTGCCGCTGCATTTCGCGGCGGCGGCTGGTTTCCTCGATCGCCCGCTGCATCGAGTCCGTCATCTTGTCGGCGTAGAGCATCACCTTGGCGTTCACATTGCGTGCCGAACGGCCGATCGTTTGCATCAGCGACGTCTCGCTCCGCAAAAAGCCCTCTTTGTCGGCGTCCAAGATGGCGACCAGCGACACCTCGGGCAGGTCGAGGCCCTCGCGCAACAGATTGACGCCCACCAGCACGTCGAACTGGCCCAACCGAAGATCCCGCAACAGCTCGACCCGCTCAAAGGCGTCCAAATCGCTGTGCAACCACTTGCAGCGGACGTTTTGCTTGTTGAAATACGAAGCCAGATCTTCGGCCAACCGCTTGGTGAGCGTCGTGACCAACACCCGCTCGCCAACCGCCGTCCGGTTGCGAATCTCCTGAAGTAAATGCGGCACTTGCGAACGCGCTGGGGCTACCTCGATCTCTGGGTCCAACAGGCCCGTTGGACGGATCAGCTGTTCGACCATGCGTCCGCCGGTTCTCTCCAATTCGTAGGGACCGGGCGTGGCCGACACGAAAATCACCTGTCGCGCCCGCTCTTCCCATTCCTCAAAACGCAACGGACGATTGTCCAACGCGCAGGGCAATCGAAACCCATGTTCGACCAGCGTCACCTTGCGGTTGTGGTCGCCGGCGTACATGCCGCGGATCTGCGGCACGCTGACGTGCGACTCGTCGACAAACAGCAGGTAATCCTCGGGAAAAAAGCTGAATAGCGTGTCGGGCGGCGAGTCGGGCGCGCGCCCGGACAGCGGTCGGCTGTAATTCTCGATGCCCGGACAGTAGCCAACCTCTTGAAGCATTTCAAGGTCAAACCGCGTTCGGGCGCTCAACCGCTGGGCCTCCAGCAGCTTGCCTTCGTCTTTGAACTGTTTGAGCCGGTCGTTCAACTCCTTTTTGATCTCGGCGACCGCACCCTCGATGCGTTCCTCGGGCAGCACAAAATGCTTCGATGGGTAAATAAACAACTGCTCTGGACGATCGGCCACCTCGCCACTGGTGGGATTGATGACCGAAAGCTGTTCGACTTCATCGCCCCAAAACTCAACGCGAAACGCCCGATCTTCGTAGGTTGGCCAAACCTCCACACAATCGCCCCGCACCCGAAACTTGCCGGGCTGGAACTCGATGTCGTTCCGCTCATACTGGATGTTGACCAGCTTCGACAGGACCTGATCGCGATCGACCGTCTGGCCCACGGCCAACCCGACCATCATCGAGCGATAGTCCTCGGGTGAGCCAAGCCCGTAGATGCATGAGACGCTGGTCACGACGATCACGTCCCGTCGGCTGACCAGCGCGCTGGTGGCGGCCAGCCGCAACCGTTCGATCTGCTGATTGATCGCGGCGTCCTTTTCGATGTAAATGTCGCGCTGCGGGATGTACGCCTCGGGCTGGTAGTAGTCGTAATAGCTGACGAAATAATGCACAGCGTTATGCGGAAAAAACTCCTTGAACTCGGCGTACAACTGGGCGGCCAACGTTTTGTTGTGTGAGAGGACCAGCGTGGGCCGTTGGACCTGCTGGATCACGTTGGCCATCGTGAACGTCTTGCCCGAGCCGGTCACGCCCATCAAAACCTGATGTTTTTCATGACGCTGCAACCCCTCGACCAGCGCGCGGATGGCCTGCGGTTGATCGCCGGCGGGTTCAAAAGGTGCAACCAGTTGAAACATTCGGTGACGCGTCCAAAAAAACGTTGTCTACGACCGGGCCCCTCGCCGTTCAAGAGAGGATCGGCATACAAGACGGCATCCTACATTATACACACCGCCCTCGGTCGATGCTCCGGTCCCTGAAACCGAGTAAGAGAACAAATTCACAACCTCACCAATTCAGCTCGGCGGCCTCCTCCCAGTGTTCGTACAATTGTCGGAGGGCCGCCTGTTCTTGTTCGATTTGACGATAAAGATCGCGGGACAGGTCGCCGTCTCGCACCACCTGCGGCTCGGCCAGCCGCCGCTGCAACTGCTCGACGCACCGCTCTCGCTCAAAAATTTCGCTTTCGAGATCAGCCACTTTGCGGTAGGGGAATCGCCGCTTCGACGCCGCTTTTTTTGGCTTTTGCGGTGTTTTGGCGGCAACATGCGGCGTTTGGGCCTCACCGGCGTCCGTATCCGCATCGTCCGGGTCGGACGGATCCGGAGCGACGCCGTGTCCCAGCAATGTCTGATAGCGATCGTAGTCGCCCTCGATGATTTGGGTCTGACCGGGCTCGATCACCAACAAATGGTCGGCCACGCGATTGACGAAATAACGATCGTGGCTGACGAACAGCACCGTGCCGTCGAACTGTTTGATCGCGGTCTCCAGCGCATCGCGGGCCCAAAGGTCCAAGTGGTTGGTCGGCTCGTCGAGCACCAGCAAATTGGCGTCCTCGGCGGCCAATCGGGCCAGGGCCGCACGGCATCGCTCGCCGCCGCTAAGCCGATCGACCTGCTGCAGGGCCACGTCGCCGGTGAGTCCAAAACGCGCCAGTAAATCGCGCCGCTGCTGTTGGTTCAGTTTGAGCGGTTGACCACGAGGGCGCACGGCGTCGACCACTCGTTCGTCGTCGGCCAGGCCTGCCAACTGCTGATCGAAATAGCCGACCGTGACGCTTGCGCCCAAGATCGCCTCGCCTTGGTCCGGCTCCAACAGGCCCAACAAGCATCGCAGCAGCGTGGTCTTGCCGCAGCCGTTGGGGCCCAACAGCGCCCAACGCTGTCCGCGTAGGATGTCGAATGCAACGTCTTGAAACAGCGGTCGCTGCCCTTGAAAAGCCTTCGCCAATCGACAGGCGCGCACCACAATGTCGCCGCTGCGCGAGGCGGGCGGAAACCGCATCGGCGGCGCGGCGATCTGGCGAGGCCGGGCCACTCGCTCCATCCGCTCCAACTTTTTGCGGCGATCTTCGGCCTGTGCGTGTTTTTGGCCGTACAGATTTCGCCGGACGAACTCCTCGGTTTTCTCGATTTCGATCCGCTGTCGATCGTAAGTGCGTTGCTGGACCAGGAGCCGATCGGCTTTTTGACGCCAGTAGGCCGAAAAATTGCCAGCGTAGGAATCGACCGTGCCGTCGAATAATTCAAGCGTCCGATTCGTCACGCGATCGAGAAAATATCGGTCGTGGCTCACCACGACGATCGCTGCGGAGCTCTCCAACAAAAAACCTTCAAGCCACTCGGTGGCCTCAATGTCCAGGTGGTTGCTCGGCTCGTCGAGGATCATCACGTTCGGCTCGGCCAGCAGCAGCTTGGCCAACATCAGACGGTTTTGTTCGCCGCCGCTAAGCGAGGCGGCCGGCTGGGCGAAACTCTCGCGGCGAAACCGCAGTCCGTCCAACACCCGCTCGATCCGATGCTCCAGATTGTAGGCGTCCTGCTGCTGGAGCTCGAGCTGCAGATGGTCGTATCGGGCGGCCAACCGCCGCTGCTCCGCCGGATCTGCGGCTTCGGCCATTTGCGAAGCCACGTCGATCGCCTCGCGTTGCAAAGCCACCAGATCGGCCATTGCGCCGCGGGCCTCGTCATGCAGCGTCCGACCGGCCTCAAACCGCGGCTGTTGCTCCAGATAGCCGAGATGCGCACTGGGGTGCAACGCGCACGAACCGGCGTCGGGCTCCTCGCGGCCGGCAATGAGGCGCAACAGCGTCGTCTTGCCGCTGCCGTTCGAGCCAACCAGTCCGATGCGGTCGCCGGGCCGCACCTCGAACGTCACCCCGTTGAGCACCGGTTCCGGCCCGAAACGTTTCTTGATGTCAACGACGTCCAGTAAGATCATGCCGCGAAATCAACGCCCTGAAAACGCAAACAGCAAAACAACAGCGGTCCTCAGCGCCGACCGAAGCGAGGCTCGACGAAAACCCAAAACGTCCCGTCGCACGCTTTCGCCATCACTGTTTGCCGGCTTGCGCCTTCTTGTAGTCGATGTACTCTTCTTTCTCGAATGGAGTGACTTCATACTTAGCGGCCTCCTCCGGCGTCGGCTTGTGCAGCGGACGCACCACGCGAAAGCCCACAAAGTTGGCGTCGGTGAAATACCATATACTCTGAGGAATCTGCGGATCTTGGGACTTCCAATCCGGGCTCGAACCGCGTCGGGCGGCGCTGCGCAACATCGCCGCCTCATCGGTCCAAGCGCCGCCGCGCACCACCTGCGGATAGGTGGACGTCACCGGCAACAGCGGATTTTTCACCAGCTTGTCGCCGAGCTGCTTGTAACGACCGGGCACGAACTGGTCGAGACACCATTCGGCCACGTTGCCGTGCATATCGTACAATCCCCACGCGTTCGGCTTCTTCCGGCCCACCTTGTGATACTTCTCGTCGCTGTTGGCCTCGGACCAGCCGTAGTCGTCCAGCTTGGCCGAGTCGTCGCCGAATGAATAGGCGGTGGGCGCGCCGGCTCGACATGCATACTCCCATTCCGCCTCGGTCGGCAGACGATAGTAGCGGCCTGTCTTGGCCGAAAGCCACTTGCAGTACATCTTGGCGGCAAACTGCGTCATGCAAACCGCCGGATAACCGTCTTTGCCCATGCCGAAGGTCATGTCGGCGTAAGGCTTGGTGGGAATGGCCAGCGCGTCGGCGCTCTTGTTCCATTCGGTCATCGGCGTCTTCTTCACGTCGCGGCGATGCTGATCGAGTCCGAGCCCCCATTGCTCGAACTCACTCCAAGTCACTTCGCACTTGCCCATCCAGAACGGGTCCAACTGGACTTCGACCTGCGGACCTTCGTCCGACTTGCGGTCCTTTTCGCCGGCCGGGCTGCCCATCTTGAATGTGCCGCCGGGAATCGGCACCATGTCGAACTTCACGCTCGTATTGGCGATTGCCTCGCTGTAGGGTTTCATTCCGGCCTGATCCTTGGCCTCGGCGGCCGGATTGTCGATCGGCTTAGGCATCCAAAGGACCGTCGGCGTCAAGGTTTCCTCCGCTTCGGCCGCCGGAGTGGTCGCGTCGGCGGCAGGCTTCTTCTCGTCCACGGCCTTTGGGGCCGGCTTGGCAACCGAAGAGGCCGAATTTTCGCTCGCCGGTTTCTTCACGGACTCGCTGGGCTTGCAACCCCATGCGGCCGCGAGCATAAAAACCGCAAAACCTCCTAAGAACCATTGCCAACGGCGAGGGAAACCCGTTACGCTGTTCATGGAAAATCCTTTCCGTTCAAAAACAAGATCATCGAAGGAATCTCCCCCAATGGGAAAACTGATTGTTGTGGGGGTTGTTTGGGCGGGAGTGGCGGCCGCCATGGCCGGAGAACCCTCGCTGGAACGGTTCGAATTCCTTCAAACCGAAATGGCGGTGCCAATTCGCATTGTACTGTTTGCCCCCGACAATGCAACGGCGTCGAACGCCGCCAAGGCCGCTTTTCAGCGATTTCACGAGCTCAACACCGTGCTCAGCGATTACGACCCGCAAAGCGAACTACGACGTCTGTGTGCCTCTTCCGGGGAGGGATGCGAAGTGCCCGTCAGCGATCCGCTTTGGCGCGTCCTGGTTCGTGCCGAACAACTTTCCAAACTCTCCGACGGCGCCTTTGACGTAACCATCGGTCCGGTCGTCCATCTTTGGCGCAGCGCCCGGCAAACCAAAGAGTTGCCGTCGCCGAAGTCGCTCGAAGCGGCACTCCAACGGATTGGCTACCCCTCCATGCGACTGATCCCAAGCCGACAAGCCGTCGAACTGCTGAAGCCCAACATGCGGTTGGACTTAGGCGGAATCGCAAAGGGCTACGCCGTCGATGAGGCGATGGGCACGCTGCGACGGCACGGCCTAAGCCGCATGTTGGTCGACGCCGGTGGCAACCTCGCCTTGGGTGATCCACCGCCCGGTCGGTCTGGCTGGCGCATCGGCATCGCCCCGTCAGACGTGCGAGACAAGCCAAGCCAATTTCTCCAGCTTTCCAATATCGCGATGTCCACCTCGGGCGATCTGTGGCAACACACCATGATTCGAGGGGTTCGTTATTCGCATTTGATTGATCCGCGGACCGGCATGGCGTTAACCGATCAATGCAGCGTAACGGTTCTCGGGCCGGACGGCTTGAGCACCGACGGGCTGTCGTCGGCCGTGGCGATTCTCGGGCCGGAAAAAGGGTTGAAACTGATTGACGACACGCCGGGCACGGCCGCGTTGTTCACCCAGATGGTCGACGGACGCCGTCGCGTGTATTGCTCGAAGCGGTGGAAGCCGGGCGAGACACCCGAGACGCAAGAGGAACGTCCCGCGATTCGTTAATTCTTGGTCGGCGGCGCACAACACTCCGATTGGTGCGCAAACCGGCGGTGCGTTCTCGGCGGGGGCGAAGGCCGAAGATCTTGGACCTCGGCCAGTCCTCGCCGTTCGATCTGCAAACGGGCCAACACGAGCAGCGCGCCGCCAACGATCAACAGCACGCCGCCGATCCACTCCGAGGAACTCATGCTTTCGCCGAGACACACGGCGGCGACCAAATAGGTGATGAACGGCGTGACCAACTGGGCCCCGCTGGCCACGACCGGTCCAAAATGCTGGATAGCCTGATACATCATCACCTGTCCAAAGGCGATGCCGATCATGGCCGACAGCGTCAGCAGCGCCCAAAGCGTCAGCGAAAGATGGAGCAGGGGGCTGTAGTCGCCGATGGCGAACATCAGCACCACCAGCAAAATCGAGGTATAGAGGCTGATCACGCCGAAACTCAGCCGGACCGAGTAGTGCGACATGAAATAACGAACCGACACGGTGTACGCGCCTGTGCCAATCGCAGACGCCAGCACGATCAATGTGCCCAGCGCCGACGCGCCGCCCAATCCGAGCTTATCGGAATACATCGCGCCGAGTCCGAAAAGGCTGATGCCCGCACCGACCCAAAACGATGGGCGCCGGGCCAGCAACCGCTCCTCGGCCAGCACCAAAAACCCAAAAACGATGGTGAACAAAAACGCCAATCGAAGCACAAACCCGATCGTCGAGGCGGAAACATAGTAGGGGCCCAATCCAAAACACGCCTGGGCTACGACGTTCAACAGCGACGGCACGATGGCGTCGACCCACACGCCGTGCGGCTTCGAGTTCGACGGGACTGACTCCGTCGCGGTCGGTTCACGATCCAGAAGCAACAGAAACGGGAGCCAAAACAACGCGCCGACCGAATATCGAACGCCGTTGACCGTCCAGGCATCCAGGGAATGGGCAAAGTGCCGCAAGAAGATCGGAATCAGCGCGAAACCGAAAACGGAACCCGCCAAGCAGAAGATCGCAACGGCTCTCCTGCGGCGGGGTGATTGGTGCATCTCGTCGACTGCAGCGCTCATCAAGGATCCCAAAGCGGAACACGGGGAGGCAAAACCATCATTTTAACCGATTGCGACAAGTTTTGCCCACCCCGGCTGTTTATTTTCCGGCCACCGAACGGCCGTCGGCCATGGGACGCAAAAAGGGTCGAATTTGTTCGAGTGTTTTGGGCCCAAGCCCCCGGGACACGGCGCAGATCGTCGTGATCGGCGAACGGCCCGAGCGTTTTCCGCGACTCGACGATCCGTTTGGCCAGCGTCGGCCCAACCCGCGGCAGCAAAATCAGCTCGGGCCAATCGGCCTTGTTAATGTCGACCTCGAATCGAGCCGTCAACGGATCGGCGCGGTCGATGTCGATCAGCTCGGCTCGCCATCCGTCGTGAACAGCCCACCATGCGACGACGGCCCCCAGCGCGGCGACCACCAACGCCGCCACAACGGTCTGATCGGCCCTGCGCAACAACCAATGCGGAAACTGCTCGCGTTTCGACATGAACGACTATTATCGCGAAAAACGGAATGCTATGCTAGTGTGGCGTTTTCAATGTCGGCGCCGGCATATTTTTTGGGTTTGGCAGCTATGAGCAAGGAATTTCGACAAACCGTTTGGGATGATCGGCTCCGACACGATTGTCGGGCGATCGTCCGTTTGGCTTTGGACGAGGACCTCGGCACGGCCGGCGATTGGACCACCTTGGCGTTGGTCGACCCACGGGCCGTGGGCCGCGCGACGGTGGCGGCGCGCCGATCGGGCGTCGTCGCCGGGCTGCCGACCGTTCCGATTGTGTTGGCCATGGTCGACCCGCAATTGCAGTGGTCGCCGGCGGCCGAGGACGGCGCTGCGGTCTCGCCAGCTCAGGCGGTCGGCGAAATCCGCGGTCCCGCCCAAGCCATGTTGGCCGCGGAGCGCGTGCTGCTGAACTTGTTGGGCCGTCTGTCGGGCGTCGCCACGTTGACTCGCCGCTACGTCGACGCGGTGGCCGGCACGAAGGCCCGCATCTACGACACCCGCAAAACCACGCCCGGCTGGCGTCGACTCGAAAAATACGCGGTCCGCTGCGGCGGTGGCCACAACCATCGCGGCGGATTGGACGACGCCGTGCTGATCAAAGACAACCATCTGGCGTTGGGCGCACAGTCGACCGCCGGACCGTCGCCCTTCACGCCCGCCGAAGCGGTGCGTCGAGCCCGGCAGTTCGTCGTCGCCAAGTCCGGCGATCCCACGATGATCGTCGAGGTGGAGGTCGACACGCTGGAACAATTGGACGCGGTGCTGCCGGCCGAGCCCGACTTGGTGCTGTTGGACAACATGACGCCCGAACAATTGCAAGAGGCGGTCCGACGGCGCGACGCAGCCAACCGATCGATCGAATTGGAGGCCTCGGGTGGAATCGACCTGAACACGGTGCGTGCGGCGGCCGAAAGCGGCGTCGACCGGATCAGCTTGGGCGCACTGACCCACTCGGCCGTCTCGCTCGACTTCGGACTCGACTGGCGATCCTGAGCCGTTGGGCCTGGCCGAGTCGTTTCTTTCGTCATCGTCGTTACAATCCGCAATCTTCGCCGCGCAGTCGGAACGGCGGGCTATAGTAGCACAGGTCGTCGGTCCCTTTTCGCATTGTCGAGCGGGAACGTCGGCGGCAGGGCGGACGGAACGGGGCAATTCGTCCGACCATCATGGCCATTTTGGACGGTCGAACGCCGTTTCCACCATGTTGCGATCCACCATTGCCCCAAGTCCCGCGCGGGACGCCTTTACGTTGGTCGAATCGCTGGCGGCTTTGACCGTCGCGGCCATTGCCGGCGCCGTGCTGCTGTTGGGCGAGACGACCTCGATCCAAAGCACCGACGACGCCCTGCGACGGACGATCGCCTACGGCATGGCGCAACAATTGATGGATGAGGTGGTCGGCTGCCAAAGCGGCGACGCAACCGGCGCCGGTTCGCGATGGCAGTTCACCACGATTGGCGACTACAACGGCTATCGCAGCCAACCGCCGACCGACGCGTACGGCGTCGCCTTGGGCACGGACGACGGCCAAGGCGGGCAACGCAACGACGCCTTTCGATGCGACAGCTCGTTTTTGACCAACTGGCGGCAAGAAGTGGACGTGTACGACGTCAGCGATTCCGATTGGACGACCCACGCCGTTTCGAGCGACTACCGCGCCGTCGAAGTGCGCATTACCTACAACGATCCCACGTCCGGCTCGACCACCTTGGCGACGATCCGGCGCATTGTCAGCGATGCAACCGCTTTGGATGTCAACTGACCGATCGGTTCCCTTTCGACGCCGTCGCCGCCGCGTGGTCGCGTTCGGTTCGCGCCGCGCGCTGACGCTGTTGGAATTGATGCTGGCGATGACCGTCACGTTGATGATCGTCGGGGCGATGGCCGGCTTGGCCCGCACCGTGCAGCAAAGCTACGAATACAGCCAAGGCTACGGCGTCGCCACACAACATGCTCGGGTGGCGATTGACCGAATCGTCCAAAACATCTGTCAGGCTGCGGCCAACAATGCGTTTCCCGGCTGCCTGGTCGTGCCCGAGCCGACCGACACGACCCGCTGCCCGGACACGCTGGTCGTTTGGCTGCCCGCAGGCGGCACGGCCTCCGGCGTCAACGTGTTGCCGCGATTCAGCGAGTTGGTGATTTACTGTCCGAATCCTGAATCGCCCAACCAATTGCTCGAATTGATCGCAAGCTCGGACACGAGGACCGTGCCTGCCGCCGACGACGTGGCCGGCTGGCAGACCGAACTGGCCTCGCTGAAAACCGACGCAGCGACCCAAAAAACCGTCCTGACACCACTGTTGCGAACAGCCTCGACGACCGGCGGCACGTCGACCTCGGAGCTGCGCGGGGCCGCGCGATTCGACGTGCGGCTTCGCCCCTCAGCCGACGACTGGGCCGGCTACGCGGCCGGTTCGGTCACGTGGAAAAACTTGCCCTGGACCCAAAGCATTTACGGCACGCAGACCGGTCTGCGTCAAGTCTGGGTGCGTATGGAATTGCAGATGAACCCCGGCAAGGCATGGACCTCAACCAACGCCGTTGCGGCTCGCTCGTTGCCGTTTTTCGGCTCGGCGTCGCTTTACTACAACATGACCCATCCATGACGCAACGTTTGCACTCATCGCTGGTTTCTGTCGCGGAGCCCCCCGGAAACACTCCGAGCGGATCGCGGCGATCATCGCAACGTGCAACGAATCGGAAGCGTCGCGGCGTGGCGCTCTTGCTGGTGTTGCTGCTGCTGTCGTTGGCCTTGGGGCTTTCCTATGCGGCGATGCGCAGCGCGCAGACTGGTGGAATGATCCAACGCAACGCCGATCGCCGCGCCCAGGCCCGGCAGGCCGCCGTCACCGGACTGACCATCGCCCTGAAGAAGATGCAGCAAAACGGTTGGTCCGGCGTCGACAGCACGCTCTCCGGCACGCTTAGTTCCACGGAATCCTTCTCGGTCACTTACACGACCGGCGATCCGCGGCTCGACGCCTCCAGCGCCGACCAGCCGTATCGGGTCACCTTGATTTCAACCGGACAGGCCTTCGATCCGACAAACGCCAGCAGCGTCGCAAAGTACAAAATTCGCGCGGTCGTCCAACTGATCCCCCGCAAATTGGTCGACGAACCATCCGATTGGGATGCGATGGTCGCACAAACGGTTTACCAATGGACAAGCGGCTCGTTCTACATGGACCTGCCGGCGCGGATTGAAGGACCGGTGCGGATCCAGGCGACGTGCCTGATCGGTTGGACCTATTCGTGGTGGGGCGATCCTCGGAATCAGTACCTTCAAGATCTCGGCGCGATGTGCTCGGCGGGCCAAGGCGACTATCGCGGGCTGAGTGGCACCGTTTCGCTGGCCACCGCATGGCAAGTCTACGACACCACGACCCTCTTAAGCAGCTACTGGAACCTTCCACTCAAAAATCTCTCGAATCGGACCGTCACAAGTTTTTCGTCTCCCAGCTCCGTGTCGACCTATCGCCTCTATCCGGGCGGCAAATCGTACACGATTAAAACGCTTCCATCGTCGATCACGTCGGCCGTGTATCGCGCCGATCCCGCGACGAATCCCGCCGGGCTGTTCGTTCGACCGGGCGGCTTGACGATCGGCGCCAACACGACGATCGCCGGCACCGTGATCACCACGTCCGGCGGACGCATCACGATCTCGGGCCAAAACGTGACGATGAGCCCGGTCAACTTGCCGGCGCTCTATGGCTCGTCTTCGTCGGTGCAATTGCCGGTCGCGGTGGTCGGCGGCGACTTTCGCGTTAACGGCGGCGCCGGCGCCAGCGTCACCGGACTGGTCGCCGTCCACGACACCTACGACATCGAATCGAGCGACGACACCGCGACCACGTTGACCCATCGAGGCAAGCTGATCGCCGGCAGCGTCGTCTTTGAAGGCCGCAACAATTGGAACAGCAAAACCGCCACTTGGTGGCAGTCGCAATACAACTTGTTTGCCGCCCAGAAAAACTATCCGACCGGAATCAAATATTTTCCCGTCTGGCTGGCCAAGAAACAGTCGCTGGACTATATCCCGAGGCTGACGATCGCGCCCGACGGCAATTCCATCCGTTACCATTGGCACAACCCGCAAAACACAATCTACGAAGCGCTCGCAAGCGACGGCGGCCTGCGATGGAACCTTTTGGAGTGGAAGGAGAACCTATAGTTGAAAAAAACGTCCTAACCCCCGATTGGCGACCCAACCGATCGCCGACCACCGTCGCGGGGCTCAAGCCCGAAAACCCCGAAATCGCCATGACGCGCCGCCGTTCGACCTCCGCCGGTTTTACGCTGCTGGAGCTGCTGCTGGTGGTGATGATCGTGGGAATTTTGGCGGGCTTGGCGCTTCCCGACGCGCGGCCAAGCGTATACGACCAACTGCGATCCACGGCCCAACTGATGTGCACCGACCTGGCCTACGCCCGCAGCTTGGCCGTCACGCACGACAGCACGTATCGCGTCGCGTTCGATCCGTCGGCGAATCGGTACGTGTTGACCCATGTGGGCTCGGACGCGAGTTTGAACGTGTTGCCCAAATCACCGTTTGCTTGCTCGGGCGACGCAGCGACTCAACAGATCGTCGATCTGGATGAGCTGCCTCGCGCCGGTCCGAAGGTTCGACTGGCGTCGGTCCGCACGACGGCCGGGTCGGTCGACCACGTGGATTTTGGACCGTTGGGCTCGACGGACGCGACGGACGCCACGACGATTTGGCTTACCGCCGGATCGGGCAACGACACAAGATACCTTTCGATCGTGATCGCTCCGGCCACGGGCTTGGGCGCGATCGACCAATACACGGGTACGGCGCCCTGACGGACGCCGAGTTGATTGTTGCGTCGGATTAAGAAATTTGAGAGACAGGAAAGCGACATGGTCCCTTGGTGGTCGCGTCAACGATTCAGCCCCATCGGCGTCGATATCGGCAGCCGATCGGTGAAGCTGTTGCAATTCGACGCCGCGCAAACGCGCGTCCATGAAGCCGTCCGCTGGGATCTGCCCGCCGAACCGGCGGCAAAACAGGACGTTCAGGACGATCGCCTGGTCGACGCGCTGCGGCGAGCCCGTGAAGATCGTCGGTTCCACGGCCGCGACGCGGTGTTTTGTCTCGACGCCGACAATCTGTTCGTCCAAAACATCCGGGTCAGCCCGGCCTCGGGCGACGAACTGACCAAGATCGTTCATTTCGAGGCGGCCGGACGGTTGCCGTTCGCCAGCGAAGAGGCCGAGATCCGATACCTCGAAGCCGACGACGTCCGCCAAGGCGATACGCTCCGCCGCGAGGTGATCCTGATGGCCTGCCATCAGCCCGCCGTCCAACGACTTCTGGCGGTCGCTGAAGCGTCGGGGCTACGGCCGGTTTCGATCGACGTGGAACCGTCGGCAATGTTGCGATGCTACCATCGCCAGTTTCGCCGCGACAACGATCAACAGCGTCGCGTGATGCTTGTTCGGATCGGTGAGTCGAACACCGTGGTGCTGGTCGCCCGAGGCTCGAGCGTCCTGTTCGTCAAATACCTTAGCCTCGGCGGTCGACACTTCGATGAGGCCGTCTCGCGGCATCTGAAAATGACGCCGGCCGACGCCGCGGCGCTGCGCCGCCACAACGGCGATCGGCGGGCCGATCAGCGCGACCCGGAAATCTCGCGCAGCGTCGAGGAATCGATCCGGCCGGCGCTCGATAAATTGACGCACGAGCTGTCGCTGTGTCTGCGTTACTACAGTGTCACGTTCCGAGGCCAGCCGCTGTCAAACATTCTACTCGGCGGCGGCGAGGCCACGCCGTCGTTGGCCGATTGGTTCGCCGCACGACTGGACACGCCGTGCGAATTGGGCGATCCGATGCGGTCGTTCGACCGCGGCCCCGCCGGCGGGCGCGCCGCCCAATGGGACGTGGCGGCCGGATTGGCGTTGAGGAAGGTCGAATAACATGCAAGAAATCGAATTTTTACCGCTGGAATACCGCGAGAAACACGCGCGACGCCAATCGCGTCCGTGGCAAATCTTCGCCGCGATGGCCATCGTCGGACTGATGGCGGCCGCCGCGTCGGTCCAATACGAGCTGCGTCACGAGTTGCGATCGGAACTGGCCGTCGTCTCGCCGGTCCACGAGGCGGCGGTCGATCAAAGCCATCGGTTGGCCGACGCCCAGTCGCGGCTGAAGTTGGCCCGCGGCCGAGCGGAACTGTACACCTATCTGCGTCATCCGTGGCCGCGAACGCAACTGCTCGCGGCGTTGGTCGAACGGTTGCCCAACGCCATCACGCTGCAACAGATCCAGGTCGTCCGAGAAACAGCCGCCGCACGCCCGACGTCCGACCGCCGATCCGCCGCCGAACGCAAGGCCGACGCCGAGCGACTGAAATCGCTAGGACCGGCCGATCGCGACTTGGCCGAGATCGCCGGCAAGTTGAATCCGATGACCACCGTGGTGGTTCTGTCCGGCGTGACGACGGACGCCATTGCCTTGCACCACTACATGGGCGAGCTCGACGCCACCGACGTGTTCGACAAGGCCGAACTGGATTGCTTCAACGCCGTCGAGGCCGGTCAAGGCGGCGTCGCGCTGCAATTCCGCGCCGTGTTGAACGTTCTGCCCGGCTACGGCCAACCGGGCGGACCGGACTTCCAACCAAAAGTCAAGAAAGCCGTCGCCGAAAAGCTCGCGGCCACAGGCAAAAAACCATGACTCTCACGCGACAAAGCAATTGGATCGTCACGCTGTCGTTGGCGGCCGTCGCCCTGGCCTACCTTACGCTGGTTTGGCTGCCGGGCCGCAAAAGCCTCGCCCAATTGCAGCAAACCATCGAATTGAAACGAGCGGTGATTGCGCAGTCGACCGGGTTGTCCGACGCGCTGCTGCAAACGCACCGCGAACTCAACGAGACCGAGACGTTGGTCCGACAATGGGAAAAGATCTCGCCCGGCAAAAAAGACTCGCCGGCGTTGTATGGCAAGATCCATGCAATGGCCAAGAATTCGCGGTTGTCCGTCACCCGATTCGACCCGCAACCGATCGTCTCACACGAGCAACTCAAAGAGCTTCCCATCGTGATCGCGTGTTCGGGCTCGTTCGACCAGATTTATGAGTTCCTGCGGTGCCTCGAACAGCAATCGCAGACCATCTGGGTCGAAAACCTGCGAATGGACAAAAAGGCAAAGAATACGAAAGATGTCCAGTGCGAGATAAGCTTGGTTGTCTTTTCCGATAATTTATAGATTTCCGATTACACAACGCACGTCAACTGGCCGATACAACGGAGGAGTCGAGAAAGGAGACCTTTGGGTAGACTTTTTCGACATCAAAAAGTGAAACTGGAGAACTTAGCTAAACAAATTCGCCGCGAAGCGTTGGCCAATCCCAAGAAAGCGGGTTTCTTGGGTGTTGCAACACTCGTGGCGGCCTACTTCTGGATGCCGCTGGTTTGGGGCTGGATCGGCAAGGGCAACCAGGGCGCGGCGGTGGCGGGCGTCGTCCCCCATGCCGCGAGCACGATTGGCGTCGACCATGTTGCCGTGTCAAAAACGACGAACCACCCGTCATGGCAACAGATTGTCCGCGCCATGCACAACGATCCAAGAACTATGAGCGCCCCAACTCTAACTCAGACTCGGAATCCCTTTGAACCCACCAGCGAGACTGCCGCCCAGACCGAGGCCGCGGAAAAGACCAAGCGACCGTCGACCGCGACGCCGCAGTCGTTGGGCTTGGTGTTGACCAGTACGATCTTGGGACCGCAACGTCGCGTCGCTCGCATCGGCGGCAAGACGTATTCGGTCGGGCAGACGATCGAGGTGTCGGTCAAGGACTCCGCGCCGGTGACATTCACGTTGGTCGACGTGCAGCCGCGTCGCGTCGTGTTGCAGTACGACGGCCAGCGTCATGAATTGTCAATCCCCGAGCCCAGCAATTCGGCCAAAATGGATTTTGAGTTTTCCAGCCCGTAGTTGCAACGACCAAACCTTGCCCTAAAAACATAACTCTCGGAGTTCTAGTCCCTAGCCCCTGATCCCTGTAGTCTCTCTCTTCGTTGGCGTCACGGAAGACCCATGAAACCCAGCGGCCGCACCATTGTGTTTGGATTGTTCGCCACGGCAGGCGCGGCGTTGGCCGTGTTGGTGGCGATCTTGGCCGCCCCGTCTTCCGGAAAGAAGGAACCGAACCCAACCGCACTCCAACCGATGGCCGCGACGGTCGCATTGCGGCGCGCCGGCCGAACGGCGGATTCGCCCTTCGGGGCCAAGGCGGTGGTCTATACGGATCGTCACGATTCCGCGGCGTCGGTGATCGGACCGACGGTGGTCGAGCCTGGGCGGCCGTACGGTCGACGGGCGGCGTTGCCGGCGCAGGACGACATTTCGTTGCCAACCACTCTGGATCGGTTGCGCAACCAACTGAGCAACAACGCCCCATCGCCCGGCATGGTTCCGCCGCCTTCGGTGTCGACTTCTCCGCAAGCCGGTTCGCCTTCGTCGGGGTCGTCGACCGCGATGCGCAGCGGAACGACCGTGCGCAGCGCGGCCGGCGGCAAGCTTTCGATCCGCATCTTTGACGAAGATCTGCGCAAAGTGCTCGACTTGTTGAGCGAACAGGGCAACATGAACATCCTGGCCAGCAAGAATGTTCAGGGCCGGGTGTCGGCCACGCTCAAGGACGTCGACATCGACAGCGCCTTGAAAGCCATTTTGAAGTCGACCGGCTACGTTTCGCGACGCGAGACCAATTTTATTTTCGTCGGCACGCCCGAGGATTTCACGAACATCGAGCAAGGCATGGACCGACTGGGCACGCGGGTCTACCGGACCAATTACGTCACGGCCGCCGAGTTGAACCTGTTGGTGAAGCCGCTGTTGACCCCGCGCGTCGGCGTGTCGAGCGTGTCGTCGTCCGCAGAGGCCGGCATCGCTTCGAGCGACGCGGGCGCCGGCGGCGACAAGTTTTCGGGCGGCGAGGTGCTGCTGGTCCGCGACTTCGAGGCCGTCTTGAGCCAGATCGATCAACTGGTGACCGAGGTGGACGTCCGACCGTTGCAGGTGTCGATCGAAGCGATGATCTTGAGCGTCAAACTTTCGGACAACGACACGTTCGGCGTCAACTTTCAACTGCTGCGCGACAATCCGAACATCAAGTTCGGGCTGGGCTCGCCGGCCACGAGTCTGGCGAACTTCAACCTGGACGGCGGACTGAAGTTCGGCTTCCTCGACAGCTCGCTCGGCGCGTTCATCGAAGCGCTCGAAACGGTCGGCGAGACCAACGTCGTGGCCAACCCCCGGTTGATGGTGCTCAACAAGCAGCGGGCCGAAGTACAGATCGGCGAAAAGAAAGGCTACGTCAACCAAACGATGACGTCGACGAGCACTACGCAAAGCGTCGAGTTCCTGGACATCGGCGCCCAGTTGCGTCTGCGGCCGTTCATTTCCAGCGACGGACTGATCCGCATGGAGATCCACCCCGAGCTGTCCGACGGCGATGTGAAGGTGGACACCTCGGGCACGTCGGTCGTCACGCTGCCGAACAAGGAACTGACGCAAGTGACGACGAACATCATGGTCCGCGACGGCTGCACGGTGGTCATCGGCGGACTGATCCGCGAGCAACTCATCAACCAGACCACGCAGGTGCCGGTGCTGGGCAGCCTGCCGTGGGTCGGGTTCGCGTTTCGGCAAACCAAGCAAACCACGGAGCGCCGCGAGGTGCTGGTGCTCATCACGCCAAGGATCGTCTACGAGCCGGGCACGTGCCAGGAAGGCGCCAAGAGCGCTTGCGAGTTCCTGCGGCGTCAAAGCACGTACGCCGACAAGATGAGCCCGTTCGGTAAGCGCTCGATCGCGCGGCGCTACTACCGGCTGGCCGAGCGGGCCTATGCCGAAGGCGCCATGAACAAGGCGTTGCGGTTTGCCGAGATGTCGGTCCAATTCGATCCGCTGGATCGCGCGGCCCTCGAACTGCGCAGCGACATCTGGCTGGGCAAACCCTACAAAGGCGCAGCGGGGGAGATCGCGCCGTCGAGCCAACCGATGGAAGGCGCCGCGATGGCCGACTGGCTGATCGACGATCTCGAAAAACCCGCCGCGCCGACCGCGCCCGCCGCCGCGCATCCGCTGGACCCCGGCGTGCCGGGACGCCACACCGACCTCGTGCGGCCGAAGGTGCTTCAATAATGACGTTCACCTCCAGGAAATCGATCGCAAAACGGTCCGCGGCGGCGTGCCTGGCCCTCGGCATGGCGGTCGCGCTGGCCGGTTGCGCGAGTTTTCCTTGGCCCAAGACCGTGACCGACGGCGACGTGGCCCAAAAGCAAAAGAAACGCAGCGAAGATTTCAATCAGTATTTCGACCAACAACGCGACTTCGCGGAGTATCAAGCGGCCGAGGCCTGCTGGCTTCAACAGCGAGACTCGAGAGGATGTCGGGAGCGATTGGAAAAGCTGTTGGCCCGCAGGCCTCGGCACCGCGAAGCCCGATTGTTGATGGTCGAAGTACTGTTGGCCGAAAACCAGCCGGACGCGGCCTATCGGCATGCGAAAGCGGCGTTGGACGCCTATCCGAACGACGCCCAATCGCACTACGCCATGGCGCTGTCGCTCGACGCGCAAGGCAAGCTGCCCGAGGCGACGGCCTATTACGAGCGGGCAACCAAGATGGACCCGCAGAACGCCACGTTCGCCGCCGCCTATCAAACGGCCCGCGAGGCCAACCACCAGGTGGCGGGCCCGTTGAAAGCCACCTCGATCGGCGACGCTCCGGACAACGACGCTCAAGGCTCGGAAGGACGGCCGACCGCCTACGAGGAGCCGGAATCCGGCCGCAGACGACCAACGCCGGCCCACCGTGCGGATTATGCCGAAAATGCCGGCGATGCGCCATCTGCCGAATCGCCGCAGAACGACCCGGTCGCCGAACAACTTTGGCAAGGTCAGGCCGCGTTGGCCGAAAACAACCCAACGGCGGCCGTCGAACATTTCCGCCAAGCGGTTGCGATGAAGCCCGATAATCCGCAAATTCCGATTGCCGGGGCGGCCGCGTTGTTGCGAGCGAACCAACCCAATCTGGCCGCCGAGCTGTTGCGGCCTGCGGCGAAGCATTTTGACCGAGTCCCGGCGGTGCATCGGATGCTGGGGGCGGCCCTCTACCGGATGGGCGACTATCGGGCCGCCCAAGTCTCGCTCCAGCAAGCGCTTTCGTTGGACAAATCCGATGCGCTATCCTACCTTTTGATGGGATACACGTTGGCAAAGCTCGGCCAGGCCGACAATGCGGAAGCCCATTTCCGCCAGGCCCGGACGCTGGACCCGCGATACCAAGCGGTCCGCTGACGCCGACGTCGTTCCCTGTTGCGCCCGTTTCGATATGCGTTGAAATCGCGGCGCGATGAGCGGTTTTCGCCGATCGAGAGGTCTTTCCTTCCGGTCAGCCCGTCGCTTCACACCCCTTGGATATCCATGAACGACTTGAACGGCACTCGTTGGTTGATCGGTTCGGCGCTGGCGCTTTGGTCGGCGTTCGGATTGGCATGGCTTAGCGGACGGTTTTTCGTCGGCGCGCCCTGGCTGCTCCACATTGCGGCGTTCGGGCTGGGCCTGACGACGATCGTCGGATGGTGTTGGTGGACTCAACGCCGCGTTTGCCGTGAACATCGGATGGTCCAACGTTATTTCGAGGCCCTGTGCCAGGGGATCGGACGATCAACGGATCGGGCGAGTCTGCCGCCGACGCCGACGGCCCATCCATGGCGCCGCGTCGCCGAGCAAGTCGAGACCGCGCTCCGCGAACTGCGGCAGCAGGTCGATCAGAATGAACAGCGCCGCGCGACCCTGGAGCTTCGATGTCGTCGAGCCGTCGCCGAGACCGAGCAGATCCGGCAGATTTTTTCCGGCTTGGCCGACCCGGTTCTCGCCGTCGATCAGTACGACGAACTCGTGCTGGCCAACCCAAGCGCCGAACAACTGTTTGGGATCCCGTCCCAACGTCCCGAGCCTCGTGCGCTGGACCACTTGGTCCGCTGCGAAAAACTCGTGCAACTGCTCAGCGCGACGCGGCAGCATAAGACGTCCGGACATCGGACCGACGAAATCGAAATGACCGACGACGTCGGCCGTTCGCATTGGTATCGGGCGACGGCCGTCAAGTTGTCCGGCGGGGACGATCCGATCGGCGGCGAGGGAGCCGTCGTGACGCTGCGCGACATCGGCGACCAGAAATCGCTGCAAAAGCGCAACGCCGAGTTCGTCTCGTCGGTGAGCCACGAGATGAAAACGCCGCTGGCGGGCATCAAGGCCTACGTCGAATTGCTGGCCGACGGCGACGCCGAGGACGAGCAGACCCGCGAGGAGTTTCTGAGCGTCATCAACAGCCAAACCGACCGCTTGCAGCGATTGGTCGACAATCTGTTGAATTTGGCCCGCATCGAGGCCGGCGTCGTGAGCGTCAGCAAGCGGCACCGTTCGCTCAACGAGCTGCTCGAAGAATCGCTGCACGTGGTGCAGCCGTCGGCCGAAGCGAAACAGATCGAACTGCGGGCCGAATTGAGCCCGCTGTATTTGGGCGTCCAGGCCGACCGCGACATGATGCTTCAGGCGGCGATCAACCTGTTGAGCAACGCGATCAAATACACCCGGCCGGGCGGCTCCGTCACCTTGCGAAGCCGGCTGGTCGACAACCAAGCGCGGTTTGAGGTCCAGGACACCGGCGTCGGGCTGAGCGAAGAGGATTGCACGCGGGTGTTCGAGAAGTTTTACCGCGTCAGGAAAGACAAAGACATGGCCGCGGGCACGGGCTTGGGGCTGCCGCTGGCCAAGCACATCGTCGAGGACGTGCACGGCGGCACACTTTCCGTCGAGAGCGTGCCGGAACAAGGCAGCACGTTCATCGTCGCACTACCCTGCACGGGCCAGATGCTGAACGAGGGTTGATCCATTACGAGCCGCGCGAGACCATCACGATTCAACGTAGAATGACACAATCCGAAGGAATTGGGGCCAAGATCATGAGCAAACGCGTTTTGTTGTGCGACGACGAGATCCACATTTTGCGGGCCGCCGAGTTCAAATTGACAAAAGCCGGCTACGACGTCCAAATCGCCAACGACGGTCAAGAGGCGTGGGAGGCCATCGAGCAACAGAAGCCCGACGTGCTGATCACCGACTGTCAGATGCCGCGATTGGACGGATTGGGTTTGGTGCAGCGCGTCCGAGCCAACCCGCAACTGGCCGGACTGCCGATCTTCATGTTGACCGCCAAAGGATTCGAGTTGTCGCATGACGATCTGGCCGCGAAGTGGAACGTTCGGGCGGTGATCGCCAAGCCGTTCAGCCCACGCGAGTTATTGCAGCAGGTCGACGCCGCCCTGGGAGAAACCCGGGGCGAGTGAAGAGAAAGAGAAGATCCACCGCGAACCCTTGAGAGCCTTCCATGGCGTTTCCCACCGAAATCTTTGGCGACATCATCGTGGTCCACACGCCCGAGGAATTGGGGGCCGATCAGGGCGATGCGCTGGCCGCGCAAATTCCCTCGCTGGATCGCCGTTGCATCGTGCTCGACATGGACACCACGGAAACGATCGACAGCAAGGGACTGGCCACGTTGTTGGACGTGCAAGAAAAGGTACGTGACGCCGGCGGCGAAATCAAAATCACCACAACCAACGCAAGCAACCGAAAAATCTTGGAGATCACCCGATTCGACCAGCAGATCGAAGTGTTCGACAGCATGGTCGACGCCGTGAGAAGTTTTTAATTGTCGATCCCCCCTCCAACAAAACCCGACCACTGGCTACGAACCCATCCTATGGACACGGCAACGCTCGCACCACGACGCCTCGGCGCCTTGCTGATCGAGAAGGGCTACCTGACGCCCGACGGGTTGCAGTCCGCGCTGGAGCGGCAGAAGCAAGAAGGCCGTAAAAAACTGCTCGGCGAGACGCTCGTCGACCTGGAATACTGCACCGAGGACCAGGTGGTCGAGTGCCTGGCGGCCGAGTACGGCGTGCCTTACGCAAAGCTCGACGCCCGGACGTTCGACCCGAAAATCGCCGACGTGCTGCCGCGCGAGTACGTCGAGAAAAACCTCGTGCTGCCGTTGTTTTTGGTTCGCGGCGTGTTGACGATCGCGGTGTCCGAGCCGTCGAACTTATTTTTGATCGACGAGATTCGCGGACTGACGAACTTGCAGGTGCAGATCGTCGCCGCCAGCGCGCGGGATATCCGCCGGACCATCACGACGCTGCCGAACTCGAAGGTGTTCGTGATCGACGACATCATCGAGGATTCAGACACGGCCGACGTGACGTTGATCGAGGAGGCGATCGAGGACATCGGCGACGTCGAGGAGATCGCCGGCCAATCGCCGATCATCCGGTTGGTGAACTACGTGATTTTCAACGCGGTGAAAGAGGGGGCCAGCGACATCCACATCGAGCCGGCCGAACGGTGCATGCGCGTCCGCTACCGGATCGACGGTCGGCTGCACAAAGCGCTCGAGGTGCCGCAGCATCTGCTCAGCGCCGTGACCAGCCGCATCAAGATCATGGCCGGCATGGACATCAGCGAACGGCGTCTGCCGCAGGACGGCCGCGTCCATGTGATGCTCGAAGGACGCAAGATCGATCTGCGCGTCAGCACGTTTCCCGCCACGCACGGCGAAAAGACCGTCATCCGCGTGCTCGATACGAGGGCCGTGTCGTTGAATCTCGAAGACCTAGGCTTCGCCGAGGAGATTTTGGAGGCGTTCCGCCGAAACATCCAGGCCCCCAACGGCATCATCCTAGTGACCGGACCGACCGGAAGCGGAAAATCGACGACGCTCTACGCCGCGTTGAATTCGATCAGCTCGATGGAGAACAACGTCTGCACGGTCGAGGATCCGATCGAATACCACCTGCCGCTGATCAACCAGTTCCAGGTGCAGGCGAAGATCGGCATGACGTTCTCCAAAGCGCTTCGGACGCTGTTGCGTCAAGACCCGGACGTCATCATGGTCGGCGAAGTCCGCGACGAGGAGACCTCGCGCACCGCCATCCAGGCCGCGCTGACCGGCCACTTGGTTTTCAGCACCTTGCACACGAACGACGCCTGCTCGGCCATCACGCGGCTGATCAACATGGGCGTTGAGCCGTACCTGATTGGCGCGGCGCTGAACATGGTGCTGGCCCAGCGACTCGTGCGACGCATCTGCCCAAAGTGCCGATCGACCTACGAACCGCCGCGCAACGTGCGTAAGGCTCTGGAACGCATGGGCCACGAGTTCACCGAGTTTCACAAAGGGCTCGGATGCAAGGCGTGCCGCAACACCGGCTATAAGGGGCGGTTGGGCATCCATGAGTTGCTGGTCGTCAGCGACGAAATGCGCGACGCAATCGTCGCCGATCCGTCGATCGGAAATCTACGGCAAATCGCCCTGCGCGATCACATGATCACGCTCTCCCACGACGGGTTTTGCAAAGTCCGCGAGGGACTCACCACGGTCGAAGAAGTGTTCCACATCGTCGGCGACGTCGGAGGCATTGGAAGCTGAACGAAAGGCTAACGGGGGCAGAGGCGAGGAGCTGAAAAACACGACCATGACGTACCAATACCGTGTTCGAGACCCGATGGGCAACGTCCTAACCGGCAGCATCGACGCCGTGTCGGTCGACGACGCCACGCAACAACTCCGCCGCGACGGATTCCACGTGCTCGAGATCGATGAGGACGAAGACGAAGGGTTGTTCCCAGGGCGGATCTCCAAAAACGACCTGATCTACGTCACCAGCCAACTGGCCATCATGGTCGACACCGGCATCACGCTGTCGACCGCGTTGGGCGGCATCGTCGAGCAAGAGACGAATCTCACGCTGCGCCGCGTATTGAAAACGCTGAAGGAAGACGTCGAAGGCGGCCGTGATTTTTCGGCGGCCCTGGCCAAGTTCCCCAAACACTTCGACACCACCTACGTGTCGTTGGTCAAGGCCAGCGAGGCCACCGGTTCGTTGGGCCCGATGCTCAACCGAATCGCCGGATACCTGCGTAAAGAAGTGGAGACCCGCGGCAAAGTGCGTGCTGCGATGGCCTACCCAACCGTGATGATGGTGTTGGCCGCCGGCGTCACCGTCTTTCTGCTGACGTACATTCTTCCGAAATTCACGCCGCTATTCAAATCGCGCGGCACGCAACTGCCCAAGCCGACGTTGTTGATGATGACGCTCAGCGATGCGATGCTGCACTATTGGTATCTGTGGCTTTTCGGCGCGGCGTTGGCCGTCGGCGGGTTTCTTTACGGACGCCGCACGTCGATCGGCCGCCATGCGTTGGACTGGCTGAAAATCAATGCGCCGATCGTCGGGCCGATGTACCGCAAGGTGATCATCAGCCGCGGCATCCGAACCCTCGGCACAATGTTGGCCGCCGGCGTGCCCGTGATGGACGCCCTCCGCATGGCCGGCGCCGTGTCGAACAATTCGTTCTACGAACAACTTTGGGACCAAGTGATCGACGAGGTGGCCGGCGGCAAACGCATCTGCGAAATCTTGCACGGCAACCCGCTGTTCCCACGCGTGCTGGTCCAAATGATCGCCGCCGGCGAAGACACCGGCAAACTCGACCAGGTGCTCGAAAAAGTGAGCGTCTATTACGACGGCGAAGTCGAGACGTCGCTGAAGGCCACGACCAGTCTGATCGAACCGATCATGATCAGCGTGATGGGCGTAGTGGTCGGCACGATCGGTCTGTCGCTCATGCTGCCGATCTTCAGCCTCAGCCGCCAGCCGTAACACACCCCCACCTACTGGGGATCTTTGGGTTTGCAGCCCGGTCCGACCGACATTATTATGAGGGATGCTTGTTGGCCATCGCGGCCACGGCGGTCATGGACGTCTCGAAAACGGTCATTAGTCTCTCATGGGTCGCAGGTCAAAATCAAGGCAGCCGTCGGGCGTCCGCAAGCCAAACGCGGGAGAGGCGACGGTTCCGGATGCAAAAAACCCGACCGCAACGCTTTGGGCTGTCTGCGGCCTGCTGGTGTTGGCCGTTGCGTTGGTGTTCGGCCAAACGCTTCGCCATGGGTTCGTCAACATCGATGACGGCGCCTATGTGACCCAAAACCGCCAAGTGGTCCACGGACTGACGGGGCAGGGGATCGCGTGGTCGCTGACGGCCCGATACGCGTCGAACTGGCATCCGATCACGTGGTTGTCGCACATGGTGGACTGCCAGTTGTACGGTCTGCGGCCCTGGGGACACCATCTGACCAACGTGCTGCTGCACGCCGCGAACGCCGTGCTGCTGTTTTTGGTGTTCCGACGGATGACCGGCGCGTTGTGGCCCTCGGCCTTCGTCGCCATGGTTTTTGCCGTGCACCCGCTCCGCGCCGAA
>JAJFVC010000047.1 GCA_021372005.1 Planctomycetaceae bacterium | reverse complement strand
CGGTTTTCGGGAACTGCTCTTCCCTCGACATCGGGTTTTTGGTACGAACCCGACCACTTGTATTACCATACGACGAGCTGTCGCTCGTTCAAAACCCCTCGGCGCGGGGGACTACGCTATGAAATCTACTTTACTTCGCATCGGCTCGTTGGGAGTCGTGATCGTTTTGGGATGGATCGCCATCGCCAACGCACAACGCGGCGATCGGGCGTCCGATGAACCGCAGACGACGTCGGCCTCTCAGGACGGCAATCCGTTGCGGGCCGTGCCGAGCCGCTCGATTCCGCCGGCCACGGATCCGTTTGGACTCCAACCGACGTCCACGTCGTCGGTCCGAACCACGTCGGCCGAACAGACCTCCGCCGGTCCTTCGCTGGGCGCGCCCGACCAACCCGCCCGCACATCGGACAGCGGTTATCCCGCCCGACCGGATCGCATGGCCAGTCGCGTAGGCCCGCGCTACGCCGATCCGATTCCGCCCGCGAAAACATCGACCAAAACAGCGTCCAGCGGCGAGCCCGCGCCGTTGCAAATCGATCCGTTTGCGATGCCGGCCAATCCGATGCGCGGCAGCAAGCCCGAGCGAGAAGTGACCGACCGAGACCCTTATCATCGCAGCGACGAGCCGCTGGAGGCCGAAGGCGACGGATTGCCCGGCGATCGGCAACTTGAAGGCGCACAGAATCCGCAGTTGTCGATTCAAAAGATCGCCCCGAAGGAAATTCAAGTGGGCAAACCGGCTGTTTTTCGCGTCGTGGTCCGCAACGTCGGCCAAACCGCCGCCGGCGCGGTCGAGGTCCGCGACATGGTGCCCAAGGGCACGAAGCTGCAAAACACGACGCCGCAAGCCAGCCGCAACGGCAAAGGCGAGATCGTCTGGACCGTCGGCACGCTCCGGCCCGGCGAACAATGGACGGGCACGATACAGTTGATGCCGACCGCCGAGGGCCGCATCGGCAGCGTGGCCACCGTGCATTTCGGCGCGGACGCCTCGGCCTCGTCCCTGGCCACTCGCCCACAATTGGTTGTCGAAACCGCCGGCCCCGAATCCGTGCTGATCGGCGACCAGGCGAAACTGGTGATCACCGTATCGAACCCCGGCTCGGGCGTGGCCACAGGCGTCGTCCTGGAAGAACGCATTCCACCGGGATTGCAGCATCCGGCCGGCGCCGAGTTGGAATACGAAGTGGGCAATCTGAAGCCGGGCGAGACCCGCAAACTGGAATTGCCGCTGGCCGCGCGACAACCCGGTCGCTCGACCAACCGGCTGACCGCCCGCGGCGACGGCAGTCTTCGGGCCGAAAGTCGTTGGGACCTCGAGGTGCTCGCGCCGCAGTTGGATGTGGCCGTCGAGGGCCCCAAGCGCCGCTATTTGGAGCGTCAGGCCACGTACACGTTGTCGGTCAAGAATCCCGGCACCGCGCCGGCCAAACAGGTCGAGTTGGCGGCCGAGTTGCCCGCCGGCCTGAAGTTCGTCAGCGCCAACAACGCCGGTTACTATGAAGAGTCGACACGAACGGTCCACTGGCGCTTGGAAGAACTGCCCGCCCGCGAGGTCGGCAGCGTCACGCTGGTCACGTTGCCGGTCGAGGCCGGACAACACGCGATCCGGTTGCGCGGTTCGGCCCAAAAAGGTCTGGTCGCCGAAAAACAACAACCCGTATTGGTCGAAGGCGTCGCGGCCGTGCTGTTCCAAGTAGCCGACGCCGCCGATCCGATCGGACTGGGCGAAGAAACCACCTATGAGGTCCGCATCGTCAATCAAGGCTCAAAGGCGGCGTCGAACGTCCGATTGACCGCGTTGCTTCCGCCCGAACTCAAGCCTACCGCGATCGACGGCCCCACGCGATACAACGCCGAGAGCGATCGCATCACGTTCGACGGGCTGGCCCAACTGGCGCCGAAGAAAGAAGCCGTTTTCCACATCCGAACCAAGGCCCTACGCGCCGGCGACCTGCGCGCCCGCTTTCAACTGCTGACCGACGACCTGCAAACCCCGGTCAACAAGGAAGAAAGCACACGAGTCTACGCGGACGAATAAGACGCGATTCGACAGGGACGCACGCGGAGGCTCTTCTGCAAAAAGCGGGGAGGAAAAATCGTCGTCTCTCGCCCCAAGCCCCCTCCCTTCCCCTCTCCCCTAATAATTGGGCGTCGGCGGACGATAGTGTTCCAGATCGATCGAACGGAGCCATTCGATCGTTTTCATGAGCCCTTCGCGCAACGGAATCGTCGGACTCCAATGGAGATGTTTTTTGGCCAGCGTGATGTCGGGCTGCCGTTGCGTCGGGTCATCGATCGGTAAGCTGCGATAGACCAGCTTCGATTGCGATCCGGTCAGCTCCAGAACCAATCGGGCCAGTTCCAGAATCGTGAACTCGCCGGGGTTGCCGAGATTGACCGGGCCGATGAAATCGTCCGAGCCGTCCATCATGCGGATCATGCCCTCGATCAGATCGTCGCGGTAACAGAACGAACGAGTCTGCGAACCGTCGCCGAAAATCGTGATGTCCTGACCCGCCAACGCCTGACGGATGAAGTTTGAAACGACTCGCCCGTCGAACGGATGCATCCTCGGCCCGTAGGTGTTAAAAATCCGCACGATGCGAACGTTGACGCGGTTCTGGCGATGGTAATCCATCATCAACGTCTCGGCGGCCCGCTTGCCTTCGTCATAACAGGCTCGCGGCCCGATCGGATTGACCACGCCGCGATAACTCTCCGGCTGCGGATGGACGTCGGGATCGCCGTAAACCTCGCTGGTCGAAGCCTGCAACACTTTCGCGCGACAACGCTTGGCCATGCCCAGCACGTTGATCGCGCCCATCACCGAGGTCTTCATCGTTTTGATCGGATTGTATTGATAATGACCCGGCGCGGCTGGACACGCCAAATTGTAAATCTCATCGACCTCCAAAAAGATCGGTAACGTCACATCGTGGCGAATCAACTCGAAATTGGGTCGATCCAGCAAGTGCGCGATATTCGACTTTTGGCTCGTGAAGAAGTTGTCCAAGCAAATCACGTCGTGGCCGCGATCCAACAACCGCTCACACAAATGCGAGCCCAAAAAACCCGCTCCACCGGTTACCAACACCCGTCGGATGGACGACACTTTTTTTACCTCCGTTATGAAAAACAGCCGTTTAATTATGGCTTGGACGGCGAAAAACGACAATCTTTCGATGGAAAAGCAGCCAACACCCCCCCAAAACGTGGTTTTCCACGTGCATTCGAGGGGATTGCACGTTGCAGTCTACGCTTGAAGTGTGGTAAACCGAAATGTGCAGCCACGATGTGCCCTATTCCATCGATGCGGTGTCCCGTGAGCGACGAACCAACGGTTTTTCTGATTGATGATGATCCGGCCACAGCGCGGGCGCTGACCACTCTGGTGAAGGTGGTTTTCCCGCGCGTCGCGACATTCACCTCGGCGGCCGAGTTTCTGTCGTTCTATCGCGATCAGCCGGGCTGCCTGGTGCTCGACGTGGCGATGCCGGGCATGAGCGGTTTGGAGTTGCAGCGGAAGTTGACGCAAGAAAAGATTGCGATGCCTATCGTGTTTGTCACCGGACACGGCAACGTGCCTATGGCCGTCGAGGCCATGCAGCGCGGCGCGATCAATTTTCTCGAAAAACCCGTCCAAGAACAGAAGCTCTGGGACAGTATTCGCCGAGCGCTCGAACAGGACGCCCAAAATCGGCGGCGCTGGGCGCGTCGGCAACGCATCGAGCAGCGTCTCGCACGGTTGACCGTCGGCGAACGCGAAGTGCTCCATCTGATTCTCGAAGGCAAGATGAACAAAGAAATCGCCATCGAGCTGAAACTAAGCACGCGAACCGTCGAGGACCGTCGCGCCAAACTCATGAAAAAAATGGACGCCCATTCGTTGGCCGAGCTGATCCAACTGGTGATGACGCATTGACCGGCCGAAGAGCCCAAGGCGGAAAATCCTCTATTTTCCCGCATTTCTAACGCGATCGTCCGCAACGCGGGCACTTGGGAATTCGCTCGTACGTTCGACGCGCGCCCACCGCGTCCTCCGCCTTGCCCGTTGGCCCGCCGCCTTATTTCTTCATTTCCGCCATCAGCAGTTGGATGTCGTCCCAGACCGGGCGTTTGGCCGCCGGGTTTCTCAGCAGATACGCCGGATGGTACGTGCAGACCACTTTGACGCCGTTGAGATCGTGAACCCGACCGCGCAGCCGCCCAATCGAGGCGTCGCTGCCCAAGAGGTTTTGCGCAGCCACCGCGCCCAGGCAACAGATGAACTTCGGTTGAATGATCGCCAATTGTCCGTCGAGAAACTCCCGGCAGGCGGTCGCCTCCACCGGCAACGGCGTTCGATTGCCCGGTGGACGACATCGCAAAATGTTCAGAATATAGATGTCCTCGCGGCGAATCTTCATCCCTTTGGTCAAAATGTCGTTCAGCAGTTGACCGGCCCGGCCCACGAACGGCTCGCCCTGTCGATCTTCGTCCGCACCGGGAGCCTCGCCGCAAAACACCAGTTTCGCATAAGGATTGCCGACGCCGAAAACCGTTTGCGTGCGGGTCCGAGCCAGCTCGGCGCAGCGGGTGCAACGGGCCACGCGACGGGCCAACTGGTCGAGCGCCGCCTGACGCGGATCCATCTCAGCCGCCAACCCCGCTGAACAGGGAGGCTGCCGCCGCTTGGCAGGCTTTTTCACGTGCGTAACTCCCGACCGTTGAAGACTTTCCAACCGCTGAACCACCGATCGTCGAACTTGTTGCACCATGAGAGCGTATTTCAACCCAATAGGACCATTTTCCGCACGAATCCTTTAAGAGATCACGACGGGAAACGTAGGCCCACGGAAAAACGCAGACTTTCGCTAGACATCGCAATCAACGCCTCTTACCACCAATCGATTCCATACCCTTTGGACCACGGGAGCCTGGAAGCCAAGCCCCCCAACGACTATCATAAAGACTTATGGGCATGCCGCAAGTTGTCATCGTAGGTCGCCCCAACGTGGGCAAATCGAGCCTGTTCAATTGGCTCGCGGGGAAGCGTCTTGCCATCGTCGATCCGACGGCGGGCGTTACGCGCGATCGCGTCACCCATTTGATCGAGATCCACCATCGGTTCATCGAGCTGGTCGACACCGGCGGCATGGGCGTCAAGGACGCCGACAATCTGACCGAGCAGGTCGAGGAACAGATCCAGGCGGCCGTCGACGTCGCCCAACTGGTGCTATTGGTGGTCGACGGTCGCGACGGGCCGGTGCCGCTGGACGACGAAGTCATCAAACGGCTGCGTTACGTCTCTTGCCCGGTGCTGTTGGTGGTCAACAAGATCGACGCGCCGTCGTTGGAGCCGCAGGCCGCCGAGTTCTACCGTTTCGGACGCAAGATGGTCCAGATCAGCGTCAAGGAGAATCGCGGCAAAGAAGAATTGCTGGAGGCGATCGCCGAGCGGTTGCCTGACCCGGCGCCCGACGAGACCGCGCCGGCCGATCCCGTGATGAAAGTGGCGATTGTCGGACGCCGCAATGTCGGCAAGAGCACGTTCGTCAACACGCTGGCCCAGGCCGAACGGATGATTACCAGCGAAGTGCCCGGCACGACGCGCGACAGCGTCGACGTGCGGTTCGAGCTGGACGGCCAATCGTGGATGGCCATCGACACGCCGGGGTTCCGCCGCAACAAAAGCGTCAACACGGACGTGGAGTTTTACAGCACCCATCGGGCCCAGCGGAGCATTCGCCGCGCCGACGTGGTGTTGTTGTTTTTCGACGCCACGCAGCGGATCAGCAAGGTGGACAAGCAACTGTGCGACTACATCGCCCAGCAGTACAAGCCGTGCATGTTCGTCGTCAACAAATGGGACCAGTTGGCCGGCACGATGCCGACCGAAAAATGGGTGGCCTATCTGCGCGACAATTTCCGCACGATGGGTTACGTCCCGATCGCCTTCATCACCGGGCAAACGGGCAAGAACGTCAAGGCGATGCTGAACCACGCGCGGATGTTGTTCCGCCAGTCGCTGACGCGGACGCCCACCGCGCGGTTGAACAAACTTTTGCGAACGGCGATCGAACAAAATCCGCCGCCCATCTACCAAAATCGCCATCCCAAAATTTATTACGCCACGCAGGTGGCCGCGCAGCCGCCGACGATCGTGCTGTTTTGCAGCGATCCGCAGGCGATTTCTCCGCAATATCAGCGATGGCTGTTGCACATGTTCCGCGATGAACTCGATTTCGGCGAAGTGCCGATCAAGCTGTATCTGCGCCGCCGCGAGCACGACGACGCTTCGGCCCGTCACGACGATTAAAACCACGGTTTGTTCCAGGGAGAGTGTGTCATGCCGGAATCCTCATCGCCGCAGGTGGGCCTCGTCATGGGCAGCGACAGCGATTGGCCGAAGATCCAGGCCGCGGCCCGGGCGTTGGCCGAGTTCGGCGTTCCCTATGAGGTCCACGTGATGAGCGCTCACCGCACGCCCGAGGCGGTTCGTCAATACGCCGACGGCGCGATTGGCCGAGGGCTGAAAGTTCTGATCGCGGCGGCCGGCGGCGCGGCCCATCTGGCCGGCGTAATCGCTTCGCACACCACATTGCCGGTGATCGGCGTGCCCGTGCCGACGGAGCTGGCCGGCGGGCTGGACTCGCTGTTGTCGATCGTTCAGATGCCCGGCGACGTGCCGGTGGCCACGGTCGGCGCCGGCGGCGGCGGCCCGCGCAACGCCGGCCTGTTGGCCGTCCAAATTCTCGCCTTAAGCGACGCCAAGCTCCGAGACAAATTGACTGCTTTCAAACGCTCGCTGGTCGAAAAGGTCGTCGCCAAAGACGCGGCGCTGCAAAAAACGCTGCAGCAGGAACGAAAGGAATAGAGGCCAAGAAACAGGAACGAAACTTTTTTTGGACGCCCTTTCGCATTTTTGGCTTGTCGGTGACACCCCCTCATGAAAGACATTCCTACTCTACATTGGATCGGCGGCGCGGACGGTTTCTTGCGGATGATCGATCAAACCCGCTTGCCAACCGAGTTCGTCGAGATCGATTGTCGTGACGTCGACCGTGTGTGGGAAGCGATCAAGACGCTGCGCGTGCGCGGCGCGCCGGCCATTGGAATCGCCGCGGCCTACGGCGTTTGCCTGGGCGTTCAATCGGCGGCTGGACGCGACGAGGCCGCTTTTTTCGGGCAACTCGACAAAACGGTGGATTATTTGGCGTCGAGCCGTCCGACGGCCGTCAATCTGTTTTGGGCGCTGCGCCGCATGAAGGACGCGGCCGAACGACAGCGGGGCCGTCCCACCGCCGAGATCGCCGCCGCGCTGTTGAACGAGGCTCGGGCGATCCACGAAGAGGATCGCCAAATGTGTCGGGCGATGGGCCGCCACGGCGCGGAGCTGTTGCAAGACGGCCAAGGCGTGTTGACCCACTGCAACGCCGGCGGGTTGGACACCTCGGACTACGGCACCGCGATGGCCGTGATGTTCGCCGCCGCCGAGGCCGGCAAGACGCTGCACGTCTACGCCGACGAGACCCGTCCGCTGCTGCAAGGTGCCCGGCTGACCGCATGGGAGTTGCAGCAACGCGGGATCGACGTGACGCTGATCTGCGACAACATGGCCGCCCAGGTGATGCGCGAGGGCCGCGTGCAGGCCGTGATCACCGGCGCCGACCGCATTGCGGCCAACGGCGACGCGGCCAACAAGATCGGTACCTACGGTGTGGCCCTGCTGGCCGCGGCCCATCGCATTCCGTTCTACATCGCCGCGCCGAGCAGCACATTCGAC
>JAJFVC010000027.1 GCA_021372005.1 Planctomycetaceae bacterium | reverse complement strand
CTCGGTCACCGAACAGTGGGACGTCGTGGCCAGATAGTCGATTTCCGGCGGACTGAACCCATGGACGTTGAGCGTCGGATAGCGATGTTTGATGCCTCGCAGCAGCGACTCGTACCACGGAAGCTGCAAGTCGGGGTTCATTCCGCCCTGCAACAGAATTTGATTGCCGCCTAGTGCAATGGTCTCGTCGATTTTTCGATACAACTCGTCCGCCGAAAGCACGTAGGCGTCCGGATCGCCCGGCTTCCGAGAAAATGCACAGAACCGGCACCCGCTCACGCAAACGTTCGTGTAATTGATGTTGCGGTCGATGTTGTACGTGCGAAACGGCTCGGGATGCATTCGTCGCGTCACCGCATCGGCCGCGCGTCCCAAGGACGCCAAACGATCCGACTCCAACAGCGCGACGGCCTGCGCGGCGTCGATGCGCCGGCCGGCGACCGCCTGATCCAAAATTTTTTCGACGTCGTGCGCCATGACCCCGTCCAAGCCCCCCGTCCCTAAGAACAAGAAAACGTCCCATCCGCCAACTGCGGACGGCACGAAACCCTTATTTTGCGGGACACCGTCAAAAAAGACCAGGGGGGCCGACGCCGAGGGCTCCGACACGTAGGGTCCTATACTATCCACCATCTCACAACAAGCTCACGCCAAGGCGCCAAGGCGCAAAGATATGATGAATAGCTATTCTCCTGGCATGTTTGTTCCCAATGCGATTCCTTTGCGTCTTCGCGCCTTTGCGTGAGCCTGTTTCCGTTGCTTTGCCAAACTGTCGTAGATCTTTACTGCACTCCGTCGGCAGTCGTGTAGGGTGCACACCCTGATGCGGCTCGCGTTCGCCACCAAAACCAGCCGCCAACGGCCAGCGGGACGAGAAGCTGAACCACCTGCAACACAGAAAACGAAAAATGCCAACCACTGAAAGGTCCGGAAATCGAGACGCCGACGCCGACCAGCAACGAATAGTCGCCCTGGGGACCTGTCTTGACGCGGACGCACCAGTAGGGCAGCACGGCCAATATGGCCAGCACGAAGCAGCATACGACCATCCACTTTCGACCGAGGGCCAGCCGTTCCACCAGCCGGCAATGCACCATGCTGACCAGTGCGGTGGGAATCATGACGCTAACAACACCGAACAACCAGCGTATCGCCGTGAGTGTAAAAGTCCCTGGCGGTGAAGTTTTGTCGCCAAGCACAAGCTGCTGAAGAAGGTCGTCCGTTCCAGCTATGGCTATCGTAATAAGAAAGCAGCTCAATAGTCCCAAAATCGTCGTCCACACGATCGGCAACACCCCGAACACCAACAGCGACGCGGTGGGATGTCGACCGAGAAAACTGCGTTGTCGATAGCTGGCCACGGCCGCCTGGGCCACCGTGGCCGGATTGCCCAATCGTGAAACGACGTCGGATTTCGCGTCCATGAGATCCTCCTGAAAATCTTCCAGATGATCGGACAGTTCTTCCGTAAACCGCTGAACGTAGGTTGCCGGCAGGTGATGTTCGGCCAGGCGACGCAACACTTCATCGAGCCACGGCAGGTTGGCCATGTTCGCCTCCTTGCAATGCGTGTTCGACCGCTCCGGCAATGCGCCGCCATGCCGCGGTGGCGCCGGCAAAATGTTTCGAGCCTTTGCAGGTCACTCGATAAACCACGCGGCTGCGACCCCCGACGGTTTCGCGCCGGCTGGCCAACAGCCCCTCGGCCTCCAACCGATGAAGCACCGGATAGACGCAGCCTTCACCGAATTCCAACGTCCCTTGGGTGGAGCGACGAATGGCCTGGACCAGCTCGTAACCATACATGGGCCGACGCGACAGCAAGCTGAAAATCAGCAACTCCGGCACGCCGTTCAAAAAGTCCGGATTGGTTCGGTTCTTTCTCATGCCGCGATTATACCTCGAGGTTCAATGTATCGCAAGAGTGAAATCACCCAATCTCTAAAAATTCGTAAAAATCGCGGACCGGCCGTGTCCATCAACAAAATGGGCATGCTCCGGGTGCAACTTTTTGGAGAGTTCGGTATTGTAATCATCGACGAGTCGCTACGCCGTCTCCCCCCTCCAAGAGGACGCCTCCTGTGATGGAAGAAACTCACGATTTCGAGACAACGCATCGGTCCGTTGTTCCGCCCGATGTCGTCCGCGAGGAAGCGGACTTGATCGAACTCGCCAAGGCGCAACCGCAGGCGTTCGGCCAGCTCTATGAGATCTATTACGACAAGATTTTGAATTACGTCTATCGCCGCACGTTGGACGTCGCCCTGGCCGAGGACCTCACTTCAAACACATTTTTTCATGCATGGCGTGCCCTGCCCGACTACGACCACCGCGGGACCTTCGGCGCTTGGCTTTATGTCATCGCCGGCAATGAAGTCAAACAGCATTGGCGATCCCGCCGGATTCATTGCTCAGGCGACGACCGGTGTCGCAAAGATTTTGCACGTCTGCGTTTTTCCGATGATCCGACAACGATCGCCGAAGAAGTCGAAGAAAAGATGATGCGGTTCGCCCGGCTTCACGACGTGATCGTACGCCTCCCAGAGCGATATCAAACCGCGCTGTCGTTGCGATATTTTGAAGGTTTGTCCTACGATGAAATCGCCGACGTCCTAGGCAAAAAAATTGGAACGGTCAAGTCGCTTTTGTACCGGGGGCTCGCGCGGCTGAAACGCCAACTTGACGAAAACAAGGCAACCTTTCCGCAAGACCTGCATTGTTCCATACAGGAGGAGCGAGACCAATGAAGAACGTTGACTCGATCGAAAGGCTTCTCCAACAAGCGCCCGTGCCCTGGTTGACGGACGGACCACACCGGAGACAACTCAAACAGCGGTTGCTCGAACACGCGCAAACTGCACAGACAAGGAGAGAGCCCATGACCATTTCTTTTTTCAGGAAATTGCCGCCCTTTGCAAAACTGGCCGCAGCAATTCTAGGGACTGTCTTTCTGATCGGCACCGGTTGGGCGACCGAAAAAATCTACCGGAGGCTTGCAGGGCAGTCCGTCGGGATTATGCACGTCACGCCGTCGGGTACGACTGATTTTTCAACCAATGACGCCGAGGATCCCGCCGCGGAGGAAAAATGGACGGATAAAGAAATCCGGCAACTGGTGGCTCAAAAGAAATACAAGTTTGTCCGAACAATCCATCATCCACAAGGCAATGAGTCCAACGTCTACTATTTCTATCTATCCAATGGTGATCGTCTGAAGTGGAAAATGCCGCCGCCACGACTCGAAGAGGTCGCTTCCTTGGACGAGTATGACCGCAAAGCCAAACAGTGCAGCCAACAACGCGCGAAAGAAATCGAAAAGGCCATCGCCAACGGCAAAGGCCGACTGATCAACATCCTCGTGACCGAAATTCAGCAGTGCCGGGACCCGGCCACCGGCCAGACGTTTGACGTCCGTCGCGTGGTCCCCCAGTGTCCCGAAGAGGGCGCGCGCGACTTCGCCTACGTGTATCCCGGAGGAATGAAGTCCTTTGAAAGGCCGGGTAACCACGTGTATACCACAACCAGTTGGCAAGACCATCTCAACGCGATTCGCAGCGGAAAGCGGGAACTGCTGGGCGTTCGGCTTCAGAAGCTGGGCGTCTACGAGACCACGCGCGACGAAGGCTCCCAACTCATTTTCGCACGGGAGCTTCCGTCGCCGTAGAACAAAACCCCAAAAGTTCACTGGGGGACATATCGTCGGCCTACTGCTGCTCTGCCCACCGCCGACAACGTAAAAACGGCCCAATAGCGGTCAATACCCGCCTACGCTACTAGCTGCCCCCTCAAAAACGCGCAGATTCACGCCGCCATCTCCCACGGACCTCCAAAACGCCCTGCTTTTTGGGGTTGCCATTGTTGTAGGAGCGGGGAGCTGGTATACTGCCGGATTCCCCGATGGTCTGCATTAGCCGCCCGATGGGTCGAGCGGCCGGACGAACGGGAGTGTTGGTGTGTGTGCGAGAGTTTGTTTTTTATGGTCAACCGCAACCTGATTCGAGGACTGGACCTTACCGAGGAAGAGTGGCAGCAGGAGCTTAACGCCGCGTTGGAAGGCGTGCCTGCCGATGAGATCGCTTGGACGACTCAAGAGATGGAGTTGAACAAGATCGTCACCGGCCGGGTGCTCCGCGTCGAGGGCGACGTGGTCCTAGTCGACGTCGGCTACAAAAGCGAAGGCATTATCTTCCGCAACGAATGGGAAGAGGGCGAAGCGCTGCCCGAACCCGGCACGAAAGTCAAAGTGCTGATCGAGGATGTGGAAGACATTCACGGTCTGGTCGACGATTCTCGGGGCATGATCACCCTGAGCAAGCGCAAGGCCGAAAAGATCGAGGCCTGGCTCAAGATCATGGAGACGGTCCACGAAGGCGACGTCGTCACGGGCGTGGCCACGCGGAAGATCAAGGGCGGCCTGTTGGTCGACATCGGCGTCAACGTGTTCCTGCCGGCCAGCCAGGTGGACGTTCGTCGTCCGGCCGACATCGGCGACTACATCGGCAAGACGATCCAGTGTCTGGTGTTGAAGATCGACGAGGCTCGGCGAAACATCGTCGTCAGCCGCCGTGCGTTGATCGAAGCTGAGCGGGCCGAAAAGAAGGCCCAGTTGCTCTCCGAGCTCGAAGTCGGCCAGCACCGCAAGGGCATCGTCAAGAACATCGCCGAGTTCGGCGCGTTCGTCGACTTGGGCGGCATCGACGGCCTGTTGCACATCACCGACATG
>JAJFVC010000022.1 GCA_021372005.1 Planctomycetaceae bacterium | reverse complement strand
CAATTCGTTGGCAATCTCATGGACGCCATCGACATGCCGAACGGCCTCTTGGGCCATCTGCTTTTGAAAGTACGTGTTCACGACGCCCCGCAACGTGACTCGGCCCGCATTGGTCTCAAACCGCAAGCAGCGTCGGGCGATATAAGGGTTGCGTTCCAGCGCGGTCAATACGCGATCAGCCAGTGGCAGTTCGATCATTGCTCAGTCGCCAGTCTTAGTGGGAGGGATACGGAAATTGGGCGGGAAGACGTTGCAGGCAGGTCGCCGATCCACGATCAACTCCCAGGCCGTCAAGACAACCGACTCTTATCACGTCGAAGTTCCTTGGCAACTCGGGATCTAATCGTAACATCGGCAAGATGCGTGCTCTTCGTAAACATTTACCGAAAAACAGGATGCGATAATCAAGCAATCCGGTGGGGTTATTCCGATTTTTCCGGCAATGCGTCTCGGCAGGCAATCGGTCGCAACGGTCGTATGGCGTCCTTTTGCCCGCTCCTCTGCAAAGTCTGCCCTTTCAGTGAAAAGCTAGCTTGCGGTTCCGGCAAAAGGCAAACGCCACGGCGACAAAATCGACCGTCCTCGGTGTGGGTTCCAAAATTTTCAAGGTTTTTCTTCGTGGCGTCCGGTTGCTTGACCGAACGTAACTTGCCTTGTATAAACATCTTCCAGACGAATAGGAAGAAGGAGTCGAATCATGGGCCGTTCCGCTCCCGTCGGACGTGTGCGACGCGCTGAGTTTTGTTGGGCGTTAATTCTTGCCCTGTTGGGGGCGATCGGAGGCATCGAGCCCACCGAGGCCCGGTCTCCCTCCGATCCGCAGCAAGACAAAGCTGCCAGCCGAAATAACCGGAGGGACAGTCAACCCCAAAGTCGCGCCGCGCCACCCGCCCGTGACAACCGGAATGACGCCCAAACCAACACGCGCGCCGTCGATCGCGGCGACCGGGGGCGGATCGTGCGCGATGCGGCGTCCGACCGTCCCGCACGTCAAGAGACGGCTGCCCCGCGCGTTCAACGCCAGGACAGCGTCCCGAACCGCCAGCCAACGATTTCCGTCCAGGCGACTCCTCCGTCGAAAGCGTCCGACCAACGCAAATCGTCCGACAGCGCCGGCAACCGTAATTCAGGCTCCAAAATCTCCGAGCGGCAGACGCCGAAAGTGGACGTAATTCCGCCGCGGCGCATTGGTTCGGGCGAGGTGACGAAGCCGATCGATCGCAACACGACCGGAGATGCGCCCAAAACCAGGCCGCCGGTTGGCAATGCAGAACCGTCCAAGCCGTCCGATGTGCGGCGACGTCTTGGCCAGCCGGATCGAAAATCGGAGCCGCCGACCGTTGGACGCGATCGGACGAAGCTGCCGCCGGCCGTTGACCATCGGGCCAAAGACGTCCGCTGGGACCGCATGGCGCCTAAGGAAACCGCAAAACAGCTCCGACTCTCCGAGCAATATCACATGTCGCAAAAGGGCGACGTAGCCCGCCGATTGGATCTGCAAAAACATGTAGCGCCGCCCCCGAAAGACGAAGCCGCCCGGTTTCACCACGGCTATCAGCCGCATCCGAACTTTCGTTATCACGGCCCGGTCCATTCCGGCTACGAACGCAACTGTCTCCGGTTTCGATACTGGGGCCCGGCGTTTTTTGCGGGTCTGTGCTGGTATCCCACGTGGAACTCCTGGGTCGAGTGGTCGTGGCGCTATCGTTGCCCGCCGCCGTTCGATCCACGTCCGGTCTGTTGTCGGCCGGTGATCTACGAGTCGTGCGGCGCGTGGAGCTATTGGCAGCCGCCCGCGTTCGTCGAGCTGCCGGCGGTCGCCTGCGGCACCTGGGTCGATCTGCCGCCCGTGGTGGTCGCGCCGTCCGCCCAGGATTTGCAGTTGGTGGCCGTGCGATTTGTCGATCCGGGCCATCCCGAGGAAAATCAGGGGCCGCGCTATCGCGTGTGGTTCCGAAACAACGGCAGCCTGCCGATCGCGCATCCGTTCAACGTCCTCGTGCTGGCCGGCGCCGGCAACCGTCTGGCGGCCGATCTACCGCAAGCGGGCGTTCGCGTCGGCTCGATCGGGCCGGGCAAAATCCAAAGCGTCGACGTTCGCCTGCCCGCCGGCGTTTATGCGATGGGCCGCGACGCCGCCGGCCAACCGGCCGCATTCGACACGCTGCACGTGCTGGTCGACGCCAACCGCGAGATTCGGGATGTCAACCGGGCGAACAACGGTGCGCGGCTGTCTCCGGCCCAAGTGCTGCCGGTCGACCCCGCGGCGTTCAATCTCGACGCCGACACGGCCCGCCCCGGCGACGATCTGGTGTTGGCCGGCGAGGGGTTCGGGCCTGAACCCGGACGACTGCTGGTCTCCGTCGGCGGCCAAACGGTGGACGCGGAACTGCTGGGTTGGTACGATCTCGGTGTGCGTTGGACCGTGCCGAAGCTGACGCTGACCGGCCCGACCGAAGCCGAATTAATGGTCGTGCGCGGCGACGGCGCCGTGTCCAATCCGCTGAAGATCACGCTCCACCCTTGAATCGATCCACCACTCGGATTTGAAATCGCCCGAAGTATTTTTGCTCTGTGAATTCGCCACCTTGAACGGCGGCGAGCGGTCGATGCTGGCTACGCTCGACGGCGTCCGGGCCGGCGGTTTTGAGCCGGTCGTGCTGGGCCCGCCGGAAGGTCCGTTGGCCGAGGCCGTTGCGCGTCGCGGCATCGAGTTGGTCGGGTTCGAGTGTCGTCGCACGGACGGCGAGCGGCCGTCCCAGGGTTGGCTCCGCGAACGATTGGCCGAACGGCTTGGCCGACGCCAACCTGCGCTGCTGCACGCCAACAGTCTGGCGATGGGACGTCTCTCGGGCCCTGTCGCTTCCGAGCTTGGGCTGCGAAGCCTCAGCCATCTGCGCGACATCGTGCGGCTGAGCGCCCGAGCCGTCGCCGACTTGAATTGCCACACGCGGCTGCTGGCCGTTTCCGAGGCGACGCGGGCGTTTCATGTGGCGGCGGGCCTTTCGGCCGAGCGGACCTACACACTCTACAACGGCGTCGACCTGGACGAGTTTCGGCCAAGACCGCCGACCGGATGGCTGCATCGCCAACTTGGGCTGCCGCCCGACGCCCGATTGATCGGCGCGATCGGACAGATCGGCCTCCGCAAGGGCCAAGATCTGTTGGTTCAAGCGGCGTCGCGGTTGGCCGATCCGTGGCCCAACGTGCATTGGCTCGTGGTCGGTCGCCGCTGTTCGGACAAAGAAGAGTCGCTACGGTTCGAGCGACGGTTGCACGAATTGCCCAAGCCGCTGGCCGACCGGATGCATTTTCTTGGGGTTTGCAACGAGGTGGCCCGATTGTTGCCGGAATGGACTCTGTTGGTCCACCCTGCCCGACAAGAGCCGCTGGGCCGGGTTTTGTTGGAGGCCGCGGCCGCCGGTCTGGCCATCGTCGCCGCCCGGGTCGGCGGCACGTCCGAAATTTTTCCCGACGACCAACCCTCGGCCTTGCTGACCCCCCCGAATGACGCGGCAGCCTTGGCCGCCGCTGTTTCGACGTTGCTGGCGGACGCCGACCGCCGAACTGCATTGGGCCGGGCTGCGCGACGGCGGATTCAATCGCAATTCGGCATCCTAACGGCGGTGGCCGGTCTACTTCGGCATTATCGAGAAGTCACGTTGGAGGGGTAGCTGCTTAGCCTTTTGTGGTTATCCGCTCTAGGAACTCGACTTCACCGTTCTAGAGAGCCATAATAGAGAACTGGGTTTTTGTCCTCATAAGATCGGGAACCGAGCCGATGAAAGCTGTAATACTCTGCGGGGGGGTTGGAACGCGACTTCGTGAAGAGACCGAGTTTCGGCCGAAACCGCTGGTCGAGGTGGGCGGACGTCCGATTCTCTGGCACATCATGAAGACGTTCGCGCACTACCGTTTGAACCAATTCGTGTTGTGCCTCGGCTATCGCGGCAACATGATCAAGGAATACTTCTTGAACTACGAGGCGATGAACAACGATTTCACGATCGGCCTCGGACATGCCCAGGATATCCGCTACCACGGCGACCACGAGGAACGCGACTTCGAGGTGACGCTGGTCGACACGGGCATCGACACGATGACCGGGGGCCGGATCAAACGCATCGAACGCTACATCGACGACGACACGTTCATGGTCACCTACGGCGACGGCGTGGCGGACGTCGACATCGGACGACTTTTGGAGTTCCATCGTACGCATGGCAAGCTGGCCACCGTGACGACGGTCCGACCGGTGTCGCGTTTCGGCCTGGTGCATTTGGACGACGACGGGCTGGTGCGGCGATTTGCCGAAAAACCGCAAACCGAAGGTTGGGTCAA
This sequence comes from Planctomycetaceae bacterium, assembly GCA_021372005.1. Classification (GTDB taxonomy): domain Bacteria; phylum Planctomycetota; class Planctomycetia; order Pirellulales; family Thermoguttaceae; genus JAJFVC01. Next base: position 5,046 of record JAJFVC010000022.1, on the reverse strand, counting down.
CGCCGGCTTTTTCGTCTTCAATCGCCGCGTGTTCGACTATTTCGACGGCGGCGATAGTTGCGTCATGGAGCACGAACCGCTCGAACGGCTCGCGGCCGACCGTCAGATGGTCGCCTATCGCCACGAGGGATTTTTCTTCGCCATGGACACCTATCGCGAGTACGAGGTGCTCAATCGGATTTGGAACTCGGGCAACGCGCCCTGGAAGGTGTGGTAATGCCGCCGCTTGCGACGCAATTTTCGGGACGTTCGGCGCTGGTCACGGGCCACACGGGCTTCAAAGGCTCGTGGCTGGCCGTCTGGCTGCATCGGCTCGGCGCGCATGTGTCCGGCTATGCGTTGGCGCCGCCGACCGACCCGAGCAATTTTCAGGCCTCCGGCGTGCGAGGCTTGCTGCAACATCATTATCAAGCGGATATTTTGGACGCGGACTCACTGGATCGGGCGCTCGACGAGACCCGGCCGGAGATAGTTTTTCACCTCGCCGCGCAGCCGTTGGTGCGAGAAAGCTATCAAGACCCGCGTCGCACCTTTGCCGTGAACGTCCAAGGCACGGTCGAGCTGTTGGACGCGATTCGCCGAGCCGGCCGGCCGTGCGTCGTCGTGGCCGTCAGCAGCGACAAGTGCTATGAGAATCGCGAGCAACTCTGGGGCTATCGGGAGATCGACCCATTGGGCGGATTCGACCCGTACAGCGCCAGCAAAGGCGCGATGGAAATCGCCGCGGCGGCCTACCGTCGTTCGTTCTTTCCAGCCGACCGGATCGCCGAGCACGGCGTGAAGTTGGCCACGGCTCGGGCGGGCAATGTGTTGGGCGGCGGCGATTGGGCCAAGGATCGGATCGTCGTGGACGCCGTCGAACATTTGCAGTCGGGCCAAGCCGTACCGGTGCGCAATCCGACATCGGTTCGTCCTTGGCAGCACGTGCTCGAACCGCTGTCCGGATATCTTGCGCTGGCGGCGCGCATGCTCGAATCCGATGATCCGCAGTGGTGCGAAGCGTGGAATTTCGGCCCCATGTCCGGCGATCAAGCCACGGTTCGACGGCTTGTCGAATTGCTCGTCGACGCCTGGGGGTGTGGCACATGGCAGGATCGAAGCCGCGCGGACCAGCCGCACGAGGCCGGCCTGCTCCGATTGAACATCGACAAGGCGATCCATCGGCTCGGTTGGCGGCCGCGCTGGACGCTTGCAGAAACGGTGCGGCGGACGGCCGCCTGGTATCGGCGGTTTTACGTCGATCGGCCGTCGAGCATGTTGGAGGCGTGTCGGGCCGACATTGACGCGTATGAAAACGCCGTGAAATCATGAACCACCCTTCGGCGAGTCGTCCCGTCGAGAGGCCGGTCGTTTGGGCGGTGATCGCCCGGTTGAAAAGGTTGTCCTAGTTGAACGAGGCGGCTCGCGATTCCGCTGAAGGTGACCATGACCATGTCCGACAATCCGCTGTTCGTCCTTTTCGAGCTGGCCAACAATCACATGGGCCGTCTCGACCACGGACTTCGCATTGTGCGTGAAATCCACGCCGCGTGCAAGGATTTTCCATTTCGCTTTGGGTTCAAGTTCCAGTACCGCGACCTCGATACGCTGCTGCATCCGCAATATCGCCATCGGATGGACTTGAAATACGTCAAGCGTTTTTCCGAAACCCGGCTCGACGCCGACGACCGCCGCCGACTGAAGGACGAAGCCGTGTCACTGGGCTTCACGACGGTTTGCACGCCCTTCGACGAGGCCTCCGTCGACCTGATCCTCGAACACGGCTACGACATCCTCAAAATAGCAAGCTGCTCGTTCACCGATTGGCCGCTGTTGGAGCGGGTGGCGCGAACCGATCGGCCCGTCATCGCGTCGGTGGCCGGCGTGTCGCTGGGTCAGATCGACAACGTCGTGGCGTTTTTTGAGCACCGCGCGAAAGACTTGACGCTGATGCACTGCGTGGCCGAATATCCGACGCCCAACGATCGGCTCCAGTTGAACCAGATCGATCTGCTCAAGCGGCGCTACGGCCACGTGCGAGTCGGCTATTCGACGCACGAGGCTCCCGACAACGTGGAATCGGTGGTGGCGGCCGTCGCCAAAGGTGCGGCGGTGCTCGAAAAGCACGTCGGCGTCCCGACCGAGTCGATCAAGCTGAACGCCTACTCGGCCAATCCCGATCAGGTGCGACGTTGGTTGGCGGCCGCGGCTCGGGCCGTCGAGTTGTGCGGCGTCTCGGACGCTCGATGCCCGTTCAGCCAGGGCGAGCTCGATTCGCTGCGGTCGCTGTCGCGCGGGATGTTCGCCCGGCGCGATCTGGCCGCCGGCGAGCGGATCATGCCGGACGACTATTTTCTGGCGATGCCGGCCGCCGAAGGCCAGTTGACGGCCCAGGACGCGTCGAAATACGTGGAGCGCGTCGCCACGAGCGCCATCGCCGCCGAGGCCCCGATTCTTGCCCAAAACGTTCGCAGCGTCGACGTGCGCGAAAAGGTGTACGCCATTGTGCAGCGTGTGAAAAAGCTGCTGCACCAGAGCGGCGTGGTGATTCCCGCCCAAGTCGATCTTGAGATTTCGCACCATTACGGCATCGATCGGTTCAACGAGTTCGGGCTGACGATGTTTACGGTGGTCAACCGCGAATACTGCAAAAAAATCCTCGTGTTGCTGCCCGGTCAACAACATCCCGAACAGTATCACAAGATCAAGGAAGAAAGTTTCCACGTGCTTTACGGCGACGTGTGGATCGAATTGGACGGCCAGCGGCGCTGCTGCTCGCCCGGCGATCTGGCGGTCGTCGAGCGCGGCGTGCGGCACCGCTTCGGCAGCGAGCGCGGCGCGGTGCTCGAGGAGGTGTCGCTGACCCATCAGGTCGAGGACTCGTTTTACACCGACCCGGCCATTGCCGCAAACAAACATCGCAAAAGCATGTTGACCTATTGGTTGAGGTGACCGCCGCAAAACCGATGAAAACCATCGCCTGGGACATCGACGACGTGCTGAACGACTTCACGCGCACTTGGCTCGAGCGCGCGTGGCGTCCGGCGCATCCGTCGTGCGCGGCGAATTACGCGGACTTGCATGAAAATCCGCCGTGCAAAATTCTCGGTTGCGAGCTGTCCGACTATCTGGCCTCGCTCGATGCGTTTCGGCAGTCGGCCGAGGCTCGTCAGATGCCGCCATCCGGCGAGGTGCTCGCCTGGTTCGAGCGTCACGGCGCGCGGTTTCGGCACATTGCGGTGACGGCCGTGCCGATCGCGGCGGCCCCGTGGTCGGCCTGGTGGTGTCTGCGGCATTTCGGCCGTTGGATCCGAACCATTCACGTGACGCCGTCGTTTCGGTCCGGTGAAAATCTGCCGGAGTACGACCGCACGAAAGGCCAATCGCTCGAACGGTGGAAACAAGTGGACGCGATGGTCGACGACGGCCCTCGCAATCTGGCTTCGGCCGAATCGTCGGGCGTCCTCGCGATTTGTTTTCCGCGGCCTTGGAACGAGGCTTCGTCGGACGTCGCGGCGGCGCTCGATCGTTTGACGACGTTGTAACGGAACCCCTCATGGCAAAGCTTTCGGATTACGTATTTCAGCGGGTGGCGGACGCCGGCGTGCGGCATGTTTTCATGTTGCCCGGCGGCGGCTGCATGCATCTGGTCGATTCGCTCGGACGCGAAAAACGGCTCGCGTTCACCTGCAATCTGCACGAACAGGCCTGCGCCGTCGCGGCCGACGCCTATGCGCAGTACACCGGCGGACTCGGCGCGGCGCTGGTCACGACCGGACCGGGCGGCACGAACGCCGTCACAGGCGTGGCCGGCTCCTGGCTCGATTCGATTCCCGTGCTGATCGTGTCCGGCCAGGTGAAGCGGCCCGACTTGATGGACGGCCGCGGCGTTCGCCAGATGGGTTTTCAGGAGATCAACATCGTCGACATTGTCCGCCCGATTACGAAATACGCGGTCAAAATCGACGACCCGCAGTCGATTCGTTACCATTTTGAAAAAGCCGTTTATCTGGCCACGCACGGCCGGCGGGGGCCGGTGTGGATCGATATTCCGTTGGACGTGCAGGCCGCCGAGATCGACGAGGCCTCGCTGCCGAGCTTCGATCCGAGCGAACTGGCCCAGCCGCGCCCCGATCTGCAACCGTTGGCCGCCGAAGCGATTCGCCTGCTGAACGAATCCGAGCGACCGGTCGTCCTGGTCGGCAACGGCGTCCGATTGGCCGGCGCGGTCGAGCCGTTTTTAGAACTGGTCCGGTTACTCGACATTCCCGTCCTGACCACGTGGAAAGCGATGGACCTGCTGGCCGAAGACGATCCACGCTACATCGGTCGGCCGGGAGCGGTGGGGCAGCGGGCGGCCAATTTCGCCCAGCAAAACGCCGATTGTCTGTTGACGTTGGGCGCGCGGCTCGACCTGGGCCAAACCGCGTACAACCATGCGGCCTTTGCGCGTGGGGCCCGGAAAATCATCGTCGACGTCGATCCGGCCGAAATCCGAAAACTGCAAATGACGATCGACCTGCCCGTCTGCGGCGACGTCGGCGATTTTCTCCGCGCGATGCTCGCCCAAGGCGATCGGATCGTCCGAAAATCGCGGGCGGCGTGGTGGGCAAAATGCCGCGAGTGGAAATCGCGGTTCCCGATCATCCTTCCGGAATATTGGGACGAAACCGATGGGGTGAACAACTACGTGCTGGTCGACGTGATCGCCGAGTCGATGCGGGCCGGCGACGTGTTGATTCCCGGAAGTTCGGGCGGATCGAGCGAAGTGACGATGCAGGCGTTTCGCGTTCCGGCCGGCGTGCGAGTGTTCAACACCGAAGGGCTCGGGCCGATGGGCTTTGGGCTGCCGGCGGCCATCGGCGGCTGCATCGCGTCCGGCGGTCGGCGCACGGTCTGCATCGACGGCGACGGCGGCGTCCAGATGAATATCCAGGAACTGGAGACGCTGCACCGGCTGCAACTGCCGCTGAAGCTGTTCGTGTTGAGCAACGCCGGATACGCGTCGATCCAATCGACCCAGCGGACCTATTTCGAGGGCCGTTACGTGGCGAGCAGTTTCGACAG
>JAJFVC010000003.1 GCA_021372005.1 Planctomycetaceae bacterium | reverse complement strand
ACAGAGTTTCTCTTGGGCGTCTGGAAGTCTGGCAATGACAGCAATGGAATCGAGGTTCTGACGATTCAGCGAAGGTCGCTTTTCAAGCATCCGGCGTTTGGTTCAAAAGCCAAGGGTCGGCTCACACCGGACGCGCTCTTTGTCTTCCGCCAAGACGGGGGCTTGATGATCGGGCTTGTGGAACTGGACACGGGCACCATGAACAAAAAGCAACTCGTTCGGAAGTTTCGCCGCTACCAGGAATGGAGCCAATCATCAGCGGGCAGGGATTACTTGATTGACCTATATCGCCGGCACGGTGCCAAGGAGCCACGGCCCGTCTTTCGCCTCTATGTGATCGCCCAGGATCGGGACCGAAGTGATGACCGCCGCAGACTCACGACGATCGCCAAGGCCGTAGGCATTGCTGCCCCCGCTTTGGCAGACCGTGTGCGGCTAACAACCGTGACGGAACTCCAGGCCAACTATGACCAGGCCGCTCTCGTTGCCCCAATCTGGCACCGTATCGCGACGGCTGTCTCTAGAACACAATAAAGCCGAGGCCCACCAGGTTCTCTTGAATGCCTTGCCAGCTTATCCGAGCAAAAGAACACAAGGCGGCATGTCCGTCGGCCAATACGGGCTGCAGCTCGGAGTAAAAAACATCCGCCCCTGTTGGTCGTTACTGCTCATTTGGAGTGCGATCACCACCGCTGAAATCCTCTGCGGTCTTCGCATTCTCTTTCTTCTTCAGGCGTCGAGCCCTCTTCTCTTCCGCCTTATGCTTTTTTCCAGTTTCCCGCTGTCGTTTGGCGTAGGTGTTCTTGTCTCGCGCCATGAATCCTCCTTGTCCCTTGTAGTGATGAATGCCGCTGCGCTGGCCGGCCTGCTCCGGCCGGACGAGCCAAGACGCCTTCAGTCGTTGCACGCCGGGTGAAGTGCAGCAACCAAGTCGTGCTCCTTGGCGACGCGGGATTCCTCGATGGCATCACGTTGGACACAGATGCAATTTGCGCCCTGCTCGGTAAAGTCCTTGGCCCTGTGATGCTTGTCAAATGGCTGTGAAAAATCCTCGGTGCGCCCAACATAAAGCGGCACAACCCGATGGCCACCGGCTATGCCCTCACGACTGCCGATGACATAGATCCCGCTGATCTTGCGGAATCGCGTACCGAGCGGATAGACCTTGAATCGGTACGCCGTGCCCGACTTCCCCTTGAAAATCTTCTTGCCGAGAGAGGCCATTGTTTTGTTCCTTTACTTGTTAATTCAAATCAACAATCACTACTGGCTCTTAACATGCTGAGCGAGTTTTGCCCTCGAAGTTTTGCGGCGACTAGCCGCAGACGACTTCTTCGGCGGTACAACCACCTGTTTTCGGGCACGTTCGCGGACGGAGCGATAGGTCTTTCGTTCGGGGTGCTCATAACGTTCTCCGCGGAGGAACCAGAAGGCCAGTCCGCCGGTATTGTGGTACGCCCCCGGCGTCGTTGTCCCGTGGACGACTTTGGCGCGGACTCCCAAAGACCCCTTCTTGCCCGTCTTCTTCCATCCCAGACGTTCCATCACCATGCGAACCACAACGCCGACCGCCTGACGCAAACGCTTGGTACGCCGGGGATGTTGGGATGAAAGGAACTCGTCGATGGAGGGTTGTGCTTCAAGCTCGCGCACAACGCCGGCCAATGGGGGCCGGTCATGGTGGATTTCCGCTTCCTCCATACGGCGCTGGCGAGCTTGGCCGTTGAAGAATTCGATTACCGCGTCCAGCGGTTGCTCGGGATCATCCAGCACGTCGGCAAACGTCCGTCCCTGACGATCTTGAAGAAAATCCCGGCGGGTAATCGTTATTCGGGTCACGATTTCGCTCCACAGCGCAGCCTACAGATAATTATTTTGCACCTACAAAAATTGTATCTGCAAAACGAATCGGCGACAAGGCGGCTCTTGCATCGGGGAATGGTGGCAGCCGAAAGACCGGTTCAAATCATATCTAACTCATTGCTGCTCCCGTGGTTACGGGTGGAGCGCGGCGGCCGTGCAGGGAGTGTGGCTGTCGCATGACGCGGCAAGCGAAGCCGCCATTGCCAGCGTCGCTTGGCTGTCTTATGAGGCGCGAAGGAGGTGATTCCCTCTGGACTTTCCCCGGCAATACGGTATAACCTTATTAGTTGAATCCTCTCGGCATGTGGCCATTGGATTACTGCCAGGTCCAATGGTTTTCTGAGAACGCGGTGTGCGTTCATCGCATCTGGTCCTGGGTTTATCCCACGAGACCCTTTATGACGTTTCGAGTGCTTGGGCTCGCCGAGCCCCTTTTACGCGCCGTTGATGGCGAAGGTTACACCACCCCAACTCCAATCCAATCCCAGGCGATTCCTCACGTCCTTGCCGCGCACGACCTGTTGGGCTGCGCACAGACCGGTACGGGCAAGACAGCGGCGTTCGCCCTGCCCACCTTGCACCGTCTGATGCAGGGAAAGCCGGCTTCCAAAGGACGACGGCCGATTCGTGCTTTGGTCCTTTCTCCCACGCGGGAACTGGCCTCCCAAATCGGCGAGAGTTTTCAGACGTATAGTCGCCACACCACGCTTCGCCAAGCTGTAATCTATGGCGGCGTAGGACAATACGCTCAGACACAGGCCTTGCAGCAAGGCATTGATGTCCTCATTGCCACACCCGGCCGGCTGTTTGACCTGATGAATCAAGGATTCGTCCACCTCGATTCCATCGAGATTTTCGTGTTAGACGAGGCCGACCGGATGCTCGACATGGGATTCATGCCCGATGTACGCCGCATCATCGCTAAGTTGCCGCCGCAACGTCAGACGCTCCTTTTCTCTGCCACCATGCCGGAGGCCATCGCGCATCTGGCCAGTTCGATTCTACGCGATCCGGTCCGCATCCAAATTGCCCCGGTAAAGGCAACAACCGAACTCGTCCGACAGTCGGTGTTTTTCGTGCCCCGCCAACGCAAAATCCAGTTTCTCTCAGAGTATCTGTCGAAACAGGCGATAAGCCGGGCGTTGGTCTTCACCCGCACGAAGCACGGGGCAGATCGCGTCGCTCGCCAATTAAAGCGGGTAGGAATCTCGGCGGACGCGATTCATGGAGACAAGAGCCAAACGGCCCGGCAGCGGGCGCTCGGCGACTTCAAATCCAACCGCACGGGAGTGTTGGTCGCAACCGACATCGCGGCTCGGGGCATCGACGTGGATGGCATCTCACATGTCTTGAACTTCGACCTGCCGCGAGAGGCCGAAACCTATATTCATCGGATCGGCCGAACAGGACGCGCGGGGGCCAGGGGAGTGGCCATCTCCCTGTGTGATGATGAAGAAAGGGAATATCTCCGCGCGATCGAACAATTGACGGGCCGGAGAGTGCCTATCGAGCAAGGCTTTGGCGCCATTGCGCCGCGTGCGAGCGTCGTCCAGCCGCAGAAACGTGGAGGCGTTCCCCAGAAACGAAAGCGAGTCCGCCGGGACAAGGTTCATGCTCTTTAGTATCCCAGTCTCGGCTTCGATTCAGTATAAAAGGTTACAGTGCTGTTGTGTTTTCTCAATCTTCACAAAGGGAGTGACAGTCATGCCACAAGGGACAATCAAGAAAGTGATCGCGGACAAAGGGTTTGGGTTCATTACAGGAGAGCGAGGGGAGTTGTTCTTCCATCACAGCGAGCTAGAGGGTACGGCAATCGAAGTGCTCCAAGTCGGGCAGAAGGTGACCTACGAGGAAGGCCGGGGGCCCAAGGGTCCGCGGGCCGAGAAGGTCAGGCCAGAGTAACACAAGACAGTGACGTGCTGCCGCGCCTCGCTTGCACCGAATTGATTTTAACTGGAGGCGATATCTGGGCTTCGGCCCTCTGCGTAAGGAGATTCGTCGTGGGAAAGAAGTTGTACGTTGGAAATCTGGGCTACGGCGTCAGTAGCTCGGACGTGGAGCAGTTGTTCACAGCTTTCGGCACTGTCCGCAGTGCCGAGGTCATTGCCGACCGTGAGACCGGCCGCAGTAAGGGATTCGGGTTCGTGGAAATGGGCGGTGACCAGGAAGCTCAAGCCGCCATCCAGGGACTCAACGGCCAAGAACGTGATGGCCGAGTGATGACCGTCAATGAGGCGAAGCCTCGCGAGCAACGGTCAGGCGGAGGCGGGGGACGAGGTGGCTACGGCGGCGGCCGCGGTGGACGTGGCGGCCGTTACTGAGCCTTGGCCAAATACCATGTTTCACCACATCCTGTGCGTCTATCCCTATCGGCGTACGCGGAGTTCGAAGACATCCTTCCCTCCGTTGGGATTGGAATATGTCGCCGCCTCGCTACGTCCGCATGCCGAGCGGATCGATCTGGTCAATTTCCGGCATGAGCGTACGCCCAGTACACAGCCGTTCCTTAGGCCGGAGACCGACCTAGTCTGCTATTCCATCAACTGGCGTGAGAATCTCGAACTGATCCGCGACGACATCCTGAAGTTGCCTGCGGGGGTGCTGACGATTCTCGGCGGACGGATGGCGACAGAGAATCCACGATACTGGATGGAGACATGTCCGAATGTCGACGCCGTGGTGTGCGGCGATGGCGAGCAGGCGATTGCCGAGATCGCCGAGGGCCACGCGTGGTCAGAGGTTGCTGGCCTGGTCTACCGCGCTGACGACGGTCAATTGGTATTCAATTCGCCGCGAGCCAACGCCGCTCTCGACGACAATCTGATGCCGGCTCGGGAGTTGCGTCGTAATGCGTACTACCTGACGAGCAAGGGCGTGAGCACGGGAATCAGGATTGACCAGGTTGCGGGGTCGCGGGGTTGTCCGTTCCAATGTAAGTTCTGCAACTTCGCGATCAACCCGTGGGGTGTGAAGCGGCACTGGACGCCACGCTCGGCCGAGTCGATTGTCCGCGAAATCGAGCGGATCGATGCCGACCTGATTCTGTTCGTCGACGACGTGTTTACCTATCAGCCGGACCGGGTCGCCGAGATCTGCGACATGTTGGTCGCCAAGAAGATCCGGAAACACTACATCGTCAATGCCCGGATGGAGATCGCCGATCGCCCCGACGTGCTCGGCAAGATGGAGCGAGCCGGTTTTGTCGCCTTGCTGATTGGCGTTGAGTCAACGCAGGACGCAACGCTCAAGTCGATGGGCAAAGGGTTTAACGTCGAACAGATTCGCCAACGGTTCGCAGTGCTCCGCAAGTCGAAAATGATCATCAACGCCTATTTCATCGTCGGCAACATCGGCGAATCCGAGGAGCAGATGCTCTCCATCGCACCCTTCGCCCGGTCGATCGGCGTGGATTTGATCCACGTCTCCCGGCTGCGGAACGAGCCATACTCCGGCTTGCGCGAACTGGTCGAGCAGACGCCAGGCTACCACATCGACAGCGAGGGCTTCGTCTACAGCGACACCTGCTCGCCCGAGCACATCGCAGACCTGCGCAAGCAGATCGACCGGCGGTTTCACAGCCCGCTTCACGTGGCCGGTGTGGTGCTCAAGTTGGCTCACATTCTGAATTGGCGAGTGAAGATCAGGGCGTTGCTGACCATCCCTGTGTTCTTGACACTGCTCATCGTCACGCAAGCCCAGCGGAAACTGCGCAAACGGATGGGGAAGTCAGTGGCGCCGCATGAACTGCAATAAACACGGCGTCCCCGTTGGTTCTTCTTGTCATGGACTGAGAGTGTTCTCGCTGAGGGAGTTTGCGCAGTTGTCCCATGAACTTCGATCTACCGCAAGAGGCCGAGACCTACGTTCACCGAATCGGTCGAACCGGACGCGCAGGCGCGAGAGGTGTGGCCGTCTCGTTGTGTGATAATGAGGACAGAGAACCATTGGCGTGTTGCAGACTGAGGTGCAATAGCGCATTCAGCCTCACCTGGCGAGACAGCAGTAATCTCCATAGTCATGGATGCTGAGCCGGACATGCTATTTTTTCTTGGTGTCGCGGAAGAGCGGCGACTCGGCCAAGGTGAAGAGGACCACCTCTTCACCGGTTTGGGTGCTGATGTCATGGTGCAGGGTCAACACCTTGACGCCGGTGATCTCTTGGACCATCGCTTCCATGACCGGACGGGCCGCTTCGATCAGGTGGGTCCGCACTTGCTTCAACAAATCTCGCCCCTTCTCGGCCGAAAGCGACTTGGCCAGATGCTGTTCGGCCGCAGTCAACACGCCTTGAAGGCGGACCACGAGGAGATCACCGAGCAGGTGGGCATAGATGTCCTTAGGGCCCCGGCCCATGTAGTCCTGCTCAAAGCGACTAACTCCTTCACAAATGGCGGCTTCGATTTCTCCCTGTGTTTTCATGGTAATGCCCTGAGTAGAGGGGGAGCATGGAAGTCCCCTTGAGTTTACGAAACAGGGGCCATCAGTTTTTCACAGTAATCCAGGTAAACAACAGGTAATAATTGTACCAAATTTGAAAGAGAGGCAAAAGTCCTGTTGTATTCCCCGCTGGGCAGCGTATGATTGTAGTGAGATGGGAGAGGCGTTTTCCAACAGACTCCGGCTTTCCCAACAAAGTTGTCGGATGACTAGATAGAGAGCAACCCGGTTGTGCCGGGGGGCTCGTTCGCAAGTAAGCCGACGTGGTCGAATACCTTTGGGTGTTCCGCCACGTCGGCTTTTTTTGTTTTTGGCAATGTAAGACACTCACAATCACTGCGGGGAGAAAAGCCGATGGAAAAACTCGATTCGAGCGTGGCACATCGAATTGCCCAAGCAGCTAGCACGTTCGAGCGGCAACGAACGGGCCACACACCCAAATCGGTGGCCGTGATACTGAGTGAGGACACGTTAGTGATCACACTGCACGGGGCCTTGTCGCCGGCCGAGCAGGCTCTGGCCCAAACCCCAGCCGGTGCCGCTCAGATGCAAGAGTTTCATCGGCAATTATTTCGCGACTCTGCTGACTCACTGCATCAGGACATCAAGAGAATTACTGGGGTCGACGTGCGCGAAGCGGCTGCGGAAGTGGAGCCGAGTTTGGGCATTGTGGTGCAGGTTTTCACAACCGGCACGATGGTGCAAGTGTTTCTGCTGGCCCACAGCGTGCCGGCAGACAGTTGGAGCGGGAGCGGATAAAAGAAAGGACTTTTCAATCATGCCATCAATCGACCAACTTGCTCAGCGTCTGTCAAGCGAGATTGCAGCGGCATTGGAGCGACTCGACTCACTCCGAACGGAAGCCAGCCAGGCATTCACCCACGACCAGGATCAACGATTCAAGCATTTCGTTGCCTTGGCGGCTCGCATTCGCACCATTCTCCAGTCGCGCATCGAGGCGATCACGGAGGTGAACATCTTCAAACACGCCAAACGCAATCTGGGCATCGAACTGTACGGCCCAGAGGGGCGGGGATGTCAGGAGGAAACCATCACGCTGTCCGTTCCCTATTCCGAGGAATGTCCAGCAAACGTGGTTCTTTCCTTTCGTGTGGGGTATGACGGTCCGATCGAGAATGCAGTCATCAACTATGAATTGAAAATCCTTCCCATCTATGTCGAATTCGAGAGCCGCGCTAAACTTTTTGTTCCGATCAACAATCCAAGCGACGAGGCAATCGCTGCTTGGATTGATGACAGGCTGGTGGAATTCACTCGAACCTACTTGGAGTTGTACTTTACGGACCAATATCAAACGCAGAGCTTGGAGACGGACCCTGTGATGAAATTCCGATTTCCGAGAGCGTTTGCTGCGGGCAAGAGGGAATATCGCGGCCAAGTCTATCACCTTTTCACGAAAGAGTCGTTACAGGAGTTTGACAAGAACCCGTCTGCATATGTCGGGGCCAGTGAGTAGCTTTTGAAATGATGCTGGTGTTTAGCTGTCTGGCGAAGGGAGCATGTTATGAATCTGATCGTGTACGTCTTGGCCTTGGTATTTGCGGCGGCAGTGATCGTCCTTATCGCGGGCATAAGGATCGTTCGTCCTACACACAGGGGACTCGTCGAGAGATTGGGCAAGTACAGACGTTTTGCCGACCGGGGTTTCAATTGGGTCATCCCTCTCGTTGATCGAATGATTCAGGTCAATATCACGGAACAGATGGTGGACGCGCAACCGCAGGAGATCATTACAAATGATAACCTCAATGCAAGAGTAGATGCGCAGGTATACTTTAAGGTGAAGGAAGACGAGTCGAGCGTTAAGAGTTCTCAGTACAATGTCAACAACTATCAATACCAGATTGTGAACCTTGCTCGTACGACACTCCGCAATATCATTGGCACGCTCACGCTGAAATCAGCAAACAGCGAAAGAGACAAAATAAATGGCGCACTTCTCACGACGTTGAGCAGGGAAACCATGAACTGGGGAATGGCGATTGTCAGGACGGAGTTGAAGGAGATCGACCCTCCCAAGGACGTCCAGGAGACGATGAACAAGGTTGTGAAGGCAGAGAATGAGAAAGTAGCGGCCTTGGATTTTGCGGACGCGGTCGAAAGGCAAGCGGACGGGGAGAAGAGGGCGGAGATCAAAAGGGCCGAAGGCATCAAGCAGGCCAAGATTCTTGCGGCGGAGGGGGAGGCTGAGGCAATAAGACTTGTGAACGAGGCGGCGAACACGTACTTCGTTGGAAACGCGCAACTCCTCAGAAAGCTTGAGGCCCTTGAAAAAGCGCTAAGTGAAAATGCAAAAATCGTCATTCCGTCCGGTTCTGAACTCGTGAATGTTATTGGAGAGATGGCCGGTGTCTTGCCGCTGACGAAGATAACCCAATGACGATGAGCCAAAAACAATCGTGGGCCGTTGCGACTCACACCACGTCAAGCAATTGGCGTTGGCCGCAGTACAGGAAGCGTTTGAAGCCTCGCAGACCCAATCCGAAAGTGTCGAGTTGGATATCGACGTTGCGTCGATCGACGGATGGCAAGCCCGGCGATGTGCATTATCCGAAGCGTCTGAATCAACAGATGAAAACTACTCGAATGAATTCGCTCTCACAAAGGACAGTTAGTATAGAGACCTTCAAACGCATACTAGCCCTGCCTTGTGCAGGAAATAACCACAGGAGGTGACGAGTGAATACTGTTCGACCACTCTTTGTATCGACCTATCCGCCGGAAGCATGCGGGCTGGCAACGTTTACTCGGGACACGGCCGATGCAGTGGACCTAGTGGCGGGGGACGATGTGTCCTCGGTGGCGGCAATTCGGAAAACGTCGTCGCTTCGCTACAACGACCCTCGTGTGGTCCACGCCATCGAGAATAGCTGCCCGGCGGACGCCTACCGCGAAGCCGCGAAGGTGGCCAACGAAGGCCCGTGCGATGTGGTGAGCTTGCAGCACGAGTTCGGCCTCTATCCGGGCGATTGGGGCCAGCGGGTATTGGAATTTGTGCATGTCTGTCGAAAACCGCTTGTCACGACGTTCCACACGCTCTTGACCCGCCCAGCCCCATTGCCGCGTCGCATTATCAAGAACTTGGCCGCCCGCAGCCAATCGGTTATCGTCATGACCAAAGTCGCGGCCCGCCTATTGGAAGAGGTCTACCACGTTTCGGGACCACATGTCCGCGTAATTCCACACGGAGTTCCAGAAGTCCCCTATCGACGTGACGGTACGCACAAGTCTCAACTGGGACTTGTGGGCCGCCGCGTAATCTGCACTTTCGGGCTCATCAATCGGGGTAAGGGACTCGAATATATGATTCAGGCCATGCCCCGCATCGTCGCCGCCTTCCCCAATGCGATCTATCTGATCGTGGGCGCTACGCATCCACAGGTCAAACGCCAAGAAGGCGAGGTCTACCGAGAGAGCCTAATCGAGATGGCCAACTCGCTTGGAGTCGGTGCGTACGTGCGCTTCGTGGACAAGTATCTCAGCCTTGCTGATCTGCTGGTGCATCTGCGCGCTTGCGATGTGTATGTCACCCCTTATCCGGGAAAGGACCAGATTGCCAGTGGCACCTTGGCGTATGCGCTGGCGGCCGGCGGCGCGGTGGTCAGCACACCCTATCTGTATGCCAAGGAAGTCTTGGCCAACGGTCGCGGCCTGCTTGTGCCGTTCGGCGACAGCAAGGCAATGGCGGATGCCTCGATGCAATTCCTCAACGACGCCGCTTTTCGGATTCGTACGCGACGGCGAGCGTACCGATACGCAAAACCCATGTTTTGGCCAAACGTCGGCCAACAATACCTGAACGTATTCGAGGAAGTCGCGTCAAACAACAGTGCAATGCTGCCGTGGCTCGCTCATATCACGTCTTCATCTCCGAGGGCCAAACATCATCCTGTTGAACTCATTCATGGAGGTCTGTAATGCACGTCAGTAACCGTATTCTCTTAAATCATCTGGACCGCATGACGGACTCGACCGGTCTGATTCAACATGCCATCTACAGCATTCCTCGCCGCGAAAGCGGCTATACGACCGACGACAACGCACGGGCTTTGCGCCTTTGCGTCCGCCTGTGGTCTCTGCACCCGGACGAACGCATGTTGAACCGGCTGACAACGTACCTAAGTTTTTTGGAACACGCACGTGGCATCGGCCGTGGGTTTCACAATCTACTCAGTTACGACCGCCGTTGGCTCGATACGGAAGGCTGCGGCGATTGCCAAGGCCAAGCGGTTCGTTCCTTGGCCGATGTACTTGGCAGCACCCTGCCCAGCGACTACCGAGCGATAGCTCGTGAGCTGATCGAAACGGTTCTGCCCACGCTTGCTGATCTGCGGAGCCTACGTGCTCAAGCGTATGTGATCCTCGCTTGGGGACATCTTCAGAGTGCGGAGACCACCGACATCGAACCGTTGGCAGCCGTGGCATGGTCCGCGGCGCAGCGACTGATGGAATGCTATCACCGTGCCCAGCGGCCCGATTGGCAATGGTTCGAGTCGCGCATGACCTATGCGAATGCGGTGTTGCCGCACGCCTTGTTCATTGCCGCCGAATACTGGCCCAAGGAAGACTTTCTTGACGTGGCGAAAACCTCGTTTGCTTTCCTCGATCGTCAAACATCGAGCGAGGGTATTTTCTGGCCAATCGGGAATGAGGGATGGTATCCGCGAGGAGAGGAGAAGGCGTTGTACGATCAACAGCCCGTCGAAGTTGTCACAATGGCCGATGCCGCGATGGCTGCATTCCGTCTGCTTGGCGACGAGCAATACTTGGCTTCGTTCTGCCGAGCCGATGCCTGGTTTCACGGCAAAAACAGCCTAAGAGAACCGCTCGTCGATGGATCGTCCGGCGCGTGTTGTGACGGCCTTCTCGAATCCGGGGTGAATCGGAACCAAGGAGCGGAATCGACGCTCGCTTACTTGTGCACGGAATTGCTCAACCTCGAACTCTTGCGTAGCCGTCACTCTTCGAGGGAAGAAACCGCATTGCAGGAAGCGTAACGAATGCACAATTCACCCGAGGAACACGAAATGGGGCGAGAATCGAAAGTCGCAAATCAATGCGAGGAGTTGTTTCATCGCCACGACGACAATCCCATCCTGACGGCCCACGGCTGGCCCTACCGTGTCAACACAGTGTTTAACGCCGGCGCATGTCAGTTGGGCGGGGAGACTGTTTTGCTCGTCCGCGCCGAGGACCGCCGGGGACATTCGCATCTGACCGTGGCTCGGAGCAACGATGGCGTGTCGGATTGGCGGATCGACTCCAAGCCGAGTTTTGCACCCAATCCAGAGAACTACCCGGAAGAAGAGTGGGGCGTGGAAGACCCTCGTGTGACCTGGGTGGAAGACCGTAGCCTGTGGGTCATCGCCTATACATCCTTTTCGCACAGCGGACCATTGGTATCCTTGGCCGAAACGAGAGACTTCGACACGTTTTCCCGACTTGGCCCGGTCATGCCGCCCGAGGATAAGGATGCGGCCGTCTTTCCACGCCGGTTTGGCAATCGATACGCGATGATTCACAGACCGGTTTCCGCCAGCAGTTCGGGTGCCCACATTTGGCTTTCCTTCTCGCCTGATCTCATCCACTGGGGCGAACACCAACTTCTTCTGCGCACGCGGCGAGGTGCATGGTGGGATGCGAACCGGATCGGCCTTGGTCCACCACCGCTGGAGACACCGGAGGGTTGGTTGATTATGTATCACGGCGTGCGAACGACCGCCGGCGGATGTTTATATCGGCTGGGACTGGCCTTGCTCGATTTGGATGATCCTCGTCGGGTTCTTCGACGCAGCGACGAATGGGTTTTTGCACCCGAGACGCCCTACGAGCGTCAGGGTGATGTCAACGGCGTCGTGTTTCCGTGTGGCTGGATTTTGGACAAGCACACTAATGTCATTCGTGTCTATTACGGTGGTGCTGACACCTGCCTAGCCCTGGCCACGGCCAACCTCGCCGACATATCGGGCTATCTTTGCATGTGTCCTGTCCCCAAAACACGGAAACGGGCGGGAATGACTGTGTCGAGTGAGGATTGATCCTCATGAGCAGAAGGAACTTCGGTGCTAAAGAACCCCGATATGCTAAACTATCTTGATGAGACCAATAAACAGCAACAGTGGCCGCAGTAGTCTAAAGGTCCGGCGTCTGCCGGTCACCTTCACCAGCGATATTCGCCGTGTCATTACCCGGTTCTTTGATCCCGGCGGGGAGGTAAGAATTCGTAGCGTCGTCGAGCGCATCCGCGGTTTGAGCGGTGGGCAGGTTGACCGATTACTGGACCAAGTACTTCTGAAGTTTCGCACCCGTCACGGGAACATTGCCACCGTGCTCGACGAGAATTACTGCATGGCCATGACGATGATCGGTGAGTCGGACGACCTTTCGCACAATCGTCGTCTTCTGATTGGGGCCTATTTGACCGCCGAGTATTCCATCGAGTCGGCCGCGCTCTTCAATCCGTCGATCGTTCCGCATCACAACCAGCGCAACCTGTCCGCCGGCGCAGTGCGATTCATTATGAGTCTCCGAGCAACAGGCGAGGGGCATGTGTCGTCGATTGTCTTCCGCTCCGGTATCATCACAGCCGATCACCAAATCCAAATCGACCCGAACGGACGCCTCACCAGGCCAATCCGCGTTGTTCCCGACAAGCAATATGACAAGCCCCTATTTCGGCGAAAACTTGACGACATCGGCGTCCCCGAGGAAGCAATGTGTCTCGTGCTCGACCGCCTTGCCGACTCGTTCACCTTGGCACAACTCGAACATGCCATCATCGAGGCGCGTGAGGCGGCATCCGAGAAGCTTCAGCTCGACGCATCGCTCCAAGACATCCGTTGGTTGGCCCAGTCGAATTATCAGTTGGAGCTTCCACGGGAGGCGGAAGCGTCTGAGGTGGTCATTTTTCCCCAAACAAGCAATGAAAGTCACGGTATCGAAGACCTGCGCATGGTTCGCTTTGTGGACGACGACGGTACAGTTACCTACTACGGCACCTGCACGGCCTTCGACGGTTTCCGCGTGCTCCCACAAATGATTGAGACCTGTGACTTCCAGCGGGTTGGCGTGCATACGATCAATGGTGCCTGCGCGCGGAACAAAGGTATGGCGCTCTTCCCGCGGCGAATCGGTGGACACTATGTGATGTGTTCCCGAATCGATGGTGAGAATCTATACATCATGGTTTCCGACATCGTTCACTTCTGGGAGACCGCCGAACTGTTGCAAACGCCTCGCCAGCCCTGGGAGTTTGTGCAGATTGGCAATTGTGGCTCGCCCTTGGAAACGCCTGAAGGCTGGTTGCTGCTCACCCACGGCGTCGGGCCAATGCGCACTTACTGCATTGGCGCGATGTTGCTGGACCTCAACGACCCGTTGAAGGTGATCGGCTGTCTCGATGAACCACTGATTACGCCGAACGAAAAAGAACGTGACGGCTATGTGCCGAACGTGGCTTACTCGTGTGGAGCAATGATCCATAACGGGCATCTCTACCTACCATTCGCCACGTCCGACATGATTACCCGCATCGCAATGGTCTCGCTTGACTCTCTGCTGAACCGGCTTGTTGGATAGAGAGTTGCGGCGAGGCCAAAGATCACATCCTTATTGCTAAGGTCTGGCACACCGAAGTAGACGCGGAGATAGCGGTCCATTACGCGGATCTGAGTCAGCACGCCACGCCATCGGTGTTCCGAAAGAGCTTACCCTCCGGATATCGTTCGACCAGCCGCTTCACAATTGCCATCGCCGTGTCGTTCAGGTAGATCACACGGGGAGATCGCTCTATTTTCTCTTCCTCGACCGGGAAAACAATCCGGTTGTGAGCAAGATCGGTGTGCCGGGCTTCCACGGCAATGCTTTCAGTTGCCCTTGCGCCAGTGTGCCAGGAGAACGAGACAAGATCGCGAAACTCCTCATCCCGCGTGGCAGCCAGGATCGCTTTGAACTCGGCTTCGGTGATGACGATTTCGCGCCGCCTGCCACGGGGTTTCTTCATGTGGGCGATGGGACTGCGGTCGATGTAGCCCTGCTCCTCAGCCCAGGCCATTGCTCGCTTCACGGCTCGGACGAAATTGCGTTTGGTGCCGCTGGCCACCTCCAGTCCATCGACGAACCGCTGGACGTGGAAGGGACGCAGTTGTGTAACCCGCAAAGCGGGTGAAATGGTCTCAATGAACCGCTGGAGCCGGTCCTTGTACCAACGATATGTGTCGGGCGAGCGGTGCTTCTCGACCCAATCGACGTAGGCGTCGCAGATGGCGACTACAGAGTTAGAGCCTACCCGCCGCTTTCGCGGTTCGGCCATCAGTTCGTGAAACCGCTGGCGAGCGTCGTCCTCGTCCGGCCCAAGGCTATGCCTTACGCCGTCGATCGTAACAAACCACGCCTGCCGTTCCTTCCACCACCACGGTTCCGGTCTTCGCGCCATCGCAAAACCCTCCAGCTATCAGAGTCATTTGGAAACTCCTCAAGCAAGCCGGAAGGTTTGCTGGCCTCTGGGCAGTTGCCGCTGCCCGGGGGCTCATTCTATACCGAAATTCTGTACCATAGCGGGTTTTGTCGTCGTAAGTCAGTATCCCCGACAGGGTTCGAACCTGTAACCTTCGGCTCCGGAGGCCGACACTCTATCCAATTGAGCTACGGGGACCCAAAAAAACGGCGAGAGCTCTGCGGTCGGCGGCGATTTCGGACTTCCTTGTCCCATCGTCGATGACCGTAGACCGACCGTTTTTCATTGGGCACTATCTTACCACGGAATCGCCTTGACGCAAAGCCCTCGTCGTGGGCGTCGAAAATTCGTCGAAGCTCCTATTTCGCCTTGCGATCGGCCGGCGCCAAGGCACAGGCTTCTTTGGCGTTTTTAGTGATCGTCGCCCAATCGCGCCGCTCGATCACGTCGCGTTTGGCGATCCAAGAGCCGCCCACCGCCAAAATCCACGGGTCGGCCAGATACGCCCCGGCGTTGGCCGGACTGAGTCCGCCCAGCGGCACAAACTGAAGATTTAGGTGCGCGTAGGGCGCCGCCATATTTTTGAGATACTTCAAACCGCCCACCGGTTCGGCCGGGAACAGCTTGAGCTCGCGGCAACCGCACTCCAACGCCTGTTCCACGTCCGACGGCGTCATCACGCCCGGCATAAACGGCAGGCCGATGTCCTGGGCCGCGCGAACCACGCGGGGGTTCATGCCCGGCGCGACGGCGAACGATGCGCCCGACGCGGCCACTTCGCGGACCTGCTCGACCGTCAACACCGTGCCGGCCCCGACCGCCATCTCGGGCATTTCGGCTCGGATGGCTCGCAGCGCGTCCAACGCGGCGGGCGTTCGCAAAGTCAACTCGATGAACTGGACGCCGCCTTCGCCAAGCGCTCGGGCCAACGGAACGGCGTCCTCCGCGCGGTCGATCACCAACACGGCGACGATCCCGCTCCGACGCATCCCCTCCACCATTTCTCGCGGCAACACGAATCTTCTCCTTTTGCAATGATTGAGTTTTCAGGATCTACCGCTGCACGCGCGCGGTGCCGCCTTTCATCACCCGTTCCACTTCCCGCAGACTGGCGGTGCTGGTGTCGCCGGGCGTGGTCATGGCCAGCGCTCCGTGGGCGACGCCGTAGTTGAGCGACTCCAAGACGGTTTTGCCCTCCAACAATCCGTAGACCAAGCCGGACGCAAAACTGTCGCCGCCGCCGACGCGATCGAAAATTTCCAGATTCGGCCGGAACGTGGCCTCGTGGCATTGGCCGTCGGCGAACGCGACCGCGCCCCAGTCGTTGACCGAGGCGGTTTTCGCCTGCCGAAGCGTCGTGGCCACCACTTTGATGTTCGGAAAAGTCCGCACGACCTCGCGCATCATTTTTTGGAAGTTGGCCGGGTCGAGCGACGAGAGATTCGCGTCGAGCCCCTCGACCTCAAACCCCAGCGCGGCCGAAAAATCCTCTTCGTTGCCGATCATCACGTCGACGTAGGGCGCCAGCGCGCGGTTGACTTGCCGGGCCTTTTCCTGACCGCCGTTGAATTGCCACAGCGACGGCCGATAGTTGAGATCGTAAGAGACCATCGCGCCGTGTCGTTTGGCGGCCGCGACCGCCTCCAACACGACCTCGGGCGTGGTGGCCGACAGCGCGGCGAAAATGCCGCCGGTGTGCAGCCATCGGGCGCCGTCGCCGCCGAAAATCGCGTCCCAATCGACGTCGCCTTTCTTGAGCTGCGACGCGGCGCTGTAGGCCCGATCCGAACAGCCGATCGCCGCACGGACGCCGAACCCGCGCTCGGTGAAGTTCAAGCCGACTCGGGCGCTGCGGCCGATCCCGTCGTAGGGCGTCCAGCGAACATACTGCATGCTGACGCCGCCCTGATAGATCAAGTCTTCCAACAGCCGGCCGACCGGACAGTCGGGAATGGCCGTCACGATGGCGGTATTTTTGCCAAAGCATCGCTTCAACCCACGGGCGACGTTGTATTCGCCGCCGCCTTCCCACACCTGAAATGTCCGGGAGGTGTGAATTCGCCCGTCGCCGGGGTCAAGCCGAAGCATTACTTCGCCCAACGCAACGAGATCATACCGACAGCGATCGGTCCGAATGTTTAAGACTCCCATTAGAATGGATTCTCCTCAAAAAAAGAGCCCTACGCTCCTTGCTAATCCCTAACTTGTTCGCTTTCCCGCACACAGATGCGTTGAATGGCCGTGGCGCGGCCGGTTTGCGGGTCGATGTCGATGATCGCGCCGTTGAGCCGCACATCGCCCGAGGCCACGTCGAAATGGACCGGCCGAAACGTGCGCACCGCCTCCAGAACGCGATCGATCTGCCGACCCAAAATACTCTCGTGCGGACCGGTCATGCCGACGTCGCACTGAAACGCCGTGCCGCCGGGCAGGATGCATTCGTCGGCTGTCGGCACGTGGGTGTGGGTGCCCAACACGGCGCTGACGCGCCCGTCCAGGTGCCGGCCCATCAATTGCTTGTCGCTGGTCGCCTCGGCGTGGAAGTCGACCAGGATCACACGGACGTCCGAGGGCAGCGAGGCCAACACCCGATCCGCCGCATGAAACGGACAATCGACCGGCGGCATGAACGTCCGGCCTTGCAGCGTGAAGATCGCCACCGGCACCTGCTGGCGCGTATGCAGCACGGTGAAATCGCGGCCCGGTGCGACCGACGGATAGTTGGCCGGACGAACGATGCGCCGTTCGCTCTGAAGAATCGAAAAAATCTCGCGCCGACGATAGACGTGGTCGCCCATCGTAAAGCCGTCCACGCCGGCGGCGACCAGCTCGTGATAGATTTCCGGCGTCATGCCCGACCCGCCCGAGGCGTTTTCGGCGTTGGCCACGACCAGGTCGAGATTCTCGCGGACGCGCAGACCACGAATCACCTGCGAGCAAATATGCCGCCCGGGCTTGCCAACAATGTCGCCGAGAAAAAGGATTCGCATCATAAAGAAAGGGACAAAGGGCCAGGGGACTAAGGGCTAGAAAACCGTGCATCGGGTCCCTAGCCTCTCGTTCCCGGTCTCCCTCGGTTTTTATCTCGCCATCTCTACGTGCCGGGTTTCGCGCAGCACGGTCACTTTGATTTCACCGGGATAGGTCAACTGCTGCTCGAAAGCCGTCACGATGTCGTGGCAGATCTTTGCGGCCGATTCGTCGGTCGTATCCTTCGAGCTGACGATCACCCGCAACTCACGGCCGGCCTGAATCGCATAGGCCTGCTCGACGCCGGGGAACTTGTTGGCGATCGACTCGAGCTCTTCCATCCGCTTGATGTAGCGTTCGAGGGTCTCGCGCCGTGCGCCCGGCCGCGACGCGCTGCAAGCGTCGGCCGCCGAGACCAACACGGTGTAGGGATTTTCGACGCGCAAATCGTCGTGGTGGCCCAACGCGGCGTGGATCACCTCGGGCCGCTCGCCGTAGCGCTTCAGCAGATCGCCGCCGATCTTAGGATGTCCGCCCTCGGCCTCGTGGTCGGCTGCCTTGCCGATGTCGTGCAGCAGGCCGCAGCGTCGGGCCAACTTACCGTCGAAGCCCAACTCGTCGGCCAACATGCCGGCCAAGAACGCCACCTCGATGCTGTGGCGCAGCACATTCTGACTGTAGCTGGTGCGGAAGTGCAGCCGGCCCAACAGATTGACCAGCCGCTCATGCAGCCCATAGACTTCGGCCTCCTGGCAGGCCTGCTCGCCGAGCTTTTGGATGTGGCGATCCAACTCGCGCTGCGTAACGGCGACGATCTCCTCGATCCGCGTCGGGTGGATGCGGCCGTCGGCGATCAGTTTTTCAAGCGACATCCGGGCCACTTCGCGGCGGATCGTGTCGAACGCGCTGACGATCACGACGCCGGGCGTGTCGTCGATGATCACGTCCACGCCGGTGGCCTTTTCAAACGCGCGGATGTTCCGACCCTCGCGCCCGATGATCCGACCTTTCATTTCGTCGTTCGGGATGCCAACCGTGCTGGTCGTGGTCTCCGCGGTGTGCGCGGCGGCGAACCGTTGGATCGACGTCAGCAGGACCTCGCGGGTTTTCTCTTCACAGACCTCGGCCAACTTCTTTTCGTGAGCCAAAATGACCGCCCCGGTCTCGCGCTGCAATTGCGAGTCGAGCATTTCCAGCAGTCGGCGGGTGGCTTCTTCCTGACTCAATCCGGAAAGCTCGTGCAACGTCTGCCGCTGGAGGTCCAACAGCTTCGACAGTTCGTCCTTTCGGCGATTGGCGTCTTGAATCCGCTCGGTCAGTTTGCGCTGCGTGCTCTCGACCATTTTTTCTTGTTTGCGCAGCACTTCGGCTTGTTCTTCGAGCGAATCCTGCCGTTTATCCAACAACCGCTCGCGCTCGTGCAGTTCGCCTCGAAGCCGTCGCAACTCTTTTTCGCTTTCGGCCTGTTGCTGGATCGCCATCTCCTTGATTTCCAGCTCGGCCTCGCGGCGGCGGTTTTCCACCTCGACTTCGGCCTTATGCACGATCACTCTGGCTTCCGATTCGGCGTCGCGCCGGCGCAGACGATCCCACAGCCGAGTCAAAAAGAACGTCAACAGCACGGCCATCGACAGGGCGACGACCCAGACAACCGCGGTTACAATGATTTCTTGCACGACAATCATCCTCTGGAAAAATCGGCGGCCCGACCATTTTTCCAGGCGGCAGAGAAAGCCGAAAGAACAGCCTAAAGCGCTAGACCCCGACCATGAGCTTTAAGATCGGCAACTGTAGACACCGGGCCCCGACGCCGCCGAACCACGGCGACCATCGACGCCAACGGTCCCAAAACAGTCGGTCAAGCCGCATCGTCATCCGATCGACGCCGAAGAAACCCCGGCCGACGCCCACTCCGACCGGACCTGATGGCGTCCGCATCGAAATCAGCACGGACAACGGCTCCGCGGATTCGCCGCGCAACCAGTGCCCAGCCAGCCATCGGATGACGATCATCCACAGATCCATCATCGTTTCCTCGAACCTCGACGGGGTCTTGCCGTCTAATGCAATACGGGTAAAAAAACGCTCTGTTGGCTGTTCATCGGCTTCGGCCGCCCTTCTTGATGGGGGGTGCACCGAAGACACTCTTAATAATACTCCTTCCAATATTAGCAGAGTCACCGGAAACTGCAACCGAAAATCGCCGTTCCACGACAAGACAACTCTCTCGGCAAGCGTAGTTTGTGGCGATCCTGTCGAAAGGCTGAAAAAATCCGGGGGGCACGGCGGCAATCCTATGGAAAACAAGAGAAACTGGTAAAATAAGTCTCCTCGTGGTCGTATTTTTTCTAGTCCATGGCCCCACGCTTCCCCCCTACCTCGCTCATGCACCCGCTGGAAGCCAAACTTGCCGCCGCTTGGCCACCGTCCGATTGGGCCGACGTGACGGTCGTGGCGGCCGTCTCCGGCGGTTGCGACAGCGTGGCGCTGTTGCGGGCCATGACAGCCTTGAAGACCGACGGCGATGGCCGACTGTGCGTCGCCCACCTGAACCACCATTTGCGGCCTGACGCGGATCGGGATGAGCGTTTCGTCGTGGAGTTGTGTTCGCGGTTGGGCGTCGCCTGTCAGGTGGGCCACGCAACGGTCCGCGACCAAGGCGACGGACTTGAAGCGGCCGCGCGACTGGCCCGCTACGAGTTCCTCGAACAAACGGCCGCCCGGCTTGGCGCCCGGTTGGTCGCCACGGCCCACACGGCCGACGATCAGGCCGAGACGATTTTACATCGGATTGTGCGCGGCACGGGTCTTCGGGGGCTGTCGGGCATGACGCGCGCCCGGCCGTTGGGGCATGCCACGTTGCTGCGACCGTTGCTGGGCATCCGCCGCGACGAGTTGGCGGTCTACCTCGACGCGCTCGGCCAGCCCTACTGCCGCGATTCCAGCAATACGGATCGGCGATTCACGCGCAACCGACTTCGGCTTGAGGCGATGCCGATGTTGCGCGAGCAGTTCAATCCGCATCTAACCGACGCCCTGTTGCGATTGGGCGCGCTGGCCGCCGAGTCACAACAGACGATCGACCGGCAAGCGAATCATTGGCTCGATCGCTGCACGACGTTCGACCTCGGCGATGAGGTCCGGTTGGCCGTCTCTCCGCTGATCGATCAGCCGCCGCTCGTGGTTCGAGAAGTGTTTCGAGCGATCTGGCGACGCCAGCATTGGCCGCTGCAAGCGATGGGACGGCGTCAATGGGACGAACTCGCTCGAATGGCCGATTCGCCCGATCCGGTCAAACGCATTTTTCCCGGCAACATCGCCGTCGAACGGGTCGCCGACGAACTTCGGCTCCGACCACAGTGTGCGTCCCAATAGGGGCGGCCGTTGCTTTTTGAAGCGAACGATTTTCGTCGTCGCTAGTGCGTGTCGCACAGACGTGTAGCGTCACCGGCGGTTTGACCCTACGGTTCCAAAAGCGATCGGCACGCTACAGGTTTGTGAAATGCGTCGCTAGTTGTTTGCGCGGACGGCCTTCGTGCCTTCGTGCTTGCCGACCAGCCAAAGCAGGATCGGGGAAGCAACGTAGATCGAACTGTACGTGCCCGTGGCCACGCCGACGATCAACGCGAAGGCGAATCCGTGAACGGCCTCGCCGCCGAACAGGTACAATACGACGACCACCAACAACACGGTGAACGAGGTAAGCAACGTGCGGCTGAGCGTCTGGTTCGTGCTGTCATTGACCATCTTGCGCGTCAGGTCGGGATTCTTGCCGCGCACCTCGCGGATTCGGTCGAACACAACGATCGTGTCGTTGACCGAGTAGCCGATGATCGTCAAGAAGGCTGCCACGATCGGCAGGTTGATCTTGAACGGCTCGATCATCAAAAATCCGAGATACGGCGCGACGTAAATGCTCACGGCGATCGCGCCAAGTATGACGAACACGTCGTGGATCAACGCGACGACGGCCGCGATGCCGAACGCGGCGCCTTGGAACCGAATCCACAAATAGACGATCATGCAGATCCAGCTGGCCACCAACGCATAGATGGCCTGCGTCCGGGTGTTGCCGGCCACGGCCGCCCCGATCGTGTTCGAGGCGGGGAAGATCGGGCTGTCGGCCACCTGTTGTTGCAGCGTGGCCAACACCGCCTTGGCTTCGGCCGGTTGCAGTAGAATTTTCAGCGTCCATTGCGGATAGGCCGTACGCTGGCCTTCGACATAGCCGTCGTTCGACAGTCGATACACCGCGTCAGTGGCCGCAACCTTGTTTTTGTCCAACGCCGCGCTAAGCATCTGCACGACGGCGTCATAGTTGACCGGTTTGGCGAACGTCAATTCGGCCTGCGAACCGCCGACGAACGGATCCGGCTCGGCGGCCTTTTCGACCGTCGCTCCCTCCGGCTGCTTCGTTTCGACGGGCGATGGTTTGTACGTGGCGGCGGCCTTCGATGCCGGGACCTCGACGGCCTTCGCTGGCGCAGGCTTTTCGACCGGTGCCGGAGCCTTGGGCTTCGTCGCGGCCTTCTTGGCGGTCGGCGGGTCGGCCAGCGCCAACATCCACGCGTCCTGATCCGCGGAAGCCAACAGGCGCGACGAAGACAGCTCTCGCCGCGACTGGCCGTCCTTGACCGGTTTCGCCGACGCCGGGGCCGTGATCGCCTTTGGCACGGTGAACTGCACCGCGTTGCGGGCCAGCTTGTCGCCGAACGTGGCCGACAACACGCTACGAACCTTGTCCATGTCCGACTGCGACGTGTTGATCAAGAACCGCAGTCCCTTCTGTTCGCCGGCCAACTGCACGTCGCTGATGGCCAGGTCGGGCAGCTTATCTCGAAGCGCGTCGCGCACATAGGCCGTGTCCTGCGGCTTCTCAAAGTACGCCTGGACCGACACGCCGCCGGTGAAATCGATGTCGAACAACCCCTGGCCGCGATAAAATGCCACGGCGATCGCCATCACCGTGACGATGATCGAACCGGTCAAGCAGTAGCGGAACCAGTGCATGAAGTCGATGTTCGTGTGGCCGATCATCCGCAGCATCTTGACATGGGTGATCCACTGCCGCTTCTCGGCGACGTCGAAAATCACCCGCGAAACGAACACCGCCGTGTACATGCTGATGGCCACGCCGAGCCAGAGGGTGACGGCGAAGCCCTTCACCTGGTCGGACCCGATGATGTACAGCACCGTAGCGGCCAACAGCGTGGTGATGTTGGCGTCGATGATGACCGCGCTGGCCCGTTGAAACGCGTTGCGAATGGCCATACGCAGGGTCGCTCCGCGATCTAATTCTTCGCGCAACCGTTCGTAAATCAGCACGTTGTTGTCGACCGCCATGCCGACGGTCAACGCCAGACCGGCGAAGCCCGTCAACGTAAACGCGGCCTTGATCGTCAACATGACGGCGAACAGCATCAGCATGTTCAAGACCAATGCGATGTCGGCCACCAGGCCCGAGAACCGATAGTACCAAAGCATGAACAACGGCACCAACACCGCGGCGATCAGCATCGCGTGCGTGCTCTTGGTGATCGTGTCGCCGCCGAGCGTCGGACCGCTGTACAGCTCGCTGATCGGCTCTTTCGACAACGCCACGGGCAGGCTGCCGGCATTCAACACATTGACCAGCTCTTGCACCTCTTGTTGCGTGAACGACCCGGTGATCTGGCCGCGATCGGTGATCTGGCTTTGGATCGTCGGAGCCGAACACAACTGGCCGTCCAGGATGATGCCCAGCCGATAGGCGAAGTCGGTCAGTTTTTCGGGTAGATGGGTGCCGGTCAACTCGCCGAACAATCCAGCGCCCTTGATGTTGAAATTGAAATGCACGCACGGCTGACCGCGGTCGTCGGCGCCGGCTTCGGCACGGGTCAGATACGCGCCAGTGACATTGTAGATGTCATTGTCCACGAGGACTTCAAGGATTTCCTTGCCGCCGACCTTGCGCACGCGGGTGACGATTTCCTTGTCGCGCAGAAAACCTTGTTCCTGGCCCGGCTTGACCGGCACCCACCAGGCCAACACGTTGCCCGATGGATCGCGGACCTGCATTTTGGACGAATCGGCCTGAGCTCGCTCGATCCACTCCTTGTCGTGGCGCTGATTGGCCAGAATGCGGAACTCCAGGTTGCCCGTGGTGCTGATGATCCGCTTGATCCGATCCACCTCGGCCTGGTCGACCTCGGGCACGATCACTTCGATTTGCTGCGTGCCGAACTTGCGGATCGTGACTTCCTTCTGTCCGCCGGGATTCACGCGGCGAGCGACCGCGCCGATCAGTTTGTCCATGTCGATCGTGTCGGTCGACTTCACCTTCGATTGATCCACCTCGTACACCAGGATGACGCCGCCGCTCAGGTCAATGCCGAGCTTCAACGGCGGACCCATCAGCAGAACGACGACGCTGGCCAGCAGCGTGAACAGGCTCAACCCGATCTTCCAGCCGTGATCGCGCATCCGAAGCGTTTTGCCCAAGTAGCCGCCCAGGAAAAACGACACGGCCAACGTGGCCAACGCCACCAGCAGATCGACGTACCAGGGAAACGAAGCGGAATTCGGCGCGGCGACCTCGGCAAACAAGGTATTCACGTACCAAGACATGACAGACGGTTCCCTAAAAGACTAGAAGCGGTTTTAAAACTCGAAAAATGCCTCCCACGGCCGGGAACATAACGGCTAAACGCCCGTTTTGAAATCGGCCTTAGGAAGATTTGTTGGCGGTTTCGTTGGACGACTCGTCGCCCAGCACCCGGGTGATCGAACTGAGCGTCATTCGGAGCTTCGTGTTGGTGGTTTCGTCCACCTTGACGGTCACTTCGTCGGCCTCTTGATGCACGTTGGTCACCACGCCGTAAATGCCGCCGGCGGTGATCACCCGGTCGTTTTTCTTGACCGCGGACAACATCGCTTGCCGACGTGATTGCTCTCGACGCTGGGGACGAATCAACAGAAAATAAAAAAGCACGAAAATGGCCAAAAGCGGCAGCAACGACGGCAACATCGAACTCGCCCCCGCATCGGGAGCCGGCGAGCCCGAACTGCTCGCCCCCTCGGCCAACAACACCGCCACGCCGCTAAGTTTCGACAGCATCACGTCCACGGCAATCTCTCCGATAAGATCAATGGTCGTAAGTCCGTTATCTTAAGCACTTCCCCCGCAAGCGGCAAGGGGAAAGTCCGTGACCGCCACGGATACGGGCACAAAGAAAAGCCGCCTTCCGGCCAAAAACGTCACCCTCCCCCCCCACACCCCCACCCACGCATCTTCTCCAGTCTGAACTCCTCAAACCGATCCGCCTCGATCGCCGTCCGGGCGTCGGCCAACAGCCGCTGGTAATAGGTTAGATTGTGGATCGACAGCAGGATCGGCCCAAGCATCTCGCCGGTCATAAATAAATGGCGCAAGTATCCGCGACTTCGCCGGCACGCGGCGCAAGGGCAGTCCTCTTGGAGGGGCCGCTCATCCTTCTCATATTGAGCGTTGCGAAGCCGCAGACTGCCCGAATCGGTGAACGCCATCGCATTGCGGCCGTTGCGCGTCGGCATGACGCAGTCGAACAGATCGACGCCGCGGCGAACGCCCTCCAACAAATCGATCGGACGCCCGACGCCCATCAGATAGCGCGGCCGGTCGGACGGCAGCTCGGGCACGGTCACTTCGAGCATGCGATACATCTCGGCCGGCTCCTCGCCGACGCTCAGACCGCCGATCGCGTAGCCCCGAAAATCCATCGCCCGAAGCTGCCTGGCGCACTCGACCCGCAAATCGGGATCGAGCCCGCCTTGCACGATGGCGAACAAAGTCTGGTCGGTTCGGGTGGCCGCCTGTTGACAGCGTTGGGCCCAGCGGATCGACCGCTCGGCGGCGTCGCGGACCACCTCGGGCCGATTGGGCAATCCGACCACGTGGTCCAACACCATCGCCACGTCGGCGCCGAGTTGTTCTTGGATGGCCACGGCCCGCTCGGGCGACAACGCCACCAACCGCCCGTCGATGTGCGACCGAAAGACGGCCTGCTGCTCGGTCACCTCGGTGCGATGCGCCAGACTGAACAGTTGAAAGCCGCCGCTGTCGGTCAGCATCGGGCCGGACCAGCCCATAAAACGATGCAGCCCGCCGAAATGCGCGACGACCGACTCGCCGGGCCTCAGCGCAAGGTGATAGGTGTTGCTCAACACCATTTGGGCGCCGGTGGCCCGAAGCTGGTCGATCTCCAACCCCTTGACGCTGGCCAACGTGCCGACGGGCATGAAGGCGGGCATTTGCACATCGCCGTGCGGCGTTGAAAGCACGCCCCGCCGCGCCGAACCGTGCGCATCGACGTGCAGCAACCGATAAGAAAAGGGACGGCGGTCGAACGACAGCGGCGTGCAGGAAGCCATCGCGTCACGACGCTCGCCGTTCTCCATGCGACGCTGCTCCCACCGATCTACTCGCCGCGCAGCTTCAGACCGATCACGGTGAGCTTTTCGCGGACCTCATTGAGACTGGTCACGCCGAAGTTCTTGCACTCCAACAGGTCGTCGCCGGTCCGGCGGACCAGATCGCCCAACGTGTTGATGGCCAGACGGATCATGCACTTGCGGGCGCGAACCGACAGATTCAATTCGGAGATCGGTTTGGCCAGCACCGCCTGTTCGTCGGCCGACAATTCCTCAGGCTCGACCAGATCGATCGCCGGACGCTCCTGGGCGTACTGTCCGAGCCGCAAGCCTTTCGTGGCCAGCATCTCCTTGATTTCGACCAGGCTCGTTTCGCCGAAGTTTTTGCTGGCCAGCAGTTCTTGTTCCGTGCAGCGGCACAGATCGCCGAGGGTCATGATGCCCATCTTTTGCAGGCAGTTGCGGCTGCGGACCGACAGCTCGAAATCGGTGACGGGAATGCCGAGCACTTGGCTCATTCGGTCGCGTTTGCGCTGCGCGTCCTCGTCGTAGTATTGCTCGTGCGACGCTTCGGTGTCCTTGAAATACAGCGCCGCGCGAATGTGGTCGGGATAGGTGTCCAAAATCCGCTGATAACACTGGGCCGCCTTTTCATATTGTTCGCGATCCTCGAACAACAGCCCCATGTTGATCAGCGAGCCGACGTGCGTGGGCAACCGGTCGGTCGCCCGCTTGTACAATTCCATCGCCGTGTCGTCGTTGCCGCGGCGGTCGTTTTCCAACGCCAGGCCGAACAGCGCGCCGGGGTGATTGCGATCCGACTCGACGGCCCGTTCGTAGAGAGCCACCACCTCTTGCGGATTGCCGCCCATCGCGGCGACCGTGGCGGCCCGCTGCGTCAGATATTCGGCGGTCTGTTCGATCGCTCCGGAGAGCGAATCCAAGACGGCCAGCGCGCCGACCGCGTTGTTGGAGTATCGCAACGCCTCGGCCCGGCCCAACGCGCAATCCCCCGCGTCGTAGCCGGCCTTTTCAGCGGCCTTGTAGCTTTCAATCGCCTCGGCGTATTCCTGCCGAGCGAAGTGTGACTTGGCCAAATAATAATGAGCCATTGCGCCGCCGTCGGCCTGCTGCAGAGTTTCGATCGCGCGGTAGTAGCGGCCCAACAAATACTGGCAAACGCCCAGCCGAACCCGACTGGCCGGCGTATGCTCTTCGCGGGCCTGCAGCTCGCCCACTGCGTCGCGCAACACGGCGTACTGCGAAAAATCGCAGCCGATCGCGTCCTGCATCTGCCGCACCTCGCGGGGTCCGAACGTATCGTTCAACAGTACCGCTTGCTTCAGATCGAATTCAGCCGCTTGCAACATCGAATCACTCTCCTGCGTCCTGTGCGCCCTAAAACCGTCCGCAACCGAAAAACAACGCGCGGCCGGATGTGTGTGTTCCATCGCGCGACTGCGACGGCTTGATTGTGTGCTGCCGGATTGCCTGCGCCGCGCGCCGGCGACGACTTCCGTTTTTGAAACCCGCCCACCGTTCTTGAGAGAGCCAGCGAAGGGAGTCGAACCCTTAACCCCCGCATTACGAATGCGGTGCTCTGCCGATTGAAGCTACGCTGGCGACTTGCCTTCCAGAGTTTACTCTGAAATTTCCGAAAGGCAGGGGAATCACACAGTATATCGGCAGTGCGGCAGGCTGCCAAGCCCTTCTCGGACGTGTTCCTTAACGAAAAACCACCCTAACGCGCCATGATCACTCCACCCACAAAACACCAGCACCGGCAACCAGAACAAAACGGACGGCGGCCACGATGACCCATGCGCAAAAAAAAGGGGGCCGCTGACGCGCCGCCGTACGTAGCGGCCGACCGGTCCAGTAAGGGCAAGGTAACCGTCCGGTCCCAACTCGTCAGAGGCCCCGCGGGCCAAACACTCTGTGATGCGGGCCCGTCCCCGGAACCCGCACGCCCCTGAGAGAATGCATTCGCCGTGCCATTTTGCCGTTTTTCCAATTTTTCAGATATATTTAGACATAACTAATTACTCAAAAACGACTTACGCAACAAAAACATCCGTCGCCTCCAACCGAACCCCAAACCCAAAAAGGCAGCCGCCTCGTAGCGTTTCGCAACACGGAACACATGAAAACGCTACAGTGCGTCGCCTCCAGGCGCGCCCACCGATCTGGAGTTATCAAGCCGCGAAAGTTCAGGTACACTGAGGGAGACTTTTTTGCCCTCGATTGCTTTCCATGCTGAACAATCCCGTCACGATCGGACCGTTGCGTTGCGGACGCGGCCAGCCGTTGGTGGTCATCGCCGGCCCCTGCGTCATCGAAACCGAGGCGTCGACCCTCGCCATTGCACAGCGATTGCGACAAATCGCCGAGAAGCTGGCCGTTCCGCTGATTTTTAAGGCCTCGTTCGACAAAGCCAATCGCACCAGCGTGCATTCGTTTCGCGGACCGGGCCTAACGGAAGGACTGGCCGTGTTGCGGCGGGTCAAGCAGTCGACCGGGCTGCCAATCACGACCGATCTGCACGAACGCGAGCAGGCCGGACCGGTCGCCGAAGTCTGCGACCTGCTGCAAATTCCCGCGTTTTTGGCCCGGCAAACCGACCTGCTGCTGGCCGCCGCAGCCACGGGCCGTCCGATTCACGTGAAAAAGAGTCAGTTTTTAGCCCCGTGGGACATGAAAAACGTCGTCGACAAACTGGTTGCCGGCGGCTGCCAAGACGTTTTATTGGGCGAGCGAGGCACGTTTTTCGGCTACGGACGCCTGGTCAACGACATGCGGGCGATTCCGCAGATGCAGTCGCTCGGCGTGCCCGTGGTGTTCGACGCCACGCACAGCGTCCAGGAGCCCGGCGGATTGGGCGCCTCGACCGGCGGCAACCGCGCGATGGTCGAGCCGTTGGCCCGGGCCGCCACGGCGTTGGGCGCCGACGCCCTGTTTTTTGAAACTCATCCCGATCCCGATCGCGCCCGAAGCGACGGCCCCAATTCCCTCCCGTTGGACCAATTCGCGGACGTGCTTCAGCGACTGCTGGTCGTCCGCCGCGCGATCGAAGGAATGCCATCGTGAAAAACTTCTTATTTTCTTCGGCGATCGGATCGTTGCTGCTGGCGGTTGCGGCGGTTGGTTGCAAGGATTCGACTGGCGTACCGCCGTCGAACGACGTCCAACACGAAATCACCTCACGACAATACCGCGACGAACTGCTCAGCTACGCGATCGACAACTTGAACCGGCTCGCCCAGTTTGAGTCGAGCGACGCGATTCAACAGATTGCTCAGCGACTCGATCCTCGACGGACGAAACCGCGTGATTCCGCCGATCGACTTACGGCGACATGGATCGAGCCGGAAATGCTCCGCCAGATCGTCGATCGGCTGAACCAATGGATTCGCCCGCAAACGGCGCCGGCGGACTGGAAGCCCGACCCGATGATCGGCGCGCTGCCGAAACGCCTAGCCGAGCTGCCCGAACTCCAACGGCTGGACCGCCTGGAGTTTTCACGATTCGACGGTTTTGTCTTGCAGGGGACCGTATGGCTGCGCGACGTCAGCCGTTGGGCGCGCGGCGATTCGCTCAACGAGTTGGAACAGGCCAAGAGCCTATTTGACTGGACCGTCCGCAACATTCAGCTCGACGCAGATTCTGCGAAGCGAATTCCTCAGTTCCCCCGGGAAGTCTTGTTGTTCGGCCACGGTACGGTGGACGAACGGACGTGGGTGTTTCTCGAACTTGCACGGCAACAGGGTATGGATGCCGCCGTGTTGGAAGTGGGAGGCGAAAATAAGGACGCGCCGCGCGCCGGTTCCTCACCCCAAACGTCTTCGTTGTTGGTCGCCGTGCTGATCGAAGGTGAGGCGTATCTGTTCGATCCGAGGTTGGGGCTGCCGATTCCCGCCGTCGACGGCGTGGTGCGCGACGATGACGGCCGATTGACGATCCAACCAGCCACGTTGGCCCAAGCGGCCCGCGGCGATCGGTTGCTGCGGCAATTGGACGCGCCGTCGCATCCGTATGGTCTGAAAGCTGCGGATTTTAGCCGGGCGACGGTGTTGCTGGCCGCCTCGCCCGAACAATTGTCCTTGCGGATGAAGCTGCTGGAGTCGCGGCTGACCGGGCCGCAAAAGATGGCACTGACGGTCTCGCCCAGCCTGCAAGCGGCCCCTTGGAAATCCTTTGAACGGACGGCTGCGCCGCGGTTGTGGTTGCGGCCATTCGAGACATTGCTTCGCCGATCGCATTTGAGCGACGCGGAGTTGAACGAGCGACTACTTTCGTTGCTGCCGTTCTACGCAATTCCTTCGTCGCCATTGTACCACGGTCGGTTGCTTCACTTGAAAGGCGAGTTCACCGGCGACAACGGGGCAATCCGCTACTACCAGCTCGCCCGACCGTCCAACGAAGAACTTGCGGCTTCGTCCATCCCCGGCGCCGAAAAGTTTCTTTATTTTCGCGGGAAGCAGGACGCCGGCTACTGGCTCGGACTGGTGGCGTTTCAACGAGGGAACTACTCGGCGGCGGCCGATTATTTCGCCATTCGCACGTTGCAGGCGACGCCCAACGGCCCATGGACGCCCGGCGCTCGCTACAATCTGGGCCGAACCTTCGAGACGCTCGGCGACGACCGCCGCGCCGTCGTTCAATACGAAGAGGCGGCCGATCTGCCCGGCGGACTCGGCGGATTGATCCGAGCCAAATGGCTCGCCGAGCGAACTGGAAAATAACGCGATGCAGCAAGCGGTTTGGAAATCCAACTTGGCCTGCGTGTAAGCGCCCTCGCCAATGGCTCCCGCTGCGAATCAGCGAGGGCACCTAAGCTCCCCCCTCCCCCCACGAAAAAATGGGGGAAAGAAACAAGCCGGCAGAAAGAAAACGCGAAAGACTCCTGTCGATAAGCCATTTTTTTCTAATACACCCCCTTGCGTATTGTCCAGCGGCAAAAAGTAGGTTCTAGCCCCCATCTTGACGCCCCACTGTTTGTGCGTTTACAATACTTGGGTTGGGCGATGCATCGCTGCGAAACTTAAGATGTATTTGACTCCTCCTTGATCGCCCTTCGCAACGAAAATGCCTCATCCGCTTTTTTCAACCCTGGCCCTGGTGGTCGCCGGTTTGCCATTGGCGCAAGCCGAAACCTCGGCCGCTGGTTTGCCGTTTAGTGTTTTTGCGCTGGTGGTGGTGGTCGGGTGGGTTCTTGCGTGTTTGCACCTGGCCCGACAAGCGGAAGACAGTCCGTTGGTACCCAACAGCTATCGTTCCACCATTCAGGTCGCTTCCTTGTGGCTGGGGCCGGCGATCTTCCTGGCGTTGGTGCTGGCCGACACGAAAAAGACCGGCAAGACCGGCAACCCGTTGATTGACCTGATCTACCGAATCCGAGACGAAGCGGCCCACCTCTTTCATCCCCGGAACGCCGAGGAGCCCGACGATGCGGACTCGCTGCGGCTATTCGACGCTACGGGCAACGAGCTGCGCGAGATTCAAGGACACGGCCAACACCGCGGCGAGGACAAGTCCTCCTTTGAGTTGACGGTTCAACTGATCGACCAAGCCTTGGCGCACCGCGCCAGCGACATCCTGATTGACCCGAAAGATCCCACCACCTATACGGTCCGCTTTCGGATTGACGGAATGTTGCGCAATCTGCGCGATATGCCGTCGGACTCCTGTCGGGCCGTAATCAACAGCATCAAGGCGGTGTCCAATATGGACATCTCCGAGCGCCGCCGCCCCCAGGATGGCGCGTTCACCGCGCGCAAGGGAACGGCCACTGTCTCGTTCCGCGTGGCCAGCGCCGGCGCGCTCAACGGCGAAAAACTCTCGATCCGCGTGCTGAACCACAATGCCGGCAGTTTCACCCTGATGGACGCCGGCATCCCCGAACGCCAGCGCACCCTCATCAGCGAGGCGGTCGACAAGCCGTCGGGCATGGTGCTGATTTGCGGCCCAACCGGCAGCGGCAAAACCACCACGCTCTATTCGATGTTGAATCAGATCGACCGCATGAGCCACAACGTGATCACGGTCGAAGACCCGATCGAGGCCTTCCTGCCCGAGGCCAGCCAACTGGAAATCAACGCAAAAGCCGACATCACCTTCGCCAGCGCTTTGCGAAGCATTTTGCGGCAAGACCCCGACGTGATCTGCGTCGGCGAGATCCGCGACGAGGAAACGGCCGAAATCGCATTGCGGGCCGCGCAAACCGGCCACCTGGTGCTGGCCACAATCCACTGCGACAGCAACGCCACCGCGCTGGTTCGTTTGTTGGACCTCGGCATCTCGCCGATGTTGCTGTCGTCGGGCCTTAGCCTGGTGCTGTCCCAACGGCTGCTGCGGCGATTGTGCGATCACTGCAAGCGTCCCGCCGAACTGCCGCCCAACGTGGCCGAAAGTCTCCGCCAAAAGGGCATCGACGTCAAACGTCTATTCGAGTCCGTCGGATGCGAGCATTGCGGCGGCACGGGATATTTCGGACGAACCGCCATTTGCGACTTGCTGCCGATCACCAACGAACTGCGGGCGGCGATCGCGCAGGACGCGGCGATTGCCTCGCGATTGAAAGCGGACGGCGAACGACAAGGTCGTTCCAACCTTCGCACCGAAGCGTTTCGACGCGCCGTGGCGGGAGTCACCAGTCTCGAGGAAATCAAGCGGGTGGTGGGGTAGAAAACCATGGCTTTTTGGCTGGCGGTGTTTCTGGGCGCGTTGTTTTCATGGATCGCCGTGCAGGTGGGGTTCTACGCCGCGTGGATCCTGTTTTTCAACCTGCTGGTTGCGACCTACATGGCGGTCTTTTTGACCCCCTTGGCCGTCGCCAGCATCCCGGCCGCCACCACCATGTCTTACGGCTACGGCCTGGCGATGTTGAGCATCGGCATCATGACGCTCGCCATTATGTACGGGCTGAGTTTCGCATGCCTGTCGGGCCGATTGTACATGCCGATGGCCAAAGCGTTCGACAACGTCGGCGCGGGCATTTTGGGATTTTTTTCCGGCTTTCTGGTTTGGAGCTTCGTGGCGATGGCGGTGTCCCTCACCCCGCTGGCCGACTTGGGCTTCTGTCAAACTATCGGATTCAACGCCACCTCTCAGACCACCAATCGCGGATACGTCTGCTGGTGGTGCAATCGGTTCCACGACCTGGTGTCCGTGGCCCATAGCACCCAAACCAGCCAAGATGCCGTCGCAGCCTTGTTAAACAAGGCCGTCCCCATCGCACCGGAAACGTCCTCCCAAGCCCCCGAGACGACCGGTGACGCGTCGGCCAAACCGTCGCCGCCGCCGCCCGCCCCGCCCTCGATGGACGCTGCGGTCACGACCGGTACGGATACAACAACCGACTCCTCCACGTCGGCCTCGGTTGGCACAGTGACCGTCGGTTCGACCGCGGCCGCCCCAACCACGAAGGACGAAACCGCCTCCGCAACGTCCAACGCGTCGGCCGGCACGGTAACCGCAGGCACAACATCGGCCCCCCTCGGCTCCACGCCCGACATGCCAAAAACCGCCGGAACAACTTCGTCCCCCACGGCGTCCCAGAAAACTGCGGCGATGCCGACGGACCAAACACCGCTGAATCAGGAACCCTCTGCAAAAACGCAATCTGAAAAAACGCCTCCGGACGAAACGCCCGAAGCCCGATTTGCCCGTCGGACGAGTGTTTTACAGAGTCCCGACGCTCTGGCCACGCTCCTCGGCAACCGCGACATTTCAGCTTTGCAGGTGTCCCCCGTCTGCACGCTCGATAAGTTTACGCCGGAGACCGCGCGACGGCTGCAACGATGGGTCGCCGACGGCGGTCTGCTGCTGGTCAACAACAACGTTCTAGGATTGTTCGGGCTCGCCAGCGAGCCTCTGGCCGATCGCGGCCCCATGGTTTGCGTGCCGGCCCAGTCGCACGCGATTGTGACGGACTGCCAGCAGGTCGTGCTGCAACCGTCCGGGCAAAAGTTGCGAATTCTGCCCATCGGCGACGTCACACCTCTGCTGAAATTGGAAAAATCGGGCACGACCGGCGACACGGTCGTTTGGTCCCTCGCGCCTTATGGAAACGGCTGGGTGAGCGACGCCAAGGCCGTGGACCCGCATCAAGGCGAAGGAGCCAAATTCTTGCAGAATTTCTGCACCTTCTGCCTGAACGTAAAGCCGAAACCCTCGGCAGGCTCGGCCAACGCCAACGCCGCACCGTTGTCCCCATCTCATGGCGCCACCGCAGCCGGAGGACCGTTGACCGGCGTCTGGCAAGCGTCGGCCGGCGCACAATTCCAAATCGCCGACGACGGGAAGAATTTTTCCATCCGGCTGATCAGCAGCGATGCGCTATTGATGTGCTCCGGGGTTTTTGCCCATCCGTCAGCGGACAAGTCGCCCATCAAAGGCACCCTTTATGTCATCTTGGGCTCCGACGTGACCACTCAGCACACCGTTCACGTCGCCCTCACGCTAGAAAATCCTAACCGATTGCGGCTGCGATGCGCAAACTGGCCGGCTCTCAATCCTAGGACCGGCCGATACGTCACCCGCTCATACGTCGAGACTTGGAATCGCGTCGATGAACCCCTATTTCGGACGGGCCCATCGATAGTTCCCGAACGGCCGTCGCACGGCGTCGAGTTCTAAATCCAACCGCGAAGGCGACCGACCCTAGATTCATCTTGTCTATTTTTCGGCGTCCGCCTATAATCCCGACTCTCGCTGGTTTCGATGCCGTCGGCCGAAAAAATCCGCAAGGGCGTGAACCCGCGATAGTGAACATCCGTAGATCGAGTAGAGGACGGCAGGAATTTGAACGACATTCGGCTTGGCCTGTGCGGTGCGACGATGCATAATAAGGATATTCGCCAGCACCGCGACACGGCGCAGAAGCGGTTGAGGAGTTTTGTTCGGCATGTTTGATTCGGTCGAACAGGACTTTCGCGGTTGTGCCCAACACGACGTTGACCAAAAACCTCCGAGGATGCCGAAACGCATCATTGGGCAAGAAAACGCGCCGTCACAGACGTTATAATAACGGAAGGACATGTTTTCGCTACGAGTGGGGCGTCGGTGAAAAGGATGAATTCGGCGCACGGATGCGGCCGATGAGACCAACGCCCACGAATTGGAGAATCAAGCGATGCACATTTACGGTCCTAGCCAGTTGCAAGGTCCCCAGTCGATTTCCGCGCCGCACGGCGCCCGACCGGCTCAGCCTATGACCCGGCCCGAGGCCCCTCAAATCGCCGACGAGGTCGACATTTCCGAAGCTGCGAGAATGATCGAACAGGTCCAACAGCTTCCCGACATCCGAGCGGATCGGGTCGAGGCGGTTCGTCAGCAAATCGCCGAGGGAACCTACGAGACCGACGAGAAGCTGAACATCGCCCTCAATCG
This sequence comes from Planctomycetaceae bacterium, assembly GCA_021372005.1. Taxonomy (GTDB): domain Bacteria; phylum Planctomycetota; class Planctomycetia; order Pirellulales; family Thermoguttaceae; genus JAJFVC01. The sequence goes on along the minus strand of JAJFVC010000003.1, from coordinate 2,026 downwards.
GCTCCTGGACGAGATCGGCTGAAACGTCCGGCAAACAACGGCCTTGCGACGTTGCGCCTTGCCGAAGACGCGCGTCACACGTGCACGTCGGCGGTTGCCGCCGGGTCGGCAGGATATCGAGCCCGAATCGGCTCGACCACCTCGGCCAAAAACTCATCGACCTGTTGCGGGGCGCGGCCGACGTATTGCTTCGGTTCGGTCGTCTGGGCCAAGTCGACTTTGGAAAACGCCGGATCGTCGGCCAACCGCTTCAACAGGTCGTTCGGCAGGCCCTGCTCTTTGACCACCGCCGCGGCCGCTTGACTGTGCCGGCGAATCCGTTCGTGGAGGTCTTGCCGGTCGCCGCCGGCCGCCACGGCCGCCATCAAAATATTCTCCGTGGCCATGAACGGCAGCTCCGCCTCCAGATGGGCCGCAACGACGCGCGGATAGACGACCAAGCCCGCCGTCACGTTTCGACAGAGAATCAACACGGCGTCGGTCGCCAAAAACGCCTGCGGCAACGTCAATCGCCGATTCGCGCTGTCGTCCAACGTCCGTTCGAGCCATTGGACCGAAGCCGTCTGCGCGGCGTTCGACTCCAAGCTCGTCACAAACCGCGCCAACGAGCAAATGCGTTCGCTCCGCATCGGGTTGCGCTTGTAGGCCATCGCGGACGAGCCGATTTGATCCTTCTCAAACGGCTCTTCGACCTCTTTGCGATGGGCCAGTAATCGAAGATCGGTCGCCATCTTGTGAGCTGTTTGGGCCACGCCCGACAACACGCTCAACACTTGTGCGTCGATCTTCCGCGAGTACGTCTGTCCGCTGACCGGGTAGGCCGCCTCGAAACCGATTTTTCGGCAAACCAACTCTTCCAGCTTACGCACCTTCGCGTGATCCCCGTGGAAAAGCTCCAAAAAACTGGCTTGCGTGCCGGTCGTGCCTTTGCTGCCGAGCGCCTTGAGGCTGGCCGCCCGATGCTCCAACTCGGCCAGATCCATCGCAAAATCGTGCGCCCAGAGACAGGCCCGTTTGCCCAACGTGGTCGGCTGAGCCGGCTGCATGTGCGTGAACCCCAAGCATGGCAGATCGCGATACTCGGCGGCAAACCGCCCCAACCGGTCGATGACCGCCGCCACGCCCGCCGCGACCATCCGCAGCCCTTCGCGCAGTAGCAACAAGTCCGTGTTGTCGGTCACGTAGCAACTGGTCGCGCCCAGATGGATGATCGGCCTGGCGTCGGGGCAGACATCGCCGTACGCGTGCACATGGGCCATCACGTCGTGGCGCAACTTGCGTTCATAGCGAGCGGCCGCCTCGAAATCGATCGCGTCCGTCTTTGACTTCAACTGGTCGATCTGTTGACGCGTGATCGGCAACCCCAACTCCATTTCGGCCTCGGCCAGTGCAACCCAAAGTCGCCGCCACGTGCTGAACTTACGTTGCGGACTCCACAGGGCGCTCATCTCGGGCGAGGCGTAGCGCGAGATCAACGGATTGTCGTACTGATGGGGGTTTTCGCTCATTTTCGTGCAGCAAGCCTTCCAAATGAAAGTCGACGCGGCCGCGCGGCGAGCATAGGTCTCGCCGTTTCTCGGGTTGTACGTTCCGACGCCGATTCTGTCAATCGGACGACGTCACGACAGCACCCCGACGGGGGGAAGATATTGTCAGCCCCGGCCCGAGCGTCTATCGTAGATGGGTTGATTTTCACGCCCAAGAGAAGGATTCTCGCCTTGGAACTTGCTGCCTGGCATTGGATCGGATTCAGCGTTCTGGTCGCCATGCTTCTGGCCATTGATCTGCTGGCTCATCGGCGCGATCATGCGCCGTCGCTGGGCGAGTCGGCCGCGTGGACCGTGTTTTGGATCGTTCTGGCGCTGGCGTTCGGCGGCGTCCTCGCGTGGTGGGACGGCCCCGCGGCGGGCACGAAATACCTGACCGCCTATGTCAGCGAAAAAGCCCTGTCGATGGACAACATTTTCGTGTTCGTCGTCATCTTTCGATTCTTTGGCATCCCGCTGATGTATCAGCATCGCGTCCT
>JAJFVC010000087.1 GCA_021372005.1 Planctomycetaceae bacterium | reverse complement strand
CAAAAAGTCCACCATCCCGAAAAACGTCCGCCGCGAGGTCGGAAGACCAGGTTTTTCACACAAAAAACACACCCCAAACCTCCACACATCCCTCTTTTAACCAAAACATTCTTTTCCGGCTAATGTGATCAACAGAATCGGTCGATTCGTTAAAAGCGTCGTTGTCCTTTTATTCGTTAAGGTCGGGCCATCCGCTACAAGCCGAACAGCCTTTAGGTGGGGATTATGAACCAAACTCGTTGCCGAGCCTATGCTCTCGGAGTCGCGCTTTTTGTCGGTGGACTTTGGACAAACCTGGGAGCCTGCCTGGCCGCCGACACGACAACCGGTGGACTTCAACCGATTCCCGAGTCGTCGCAAGTTGTCCCCCAAGCGGCGCAATCTCAAACGGCTGGGACGGTTGAGATGACCGACGACGCGTTGGACGGCGTGGTTTGCAGCCTGCCGGGGCGTTATTGGCTGCGGGCCGACTATTTGCTGTGGTGGGGCAGCGGAATGAAACTGCCGCCGCTGGTAAGCACCGGCGTTTTAAGCTCCAACTCCACACAAATTCTTTACGGCAACGACACGGTCCTCGACGGCGGACGATCGGGCTATCGCACGACCGTCGGCACATGGCTCGATTGCTGCCACGTTTGGGATCTCGAGTTTGATTATCTCTCGTTGGGTGAGTTGGATGCCAATTACACCAGTCCGAACACCTCGGGCAGCACGGTCATCATGCGGCCGTTCTTCGACGTCCAATCCAACACGCAAAGCGGCGAATTGGTCAGCTCTCCAGGCCTACTCAACGGCACCGTCTCGGTCCACGCGAAAGACTATTTCCAGTCAGCGGGCGTTTTGCTCAGCTACAATTTGTGTTCGTGCGACGGCTGCTGCACGCCTTGCGACGACCCCTGCGCCATTCCGTTGTTGAATTGTTGCCGGACCGACCTGTTGTTCGGATTCCGGTATTATGACTTGAGCGACTACGTCGGCATCACCGAAAACCTCACGGTCACCGGCGGCACGTCGAGCGTGCTGGGCACCACGTTCCTGATCCACGACAACTTCAACGCCCGAAACCAATTCTACGGCGGCGAACTCGGACTGCGGACCGAACTATACCGCGGACGTTGGTCGTTGAACGTCACGACCAAGATCGCGCTGGGCAATACGCACCAGACGATCAACATCGCCGGCGAAGAATACAAGACCGTGCCGAATCAATCGACGCAATACTACAATTATGGCATTTTCGCCGGCCGCACCAACGACGGCTCTACAACCGCCGAACCGTGGCCGCATCCCCAATCGCGCGACGTCTTCACGATCATTCCCCAGTTGAACCTGGAGCTCGGCTATCAAATGACCCGCCATTGGCGAGCGTTCGTCGGCTACAGCATCCTCTACTGGGGCAACGTGATCCGAGCGGCCGATCAGATCGACCTGAACGTCGATCCTCGCAACTGGCCGGAACAACAATCCGGCGCGCTGCCCTTCCCGGCCTTCACCGGAAAGACGTCCAGCTATTACGCTCAGGGCCTCAACGTCGGAGCGGAGTTCCGGTTCTAGGGTGTATTTTACAAACCTGTAGCGTGCCGATCGCTTTCGGAACCGTAGAATCACGCCGCCGGCAACGCTACACGTCCGTGCGACACGCACTAACGCGCGTTCTCAGGAGAACGACGAGCCTGCTCGGCCGGCGAGGTCGGCGGCTGCTCGACGATCTTCTGCCAGCCGATCGGCGTGAACGCGCGAAACGGATCGCCCTTGAACAACCGGAATGGGTCGTTCACCTCGATGTCGTAGAACTGGTACACGATGGAGTCCTTTTCGTTCGGCTGAACCAACTTCAGGGCGAACGGCGCCATCTTGTCCTTTTTGATGATGAACTCCGCGTGATGGAAGTTCGCGGCGTCCTGTTGGAATCGCGGATACGCTTCGAGCCAGATCTGGTCCGCGACGCCCGGCGGCGTGACGATCCGGATCCAATAACGATCCTTCAGCCGCTGCGACTCGGCGCCGAACAAAAACGGCAGCGGAGAGTTTGCAATGGCCTTGCCATGCAACTCAGGCGGTAGCTTGTGCTCGATCAACTGTTTCTGCGTCGCTCGATATTCAAAAATCGACTTGCCGTCGCAGATCCAACGTTCGGCGCGAACGTCGTCGATCGGCACTTCCTTGTTGTCCTTCATCGCCGTCTCGACGCGAAACACCCCGCGGTCCGGCGCTTGATAGCGGAGCGAGCCCAATTCGTCGAACCGTGCGCGGCCGGGCGGCCCGAACACCACGTCATAGATCCATCGCCGAAACCGGCAATCAAACGTTTTGATGCCCTGGCTGTGCTCTTCCCATTGCTTTAGCGCTTGGTCGACCTGTGACTGTTCCTCAGGTGAAAGCGTAAACGGCGATTTCGGCGCGGATGCAGCGGCCTGCGTGGACGCGGGTTGGCGAGGCACGAGCATCGGCACTTGCGGCCGAACCGGTTGATCGGGCTCGGCAGACTCGCGCAACGGATGCGTCTGCGCGGAGACCAACGACGCCATGGCCAACACCGCCGTCCAACCGAACGCGATCAAACCGATCCGCATGGGTTCCCTCCCTCGCTGAATGCACGGAAGGATCTGGAGAACGGGCCGGCAACCCGTGCGATCCCCTCTCCTCCCCGCGCAAGTATTGGGAGGATTGTAGCAGGAACCGATGCAACGCCCTAGGGCAGTTTTTCGCCCCTATCGGCGATCCGGCGACCAGACCGGCCGCCGCGATTGGGCGTCTTCGGCGTTGGCCGGCAACCGTCGATTCTCCGGACGATCGCCCGGCGACCATCGGGCCGTGCGGCCGCCAGGCAACGCCACTTCGATCGGCATGTCGGTCTGAAGCCGTCGGCCATCGGCCGTTTCGTAGCGGACAAACAACCGCAGCCGTCCGTGTTTCGGCGGATCGCCCGGCCAAGTCATCGTCAGATGAACCGCGCAACGCTCGCCGGATTGACGAAATAGGGCCGCCGTTTCGGCGGCCGTGAAATCCCAGCGAGCCACGCGGGCCTCTTCGCCCGGCATCGCCGGATCGAGCACCGCCACGCTGATGTCCGCCGGCGCGTCGATCGCCCGACCGTTTCGATCGCGCGGCTCGACGACCACCAAAATGCCTTGGTCGCCCTGGCGATCGTCGTCGCCGACGCCGCCGGTCATCTGACGGTCCAACGCAATCGAGGCCACGCGCCGACTATCGCCGCCGGGCATCAGCGGCTCGGAGCCGTCGCGGGCGGCCAACGTCATGCGAGGCGGACGTCCGCCCACGCGATCTTCCTTGCGATCCAACGACGGCCCGTCGGCCGACGGATCGCCACGGTCGCTTGAAGTCTTGGACGGCAGCTTTGGCGAGGGGCCTCGCAGATGTTCGGGCACTTCGGGAATGTCGGCCGGCACGCCGCCCCGTGGCGCTTTGAGCGCATCGGGCACGTGGTGCGACGGCTGCTGGGGTAATTCCACGGCCGGCGAGGCCGGCGCCGCGGGCGACGTTCGATCGCGCGGCGGTTCGGGCTCCTCGCGCCGAGAACGAGATTCGTTGCGCGAGGAGTTGGCTTCGTTGCAGTCCTGCAACTCTTCAACTTCCGCCCGAAGTCGATAGATCTCGTCTTCTTTCAGACGGAGTTCTCGCTCCAATACGGGAATGGCCGGGTCGCAGCGGCATCCGGCCGCGGCCCACAACGCCAATCCCACGACGGCCAAGGCCATGGGTTTCATCGTACTGCATCCTTGCTCGTACTGAGAAGCGACCCCGGCGTCTCCCAAACGGTTCCTTCCGTTTCGGCGGCGCCCGCCTGAAAACTCTATTGTCCCGCGTGTTCGATCACGTGGTCGATCAGTCCATACTCAAGCGCCTCTTCCGGCGACATAAATCGATCGCGATCCGTATCCTGCTCGATCTTCTCCAGCGGATGACCCGTGTGCTTGATCAAAATGCTGTTCAACCGCTCCTTGATCTTCGTGAACTCCTTGGCGTGGATCAGGATGTCCTCGGCGGTGCCCTCGGCGCCGGCCAGCGGCTGATGGATCATGATCCGGGAATTGGGCAGCGCTTTGCGTTTGCCGGACGTGCCGGCGGCCAGCAGCACCGCGCCCATCGACGCGGCCTGACCGATGCAATACGTGGCCACGGGGCAGTTGATGAACTGCATCGTGTCGTAGATGGCCAGTCCCGCCGAAACGCTTCCGCCCGGCGAGTTGATGTACATGTGGATGTCGCTCTTCGGATCTTCCGACTGGAGGAACAGCAATTGGGCGACAATGGCGTTGGCCACTTCGTCGGTGACCTGCGAGCCGAGAAAAATGATGCGGTCCTTCAGCAGGCGGCTGTAGATGTCCATCGCCCGCTCTTCGCGGCCGCTCTTTTCGATCACAAAGGGAATTAGAGGCATGGCTGAAAGGGGATTGAGGATTAGGGATCAGCGACGAAAAACGCCCGGACGCAACCGCCCGTCACTTCTCGTCCTCCTCGCCGACTTCCGCTTTTTGTTTGGTGAGGATGTCGTCGACCACTCCGTATTCCTTGGCCTGCTCGGCGGTCATGTAAAAATCGCGGTCCGTGTCCTTCGCGATCCGTTCGATCGGCTGTCCGGTGTGGTGGGCCAGAATCGTGTTGAGCACTTCGCGGGTTTGCAGGATTTCATTGGCCTGGATCTCGATATCCGACACCTGGCCGCCCACCTGGCCGTAAGGCTGATGGATCATCACCTTGGCGTTGGGCAGCGCGAACCGCTTGCCTTTGGCGCCGCCGGCCAAAAGGACCGCGCCGCCGCTGGCCGCCAACCCGACGCAGTAGGTCGCCACCGGGCAACTCAGGATCTGCATCGTATCGTAGATGGCCAACGTCGCGCTGACGCTCCCGCCGGGCGAGTTGATGTAAAAATGGATGTCCTTCCGGCGATTTTCGCTTTGCAGGTACAACAGCTTCATCACCAGTTCATTGGCGTTGCCGTCGTGGATTTCGCCCTGCAACAGGATGATCCGGTTTTCCAGCAACAGATCGCCGAGCGTCATTTGGCGCTGGCGCTGATAATCGCGATAGTTCAACCGCGGATCCACAACCGCCGGCCGAGAAAATTCACTCATCATGAGAGATTTGGGATTGGGAATTGGGGATTAGAAGCCGGAACCGGCCGCCGGCATCGGCGACCGCTCCACGAACGTCCGTGTTTCGTCATATCACGCCGCGTAGCAAAAAGTCGGAGTCCGACGCGCGGGCGTCAGGCGCCTTTCTTCTCGCCCCCCGTCCCTTGACCTTCGGCCTTCGCTTCGGGCACCGTCTCGCCCTCGTCGTACTTAGCCTCCGGAATGTCGGCCTCCTGGCCTCCGCCGGCGGCCTGGTCGATCGCTTCCTCGTCGGTGCGACGGAACTCGTAAGGCGTCTCTTTGAACTTCGCATTCTCCAAGATGCGCTCGATCACCTTGCGCTCGATGATCTGGTTCCGCAACACGTCCATCGAGCCGCCCTTCTCCAACCGGGCGCGGACCCGACGCGGCGACTCGCCGCTCTGCGCCGCGATCAGGCGGACCTCCGCCTCATAATCGCCCTCGTCCGCCTCGATCTTCTCGTCCTCGGCGATTCGCTCGAGAATGAAGTGTTCCTTCAGGGCTTGGGCCGTGGAGGCCGTCGCGTTTTGACGCAAGGCGTTCTCGTGCGCGCGGATCATCTCGTCGCTGAAACCGCTCCGTTGCAACTCCATCACCGCCCGCTGCAACTCGCGATGACTCTGCCGACGCAGCAACTCGGGCGGCAACTCCCAACTGGCCGCCACGGTCAGGGCCTTCGTGATCTGCTGCCGAGCGAGACGATGTTGTTCGTATTCCAATTGGCGAGCCAACTGGTCGCGGATGGCGTCCCGCAACTCGGCCTCGTCCTGGAAACCGCCCAACTCTTCGAGCAACTCGGGAGTCAGCTCGGGCACTTCCAACTTTTTGACTTCCAACACCTTGAAGACGGCCTTGGCCTTCTTGCCGCGCAGTTCGACGTTCGGGGCGTCCTCGCTCAGTTGAATCTCGCCCTCGCGGGTCTCGCCCGCCCGAACGCCCGACATCAACGTGTCGAAATGCTCGATCTTGCCGTCGCGGAAGCTCAGCGTCGGACGAATCCGGATCACTTCCTCGTCGGCGCTCGACAACACCTTGTCGTCGTGCTTGAAGGTCAGATTGGCCGTGATGTAATCGCCCGAGGCGGCCGGCCCGTCGTGCGGAACCAACCGGCCGCGACGCGACAGGATGTCTTGAAGCGTCTGGTCCACATCGGCGTCGGCGAACTCGCGGACCGGCTTCTCGATCGCCAGCCCCTTCCATTGGGGCAACTCGAACTCCGGCCGAACCTCAATATCAAACTCGAAGGTGAGCGAACCCTCGTCGGGCAGCTCGACCGCCTCCAAATCGAATTCCGGCTCGCTGATCGCCGACAGCTTCTGCTCGTCGTTGACCTGCCCGAGGCTGTCCATCAACAGCTCGCTCTTGACCTTCCCGGCCAACTCCTTACGGAAGCGATTTTCGACCAGCTTGCGAGGCGCCCGACCCGGCCGGAAACCCGGCACGTGAGCCGTCGGCATCAACTCACTGAACTCCTTATCGAAGTATCGATCGATGTCCTCGTGGGGGATGGTCACCGTGACGTGGCGCTCGCAGGTGCTGCGCTCGTCGACCTTCACCTCCAGCGCCAATCGCTGCTTTTCGACTTCCGCCGCGGCGTTGGTCTCGGAATTCAGTTCGCCCTGGGTTTCTTCGCGCTGGTCGGTGTCGGACATAATCAAGCCACGGTGTGAAAATATCGTCATTCGTGAAGGAGCGGGTGATGGGGTTCGAACCCACGACAACGACGTTGGCAACGTCGTGCTCTACCAACTGAGCTACACCCGCAACAAGCCCAGAGAGGCCCGATTCGCTTAAAAACGGGGGCCGTCTCACATGGGGCGAGTCCCGAAATTATAGGCTCCCGTCGGCACGGTTCAAGTGCAATTGATCGATCGATCGAAAATTTTAGCAATAGAACGCCAAAAACCCCTCGTGTGGGCTACTCTCTCACGTATTCCCGTGGGCCAGCCCCCGAGCCTGCCCCCGAAACCGCCAATCCTCGACCAGACCGGAATAAGTTCCGCTTGTCTGTTTGTCTGTCATACAACCCGTTGCTTTGCATGTTTTCCTAGATTACCATGAAGACATGAAAGCCTTTTTGCTGGTGGTCGGCGGCAAAGCAAGCAAGAAAAAGATTGGGCTGAAGCTGCCTTTGGTGATCGGACGGGGTCGGGATGCCGGCTTGAAGATCGGTCATCCGATGGTCAGCCGCCACCACTGCGAACTGTTCGAGACCGACGGGCTGTTGATGGTCCGAGACTGCGGTTCGCTGAATGGAACGCTGATCGACGGCCGCCGGATCAAAGAGTCGCCCCTGCTGCCGGACGCCGAATTCACGATCGGACCGCTGACGTTTCGGGCCGAATACGATTACGCGGGCGACCGACAGAAACTGCCCGCCGCCGTGCCGGCCGATGACGGCTCGTTCGACCGCCCGACGCCGACCGTGGCGGCCGTCCAATCGCCGACGCTGGTCGCCTCGGGCAAATCGTCCCCATCGCCGGGCAACCAGACCCTCATCGAGAAGCCGGCCGACAAGAGCGCCGCCGACGAGACGAAATCTCCGCTGAAGCCCGCGTCGCCGGACGAATTGTTCGACGACATTTTCGACGACTTAGGGTGATGGCGTTACGCTCGCTCTGTCGGCGGCTCTTCCATGCTGTCGATGTAGCGTCGCAGCCGCTCCAACTCGTCGGTCACTTGCCGCAGCTTGAGCATGTTTTCGATGCGCTTGAGCAACTCGACCTTGTTGACCGGCTTGCTCAGGAAGTCGTCGCAGCCGGCGGCCACGGCCCGCTCAATGTCGCCAAGCTCATTCAAGGCCGTGACCATCAGGATCATGATCTGTTTGGTCGTCGGATCGCGTTTTAGGGTTTTGCAGACCTCGAACCCGCTGAGCTTGGGCATCATGATGTCCAGCAGGATCAGGTCGGGCTGGAACTCGGCCACCTTGGTCAGCGTGTCGCGGCCGTCGACGGCCACCGCGATTTCGCAATCGAGCCCGTCCAAATAGGCCTCCAACAATTCAACATTAGGGGCATTGTCGTCGGCGATGAGGATTTTGCTTTTGGACATGGTCTCGCTCACGAGTTGGTTCGGATTCTCATAAAACCACAAAAGCCAAAGTTGGCGACCGCTTTCGAACCGCGCAACGATTGCTGGCCTGTGCCAACCGCTGCTTTCGCTATGAATCGTACCGATCGCCTCCACAAGACACTTTCAGGCCCCCCTGAAGCTGTCCCACGACGACAACGACAAATGGCTTAAAACACGCACGCCTCCAACAGCGACAGCACCTGTTCCAAAACCGCCGCCGACGCACGACTAATTTTCCTGGCCTTTCGCGCCGTAAAGTCAATCGACTTCACTTGTTCGACCATCACAAAACCCGTCAAAACGGAATCGTCGCCAACCGGCACATGAAACGGAAAATCGCGACGGGTATTCGTCACGGGACACACCATCGCCAACCCCGTATGCTTATTGAACAAGTCGTTGCTGACGACCAGCGCCGGCCGACGGCCCCATTGTTCGTGACCCGACTGCGGATCAAACGAAACGGCGATCAAATCACCTTTGCGCGGGACATAGGCCATGTTTCACCACGCCTCCCGCCCAACACGGGGTCCCCAGTCCGCTTCTTTCGGCCTGTAACCCTTTGGAATTTGGGCAACCAGCGACCGAAGGCTGATTTTTCCACGCGGCGGCCGAACGGGCGTAATCACAATCGCGCCGTCGCGGACGGTCACGTCCACCGTATCGCCCACCGTGACGCTCGCTTCCGCCAACACCTGCTTGCTCAGCCGCAATCCCTGACTGTTGCCCCAGCTTTGAACTTTGGTCACCATGGGTTGCCTCCCTTGGCCTATCGC
>JAJFVC010000081.1 GCA_021372005.1 Planctomycetaceae bacterium | reverse complement strand
ACGAGCCAGGCCATCGACACGAGTTTGACCTTTTGTGTTATCTCGGATGCCGTTGATCAAGGATGTGCAACAGTTAATACGGGATTTGACGCTAACCAATGGATTGCATGTAAACTGTTTGGGCGGCTGGCTCCGTTTCCGCTTGTCTCCACTCCGCCAGACATCACGAAGATCGCTTTTATCGAAAGAGATAGTATACCAACCATTATGGCATGGTCGTGGCTGAAAAGGAGAAAACAATGCCAGAAGCCGACAAGACAAAAACATCTGTTTCAGAAGGTAATTCCGTTGGGGTTGGGTCTTCTGGCGCTCTCGTCTTCATCAGCCATGATAGCAGGGACGCCGAACTAGCAGAAGCATTCAGCAAGTTGCTTCGCGCCGTAACTGCTGGAATGCTCAAGTCGTTTCGATCAAGCGACAAGAAAGGTACAGAAGGAATTGAATTCGGAGATGAATGGTACAAACGCCTAATGGAGAAATTGCAGGCCGCATCCGATGTAGTCTGTCTCTTTACCGAGCGAAGCCTTGGCCGGCCGTGGATTCTTTTCGAGGCTGGCGTTGCAAAAGGCAAATTGGAGACACCTGTACATGGAATCGCCTTGGGTGTTCCACTTAGCAGAGTGTCTACTGGGCCATTCTATCAATTCCAGAATCTTGATGACAGCGAAGATGCGTTGACGAAACTCGTTCTGCAATTGGCCAAGAGAATTCCCGGCTCAGAACCCGATCTCGATGTTGTTAGCACTCAAGTAAAAGTCTTCAAAGCTAACGTCGAGACAATTCTAAAGAAATCCTCTTGTAAGACCACAAGGGATGATGCCCAAACGGTAGATAATCCTCTCGCTAAGTTCCTTGAGGAAATTAAGGGGACGGTTCGTGATCTTCCAGCAAAAGTTGCCGACGCTGTTGTTGAAGCGGGTGAACCAGTACGCCGCCGTCGTCTGCGCAGATTTCATCCACGGATGATCGAAGAGATTATGCACATGGGCGGTGAGCCTGATGATCCGATTATTCTCCTGATGATGGCGTCAGTAGTGCGGGACGAAATGCCCTGGTTCTACGAAATTGCAGCCGAAGTGTATCATGCGATCAAGAATGGCGATCCTGCCGCTGTGGAAAAAGAAATCAAACGATTACATCGGATTCGGGATTTTACTCTGCACGGTCCTATGATGGAAGAATTTGGATTTGGCAGCAAAGAGGTACACATGTTCCTGATGGAATTTCCCCATATCCTCGAACGAATGGCGAACCGTTCCCTTGAAGTCAAAAAAACTCGACATCGTGAACGACTTGGTAAGCCTTCCACTGAGTAGCTGTGGCACTTGCAGCGCGGATGCCATGGTCAAATAAATTCAGACCGGAAAATTCACTCACCTTGCCTCTCTCTCGGCGGGGGAGGGGGGCTTTTGAGTGAAGGCACGTCGCAGCGGTTTCTGAAGCACACTCCTGCTTTTTACGCGAACCGGACGTCCGCTAAGCGGCGGCGGATCCCGCGTCGAAAAACCTCTTGCGGATGGCCGAGCACGAGTCCCAGGCCGAATTTGTTTTTAGGTGGCACGCCGTATTTTTGTTTGAACTGTTTGTCGTGGCTCAATCCGGCGGTGGTGCCGAGCATGCAGGAGCCCAGGCCCAGCGATTCGGCCATCAGCATGGCATACGTGGCGGCGATGTGAGCGTCGGCGCCGTCGCTCTCCGGACCGTAATGGAACAGCATTGCGGCCGGGGCGTCGTAAGTGAAATCGTCGCGCCCGGCGGCTCGCTCGGCCACGAGCGCTTGCAGCAGCGGTCGGACGAAATCTCGCATCGCCCGATGGTTCTCCTTGCCGAGCAACGGTCGCATCAGCGTCAACGTGACGGGGTGAAGCAGCCAGCCCAAACGTGCGAACGCCGCGCAAGCGTCTTCGGAAAACGCCTGGACGCGATCGCGCCCGTGAAACACCAACACGCCGACGTCGCTCGGCGGGATGCCCATCGGTGCGGTCGTGGCCGCTTCGAGGATTTGGTCCAGCGCGGCGCGATCGACCGGCTCGGCGGTGAAGCGGCGGATGCTGCGGCGAGTCAACATCAGCGTCCGCAGCTGGTCGGCCGAGGCTTGCGTATCTTTGGGCGGCAAGGGCAGGGCGTCGTCGCCGGTCATGCCGCGTCCGCGGACGGTGATGCAGCCGGTCGGGCAGCCGGCCACGCAATGGCCGCATGCGATGCAGCCCAAGAACGAGCCCGCGACGACTTGGGCCTTGCCGTTTTCCAACTGAAACATTTGGTCGGGACAAAGCCGGGTGCAAAGTCCGCAGCCGGTGCATCGGGCGGCCTCGACGGTGGGCGTGCCTTGGTCGGTCCAATCGAAGCGCATGGCTCGCAAACCTCCTCGACTTGGGGTCGGAAATTGGCATCTTGCCACATCGGGCGAATTCTGGCCAGAGCGGTCAAAAAGTTGCGATGCAACCTGTTGTGCGTCAAGAAGATGGGATGCGAGTTTTTCAGGCCGGGGCGTTGTGGTCCGCTGCGGAAAGGGGTATACTGAAGGCCGTCCGTTTTGGGAGGGGGTGAGATCGTCGCAAAGCCTTTTCTGGACTTTGGTTAGGGCGACGATTCACAGTTTTTTCAGCGAAAGGAAACGCGGTGTCGACCGACTCCAATTTGCCGCCCGAACCGCCTGAAGACGAAGAGCCGCAGGCTTCGGATTCCCCCGAACTGGTGGGCGATCCGTTGACCGCCGGGCGCGTGCTCGACATGCCCATCGAGGAGGAGCTGAAGGGCAGCTATCTGACCTACGCGATGAGCGTGATTGTCAGCCGCGCGCTGCCCGACGTGCGCGACGGGCTGAAGCCTTCGCAGCGGCGTATTTTGGTCGCGATGAACGATTTGAATCTGACGCCCGGCGCGGCGCGGATCAAATGTGCGAAGATCTCCGGCGACACTAGCGGCAACTACCATCCGCACGGCGAAAGCGTCGTCTACCCCACGTTGGTTCGCATGGCCCAAGAATGGAACATGCGTCACGTGTTGGTCGACAAGCAGGGAAACTTCGGATCGATCGCGGGTCTGCCGGCGGCGGCCATGCGGTACACCGAGGCCCGGATGTCGCCGATTGCCACGCTGATGATGGAGGATCTCAAGCTCGATACGGTCGATTTCTTGCCGACCTACGACGAGCGGCACATGGAGCCGGTCGTGTTGCCGTCGAAGTTTCCGAACCTGTTGGTCAACGGGGCGAACGGCATCGCGGTGGGCATGGCCACGTCGATCCCACCGCACAATTTGGGTGAGATTTGCGATGCGTTGATTCGCGTGATCGATCAGCCGGATGTGTCGATCGACGAGTTGATGGAGATCGTGCCCGGTCCCGATTTTCCGACCGGGGGCGTCATTTGCGGTCGTTCGGCCATTCGCCGCGGCTATCACACCGGTCGGAGCACGCTGGTGGTGCGCGCCCGGGCGAAAATCGAAGAACACCACAAGCGGCATCGGATCGTCATCACCGAGATCCCGTTCCAGCAGGCCCGCGACCGGATCGAAGAGCGGATCGCGTCGCTGGTGACCGAGGGCAAGATCGTCGGCATCTCGAACATTCGCAACGAGAGCGACCTGAAAGAGCCGGTCCGATTGGTGTGCGAGTTGAAGCGCGACGCCGATCCCGACATCATTCTCAATCAGCTTTATCAGTTCTCGCCGCTCCAGGACAGTTTTTCGCTGATTTTCCTGGCGTTGGTCGACGGTAAGCCGCGGGTGCTTTCGCTCAAGGAGTTGCTGCAAGAATTCATCCGTCATCGCGAGTCGGTGATTCGCCGTCGGACGCAATTCTTGTTGGCCCGGGCCCGGCAGCGCAAGCACACGGTCGAAGGGCTGCTGCTGGCCCACGCGAACATCGACGAGGTGATCCGCGTCATTCGCAGTTCATCGACCCAACTGGAGGCGAAAGAGCGGTTGATGCAGATCCAGACGCCTGCGGCGCTGTTGCATCGGGCGCTGGGCGACGCGGGTTTCGCCGTCTTTTCAGAGGAGCGGGGCGCGGCCGAGTTCTACACGTTGACGCCCGTTCAAGCCGACGCGATTCTGCGGATGACGCTCGGACAGTTGGTCAACCTGGAGCAGGAAAAGCTGGGCGACGAGCATCGCAAGCTGCTGGAGGAGATCACCGAGTATCGCCGAATCTTGTCCGATCGGCAGAACATTTTGGAGATCATCCGCGAGGATTGCCGCGAATTGAAGCGCAAACACGACGATCCTCGCCGCACCGAAATTAGCGGCGAGGAGGTTGGCGAGGTCGACCTGGAGGACCTGATCACCGAAGAGACGATGGTGGTCTCGATCAGTGGCAACGGTTACATCAAACGGACGCCCGCGTCGGTCTATCGTTCGCAGCGTCGCGGCGGCAAAGGTCTGACCGGCGCGAAGACCGAGGAGGAAGATCCGATCCAGCACTTGTTCGTGGCCAGTACGCACGCCTATCTGCTGTTCTTCACGAACAAGGGCAAGGTGTATTGGCGCAAGGTGTACGATCTGCCGCAATTGGCCCGCGACGCCCGCGGCCGTGCGGTCGTCAACCTGCTGAACCTGGCCGAGGACGAGCAAATCACCGACTGCCGGGCCGTCCGCGATTTCGACCATCCCGACCACTTCCTGGTGATGGCGACCGCGCACGGACTGGTCAAGAAGACGCCGTTGCAGGCGTACAGCCGTCCGTTGAAGAGCGGCATCATCGCCATCAAGCTGCGCGAGGGCGATGCGTTGGTCGACGTAGTGGTGGCCAAGCCGAGCGACGAGCTGGTGTTGGCCACAGCCCGCGGCATGGCCATCCGCTTCAAGCAGTCCGACGCCCGACCGATGGGCCGAAATGCCAGCGGCGTGAAAGGCATCAAGCTGATCGGCGACGATCGCGTGGTGGGAATGGTCGTGGCCGATCCCGACGCGACGTTGTTGACCGTCTGCGCGAACGGCTATGGCAAGCGGACGCCCTTTGGGCCGAATCTCGAGACCGAGTTTGAAGGCGAGCTGCCCGAGGATGGTTCGCCGGAGTCGGCCGAAGAGGTCGAGGAAGAGCCTGAGGAAAGTTCGCAACGGAGCTATCGCACCCAGCGGCGCGGCGGCAAGGGCCTGCACGACATCAAGACCACGGGTCGCAATGGGCCGGTGATCGGCATCGTACACGTGTCCGACGCGGACGAGTTGTTGATGATGACCGCCCGGGGCAAGATCCAGCGCATCGCCGCCAGCGACATCAGCATCATCGGCCGCAACACGCAAGGCGTCCGGATCATGAGCCTTGACGACGACGATACGTTGATCGCCGCGAAGCGCGTGCCGCAAGAAGAAAACGGCAAGAATGGGGACGCCGTTGCGGATGCGTCTGAAGATCATCCGTAATCGAGCGGGATCGTCGCACGTTTGAGACGCTCGACGGCGCAAAGGTTATTGAAAAACCAGATAACCGAACCCGTCGGGCCGCGTCGGCGCGATGCCGGCCGGCGTGGTCCACGATTGAAACCCGACGCCCGGCACAATCCGCTGCAGTCCGATGGCCCAGGAGTGGCCGGGTTTCGGACGCTGCCCGGTCAGCTCGGCCAGCGGAATCGCCGCTTCGAGCGTCCAGGTCTCTCGGTCGCGGTGCACGGCGACGTACCAGGTCGGGTTCCAAGTGGCGTCGTTCCAACAGACGTCGTTCGTCCAGCCGCGCGCGTCGGCCGTCAGACGGTCGAAGGTGGTGAAGTCACGGTCGATGTCCACCAGCAGCTCGACGCGATCGCAGACCGACAGATCGGCGTCGCGCGGGCGAAGAGCTGGAGTTTCTTCGTCCGTCGTCGAACGCGGCGATTCGCCGGGCGGATTTCGGCATCGGACGGCTAAATACAGAAATTCGTCGTCGTAGGCCAGCATTGCCGCAGCGGGCCATGGTGCGTCATCGTGCTGCGCGCTTCGCAGGGCGGCCGACTTGGCCTGTCGCCATACGGGATCGTCGAGTTGCCCGTCCAATCGCGGCGGCGCGGCGGCCCTCACACAGGATAGCGACGGCTTGTCGTTCGGTTGCCGCATCTCGGCCCGAGCGCAATTGGTAAAACCGTCGCGCAGACCGCCGCCGAACTGCATGCGATAGAGCCGCTCGGCTTGTTTTGTTTGGTTCAACGCTCGGTGGGCCGCGGCCAACGGAAACGCCATCGAAGGTCGGGCGAACCATTCGGGCTGGGTGCGTTCGATTTCCTGTCCGAGTTCCACGGCGAGTTCGAGCCGCTTCTTGTTGTTGCCGTGTTCAACGCGCCAGGCCGCCTCGCCGCTGGCATAATACTGAACGAGCCACAGCGAGGCCAACGGGGCCAGCGGATGGTCGGGACACTGGCGTTGCAGGGCGGTGAACGTGTCGGCCGCCAGCGCCCAACGTCCGCTGCGATCGTAGTCGTCGGCTAGTTGGTAAAGGATTTGACCGCGGCTCTGCGGATCCAGGTCGGACGTCAAACTGTCGATTTGCGCCAACAGCGATTCGGTCGACGCGCCGAGCCGCTGGGCGCGTTCGAGGATCGCCTGGACGTGACGACGCTGTTGCGCCATGCGAGAACGAAGGTTGAGGCCCTCGCGTTTCGGCAGCGACAGTTCGCGGCGCGCCGGCCCGCCGGGCGGCAGCGAAAAATCGCTGAGCCAATCGCGGCGATCCGCAACGGCGCCGCCGGCCAACGGATTCAACCCGACCATCGACGGCGACGGCCGAAACCGATCGTCCAGCAGACTGCGCGACGGAGCGGCCACGTCGGCCGACGTGCCGCCCAATCGCGGTAGGAATTGGGACGTGGCCAGTTCGCCGGCGCCGCGAACGCCGGGCGGCGTCAATCCGAAGACTTTTTGGACCGCCCACGGCGTCAATCCGGCGTCGGCGATCTGCTCGGGAAATCGCGAGGGATCGGCCGCATCGGAGGCCGCTCGCAGCACGGCCTGACCCATCAGATCCGTCAGCGAATCATCGGCGGGATGCGCCGCCACGCGGGTCACCAGCGCGGCCGGACGCCATGTGCGAATCGCTCGGACCAAACGAGCTTGCAGCCGTTCGAGCCCGCGGCCGTTGTTGGCGGCGTCCCAAGAGGCGACGATCCGCGCGCTGGGCATCGAAAGCCCGGCCTGCCGCAGCGGAAATTGCCACGCCGTGGCGGTGTCACTGCCACCGACCGCGATCACGGCTTCGTGCAACCGATCGTTTAGCGACGCGTCGTCTCGCGGCGGCGTTTCGACGTCGCGCCGGCACAGCGTTTCGACCACGGTCCGATAGCCGTCCTCGCCGCTCCAGCGGGCGATCCATTCCAGAGGGACGTCGTCGGGTTCGGCCAGCAGGACCAACAGTGCGGCCTGCCGGTCGCCGACGCGTTGACGCCGCCACGATTGTCCGCCGTCGTCGGTGGCCAAGATCGTGCCGAGCGAGCCGACGGCCCAGCCTCGCCGATCGTCGACCATTGCGATTGCCCAAAGCGGCGCGGTCGAGCCCGTCGAAAAACTGCGCCAGGTGCGCCCGGCGTCGTCGGTGTGAAAGACGCGCGAGCCGGGCGAACCGGCCGCCCAGCATCGCGGACCGCGAACCGCCAGAGCCGCCAAATCGAATGACTCGATGCCGCGTGGCGGCGTTCCGACCGGAGGCCGCCACGTCGCTCCGCGGTCGCCGGTCCATCGAATCATGCCGCCGTCGCCGATCAACCAGCCGAAGCTCGGCGGCGTCAGTTGCAGTTGCGTCGGGCTGCCTAGGCCGAACTCGTCGCGGCGGACGGCTTCGATCTCGCCGCGCGCAATCCGTCCCAACCAACCGTTGCCGCCGGCCAACGCGCCGGTGCGAAAATCCAGAAAATCCGCGGCCGCCCATGCGATCGCGTCGCCGCCGGGCAGCGGGCTCCAATGTCGACCGCCGTCCTCGGTTACAAATACGCCGGACGGATACATCGCCGAACGGTCGCCCAAGAGCCAACCATGTCGTGGATCGATCAATCGCAATCGCCGCGCGCTGGGCAAAATCAGTTTCGGCGCAGGCGTCCAGGTCTGGCCGCCGTCGGTCGTGGACAGCAGCACGCCGTGGCTGGCATGCAGGTACGGCGACGATTGTCCGCCGGCCGCCCAGCCGACGTCTTCGTCACGAAACCAAACGGTTCGTAAAGGACACGAAACGCCGGACGACTGGGGACGCCACTGTTGCCCGCCGTCCTCGGTGTGCCAGATCGCGCCGCGATCGCCAACGGCCCAACCGTGCTGGGCGTCGACGAAGCACACGTCCCAAAGCCGTGCATCGTCGACCGCCGGGTCCGACGCCTCGGACAAGGCCGCCAAAAGAATCAATGCAAGCGATGCGAACGTCATGATCTTCGGTCGGGTTGTTCGTCGCCAACAGGGATGGCGAAGGGGGACGGTCAGGCGGATGCTCTTTTTTGGGCGACCATGGCCAACAGCGATTTTTGCGGCACGGCGAACTTGGCGATTCCTTCGGCCATCAGGACCGCTTCGAGTTTTTGAAGATCGACCCGCTCGTCGATCTCGTCGACCACCTCGGACGGCGGCAGACGATCCACTTGCCGGATAAACGTTCGGCTGCTTTGCGCGACCGCGTCGTTGGTGGCCGGCGGGTTCGTCTGGATGTCGCTGCCGGCCAGCGCCTCGACGTATTTCCAAGGGGCGTCGGACGGCTTTTTGACGCCCGTGCTGGCAAAAACGATTTCTTGCCGCAACGGCGTAGGGCGGGCCGACCAAAAACGTTGGTTCTCCGCCCAAATCCGCTTGGCGTTCAAAATGCCGACCATCCCCTGTGCGGCCGGCGACAGTTCGGGCACGGCCTTGTCCGTGTAGACGTCCAATCGCGAAACGAAAATGCTGTAGACACTTTTGAATTGCGTAAGATCGCTGCGACGCTGTGCGCCGCGCCACACGGCGTCGCGGGCGATTTGATACTGCCGCGGACTGAAAATCAGCGTTACGTTGATCGTCACGTCCGAAGCGGCCAACTCCTCGAGCGCGTCGAGTCCGGCGGGCGTGGCCGGCACCTTGATCATGCGGTTTTGGTGTCCCCGGGACCATTGTTGTCCGAGCCGGACGTATTGGCGGACTTTTTCGGCGTGCGGCACGTTGAGTTCCGGGTCTTCCAACAGCGGATCGACCTCGAAGCTGACGTAGCCGTCGTCGCCTCGCGTCGTTTGCCAGACCGGCAAAAAAGCCTGTTGGGCGTCGCGGACCAACCGGTCGGTCAGCCGCCAAGCGATTTCTCGGTCGTCGAGTCCTTGATGCGCCAACGAACTCAACTCGGCGTCAAATCGGCCGGTGGCCAACAGATCGGCGATGATGATCGGATTGGACGTTGCGCCGGTCGCACCGATGGCCCGATTCGCCCGAACCAGATCGGGATCGACCGAATCGAGCCAGAGCTTGGTGCCGGTGGCCAACAAGGATTGGATGGCGTTCGGCATGGTGGGGCGTCCTTTCAAAAACCGAGAGGGTTGGGAGTATGGTTTCGTGTATCCAATTTTTAGCAAGATTTGGGTCGGAAGCAAAGCAAGGTGGGCGAGGGACGTGGGGTTGAACCGCGTCGTTGGCGGTTTTGTTATTTCTCCCAAGTTCGCAAATTTTGTTTCTTGGCCTGATAAGTAGGGTGAATCGTTGATGTGGGTAAGATGGAAAAGCCGCTCCGGTTGTCTGGTTTGCGGAGTATTTTGAAAATTTGCGGTTTATTCCTGTTTTGCGGAGTCAAGTTGGCCGATCTGAGTGGTGTGCGTTTTCGTAGTTGTCCGCTGCCGTTGCGCATAAGTGATTGACGATGGATGTTTGGGTAAGGAGGACGGTTTGGTGAAAACAGCAAGGACATCCGCCCTAGTCGTCCTAGTGACGTTTGGAGGTTTGCTGATCGGGACCACGGTGTGGGCCCAAAACAGCAATCCCACTCCCCAGGCTGACAATCCGACGGAAGCGGCCTCCGACTCGGCGACCAGCGATCCATCGTGGATGGACAATGGGCTATGGGACGGGGCGACGGTTGGGCCGGGCTGTGCGCTGTGCGGCGGCGGCACGCCGCCCGATTGGTACACGCTGCAAGGCGCTCGGATTATGAGCCGCAGCAACTCGCGCCGCAGCATGATTTCCTTTCAACGGCCCCAAAATGGCGACTACGAGTGGATCTCGAACTCCTCCAGCACGTACCAGGTTGTCAATCTAATGACGCCGACCACGGGCACGGCCAGCCGAAGCCTCAATGTGATTCAAACCAAGGAGTTGAATCTGGACGTGGCTCCGGGCTACAACGCCACCATCGGGCATTATTTTTGTCGCGATCGCAACAATAATGATCATTTTGTGGAACTCACTTTTTGGGGACTCAATTCGTGGTCGGCTTCGAGAACCGTCGGCGGCTATTTGACCCCGTGGTACGATGAGTCGGTGGAGTACAGCACGGTCGTGTTGAGCCCCACGACGACGGACAAGACGTTCGGCAGTTTAAGGACTCCGTTTGTGACCAATACGGAAATGGTCGACATGACCGACGCGCAGCACACGATCGACTACGCGTTCAACTACGGGTTGGAGCATCGGGTCTCGTATCGTACGACGATGAATAACTTCGAGGTCAACGGACGGATCAGTCCGCGCGGCGAGCCCGATCGGTTGGTGATGCAGCCCGACGGTCGGTGGCGGCGCGAATGTCAGCCGGGCACGTACATGTCGTATCTGTACGGCATTCGGTATTTGAGGGACAACGAGACCTTCAAGCTGCACACCGTCAGCCAGTACAACGCGACGTCGAGCGAAACCATCGACGGCGTCGGCGAGTATGACACGCTGACCTACAATAATTTGGTCGGATTGCAGGTTGGGGCCGACGTGATGTTTCGTCAGTGTCGTTGGGCGTGGGGATTCACCACCAAGGCCGGGCCGTTCATCAACTTCGCCAGCCAGGAAAGCACGATCACGGCGACGACCAGCGGCGATTCAAACGACACGGTTTATGAACGATTCGTAGCCAACCGCTACAAGGCGGCCTTCGTCGGCGAGATGGGCGTGCAGGCCACCTATAAGTTCCGGCCGAATCTTGTGGGCCGCGCTTCGTATGATCTGATGTGGATCACTGGGCTTGCATTGGCTCCGGAACAGTTGCAGTTCGCCGCCTCGCCGGTCGCCAAAATCAACACCAACGGCTTAGTCTTTTCGCAAGGTGTGTCGTTGGGTTTGGAATGGCTCTGGTAAGCTGCGAGTCGATTCGATCCGCGTCTTTCTTAAGAAGAAAAAACAAGCGCATCGCGAACGACTGCTCTAAAAAGTCGGCAACGACAGGGGGGCGTTCGTTGCAGCAATCTCAAATCAGAAACACTCCGCATGGATGGATAGCCGGCATCCTTGCAACTCTAGGGTGGGGGTTTTGCGATAATTTTGGCTTTTCTGAGAAAATAGGTTGTCAAACTATTGCGATTTTGGTGAATGTGGCTACGATGAGGATTAGGCCTATTTTGCAAATAGGGTAACTTAACCAACGGAGGCAGCGTCCCGTGGTCCCGCAATCTCAACGACCCGTTTGGGCATGCGCGCAGCATGTTCGGCAGCTTGGGTTGTGTGTCGGCGTTTTGTTTTGGTTCGCCGCACCTACTCTTGGCGATGTCATCAATAGCTATACAAGCTGGCAACGGAACGGTTTTTCATCGTCCGCGTCTGCCGCTTCTTCTTCGACGTCGTTTTCGACCACGACGCTTTCTGCGACCGTAGATTCTTCGGTTTCCGTGTTTTCAACAACAACGGTGAGGGCCTCCGGTGCCGTGTTTGGAAGCGGAGACGGGACTCTGGCCGGATTAGTCTACTACGATGGCAATGGAAGCGACACCGCCGACAACTCCGATTGGGCGCTGCCAGGCGCCAAGGTGACGTTGTCGATGGTGGGCAGCGACACGGTCATCAGCATGTATACCGGCACGGACGGAAGTTACACCTTCACGGATCTTCCTTCGGGAACGTATACCATTGCTCTGGTCCTTTCGGACAGCGATCCCGGCACGAACACGCTCGGCACGTTGCTCGACAGCAGTGGGGAGGTTGTGGAAACGGGACAAGGCACGGTGGGAACGGACCAGTTCACCGGCATCGTGTTGGGGAGCGGGTATTCCGGCGAAAACTACAACTTCTCGCAACTTTCTTATCCGGCCAGCCTCGTGACGAAACGTCTGCTGACCACGATCGATCCGGGCATGCATCACATCAACGTCACTCCATCGCCGGTCCCCGAACCGGGCACGGTGACGCTGTTGGCGATCGCGGGGCTCTGTCTCGGTGGCGCGCTGTGGCGTCGCCGTCGCGGCTAGAGATGGGCGTGCGTCGGCTCGCCTTTTCCGAAAAAAACGGGCTCGCGCCGTTTCTGCGGCGTACGCTCCCGATGGACGTGGCATGAGACCGATGGAATTGCGACAGACGCTTGCCGAAGGACGTTTCGTTCGATTGGTCGCCGCCGACGGTTGGGAGTGGGTCGAGCGGGTGAACGCTTCGGGGGCGGTCGTTCTCGTGGCCATCACGGAAGACGACGAGTTGTTGCTGGTCGAACAGTTTCGCATCCCACTAGGCCGCCGCGTGATCGAGTTGCCCGCCGGGTTGGTCGGCGATGGGGCCGGCCGCCAGCGTGAAGAACAAGGGGAGGCCGCCCGGCGCGAATTGCTCGAGGAAACCGGCTATCAGGCCGATGCGATCGAGTTTTTGTTGGACGGTCCCAGTTCCGCCGGCTTGGCCGCCGAGGTGTATTCGCTGTTTCTGGCTCGAAACGTCCGTCGAGTCGGACCGGGCGGCGGCGACGGTTCCGAGGACATTCAAGTGCATCGAGTTCCGCGGACGGAAGCCGAGGCGTGGTTGGACGTCAAGCGGCGAGTCGGAGTGATGGTCGACCCGAAGGTCTATGCGGGACTTTATCTTGCCGAGCGGCGGTGACTATTCATTGACGGCGTCGGGCGTTTTCGACGGCGCCAACTGCGTCACGAGCGTGCGGATTTGCCGCAGTGTAATCGGCATCGAGAGCACCAGACGCCGCGGCGCCGCGCGAGCTTCGGATTTTAAGGCCGCTTGCGATTCATCGAGCAACAGGATCGCCGCGATCGACTGAGTGTGCGGATTATCGCCCAACGCGTTGAACACCTCCAACGCCGATCGGCCGAGATTCTGGGCGCTGAGAATCACGCAATCGGCCACGGTCGGATCTTGTAGGATGCGGGTCGCCGCCCGGTCGGGGTCGGCAATCACCAACACCCGATAGCCTGCCCGTTTGAATCCTTCGCGAAAAACGTTTTGGACGTTCGCGTCCGACTCGACGACCATGATCGAACGTCCGGTGTCCGCCGGCGCGGAGGCATAGCGACGCAACGCCGCGGCATCGGCGCTGCCCGACGCCTCGGACGATTCGTCGGCCAATCGGCGGGCCGTCATTCGCAAATCGGCGACCATCGCGGCTGGCGTTTGATAGCGCTGGTTCGGGTCGAGCGACATGGCCTTGTTGACCACCAGGCTCACGCACAGGGGGACCGAGGGATCGAGTTTCTGAATCGGCACGACGTCGAGGAACCGCTGTTTGTTGAGCCGATGCAGACGGTCGCTTTCGGCCAACGGCGGCTGACCCGTCAGCATGTTGTAGTAGATGCACCCCAGGAAATAAACGTCGCTGCGGGTGTCGTCTTTTCGGACGCCGGTGGCTCGTTCCAAGGCGGCGTAGTCCACCGTTCGCGTGTTGGACAGATCGGTGGACGAGTCGTCGGCGACCGCGTCGTCGATCGCGGCCAGTCCGAAATCCACCAGTTTGGCATCCCCCCGGCTGGAAATGAGAATGTTGCTCATTTTCAGATCGCGGTGGGTTAGCCCGCGCTCGAAGGCGTATCGCAATCCGTCGGCGATGCCGATCATCAACCGGGTGGCTTCGATCGGATCGAGCTTTTTACGGATGCGGACGAACTCCAACAGGTTTCGGCCCTCGACGAACTCCATCACCAGGAAGTGATTGCGTCCCTTGGAGCAGACTTCATAAATCGGCACGATATTGGGGTGGCGCAACGTGCGTCCCAGCTCGCCTTCGCGGAGGAACAAAGCCGGGTCGTCGCAGAACTTGTTGCGCAACACCTTCAGCGCGACCACTCGGCCGGTCTCGCGATGAACGGCCCGATAAACCCGAGCGAAGGTGCCTCGGCCCACCAGGTAGAGCACCTTATAGTCGCCGAAAAAGAACCCGGAACGCTCGCCTTTGAGCAGCCGCTCGACCTGATAATTGGTCATGAAGCCGCGACGGAGCAGTGTTTGGACAAAATCACCCACGGGAACGTTCCGGCTTCCGAATGAAGCCCAAACGTCCTGTAGTTGTCTTTCGTCCAAAAGACCGAGGTTGAACGCGCGCTGCGCGAACTGCTCGGCATTTGGCTGGCCCATGCCGACTCCCATTCCGCCCGATGGATATATGAAAAACGTATGAGGCCGAGCAAATATAATGAAATGATAACCCCATCCTAGCGCAATCCGCGCAGATCCACAATCCCCCCTTTCGGAGTTGGTTATGTGATGGTCAGGCGGTCGCGGCCAGCAGCGATTGGGCGTACGCGGCGATCTCGTCGAGCACCTGTTGACGGGGCTTCGTTGCGACCTCGGCCATGCGTCGGACGAACGCCGAGCCGACAATCAGACCGTCGGCCACCGGCTTGAGCATCCGAATGTGCTCCGGGCGGCTGATGCCAAACCCGATACAGATGGGCAGGGGGGTGTGTTCGCGTAGCCAGCCCACATTGTCCACAATCTCCGGCGGCAGCACGGTCCGCTCGCCGGTGATGCCCGCCACCGACACATAATAGATGAATCCGGTGGTCCGCTCGGCGATCCGCAACGCACGGTCGCGCGGGGTCAGCGGCGTGACCAATTGGATCAGAGAGAGATCCTCGCGGCGGCACACTTCCGTCAGGGGGGCGGCTTCGTCGACCGGCAAGTCTGGCACGATGAGCCCCGCCGCACCGGCCGCTCGGGCGTCAGCCACGTAACGCTCGATGCCGTGGCGAAACACGATCGCGTAGCTGACCATCGTCACCACCGGCGCCGACAGTTTGGGCGTTGCCCGGCCTAGCGACGCCAGAATGTCGGCCAACTTGATCTTGTGGTCCAAGGCCCTCGTGTACGAGGCTTGAATCACCGGACCGTCGGCTACGGAGTCGCTGTACGGGACGCCCAACTCGAATAGGTGACAGCCAACCGTGGCCAGCCGGTCGATCAACTCGAACGTGAAACTCAAATCGGGATCGCCGGCCGTCAGGAACGGCATCAGGGCCTTGCGACCTTCGGCTCGTAGCGATCGAAAAAGCGTGTCAATGGCGGACATGGAAGCAGGGGCTAGGGATTAGGGGCTAGGCTTAAAATTCGACGCCTCGCAGCCGAGCGATTTCGGCGGCGTCCTTGTCGCCGCGTCCGGACAAACAGACGACGACGATCTGATCCGGATTGCCGGCCGCCGCAATTTTCATCGCCTCGACGACGGCGTGGGAGCTCTCCAAGGCCGGCAAAATGCCTTCGGAGCGAGCCAGGGCGTCGAACGCTTCGAGCACTTCCTCGTCGTTGGCGCTGGTGTAACGCACTCGACCGGTTTCTTTCCAATAGCTGTGCTCGGGGCCTGTGCCCGGATAGTCGAGTCCGGCCGAAATGCTGTGGACATCGCTGGTTTGTCCGTCTTCGTCTTGCAAGACATAGCTGTAGCTGCCGTGCAGAACGCCGGGCTGTCCACGGCAGAGCGTTGCGGCGTGGTCGCCGAGCTGATCGGAGGAGCCGCCCGCCTCGACGCCGACCATTTGCACGCCGGCGTCCGCCACCAGCGGATAAAACATGCCGGCTGCGTTGCTGCCTCCGCCGACGCAGGCTACGACCACGTCGGGCAGTCGGCCCATTTGTTCGAGCGATTGCCGGCGGGTCTCGCGGCCGATGATCGATTGAAAATCGCGGACGATCCGAGGGAACGGGTGCGGACCGACGACCGACCCAAGACAGTAATGCGTCGTGGCGACCGAACTCATCCAGTCGCGGAAGGCTTCGTTGGTGGCGTCGCGCAACGTTCGTGAGCCGCTGCGGACCGGTCGGACGTCGGCCCCGAGCAATTTCATGCTGAACACGTTCGGCCGTTGGCGACGGATGTCTTCTTCGCCCATGTAGACGACGCACTCCAACCCAAACCGGGCGCAGGCCGTGGCGGTAGCCACGCCGTGCTGACCGGCACCGGTCTCAGCGATGACGCGGCGCTTGCCCATGCGGCGAGCCAGCAGGGCCTGGCCCAGCGTGTTGTTGATCTTGTGGGCGCCGGTGTGGTTGAGGTCTTCGCGTTTCAGATAGATGCGCGCCCCGCCGCACCGGGCCGTCAATCGCTCGGCGAAATAGAGCGGCGACGGACGGCCGACGTAATGGCGGTACAACTGATCCAGTTCGTCGTGGAACTTGGGATCGGCGATGGCCTTTTCGTATTCCGTCGTCAGTTCTTCGAGGGCATGGGTCAGGGTTTCAGGCACGTAGCGACCGCCGAACGGTCCGAATCGTCCGGCGGCGTCAGGAACATGGACGGAGGCTGGCATAGGAATAGATAGGGTTGAGCCGTGGATTGCATGGGTTGGTTCGAGGAAAACATTTTCCCCGTTTCGGGGGATTCGGTCAAGAGACCGCATTTTATCAAGAAAGACGGGCCGTGATGGGACGGGGTTCGCAGGGTGGCGGTTCGTTCTTGGGCGGAGGCTTGGAAAATGTGCGGTTCAGCGGAGCAGACTCTGGTTGTCAGCATGTGGCGGGGGGGCCGGGTGCGTTCGACAACGAATGACCCAAATGAGTTGTGTCGGTTTCGAGTTTGTAACTTGGACTTTATGGATTATGGCAAAAAAATTGCTAGTAAAGTCTACCTAGAATGTGCGTGTTGACGATATGAAAAGTTGGCGAATGTTACCTTTCGCCGAAATGTTACATTCATTACAAGCTGAGCGATCTAACGTCCGATATAGCGAAGGTATCTCTGTTATCCAAACACTCACTATTAGCAGGAATTCTCTACCGTGCCCTTATTTTACGCAATTTTGCGCGGACGTTGTGCGACGTGGCTTTGGTTGGCCGTGTGGCTCGTGAGCGGTTCAGTCGTTTTCGGACAAGGCATCGCGCTGAGGGGCGTCAGTGCGATCAACTCGTCGATGGGCGGGGCGGCGGCCGCTTGTCCGATCGACGCCGCCGGCGCGCTGCACTGGAACCCGGCTTCGATTAGCGGCTTGCCGGCCTCCGAAATGTCGTTCGGCATGGAAATGATTCTGCCCAGCTCCACGCTGGCCTCTTCTTACTATAGTTGGGCGGGCAGCGATTCGAGCGAACCCGGCGTGATCCCCGTCCCGACGATGGCCTTTGTGCACAAGGATCCCGATTCGCCGTGGACCTGGGGCCTTGGCGTGTTCGGCATCGGCGGCTCGGCGGTCAACTACTCTTGCGATCACTCGAATCCGGTGCTCTCGCCGCAGCCGCTCGGCCTGGGCCAACTGTCGGCCAACGTCGAAGTGTTTCAGATCGTGCCGACGATTTCCTATCAGTTGAACGAAGAATGGTCGATCGGTTTCGCGCCGACGGTGACGATGGCCAAGCTCTATGCGGCGCCGTTGTTCCTTGCGCCGAAAAGCGACGACGGCACCTGGCCCTCGGGCGCCGGCACGCGCTACACCTGGGGCGGCGGCTGTCAGGCCGGTCTCTACTACAAGCCGGAACTGTCCAATTGGAGTTATGGCGCGTCGATCAAAAGCCCGCAATGGATGGAGCCGTTCCGCTACAAGTCCGAAGACTCCAATAACGACCCGATCACCGTCGATTACGGTTTGAACTACCCGCTGATCGCGTCGATCGGCACGGCCTACACCGGCTTCGAGAAATGGGTATTGGCCTGCGACGTGCGGTACTTCGACTATGCCAACACGCCGGGTTTTCGCCATCTCGGCTTCACGCAGGAGGGCGCGGCGCAAGGCCTGCAATGGAACAGCATCATGTCGGTGGCCGTGGGCATCCAACGCCAAATGAACGAACGGTGGATCGTGCGGATGGGCTATTGCTTCAACGAAAACCCGATCGATTCGGACGCCGTGCAGGCGAACGTCGCCTCGCCGCTGATCATCATGCACACGGCGAGCATGGGCTTCTCTTATATGTTCGAGCACGATTGGCTGCTATCGGTCACCTACACCCACTGCTTCGAGAACAGCGTCACCGGATCGCTGCAAACCATCAAGGGCGTTGCGATTCCGGGCAGCTCGTTGACCAGCACCGCCTCGGCCGACACGCTGAGCGCCGGCGTGACAAAACGCTTTTAGTGCCGTCGCAACTTGGATAAACGCCTGGACCGTGGGGCAGCGGTCCGGGCCAATTGGTCAATTGCGGATCTGTTTCCATCCTAAAACCGCCAGTCCGAATGGTCTCGGGCCGGCGGTTTTTGTCGTTTTTATAGGTGTCTCGGGTCCAAATCAATGGTATGCTTGCCAGGTAGGGCAATTGACGTAAAATTTGCGGGTCGATGACGATAGGAGTCTGCACGATGACGGATCGTCCGTCGGAATTGCGATTTACCTACCCCCTGCCGCTTGGACCAATTATCCACGACGGGGGGGTGCAGTTCGCCGTGTTCAGCCGCAGCGCGACGGCGATGCGGGTGTTGTTGTACGACCGCACGGACGATCGGGAGCCGACCGAGCAGATCCGTTTCAATCCGTCGCTGAATCGTTGGGGCGATATTTGGAGCGTTTTCGTGCCGGGCGTCCGACCGGGGCAGCTTTATCACCTTCAGGCCGACGGACCGTTCGATCCTAAAAAAGGCCAGCGGTTCGACGGCCGCGCTCGACTGATCGATCCTTACGCAAGGGCCTTGCATGGCGTCTTCCTGCCGGCGGACGACGGCATCGTGCGGCCGCCGAAATGCGTGGTGACCGGCGACGAATTCGATTGGCAGGGCGATCGCCACTTGCGGCGACGGCTCGACGAGACCGTCATCTATGAGTTGCACGTTCGCGGGTTCACCTGTGCGAAGTCGAGCGGTGTCGGCCACCCGGGCACGTACCTGGGCTTGATCGAAAAAATTCCCTATCTGCAATCGCTCGGTGTCACGGCGGTCGAATTGATGCCGGTGTTCGAGTTTCCGATGAACGACTGTTTGGGCCACACGCCCGATCGGCCGAACTACTGGGGCTACGATCCGCTGGCCTTTTTCGCGCCGCATCGCGGGTACGCGGCCGACGGCGCGCCGGGCGGCCAGATCCGCGAGTTCAAGGAGATGGTGTTGGCCTTGCATCGGGCCGGCATCGAGGTGATCTTGGACGTCGTTTTCAACCATACGGCCGAAGGCAATCAGACCGGTCCGACGTTGAGTTTCAAGGGACTCGAAAACCGCGTCTATTACATGCTCGAAAACGGCGGCGAGACCTATCGAAATTACTCCGGCTGTGGCAACACACTCAACGGCAATCATCCGATCGTGCGCGAGATGATCTTCCATTGCCTGCGCCACTGGGTCTACAACTACCACGTCGACGGCTTCCGTTTCGATTTGGCGTCGATCCTCAGCCGCAACCGCAACGGCGAGTTGGTGCCGAATCCGCCGCTGGTCGAGTCGATCGCCGAGGATCCGCTGTTGGCCGACACGAAAATCATCGCCGAGGCGTGGGACGCCGCCGGCGGCTATCAGGTCGGCCGGTTCGGCGATCTGCGGTGGGCAGAATGGAACGGGCACTATCGCGACGACCTGCGGCGGTTTTGGCGCGGCGACCCGAACATGGTCGGACTGCTGGCCACGCGGTTGGCCGGCTCCAGCGATCTGTATCAGGCCAGCGGTCGAAAACCGTTTCACAGCATCAATTTCATCACGGCCCACGACGGCTTTACGCTGAACGATCTGGTCTCGTATAGCGAGAAGCACAACGAGCAAAACGGCGAGGACAACCGCGACGGCGAGCGGAACAACTACAGCTACAACTACGGCGTCGAGGGGCCCACGCGCCGCACGGCCGTCGATTCGGTTCGTCTGCGGCAGATCAAAAACTTTTTGACCTCGCTCCTGTTGAGTCAGGGCGTGCCGATGGTGCTGGCCGGCGACGA
Source organism: Planctomycetaceae bacterium (assembly GCA_021372005.1). Taxonomy (GTDB): domain Bacteria; phylum Planctomycetota; class Planctomycetia; order Pirellulales; family Thermoguttaceae; genus JAJFVC01. Next base: position 21,644 of record JAJFVC010000081.1, on the reverse strand, counting down.
GTGCCGTCGCACCCAGTTGGGCAACAACAACGCCTACTGCCAGGACAACGACCTGACGTGGTTCAACTGGAAGCTGGTCGAGCGTCACGCGGGTCTGCGGAGGTTCTGCGCCGCGTTGATCGCGTTCCGACGCAGCGAGCCGACCGTCCGACAGGCCGAATTTCTGCGAGGCCAGCCGTGGCGCGAGGGCGGATTGCCCGACGTGGCGTGGTTCAGCTCTACGGGCGGGCAGGTCGAATGGTCCGGCGAGACGCGCAGTCTGATTTGTTTGTTGGCCGCAGCGCCGCGGCGCGATGCGCTGTCGCCGCCGAACCATCACGTGATGATGTTGCTGCACGCCGGCGCCGATGCCCGGCATTTTATCGTGCCGTCGGCGGCGCGAGACTTCGATTGGCGGTTGCTGGCCAACACCGCGGCCGAGTCGCCCGACGACATTTTTCCCGCCCTGGACGGTCCGCCGTGTCCGGCCAACGACGTCGTGACGCTCGAATCGCGGAGCATCCAGGTGTTTGTGGCCCGCGACGAGCCGAAGCCGTAGCGAGCCGCCACTCTATTTTCCGCGTAGGATTTGTCGGGCCAGCTCTTGCCGGGCGGTCAGGATCGCCTCGGGGCTGCGTGTGTAATCCCACCAATTCGGCGCGATGCGATCGACGATTTTTTGGACGGCCGCCGCGCCCGCCCGTTTTTCGAGCAAGACGAAATACTCGTAATCCTCCATGCCGTCGCGGATGTTTTTTAGCCGCATGCTGGCCACCGGCCCGTCGAAACCGCACGGCGTGCCCGGGTAGAACAACAGTCCGCCGCCGTTGTAATGGCTCGGATGGGGAAAGGCCGGATTGAACCACGGGTCGATCACCTTGTTGACGGTGCTCCAGTACAGCAGGCCCGTGATCCCATATTGGCGATTGATCCATGTCGGCACGCGGTAGTCCAACATCGGGCTGTCGATGTGCCAGGAGGGCGGCTCCTTGTCTTTCACTTGCGCATAGTGTGGATGATAGCTCGGCGCCAGTTGCACCAGCGCCGTGTAGGAAAACACTTCGTCGCCCTCGGCGATCTTGGCCCGAACCGACTCCCGGTCGATATACGCCCAAAGCGGACACCAGATGTCGACGACCGGATCGATGTTCGGCCAAGAAGGATCGTGGGGATAGGTTTGCTCGACCACCAGCCGCTTCAGGCCCGGCGCGGCTTCGTGCACCATCTCGCCGAGGACCAGGATCTGTTCGTAGTTCTCTCGCAGATTCGGTTCGTCGAGCAGATACACGTAGGCTCGTTTGTCCCAGCCGTTTTGTTTCAGATAGTTGAAAAACTCGCGGTAGTAACGCTGGGCCTTGGCTCGCTGGGATGGCGAAATCTCCTTGTAGTCCGGCTTCAACGTGGACGACGGAAGCTCGGCAAACCGAGAATTGGGCACCTGAAAATCCGTGACGTGCAGATCGTTCATAAACTTCCGAAGCGCCTTGTGTCGCTCGGGCACGATGGTCAGCGATCCGTCGGCGTTCACCTTGGGCAATAGGTGCTTGGGGATCGGTGGGTTGAGCCGGTGTTCGGCCATGGCCTGGCAATAGCGAGCCTCGATCTCGCAGAACCGATCCGAATCCGGCTTGACGTCGTACGACTTCGCAAGGCTCCGAAAATTGCCAAAATGGTTCCGATGGGTCGGACCGTCCGGCAACGTGAAGTTCCAGACGGTGAGCGTCACGGGAATCTCGGCCGTCTTTTTGTCCCGGGCGACAACACGGAACCTGGCGCGATAGACCCCCGCCTGGGCGTCCTTCGGCACACGGACGTCAACCCAGATCGGTTGATTCTGCCCGCGAAAGACGTCGAATGGCAACGCATACATGTCGAAACCGCTGGTCGTTGTTCGCTCGCCCCATCGTTCCCGGCGCTCGGTGAACGGTTCGATCGGTTTGCCGGTCCACGGGTTGACGAACGGCACCAGCGGATCGGCGTACAGACCCGGCGGCAGTTCCGCCCGATACGTCGAGCACCGGACGCGGACGTATTCCTCGCGATACATTTGCACACACTGCGGGTCGAGTCGCGCGCCGCTGTTGCTGACCAGATCGGACATCGTCACGTCGACGATGCGAAGGTTGTGTTGTGGGGCCGCCACGACCACCTGAAACGACTCCACCTCGTTTTTGGCGGCGTACAACTGCACGGTGGGCTTGCCGAAAGGCTTCTCGCTCTGACCGATGCGTTCCATGCCGTTCAACGCCGTCAACGCAATTGGTTGGGGGGCGGCCGCGTCGGCTGGGGCGGGGAAAATCGCTAGTGCAGTCAAGAACGCGGTAAGAACAGGGATTTTCATCGTGAAAGGGATCCTTGGGGCGGGCAGGCGGAAGGCGGGAACGGGCAGGCGAGTTCATTGAGGAATCTGCCCTCAGTGTAAACGGTGACCGCCTTTTGTCAATCAAAATTATTCATCCGGTCGCGCCGATTTTTCGACCGCGGGTAGTCGGTTTGAGGGGGGGCGGCGGCCGTTCAGTCCGGGGTTGGCGACGAGGGGCTTTTCGTTCCCGCGCGAGACGAGTCTGCGACCCACGTGACCTTGGACAATCGATTTTTGGAGCGAGCGGACGGGCTAATGCCCAAACTGTTGTGTGAAAAACATTTAGAATTGACGGTTGCAAGGTTTTGCAGGCGTTTTTTTATATTTTTTGACACTTCCTGAGGTGACTAATTACACTGAAAGATGTGAGGAGGAACTGGTCGAAATGTGCAAAAAGTTGCCCTTCTGTCTATGGTGTCTTTGGCGACTTCGAGGATACTGAATAAAAGGAAGAAGTAACGGTCTGGAGGTCTGTAGCGATTTCTCTGTTTTGTTGAATAACGAGGACCTAATCGTTGGAGCTTGGTCAACTGCCGCAAGGCGATTGCATGTCGCTTGAGCGGATTTGAAATAAACGGATCGAGTGCGTTGAGCGTGGTTTTGTGGTTGAGGGTTGTTGAGGAGCCGTCATCCCAATCTCACGCGGTTTTACGTTCGCTGTTGGACGCGGCCTGTGGCGAAGTGGTCATGGACGAGCGATTACAACAATTCGAGGGTCTCGTCTTTAGCGAGGAGTAGGCGTGTTGCCTCTACATGGATTGGTTTTAGTTGCACGCCTTTGGGTCATTCGAGGAGTAGCCGTTGAGAGAGTCGCAACATGACTCGAGAGCACTCGTCGCCGATCGGGCGGCGAGCCTAATTTTGTCCGACGTCTTTTCGGAGGCGTTTCACAATATTGCTTGAGATGTAGAGGCGTAGAGTCAGGAGCGGACATCGGGGGGGGTTCAACCTTTGTTCGACTTGTTGTCCATTTTGAACCTGGAGGACTTTTCATGAGACACATTTGTTTGTGGAGTCAAGCGGCGTTGACGGCCGTCTTGATTGCTTGCAGCGTCAGCGTCGCCAACGCTGATACGCTGTACTGGTGGACCACGTCGAACAGTGGAAACTGGTCGGCGACGTCCAGCTCGACGTACAACCATTGGAGTTCGACGCAAGGCGTCGTTGGTACCGAGGCTTGGGTGAATGGTTCCGACGCGTACTTTACAAGTGCTACGACGAACGGCACCTTCTATATCAAAACGGTTGCCAACGAAAGCAGCGTGGAAGTGACGAACATGACCTTCGCGAGCCTTGGCAAGGTCACGTACAAGTTCACGGGCACTGGCAGCACGGTGAATCTGTACGGCGACAGCACGATCACTGTTGCTGGATCGAGTTCTAGTGCTTTGGACGTCGCTGATTTCCAGGTCGCTTTGGCCGGTGCGTCTAGCTTGACCAAGGTGGGCATTGGCAAACTGCAGCTTGATGTTGCCAACCCCGACTTTACCGGCACCTTGAATATGCAGCTCGGCACGTTGGTGGTGAACAACGTCAACGCGTTGCAGAACAGCACGCTGAACTTCACTAACGGCGCTCTGAGCTTCAATACCCAAACGGCCGCCACGTTCGGCGGGCTCAGTGGCGGCAAGACCTTCGCATTGTCGATCAGCGGCAACACGGTCGCGGTCGCTTTGTCGGTCGGCAACAACAACGCGACGACGACCTACTCCGGCGTGATGAGCGGCATCGGCACTCTCACGAAGATCGGCAGCGGAAAGCTGACCTTGACGGGCGCGAACACCTACACGGGTGCGACCACGATCAGCGATGGCACCCTTGCCTTGGTTAACAACGGTTCGATCGCTTCGAGTGCGTCGATCGATGTTGCTAATGGTGCAACGCTGAAGGTTTCGGACGTCACCGACGGCTTCTCGCTGGCCAGCGGTCAAACGCTCAAAGGCAATGGCTCGGTCGTCGGCGATGTGACGATTGCTTCCGGCGCGACATTGGCTCCCGGCAACAGCATCGGCGCGTTGACCTTCGACAGCAACGTGACGTTGGCCAATGGCAGCACGACGTTGATGGAGATCGGCGCTTCTTCGAGCGATCTGATCTCGGTCGGCGGCGCTTTGGCTCTCGATGGTACGCTGAAGGTCACCGACGACGGTACGGTCACGTATGCGGCCGGTCAGTCGTGGGACCTGTTCGACGCCAGCTCGTTCAGCGGCTCGTTCAGCAGCTACGATCTGCCGACGTTGGCCGCCGGTCTGTCGTGGAACACCAGCGCGGTGGGCACGACCGGCGAGATCAGCATTGTGCCGGAACCGACAACGGCGGTTATGTTGTTGAGCGGTTTGCTCGGCCTAATCGCTTATGCTTGGCGTAAGCGGAAGTAATTTAGAAGTGGTTTAGGATGGCGGATGGCGGACGCGCGTCCAGCGCGTCCGCCATCCAAAGTCCACACGGCTCGATGCGGTGCGGTTTCTCGTAGAAAATATGAGAAGGTCGAGACATCGCAAAAGTCATGTCTTTTCTCTTGCGTTTGCGACGGAACGATTTTTCACGGGAAGCGGTGAAAAGATACGGCCGTCGTAGGAGTTGCGTCTCTTCACTCCCCCACCACGGGCGTCTCTGCACGCCAAGGATTTTATGATGATCGCTCTGCTTGTGTCGCCACTGCGACGAAATGCGAAAATCTGTCAAGGAAGTGCCGTAAGGGTTGGTTGGCCGAGACTGCCGACATCGAAATGTGCGGCGTTCACGCTGGTTGAACTCTTGGTGGTCATCACGATCATCGGTGTGTTGATTGCGCTGTTGCTTCCGGCGGTGCAGGCGGCTCGAGAGGCCGCGCGTCGAATGCAGTGCAACAACAATCAAAAGCAACTCGGATTGGCCGTTCATCTGTACCACGAGGCGTGGGGCCAATTTCCGATGGGTTACGGCCCCGAAGGAAAAAGAAAAAAATACAACGCCGGTGGATCGGGGAGCGGCGACACGAAATGCGCTTGGGTGCAACGAATTCTGCCTTATATCGATCAAGTTCCGCTCTACGAGAAAATTTTCTGGAAGATGTGGAAGGATTATACCGAGCAAGAAATGCGGGCCCTCGCGACGCCGCTTCCGGCGCTCCAGTGTCCGTCGGATTCGACGGTGTTGCTCATGTGGAACGGCGGCAATGCGGCTAGCCAAGCGGTCGGAGGGTTGTCGCGCATTTCCTATGCGGGCAATTTCGGTCAAGGTGATCCGAGGGACAGCGATGGAAAGGGCCTGAGCGCCGGCCAAGAGGGCAGCAGCGGCAGCTACTATCATGTGGATGGCGTGTTTGCCCGCGATTGGGGTATCGAGATGTCGCGGATCCGCGATGGCTCGGCGACCACCTTGCTGGGATCGGAGTTGATCCCTGGCGGCGCCGAATGCGTTCGCGGCACGTGGTGGTTTGCCGAGGGGCCGGTGTTCATGCAAGTCTATACGCCGAATACTCCGATACCCGATTTGCAGCGGTCCGGCCGGTGCGGTGCGGATGATAAGTTGGAAGACGCCATCGCTCCGTGCAGTCCGGTGTTGGGCACGCAAGCTGTCAGGGTCGTCAACACGGCCCGAAGCATGCACCCAGGCGGCGTCAACGTGGTGATGTGCGACGGCAGTACGCGGTTCGTCACCGACGTCATCGATTTGAAAATCTGGCGGGCCATGGGCACGCCCAACGGCTTGCCACCGGATGTTCCGGAGGACAAAATGGAGCCGCCCGTCACCGGCGACGAATGATCGTCGGGGCATGCGGCCTCGAATTCCCACCTAGTAGTATCACACCTAAAGAACTCGCCGAGCATCGGCGCGTTTCGTATTGTTGGTCTTGTTGCAGCGTCCGAGATTGTGTGCGAAAATCGCGGATTGTGGTCATTCGCGCCGCCTTGGTTGGTTAGAATGGAAAGAATAGGAGCAAACAACAATGATGGTAAGACGAAGCCTGATTCTTTGGAGCGTTGCGATTTGGATGGGAGGACTGTCGGTCGCAGAGTTCTGCCAGGCGGCGGAAAAGAAAGAATCGCCGGACGTCGTCACGGGGGCGTCGGCGCGCTTCGAGCTGGTTGCAGGCACCGAACCGTCGCCGGCCTACATTGTGTTGGCTAAGACGGAACACAAGGGCGTAATGGCCGCCGCGAAAGACTTACAGCGCGACGTGACCAAGGTGACGGGCGTGACGCCGAACATCGTTCATTCGCTCAAGGAATGTGCGGGCAAGTGCGTCGTGTTGGGTACGGCCGATTGTCCGGAAGGAAAGGCGCTGCTGGCGTCGGTCGGCGTGGAGGTCGACGATCTGGCCGGCCGATGGGAGACCTATAAGTGGCGCGTCTTGAACCACGTGGGCGGCAAGGATCAGGTGTTGGCCATCGCCGGCAGCAACGTGCGAGGGACCATTTTCGGAGTCTACGACTTTGAACAAAAACACATGGGAGTGGACCCATGGTGGTTTTGGGCCGATCACGAGCCGCCGACGCGCGGGGAGCTGATCTACGACGGCCGGATCGATTTCGGGCCGACGAAGGAGCCAACCTGGAAGTACCGCGGCTGGACGCTCAACGACCATCCGCAATTCATGGAATGGATGGAGAGCGGCATTGTCCAGCGGACGCACAATTCGCGCTACATGTTCGCTATCCACAAGGAAGTGCTTGAGCGGATCATGGAGGCGGCGCTGCGGCTGAAGATGAACATGTTCACATGGTATTTCATTGACGCCGACTGGCAGCCCGACTACGAGCGGCTGCAAGCCGTGGCCGACCGGGGACTTTTTTTGACGCAACAGCAGATGGAAGGCGTCGGGGCGGACACCGGTTTTTGGGACGATTACTGGGAAAACCACAATCCGTCCGGAAAACCGAAAGTGTTTTCCTACCGCCAGCATCCCGAAGCCTTTCAGGAGTTTTGGACGCACTACATCAAACGTTGGGTCAACTTTTCGCCGCAGGTGGTTTGGGAGATCGATCTGCGAGGTTGGGCCGATGGTCCGTACAAAGAGCCGACGTTGCCCAAGGAAGGCACGCCGCAGCAGTTGTCTGAAATCATCAGCGGCGCGCTGGCCGACCAGGCCCGGCTCGTGCAAAAGCTCGATCCGAATCCCGACCTGGAGATGATGACCACGCTCTATTACGAGATCGGTTTCAATTACGACAAGGGATGGATCAAGGTGCCGAAGGACGTGACCATCGGGTTTTCCGACCTCGGGATGATGCAAGGGATGTCGTGGTCCAAGAAGTTTTGGACCGAGCCCCGCGATCCGAAACGGAAATACGGGCAGTATTTTCACACGCAATATTTCGGCGGCGGACCGCAAATCGCCAAATGCACGCCGTTGGACAAGTACCATCAGGTGAACATCGGCGCGATGCACCAGCGCGGCGACACTCAACACATGCTGCTGGCCGTCAACGAGCTGCGCCATCAGCAGATCGAAATCCGCGGGATCGCCGAGATGCTTTGGAACTACCCGGGTTTCGATCCGCGCGAGTATCAACGGCGCTATTGCCGTGACGAGTTCGGACCGGAAGTGGCCGATCGGGTGTCGGCCCTATACGACGAGTATTATGAAAAATTTCCGCACAAGACCGTGGACGACGGTTTTAAGAAGATTCCGGTCTACTACACGATCATCGAGCCGATGTACACCGTGATCGGCAATCTGCACAACATCGTCACGGGCACGCGCGACGGGCTGGTGAAAAACTACGAGTACGATCGGGAGGTTTACGAACGCGGGATTCGGGATTTGGGCGAAGTGCTCGAACACGCCCGGGCGTTGCGGCCGTCGATTCCGGAGGATCGCCGGTATTTCTTCGACTACGAGTTCCTCGACGCGATTCCGCAGGTGCGCGGCGTCTATCGGATGGGCATCGCCGTGAACGATGCGATCGCGCGGTTGAAAAACGGTGACCGCCAAGGTGCGCTGGCCGCGCTGAACGACGCCGGCCCGATGCTGGACGAGTTCTACGCGGCGTTCCAACATACGGCTTCCACCGAAAAATGGCGACATTGGTATCGGAGCGGCACCAATGAAGACGTGTATTTGTTGTACAACACGTACCAAAAGGCGCGTCTGCATCTGGAGACCGAGGCGATGAACTTCGTGACCGACATCGAACCGCAACGCCGTCCCTATTTGGGCAACGTCGCCATGGACGATCCCACGGCGGTGGGCGATCAAATCTACGGCAACGAGTCGTCGCGGCTGAACGATTCGCTCTACGACGGCGCGCCGTTTTCGTTGGTTTCCTTCCCGCTCCGCGACGTGTTTCAGATCGGAGGCGTCGAGGACGTCAGCCGTCGTTGGAAATTGCCGTCGGACCATGGACAGGCTTACCAGTTTACGCTCCAGGGGCCGGCGAAAGTGTTTGTCGCCTGTCTCAAGGACAAACCGTTGAGCTGGCTCGAAACGAAGGGATTCCAATCGACCGGGCAGACCATGGACGTCGGCCAGTGGGGATGGCCGTATCGTTATCAGCATCGTCCGCCCACGAAAATTCACACGTTCGAGTTGTTCGCTAAATCGTTCCCGGCCGGGCAGGTGGCGCTCGGCAAGAACAAGAAGGAGAGCAAGAAGGAAAACCAGAAGGGCTCGAAGAAGGACAGGCCGCTGCCGTACATCGTGTTCGTTCAGCCGGAGCTGCTGGTGTACGAGAATTTCCGCGGACAACCGATCGGCGATTCGCCGCGCGGCTGGCGCGTGGAAAACGGCGGCGGACGGGCCTCAATCGTGGCCAATCTCGATTATCCGGGCGAGATGCGCGATTCGGTGTTCGATCTGAGCACCGTGCGACGCTATCGGCCGCTGGATTTGAAGAGTCTGCGGTTGGCAACCGACAAGCGTTCGACATCGGCGTGCACGGCGGAGATTCCGTTGCGGCGTCCCGTCGAGGGCGATTTCGTCGTTCACGTTCGCGTCAAACCGGGCCAGACGAACCGGTCGGGCGGTTTTTCGCTCCAAGCGTCCGATGGCCGCCCGGTCGTGGAGGTGAAGTTCGGCGAAAACGGACGGATCGCTTGTCGCGGCGCGTCGGGCGAACTGGTGGACGTCGCTCCGTATGAGGCAGACCGCTGGTGCAACGTCGCGGTTCGTGTCCGCGGGCGACAAGGCAAGTTCGACGTGAGCGTTCAGAACGATCGGCTGAAGCTGACCGAACGCAAGGATCTCGATTATGCGCCGTCGGCCGCGCCCAACGCGATTCGGCTGAGTCAGGGCGGCGAGCATCAGACCGCGTCCGCGCAGTACGGCGCCGTGGTCGGATGGCTTGAGTAGTCGGTCAAGAAAAACACGCCGCCGAACGACGAGGTTTTTGGGCCCGTCGTTCGGCGGCTTTTTGTTTCTTGAGTCTTCAGGCCGCGTGTTACGACTTGTGCTTGAAGAACTCGAAGGACTCGAACACCAGTTCGTGAACGACCACGTGCGGCGGAAGCGAAAGCACGAATTGGATGGCCGCGATGACGTCGTCGACTTGCATGAACTTCTCGCGGGGCACCTTGCGATTGCCCCAGAACGGCGTGTCCGTGGCGCCGGGCATCAACGTTGTGACCCGGACGTTCTTCTGCTTGGCGTGCAACGCCAGCCCTTCGGAGAACATAGCCACGGCGGCCTTCGCCGTGCAGTACATCGGCGCGTTGGCGTTGGCCTGTTTGGCTGCGACCGAGGCGATATTGACGATCAGGCCGTTGTGCTGCGGATCGGCGATTTGCAGGAAATGTTTCGAGCAAAGGAACGTCGCCTTGAGGTTGACGTCGATAATTCGATCGTATTCCTCGACCGGCATTTCGGCGATCTGGCCGGCGATGCTCAGGCCCGCCAGATTCAACAGCACGTCGACGCCGCCGAACTTCGCCTTGGCGGCCTCGAACATCGAGTGGACCGACGATTCGTCGGTCACGTCGGCCACCTGGGTCAACAGTTGGGCGGCGTAGGGTTTCAGGTCCTCTTTGAGGCGTTCGAGCATCGCCGGATCGCGGTCGGCGAGCGTCAACGAAGCGCCTTCGGCGGCCAAACGTGGGGCGATGGCGCGGCCCATGCCGCCGGCGGCCCCGGTGATGACGAAAGACACTCCACGTAAGTTCATCGAATCAACTCCCGTTTTATGTCGGATGACGTTCCGACGTTAAGGAAACAAAAACCAAAAAATAACGTCCGAGGACGCGGCGACGCAAGCCGAACGGAAAGGCTGGAACGGAAAATCCGAACGCGGCGTAAACGGCAAGACTGCGCCCCCCCGAGGCCGTGCCGCAGCCACGAGGATTGGCACTTGCCGGCGGTTTCACATTTTCGATGCGGACGCCCTTTCAGTGTAAAGCATGGGTTCTTGTCCATTCCATGGACAAATCGTTTATCTTTTGTATATTATATAGAAAGGGCGATTGAATGCCGTTGAACCGGCGTCCTCATGCGTGCCCTTGGTTGAAGATCCGGCCGAGCATCTGGTCGGTCGGCGGGGTTCTGTCGCGTTTCGGACTGTCCGTTGGTGTGATGTCTATGGGTTCTCCAGCACCTATCGCGTCGACTGCCCGTTTCATGGGGGACGACCATTTCGACGTCATGGTCGGCGCGTTGGGGTTTGTGGTCCGTCGCGATCCCAATCGCGATTGGCAGATCACGAATCTCGTGAACAACCGGTATCATATCTTCGCCTATGCGGCCAGTGGGCAAGCGGATTACGGTTGTGACGGCGAAAGCTTCACGGTCGCCAAAGGGCACCTGTTGTTTTTTCCGAAGGGGTGCGCGCATTCCGGAAAAAGCGATCCCAACATGCCGTGGTCGTTTTTTTCGGCGGCTTTCGATCTGCAATATCTCGATCCGCAAGCGGCCGCGGCGATTCAATCGTTGCCGCATCACGCGGTGGTGCGAAATGCAGGCGAATTGAGCGGACTGTTCAGCGAGTTGGAGCGGCTTTGGGTGATGCGAGAGCTTGGGTTCTTGCTGCGATGCCGCAGCATCATCCTCCAGGTGTTGCATATCTTCTTGCGAACCTGTTGCGGCGATGCGTCGCCGGTTTCGCACACTCGACGACTCGCGCCCATCGTCGCAATGCTTCAAGGCAATCCGTCGCAATCATTTGCGATCGAGGATCTCGCGCAAATGGCCGATCTCAGCCTCTCGCGTTTTCGCGTGCTGTTTCGAGAATACACGGGCCATTCGGTCGTGCAGTATCAGAACTGGCTGCGAATCAATCGGGCCAAGGATTTGCTGCTCAGCGGAGAGCATTCCGTGACGCAGGCGGCCAAGGAAGTCGGTTTTGCGGACGTCTTTTATTTCAGTCGTTTGTTTAAGAAGTTGACGGGCTATAATCCGTCATATTTTCGTAATCAGTAACCACGGCCCCCCCTGAAACGCGGCCCTTCGCGGCATGGATGCAGTCGGCAGGTGGATTGTGCAAAAATGTGGTTTTTTGTCTATGGCACGCGCAGTGGTTTGGAGGATACTGAAAGAGTGCCCGTTGCAGCAACCACTGGTTCGTGATCGCGGCGCGGACGAGGACCCAAGGTAGCGCTCATGAACCCTCCCACCGAAATGCTTCAATGGATTGATTACGTCGCCATCGGCGGCTATCTGGCCACACTGGCCGTGTTGGGATTGATCATGGGGCGGCTGATCCGGGACGTCGGCGCCTACTTCAAGGCCGGCGGGACGCTGCCCTGGCAAGCGGCGGCCGTGAGCAACTTCACGGCGATGCTCAGCACCTTCATGTTCGTCGCCTATGCCGGCATTGCGTATCAGTACGGCTTGGTGGCGGTTACGATCTTTTGGTGCACGGTTCCGCCGGCATTGGCCGCGGCCGCGGTCATGGGGCAACGTTGGCGGCGGGCCCGCGTGATGACGCCCGTCGAGTATCTGGAAACGCGTTTCAACGTGCCGGTCCATCAGTTTTTGAGCTGGTGCGGCATGGGGTTCCGGGTGCTCGACAACATGGTGCGGCTCTACGCGATGGCCGTGTTCATGTCGGCCGCCACGCCGCTGCCGATCGAGGTGTCAATCATCGTGGCGGGCGTGGTCATTTTGATGTGCACGGTTTCCGGAGGACTTTGGTCCGTCGTGTTGATCGATGTCGTTCAGTTCGTGATTTTGATCTTGGCCACCGTGGTCATGCTGCCATTGGTGCTTCAGGCTTGCGGCGGGCTGGGGTCTCTGATGCACACGCTGCCCGACCACTTCAGCTTCTTCCAAGGTCCGAAAGGCGCCCCGCTGTTCTTGTTGGCCTATTACGCCATGGTGATGATCAAGTACAACGGCAACTGGTCGTTCATTCAGCGGTTTTACAGCGTTCGGGACGAGGCCGCCGGTCGGAAGATGGCGATCACGATGGCCGTGTTGTTCTTCGTGACGCCGTTCTTCTTCCTGCTGCCGGCCGTGGCCGCCAAGATGATCGTCCCCGATCTGGCGAATCCCGAGCAGGCCTACGCCGTGGTTGCGATGCGCGTATTGCCGCACGGCATCACGGGCCTGTTGTTGGCGGCGATGCTTGCCTCGACGATGTCGTGCGTGGCGGCCGAGTTCAACGTGACCGCCAGCGTGTTTACGCAAGATGTATATCGTCGGCTGTTGCGGCAATCGGCTTCTTCGCGCGAGTTGATGTGGGCGGCCCGCATTGCGACGTTCGTGATCGGAAGCCTGGTGATTTTCGGCGCGTTGTTTATGGGTCGGTTCGGCGGGGCGTTCAACGCGAACATGATTTTGACGGGCTTGGCCATTCCGCTGTCCGTGCCGTTGGTGTTCGGCATCTTGATGCGTCGCGCCCGACCTTGGGGCGCACTGGCGGCGGTGTTGGTCGGAGTGCCCACGGGGATTATTTTGAATCTGCATCCGGAAGTTTCTTGGCCGGTGGCCACACTGGTGGTGATCGTCGTGTCGATCGGCACAATGGTGGTGTCGGGGTTGATGCCCATCCGCGACGGTGCGTATCGCCAGCGCGTCGAGAAGTTCTTTGTCAAGTTGGCCACGCCGGTCGCGAAGTCCGAGAAGCCGGAAATCGCTCCGGCGTTTCGCCGCGCTTTGACGAGCATCTTTGTTGCGGCGTTTTTGTGCACGGGCTTATTGTTTGTCGCCATGAGCTTGCCTTCCCTCGGGCGGTTGAGCGGTTCATTGGCGCTGACCGCCGGCGGAATTTCGATTGGATTGGCGATGCTGATTCGCCGATTGGGTGGCCGCCAAACAGAGGACGCGACGGCGTCGTCCTCCGTCGTGTCGACGGACGTAGCGGCGCAGGGAGCCGAACAACAAGAGACGGTGTGACGGACGAGAGGAAAGTCCCGACCTCGCTGAGAGCGGCACGGGATTGAAATCTTTGAAGAAATCAAGGCAGTGAGCATGGGCGACAACGGAAAAGACAATGCGGAGTGGGATGGTCATTATCCGGTCTCGATTGCTGAGATGCGGAGTCGATATTTGAAGCTGTTCACCGGCGCGGTGAACGACGTGCTGCGTTTCAAGTACGCGATCGGCGCCAGCTCGCTGCCGGCCAAGTTCCGGCCGCTTCGGGAGAACATGATGCTGGCCGGCCAGGCGTTTACGATCAAAGGCGGCCCGGACATCACCACGGACGGCGAGTTTGAAATGCGGGCCCAGATGCTCGAGGCGATCCACGAGGATTCGGTCGTCGTGTGGGATTGCTCCGGCGACGCCGTGACCGCCCAGTGGGGCGAAGTGATGACCATGGCCGCGATGCGCGCCGGCTGCCGCGGCGCGGTGGTCAACGGCATCCGCGACACACGGGCGATCTTGCATCAAGAGTTTCCGATCTTCCACGATTATCGCACTAGCACCGGCATGTTGGGCCGCTTCCGCATGTATTATTACCAAAAGCCGATCGTGATGGGGGAAGTGGCGGTGCACCCCGGCGATTGGATTTTCGGCGACATCGACGGCATCCTGGCCATTCCGGCGAAAATCGCCTACGACGTGCTGGTGGCCGCCGAGCAGATCGTTTTCAAGGAAGTGGAGATCAAACACTGGATTCAGGACGGCGTGCGGCCCACCGAGGTTGTCGCCCGCGGCGGTTATTTCTAACGCGCCGTCGGCGGCCTTGGGGACCGTGCCTCGAAACCCAGTAGAACCATTCCGAACGCGTGTTTGAAGCAAGTCCACGCCGGGGACGAAGCGTTTCGGCCAAGAAGTGGTTCGAGATACGCGTTCCTGATGAGTTTCCGTGATTTCCTTTAGGAATCGTTATGAGCCTGTTTCTCACCAAGGATGAACGCCAAGCCGTGTTGGACGCACGGGTCGGCGGAGATCTGAGCGTCCAGCGATTTTGGACTGCGCTGGCCCGTCGCGTCGATCGGCGAGCTTCGTCGCCGGGTTTAATCGGGCAGGGCGACACCGCCGCCTGGTGGCATCTGGCCGCCGAATACGTGACCGACGCGGCCATGGCCTACGCGCTGCATCCGACCGAGCAATGCGGCGCGTGGCTGCGCGACGTGACCTTAAGCATCGCGCGGCGGCCGGTGGCCGATTGGGTCGGTCCGTTCTATCGCGACCATGCCGCGCAGCCTCCGCAAGGGCACCTGGAAACGGCGCACCTGTGTTGGGCCGTGGCCGCCGCGCTGGATTTGGCCGCCGAGGTGTTTTCAGACACGGAACGCGGCGAGCTGCGGACGACGCTTTCGGAAAAAGGCATCGTGCTGTGCCGTCGCTGGCTCGAGCGAAACAACCATTTGGCCAACTGGCGATCGGTGCTCACCTCGGGCGTAGCCGTGGCTGCGGCCGTGTTGGGCGACGCCGAACACTTGCGCTACGCGGCCCAACAGACGCATCTGTGCGCCCAGGCTTTCCAGCCCGACGGCTCCTACGCCGAGTCGCTGCAATATGCCAACTATTTGGCCAACGCCATGATGATGGCCTCGGAGGCGATTCGTCGCGCGGCGCCCGAGGTGTCCGTGGCCGGCCCCGAGGTCAACGCCCGGAGCATGCCGTGGATCGCCGCGAGCATGTTGTACGCCAGTCCGCTCGACGGCTGGGGCGCCGAGCCGCGCGCCCGAGCGGTCAACTTCAACGATTCCGGCGCGATCTACCGCCCGTCGGCCGACGTGGTGTTGCAAGTGGCCGCGCGTTGCCGCGAGACGTTGCCGCGGGAAGCCGGATTGGCGCGATGGCTGTTCGACACGTTTTACCTGCCCGTTCCGTCGCAGGAGCCGCACGATTTGGCCACGTTCGGCATGCGAAACGATTGGGGCTTTCTCACGTTGCCGTTGTTGGTCGCCGCGGCGCCGGCCATGTCGCCCGCCGAGGCTGGGTTGTCGCTGGCCGCCGGGTTCGACAATGGCAACCTGTTGATCCGCGACGCTTGGGACGGTCGCACGGTGTTGGCGGTCCAGGGCGGTTCGGGACCGCTGTACGGACCCGGCCACTTGCACGGCGACCGCAACAGCTTCGTCTTGGCGCACAACCGTCAGCGGCTGCTGGTCGATCCGGGCCACAGTTGCTATCGCAATTTGATTCACGGGCTGGAGAGCTCGTCGCAGACGCACAACACTTGCACGTTCCTGGTTCAACAGGACGTGTTGGGATTGCAGGAGGACCTGGCCAAGGCGGACTTGTTGGAACAGGCGAACGTGCCGGTTCGGCGGTTGATCGTCGACGGGGCCGTCGCGCCGCCGGCCGCGCAGCGAGGGCGTCGCTTGCTGTTGGAGCGTTGCGGCGAGGTGACTGCCGTGGCTTCGGAGGCCGGCGCGCTGTATGGGCGGCCGATCGAGGAGTTCACGCGGATATGGCTCCAGTGCGGGCCGCACGTGTTGCTGGTCGTTGATCGGGTTCGCGCGTCGCAGCCGGTGACGACCATGTGGAATTGGCTGTTCAACCATCGCGACGCCGCGTCGGATCTTGCGACGTCGGATCCGCACACGATTGTACTGCGCCGCGGACTGGCCGGCCTAAAGGCGTTCCATCTGGCCGATGGCCGGCTGAACGGTCCAACCTACGCCTACGTGCACGACGCCTATCATCCCGAGCCGAATCAACGGGGCGAAGGCCATCCGGGCAGCGGCATGTTGTATCGTTGGATCGAGCCCGAAGCCCGCGCGTTTCGCACGGCGGCGCACGCCTTCGCCATGGACGATTACGGGGCGATCGACGACTGGTCGGCGTCGGTCGACGGCCGCGACATCGAGGTTCGCCACGGTCCGATCGGTTGGCGACTGACCGTTTCGAGCGAAAGTCCTTTTGAGCTGGTCCTGCGACGTTTGTCGGACGGACGCGTCTGGCGTTTGCGGGAGCGAGACAACCATTTTTCCTTTGAGGCCATCGAGGAGTCCTAGCGACATGACCCCAACTTCCTGCACCCGATGCGAAACGCCCGGCTACGCCCGCATCAAAAAGGTTTCGCTCAACTATGTCGAGGCGATGAAGGTCGGCGACCGGCCAGGCTGCTATCGGAAAGAACCGGGCGGCGACGAGAGTTTTTACGGCTCCTACCACGCCCTGCACATTCTTGACCTGTTCAACGAGCTGGCCCCGATCGCGTCCGGCGCGCTTGACGTTTGGGCCGAGCGGTTTTTTGACAACCAGTCGGAGCAGGGGTTCTTCGCGGCCGACGCCCAGGTGCGACGGCGGCCGCTGGGCATCGACGACATGGAGCCTTACTGGCATTTCACGCGAGGCAACCTCTGGTCGCTGCGGTTGCTGAATCGGAAGCCGCCGCATCCGTTGCGATTTCTCGAGCCGCTGTTGGAGCCCCGCGCGCTGTATCGCTGGGTCAAGCATTACGATTGGAAGAATCCTTGGGCGTCGGCCAACCAGGTGCTGGCCGGGGCGACGGCGCTTTTCGCGGCGCGCGATTGGTTCGGCGCGGCGGACGTCGACCGGACGATGGAACAGGGTATGTTTCCCGCGCTCGAGGAGCTGTTGGACGAAAAGACCGGATATTGGGGGACGCAGTTCGGGGCGGGACCGCTCGACGGACTGTTCGGCGCGATTCACGTCACGCCGATTTACTTTGCCCAGAAGTGGCCGCTACGGGCGGTCGACCGCAATGTGGACGCGACGCTCGGCTGCCAACGCGACGACGGATCGTTCTGGCCGGGCGGGTCGGATTGCCCTGATTTCGACGGCGCGTACATGATGGCCAATCTGGCCGCGCTGACCGACTATCGGCGAGAAGACCTGGACGCGGCGGCCCGACGGTATTTGGACCACGCCCTGCAACATGAAGACCCGAACGGCGTCGGCTGGCTGCTGCATCGCCGCGACAGCAAACCGTCGGATTGGCGACCGCGTCCGCATTGGATTTGGAAGCCCGGCGCCCAAGAGGTCGTCGCCGAACATCGCGATGAAGATCCGAACCGGACGCACATCATGCTCGGCACGTGGTTCTATCCGCTTTCGATCGCGCTGATTGCGCACATGCTCGGCGATACGGGCTACGAAGGGCCGTATCGGCTCAACCCGATGTCGCTGCACCAGTGCAATGTGTTTTCCTTTAATCCTCCAACAACGGAGACCGTTTCATGACAGACTGCATCATCGGCCTCGATCATCCGGCCGTGGCCGCGGAGAACGTCGACGCGCTGGCCGATTGGTATTGCGACGTTTTGGGATACGAAAAGGTGTTTCGGCACGACAAGCCGGTGTGGATTCTCCGCGCGGTGGACGGCACGATGCTGGAAATCATGCCCCGCGATCAAACCGAGCGGCCCAAACGCACCACCTGGACTCCGGGTTGGTCGCATGTGGCGATGCGGACCCGCGATCTCCAGGCGGCCATGCAGTGCCTAGAGAGCAAAGGCGTACAATGGACCGGCGACGTGTTCACGCCTGTCGGCGGCGGACGCGGCCGCAATTTCTGCGATCCGGACGGCAATATGCTTCAACTGATCGAGCGGATCGCCAACGCCTGACGACCTCCGGCTCGAAGAACGAAGGGATTGGATATCATGTCAATGAACGCGGCGTATTATGTGGGCAACAAAACCTTTCGCCTCGGCGACGCCGAACCGGTGAAGCCCGGTCCGGGCGAGGCTCGACTGCGGATCGCCTATTGCGGCATCTGCGGCACCGACGTGCACATCTACCACGGCCAGATGGACCGACGGGTGCACATTCCGCAGGTGATCGGCCACGAGACGTCCGGCGAGATCGTCGAATTGGGGCCGGATGTGACGGGCTTTCAGGTCGGCGATCGCGTCGCGGTGCGGCCGCTCCAGCCCGGCGAGCCGTCGCCGGTGGACAACGGTTGTTCGCACATCGGCCAAAACTTGAAGTTCCTGGGCATCGACACGCCCGGCGCGATGCAGGAGTCGTGGACCGTTCCGGCCTACACGTTGCATCGGTTGCCGGCGTCCGTCTCGATGCTCGAAGGAGCGGTGGTTGAACCGGTCGCGGTCGCCTGTCACGACGTGCGTCTGAGCGGACTTCGCGAGGGCGAAGAAGTGGTGATCATCGGCGGCGGACCGATCGGATTGTTGATCGCCATGGTGGCTCGACATCAAGGCGGCCACGTGTTGATCGCCGAAACCAACGCGCAGCGCATCGCGCTGGCTCGTGAACTGGGCTTCGAGGTTGTCGATCCGGTGCACGAAGACCTGCCGGCCGCCGTCGCCGCGTTCACCCACGAAGCGATGGCCGACATTGTGTTCGAGGTGTCGGGCAGCGCCGCCGGCGCAACGGTCATGACGCAACTGCCGCGCGTTCGCGGGCGGATCGTTTTGGTGGCGATCCACTCGCAGCCGAAGCCGGTCGAGCTGTTTCGCTTCTTCTGGCGCGAATTGAAGATGATCGGCGTTCGCGTGTACGAGCCCGAGGATTTCGACGAAGCGATCCGTCTGCTGGGCGAAAAGGCCCTGCCGTTGGACCGGTTCATCACGTTGGTGGCCCCGCTGGCCGACATCCAACAAGTGTTCGAGACGATCGACAGCAATCCGGCGGGCATGAAATATTTGCTGCAATGCACAGAGGGGAGATAAGAGCATGAGCGTTTTGGATCGTTTTAAGCTGCAAGGAAAGACCGCGCTGGTGACCGGTTGCCGACGCGGCATCGGCAAGGGAATGGCTCTGGCGCTGGCCGAAGCCGGCGCGGACATCGTCGGCGTTTCGGCCCAACTGGAAGACGGCGGCGGCGAGGTCGGCCGCGAAGTGACCGCGCTGGGCCGATCGTTCCGCGGCTATCGTTGCGACTTCGCCGACCGGCAGGCCGTCTACGCGTGCATTGCAAAAATCAAAGCCGAGTGTGCGCCGATCGACATTTTGGTCAACAACGCGGGCACGATCCTGCGCAAGCCGGCGGTCGAGCATCCCGACGAGTATTGGGATCGCGTGGTCAACGTGAATCTCAACTCGCAGTTCATCTTGGCCCGCGAGTTCGGCAAGGATATGGTTGCCCGGAAAAACGGAAAGATCATTTTCACGGCGTCGCTTCTGACGTTTCAGGGCGGCATCACCGTGCCGGGCTACGCGGCCAGCAAGGGCGGCATCGGACAATTGACCATGGCGCTGTCCAACGAGTGGGCCCAGTACGGCGTCAACGTGAACGCGATCGCCCCGGGCTACATCGCCACGGACAACACCGCCGCTTTGCGAGCCGACGCGGATCGCAGCCAGGCGATTCTCGCCCGGATCCCTGCGGGCCGATGGGGCGAGCCGTCCGACCTGCAAGGCGCGGTCGTGTTTTTGGCCTCGCCGGCGTCCAACTACGTCAATGGGACCATTGTGACCGTCGACGGCGGTTGGATGGGCCGCTGACACGCGTCCGAGAATCGGATTTTTTGCTCGGCGGCTCGCGTGCGAGTCGCCGACGTCGAGACTGCGCCTGGTTCAGCTCCGGGCGGCGGACGTAAAAATGCCGACGGTGGCCAGCCCGACGGCGACCCAAAAACTCATCACGATGGCGTCGTGCAATGTGGCTCCCGGCCGATAGGCGAGCACCGTGGTCGCCACGGCGCCGGCCAATCCGACGCCCAGCACCATGCCGAGGTTTCGGGCCGTGGCCATCATGCCCGCCGCGATGCCCTGCCGATGCCGCGGCGCCGAGCCCATCAGCGCGCTGTTGTTCGGGCTGATGAACGCCCCGGTGCCCAGCCCGACGACGGCCAATCCCACGGCGATCGCAAGCCAGCCGCTGTCCGGCTTCAAGCAACCGAGCCAGCCGACGCCGACGGTCATCACGGCCATGCCCAAGGTGGCCGGCAGACTCGGATGCCGCAGTCGGTCGGAGATCGTGCCGCTCGTGGGCGCGGCGATCGCCATCATCAGCGGCTGGACCGTCAACAACGTGCCCGCCTTCGACGGGCTCCAGCCGAGATGCCGAATGAGATAGAAAGGCATCAAAAACGTGATCATCGCGGTGCACGTGTAGTTCAACAGCGCGCTCAGCAGCGACATCGAAAACAACAGCCGCCGAAACAACGTCAGATCGAGCATCGGATACAGCGACCGACGTTGGATTTGGACGAACGCCGCCAAAAAAGCCATCGAAACGACGAACAATCCGATGATCGGCCACGAATGCCAACCCCACTGGTGCGCCTGATTGAGCGCCAACAGCAACGCCAGCAGCCCGACCATGAACGTCAACGCGCCGGCCCAGTCGAACGGTTCGCGCATCGCGTGCCGCGCGTCGACCGGCACGAACCGCCGACACGCCGCGATGGCCACCGCGCCGACCGGCACGTTGACAAAGAACACCGACTGCCAGCCGAAGGCGTCGGTCAGCCAGCCGCCCAGCGAAGGGCCGAACGCCAAGCCCAGATAGGTCATCGTTGCCTGCAGGCCCAACGCCTGTCCGCGTTGCGTCGCCGGAAAGGTTTTGGTCAAAATGGCCGGCGAGCTGGCGAAGATCATCGCCGCGCCGATCGCCTGGCAACCCCGGGCCGCGATCAGCATCGTGATTCCCGGCGCCAGACCGCAAAGCACCGATCCGCTCACGAACAACGCAAAGCCCCACACACAAACCGGCCGATGCCCCCAGATGTCGCCGAGCCGGCCGAACGTCAGCAACAGCCCGCTAACGATCAGCAGATACACGGTGACGACCCACTGGACCGCGTCCAGTTGCGTGTGCAATTTCTGTTGGATGATGGGCAGGATGGCATTCACAATGCTCGCGTCCAACGCGGACATGAAGGTGCCTATTCCGAGGGATATCAATACCAGCCACTTGTGCACTTTGGGTGAGCTCATGGAGGAATGGCGGCAGGGGGGCGCATTTTGGGTGTGAACCATTATGGTATGGTTTTTGGACTTGCGAGACAAGTTGACGAATGGGGTCGGGCTCGGTATGCTTTGAAGAGTCCGCCGACGGACTTCGGGGCGTGGCGCAGTCTGGCTAGCGCGTCTGAATGGGGTTCAGAAGGTCGCAAGTTC
>JAJFVC010000064.1 GCA_021372005.1 Planctomycetaceae bacterium | reverse complement strand
TGGTCGGCTACTATGCCGACGTTCAGCGGAATCAGGCCAGCTACAAAAAGCGGCTCGAACAGGCGGGCACGCCCGACAAGGATATCGTGCGGACGTCGCAAATGACGGTGCTTTGGGATCTGGGGTTCAAGACGGTGAACGGCGCCGACCTGAGTTTGCTGCAAGGGACGTCGGAAAATGGGACAATGGTGACGTCCAACGGCCCCGACGGCAAGAAATGGGTTGTGACCAAAACCGTGCGGATCGACGGCAAGCCCGTCTGCTGGTGCGTGCCCGTCCATGTGAAGAAGGGTCGAACCACGAAAGTCCGTTTGACCGAAGACAACCTGCTCGACCTGCAAGCGACCTTTGACAAGGCCATGCAGGAGTCCGATTCGACGGGCGACTGACGTCCAAGAAAGGTTGCCATGCAACCTAACGCGATGCTCGATCGTGGGCGTGTTGGGCCACGCGCAATTGGGCGCGGGCCTGGTCCAGTGTGCGTTGGCGGACGGCGGTTGCCTCGGGCGTCGTGCCGCCTCGCATTTTGACCGAGGCGATTTGCTCGAACAGCACCGCTTGGTCGAGCTGGTCGGCCGGCACGGCGCGCGGCGTCAGCACCGACACCACGTTGTTGAGCACTTCGACGAATCCGCCTTCGACGTAATAGCGGTCCACGCGACCGTCGCGGCGGACGCGCAGCTCGCCGTAGCCCAAGCGCCCGATCATCGGCGCGTGGCCCGGCTCGACGCCGAGCTCGCCGTCATAAAGCGTCAGCGCGACGAAATCGGCCGGCTGATCGAAAAGCGTTTGTTCAGGAGTGACGACGATACACTGGAGCATGGTTTTTCGGTTTGAGGATTGAGACGTCGGGGGACGCGCGGTTCAACGGCCGAGCGCTATTTTCCCTCCATCTTTTTCGCTTGTTCTTCAGCCTGCTCGACCGAGCCGACGTACATGAACGCTTGTTCGGGCAGGTGGTCCCATTTGCCGTCGGCGATTTCCTCGAAGCTGCGGATCGTGTCGGCCAGCGGCGTGATCTCGCCCGGCTTGCCCAAAAACACCTCGGCCACCAAGAACGGCTGTGAAAGGAACCGCTCCATGCGGCGCGCCCGATGCACGACCAGCTTGTCGGCCTCGCTCAGTTCGTCGACGCCCAAGATCGCAATGATGTCTTGCAGCTCGCGGTAGCGTTGCAGCGTCCGTTGCACGCGCCGGGCAATGGCGTAATGCCGCTCGCCGACGTATTGCGGGTCCAAAATGCGGCTGGAACTGGCCAGCGGGTCGACGGCCGGATAAATGCCCTTGGCGCTGATGGCCCGCTCCAAATAGATGAAGGCGTCGAGCTGGCCGAACGCGGCGGCCGGGGCCGGGTCGGTCGGGTCGTCGGCCGGCACGTACACGGCCTGCACCGACGTGATCGCGCCCTTATTGGTCGACGCGATGCGCTCCTGCAACTGGCCCATCTCGGTGGCCAACGTCGGCTGATAGCCCACGGCCGACGGCATCCGGCCCAGCAGCGCAGACACCTCGCTGCCGGCCTGCGAAAACCGGAAAATGTTGTCGATGAACAGCAGCACGTCGGAGCCGGTCGTATCGCGGAAATACTCGGCCATCGTCAAGGCCGACAACGCCACGCGCAACCGGGCTCCCGGCGGCTCATTCATCTGGCCGAACACCATGCACGTCTGGTCGATGACGTGTCGGCCTGTGTCGCCAATCTTCGACTCCTGCATTTCCAGCCAGAGGTCGTTGCCTTCGCGCGTCCGCTCGCCGACGCCGGCGAACACCGAATAGCCGCCGTGCGAGCTGGCGATTCGCGCGATCAACTCGGTGAGGATCACCGTTTTGCCCAATCCGGCGCCGCCGAACAACCCGGCCTTGCCGCCGCGGACGAACGGGGTCAGCAGGTCGATCACCTTGATGCCCGTCTCGAACACCTCGGTGCGCGTGGAAAGATCGGTCACGGCCGGAGCCTCGCGGTGGATCGGCCAATAGTCCTCGGCCTTGACCGGGCCGCGGCCGTCGACCACGTCGCCGGTCACGTTGAACACCCGGCCGAGCGTGGCCTTGCCGACCGGCACACGAACCGGCGCGCCGGTGTCGAGGCACTCCATGCCGCGGACCATGCCGTCGGTGCTGCCCAATGCGACGCAACGAACCCGGCCGCCGCCGAGATGCTGTTGGACCTCGCCGGTCAGGTTCAGCGAAAACCCTTTTTGCTGGCTCGTGATTTTTACGGCGTTGTAAATGGCCGGCAGTCGGTCTTCGGGAAACTGGGCGTCGAAGGTCGAACCGATGACTTGGGTCACGCGGCCGATGTTTTGCGTCGTGGCGGCAGGCATAACGATGGCTCTTGTCTTATTTCGTAAAGGTCAAAAAAACGGCGACATCTCTTGCGGTTCGATGTTTTTGGCGATTTTCCATGGATCAATCGTTGATCGCTTCGGCGCCGCCGATGATCTCCAACAGCTCGCCGGTGATCTGACCTTGGCGGGCTCGGTTGTAGGCCATCGACAACTGGGAAATCATCCCGTCGGCGTTCTCCGTGGCGGCCTTCATGGCCACCATCCGGGCGATCTGCTCGCTCACCGCGGCGTCTAAAAAACATTTGAACAGCTTCACGCGAAAACTCATCGGAACCACCTCGTCCAAAATCATTTTGGCCGAGGGCAAAAACTCGTACTGCGTCTGGCCGGAAGTCTCTTTTTCTTCTTCCCCGCCGGCCAGTTCGCCCAACGGCAGCAGCGTCTCCACCGTCGCCTGTTGATGACTGGCGTTTTCAAATTTCGTATAGACCACGTCGAGCCGGTCCAACGCCCCGGCCGCAAAGTCGTCGAGATAGCGAGTGGACAGCACGTCCACCTCGGCGAAACTTGGCTTGTCCTCGAAATGCGTGAACGACTCGTCCGGCGGCATCCGACGAAACCTGAACGCCGAGATGCCCCGCTTGCCGGCCACTTCCAATCGAACCGACGGCACCGACTCACGCAACTCCTTGAGCCGCGCAGTCGCCAGACGGATGATGTTGCCGTTGTAGCCGGCGCACAGGCCGCGATTGGCCGACAGCACCAACAACACGGCCCGTTTCGGCTCCGGACGCGGCTGCAACAGCGGATGCACGACCTCCTGGCCGCCGCGCGCCAAGTGGCCGACCAACGCTGTGACGCGTTTCGTGTACGCCGTGGCGGCGATCGCCCGATCCATCGCGCGGCGGAATCGCGCCGTGGCGATCAGCTCCATCGTCCGCGTGATCTTGCGGATGCTGCGAATCGAGCCGCGTCGTCGGTCTAGTGCTCGAGCTTTGGCCATAAGAGGAACTTTTTTGAGAAACGTGATAACTTCAGGAATCCATCGAACCTTGCCGGCGCACCGCAGCCGGCCG
This sequence comes from Planctomycetaceae bacterium, assembly GCA_021372005.1. Lineage (GTDB taxonomy): Bacteria > Planctomycetota > Planctomycetia > Pirellulales > Thermoguttaceae > JAJFVC01. The sequence goes on along the minus strand of JAJFVC010000064.1, from coordinate 10,142 downwards.
GGTCACACCGTCACCGTCTCCTTCTTTCCCGCGTAACGTTTTTGAAACTCCGCGATCGCCTCGTCCAGTTGCTGCTTTACGACGTCGTCCATTTTTTTCGTGTCGGTGATTTTTTGCCAGAGCGGCTTCTTCTCGTCATGGATGAACGCCAGAAACTGCGACTCCCAAAGATTGACCTCCGCCAAAGGCACCTCGTCGAGACAGCCTTGCGTGCCGGCGTAGATGCTCAACACCTGGTCGGTCACGTGCATCGGGCAGCAGATGCCTTGTTTGAGCAGCTCGGTCATACGATAGCCGCGGTCGAGTCGGGCCTGCGTGGCGACGTCCAGATCGGTGCCCAACTGGGCGAACGCTTCCAATTCGCGGAAGGCCGCCAAGTCGAGCCGGAGCCCGCCGGCCACCTTCTTCATCGCCGGCACCTGTGCGGCCGCGCCGACGCGGGAGACTGAGATGCCGACGTTCATCGCAGGCCGTTGACCAGCGAAGAACAAATCGGGCTGGAGGTAAATCTGGCCGTCGGTGATCGAGATGACGTTCGTCGGAATGTAGGCCGATACTTCGCCTTCGAGCGTTTCGACGATCGGCAGCGCGGTCAACGAGCCGCCGCCCAACTCGTCGTTCAATTTCGCGGCCCGCTCCAACAACCGGCTGTGGCAGTAAAAAATATCGCCCGGATAGGCCTCGCGTCCCGGCGGACGACGCATCAGCAGCGACAACTGCCGATAGGCCGTAGCCTGCTTGGACAAGTCGTCGTAGACAATCAACGCGTCCTGACCGTTGTACATAAAATATTCAGCCATCGCACAGCCGGCGTAAGGCGCCACGTACTGCAACGGCGCCGGATCGCTCGCCCCGGCGATGATCACCGTCGTGTAGGCCATCGCGCCATGGTGTCGCAACAACTCAATCAGTCCGGCAACGGTCGAGTCTTTCTGCCCAACGGCCACATAAAAGCACTTTACGCCGGTGTCTTTTTGGTTGAGAATCGTGTCGATGCAGATGGCGGTCTTGCCGGTCTTGCGGTCGCCGATCACCAATTCGCGCTGGCCGCGTCCGATCGGCGTCATCGAGTCGATCGCTTTGATGCCGGTTTGCAGCGGCTGTCTGACCGGTTGCCGACCCGCCACGCCCGGCGCAGGTGACTCGACCAACCGACGCTCGGCGGCCACGATCGGACCGGCGCCGTCCAGCGGATTGCCCAGCGGATCGATCACGCGGCCCAGCAGTCCCTCGCCGACCGGCACGGACAGCAGCCGCCCGGTGCTTCGGACCTCGTCGCCCTCGTTGATGGCCAGAAAGTTGCCGAGGATGATCACGCCGACGGAGTTCTCCTCCAGGTTGAAGGCCAGTCCGCTGACCATGCCTTTGCGGGTGGTGAATTCGACCATTTCGCCCGACATGACGCTGGACAGTCCGTAAACGCGCGCAATGCCGTCGCCCACTTCGGTCACGCGACCGACTTCGCGGATGTCGATGCGCGATTCAAACTGCTCAATTTCCTGTTGGATTACGGAAGCGATCTCGTCGGCTTTGAATTTCATGGTCGCTCTTTTCAATCATCTGTTGACGAAGAATTTCGAGTTGGTTGGCGATCGAACCGTCGTAGACGGTGTCGCCGACGCGCAGCACCGCGCCGCCGATCAGGGCGGGATCGGTCTGCTGCTGGAAGATCGGCTCTCCGCCGAGCTTGGCCCGAAGACTGTCGGCGATCCGTTCGACGGCCGCGGCGCTGATCGGCGCCGCGGTGGTCAATTGGACGGGAATTCGACGGCGTCGCTCGTCGTCCAAGGCGTGCGCCTCGCGGTGAATGGCCCGGAGACAGTCGAGCCGTCCGTGTCGCGCGACGACCTTCAGGAAGTGGACCATCACGGGCGAAACCCGGCCGCCCAAAACGCGATCGAGCACGGCGGCCTTTTCATCCGGAGAGATCAGGGCCGACGCCAGCACCGATTCCAACTTAGGGAACGGATTGAGTACGTCGGCGACGATCGCGTCGAACTCCGCCAGTGCAGACGCCGTTTGACCGCTTTTTTCGACGGTGTCCAACAACGCCTTGGCGTACACGCCGGCGATGTGTTCGACGCCGACGTCGGCCTCGATCTGGGCCGCCACCCGAGCGTCTTCGGCAGTAATGTCACGCGACTCTGCTGACATGGGTTTTGCCACCGTGCCTCAGTTTCTGCTTTGGACGAACCCGGCGACGGCCTGTTCAATCAGCCGAGCGTGATCGCCGGCGTTGAGTTTGGCCTGAACGATTTTGCCAGCCAGATCGACGGCCAGCGTCGCGCTTTGACCGGCCAACTCCTTGATGGCGGCGGACGTCGCAACGTCGATTTGCTTGAGTGCCCGATCGTACTCGACCTGCGCCTCGGCCTTGGCTTTTTCAATCAGCACGCGGCCCGACTGCTCGGCCTGGCGTCGGCCCTGGTCGAGCAGCTCGCGGACCTGCTGTCCGGCTTCGGCCAGTTTGCGTTCGTAGTCGGCCAACAAGTCCTTGGCTTTCTGATTGGCCGACTCGGCCTGGCCGATCTGGTCGGCGACGTTTCGCTCGCGTTTGTCGAGTCCCTCGGCGATCGGTTTCCAGGCGAATCGCCAGAGGATCAACAGCAACAACACGAAGACAACGCCGGTCCAAAGGGCCAGGTCGCTCTTCCACTCCAGGGGATTCGCGCCCTCGCCACCGGTCGAGGCGAGCAACAACGCCCAAGCCCATTGAGACGCAATCATGGCAAAAGTACCTTACTTCACGTCAAAAACGTTCGAGACACATCAGGGGTATAACATGCAGACGGCCAGCGCGAAGAAGGTCACGCCTTCGATCAACGCGGCCGAGATGATCATCGCGGCCTGGATGTTTCCGGCCACTTCGGGCTGTCGGGCCATGCTCTCGACGGCCGTCGCACCGATGCGTCCGATGCCCAAACCGGCGCCGATGATCACCAGACCGGCGCCAAAGGCGCCGCCGAAGAAGATCGAAAAGCCGTTTTGGCTGGCCGCGCCCGGAACCATCGCCGGGGCCTTGGCGGCCGCCGCCGTGTCGGAAGTTTGGGCCGGGGCCTTGGCATCCGCCGCCAACATCGGCGCCGCGACCAACAACATCACGACCAGGCTCAACACCGCGATTTTCGACAATCTGTTCACGTGAGACGTCTCCTGTGTAAAAAACCGTTGCGGCAGGTCCCTTCCCGCTCAATGCTGGTGAACGGCCATACCGATAAACAATGCCGACAAAAACGTGAAAACGTAGGCCTGCAAAAAGGCCACCATCAACTCCAAAAGATCGAGCGCCGTCGCGCCGACGACGCTTACTGTGGTCACGCCGAGCCACAGCAGCAGCGAGTGGGCCGTGGCGGCGATAAAGCCCATGATGACCGCCAGCACCAGATGTCCGGCGAACATGTTGGCGAATAAACGCACGGCCAAGATCAAGTGTTTGACGACGATGCCGAGCACTTCGATGACGAAAATCATCGGCTTGACGAACACGGCCAACACCAACGGCACCTCCATGTGCGGCACCTGGCCGAGCCAAAACCGCACGAGGCCGAACTTAGCCATGCCCGCCCCCAACATGACGACCAATGCGACCAAAGCCAGCGCGCCGGTCGTGCCTAGCGCCCCGGTCGGCGAACCGACCCAGGGCAGCAATCCGCAGAGATTCAAAAACAGAATAAAGAAAAATTGCGTCCACAGAAACGGCAGGAACCGATCGGCGTCGTGGCTGCCGATGGCGGGCCGGGCCACTTGGTCGCGAATGAATAGGATCATCACTTCCAGCAGATTTCCGAGGCGTCCACGCGGCGGGCGACCCGACACGATCCTGCGGGCGAACGGGACGAAGACGGCGACCATCGCCACGGCGACGACCACTTCGACGATCATGAATTTCGTCAGATGCAAACCGAGCGACTCGAACGGTTGCGGAACGACAATCTCCCAGCCGAACGGCAAATGAAATGCCTCGGCGTCTTTGACATGTCCGATCAGTTCCGACGGGTCCGACATGGAACTCCCTGACGTTATTTTTTCAACCGCTCGGCGTCGGCCGGACGCGGGGCGACCGGCGGCAAGGACATCGGCAACTCGATGCCCAGCGCCAATAGGTAAAAACCAATAAGATAATACACAAAACCCGCTTCGACCAGCCCGGGACCCCGCAGACGGACCGCTATGGCCACCAGAAGTGGTGGCGTTATGCGAATCATCATCGGCAGCAACATCGCCGTCGCGCCGACGTTCACCCCCGCGATCAGATGGCTCATCAGCATGGCCAGCACGGCCGAGACGCCGCACGCCCCGGCAGCCAACGACGCGGCGACCACGCCAAGTCGGCCCGAACAGCGATACCCGATGAATGCGGCGCAACCATAAGCAGCGACTAACGTTGCGATTAACACCAACAGGCAAATCGACAGTCGGCAACGAAGGCGAACGATGTTCATGGGAGTGAATCGGGCGGTGGGCGGCGACGTTCGTCGTCGGAGCGACGCAAGGGTTCGACCATCCGCAACAGCGACCAGAGGCCGGCGCTGACGCCCAAAATGCCGCCCAGGATGGCAAAAACCCCCTTGATTCCAAGCCAATCGTCGAGCCAATGGCCTCCCAAGATAGGCAAAACCATCTCGACCCCAATGGTCATTACGGCGAAGGACCATTCGGTCGCCCGAGCCAACAGAGAACGATCGTCCGGCAAAGGGTTCACGCCTGGGGTGGCCGCGATTGGCGTTTTTTGTGGAATCAATAGCCTATCGCCGGACGAATCGGTTGTCAATCTGGGGCGTCCCAACCCCGGCAAAACGCCCGTTGACCGTCGCGGCCTGGTTTGCTATAAGAAGGGATTCCATCAATCGACTGAAAATCCATCCGAAGGAGCTGTCCGGTGAGTTGTAGCGAACGCAAGAAGGAACTCCGACGTCGTCGACATCGCAGCAAAAAGATCGCCGCCTTTTCCCGAAAGCTTGCAAAAGCGACGGTTTCCGAACGCACTCTGATTGCCGAAAAACTTCGCGCCCTGACGCCAGGCGGCGAGCAGATCATCGCCAATTGGGATCTTGAAAAGCGATAGCTTTTGACGGCCGAATCGGTAAAAGGCGTCCCAAAACACCCCGGTTTTCAGAGGAGAGCCGGGGGAGATCATCTTTCAAAACACTTCTCAAACCGGGCGATAACTTCACTTTCGTCGCTGTCCTGGTAGACAACCCACCAAACGCCCTCGTGGCTGCAGAAGGCGACCGGTTTGCGGCCTCGCTCCACTTGAATGGGCACCTCGACGCAACGGTGCCACTCGTCAAACTCGTCGGGCGTGAGCACCCGAATGCAATGCTCGGCGCCGACCAGCCCGTCGCGGACTTTGACCCATTGTCCGGCGGCGTCGCCGCTTTCCTCGGGCGGCGGCTTGTCGTGGTAGTAGTTGGCGATCATGTCAAACAACTGTTCGACGTGATGGTAGTCCACGATTGGCCTCGTTGCTTGGATGCATTGCTCTTGCGCGGTCACGGAGACTTTTCGACCGCCGGCCGCGAAGGTCCGCCTAGAGATATTATACCAGTCAAAGCCCCGGTTTGCCCACCAAAAACAAGTGGATCGGTTACGGCTCTTTGGTTCGGGGTGAGCTAATTTGCACGGAAACGGGCACGTCGATCGTTTTGACGCCGGCCAAATCCGTCTCGATGTGCAATTTCGCGTGGATTGCGCCCGAACGCCCCTCCTCCACCTCAAAACTGACCGGGACCACATGGACCGTCCGCGATTCGTCGTTGGACAGCTTGCACTGAAATCGCGGATCGTCGCATTGGGCCGTCACGATCCGAAACGGCGCCCGGCCCTGCAACACCAAGTTGCGCGTCACTTTATGGCCCGATTCGGCCACGCCCATCATCAACGGAGAAGGTCTCGCACTGAGCGATGCCACGACAAGCCCCTCGACCGCGACGGGCACTTTTGCAGCCCGAGCGTCGTAATCGTTCGTGACCAGCACCAGTTGATCTCGGAGATAACCGGGCGGCGCGTCCGGCTTCAATTGGACCGACAACCGATAGCCGACCTGGCCGTTTGCCCGATTGGTTTCGACGACCTCGGCCACAATGTTCGGATTGGCGCATTCGACCCGATCGATCTGCCAGTCTTCACGTCCGGCATAGTTGACCGCGAGCGTTTGTCGTGCGCCGGCGCCTTGAAGAATTGACCCGAACGCCACCTCGCCGGGGTGCACCACGACATCGCTACGGATGTAAGTATGAACGTGCAACTGCGCCTCGGCAGGAAACGGTTTGTCAAACACCACCGTAATCGTCGCATCCTTGCGGCCCAAGAAGCCGCGGGTATCCACCGTCACGAGCACCTCGGCCTTTTCCCAGGTCTTCAATGATTGCCGATTGATCGTCGGCGTCGAACAACCGCAACTGGACGAGACTGAGGCGATGTGGGCGTCTTCCTCATAGATGTTTTCAACAATAAAACGATGCTCCACCTTGGCTCCACGAGCGACCACGCCAAAGTCATGCGTCGTGTGATTGAACATCGATTGGGCCCAATCTTGAGCCTCGGCGGCCGAAACCGCACAGGCCAAAATCAACCCGATCGTCCCTCGCAGCAAAACTTTCATGGTCATGCGGCGGTGCGACCGTCGCAGCCCTTCTGGTTGGATAATAATTGCAGGCAACTGCCAATATGCCAGAGCCCCCCGACGTTGTCAATCGCGGCGCCGAGTTTCGCAATAGGGTAGCAAAGATCGCCAGCTTGCGACGGGCGTCAGCTCGGTTCTTGCGCCAACACGCCCAACACGATCTTGCGCAATTTCGGCTCGGCCTCGTTGGCCGTGGCGACGATCTCTTCGATGTTGGCCGGTTTCAGGGCGTCGGGTAGGCACAGGTCGGTGATAACCGACAGACCCAAGACGCGCATTCCGCCGTGCACCGCCACGATCACCTCGGGCACGGTCGACATGCCGACGGCGTCCGCGCCGATGGCCCGCAAAAAACGGTACTCCGCTCGTGTCTCAAGATTCGGTCCCGTTACGGCCACGTAAACCCCGCGATGCGCGGCGAAATCTTCGCGGCGTGCGATCTCCAACGCCCGGCGCGACAGCACCGGATCGTAGGGTCGGCTCATGTCGGGAAACCGCGGCCCCAATTCGTCGTCGTTTGGACCGATCAACGGATTGCCATTCATCAGATTGATATGGTCGTCGATGACCATAATATCGCCGAGGCCGAAGTTGGGGTTCATGCCGCCGCAGGCATTCGAGACAATCAACATCTCGGCGCCCATTGCGCGCATCACGCGAATCGGGAACGTGATTTGGCGATGCGAATAGCCCTCGTACGAATGAAACCGGCCTTCCATTGCGATGATCGGCAGCCCTTGCAGCGTGCCGCAAAGCAACTGGCCGGCGTGGCTGACGACCGTCGAACGCGGGAAATGCGGAATCGAAGCGTAATCGAGCGTCGCTTCAACCTGAATTTGCCCGGCAATGCTTCCCAGGCCCGTGCCCAAGACAATGCCTGCGTAAGGGCGTTGGCTCCAATGCGAATGAATGACATCGACGGCTTGCGCAATCTCAGCGGCTAATTCGTGCATGGTGTTTGATCGTCCGGCTCAGGGCTCGTCCTCGTCGAGTTCTTCCCCGTCAAATTTTTCTTCATCCTCGTCGAGATCGTCATCCTCGTCAAAATCGTCCTCGAAATCGTCGTCGAAATCCTCTTCGAAATCGTCGTCAAAATCATCGTCAAAGTCGTCATCGTCGAACTCGTCGTCCTCTTCGGCCGGGGCTTCGGCCACGCAGACATTCGACTGCTGCGAATCCAAATCATAGGAGGGAATGAAATCGGAGGCGTTCGACGGCCACCGCCGTGGGGATGGTTCCCGCAACATGGTCTGGTCCTTGCTCGATGGTTGGAATGAGACGTTCGCTATCGTCGGATTGTGAACCAACCTGCACTCCGTGTCAACCGTTTTTTGAAGCCACCGGACAATCTCGTTTTCTGGACGAAATCGGACGTAGCGTGGTAGGAAACCGCGATCCCCGCTTTTGGGTGACCTTGTCGAGTAGAGCAAATTCAGATAAGTTGTCCGCCGGACACGCCCGGGGGCGACTGCGGGACGGGCCGCCAACGCTGCTCTGTAAAGGGGTTGCCTATGCGCGTGTCGGCCGATCGCGGTTTTAGTTTGGTCGAACTGCTGGTGGTCATCACCATTATCGGCACGCTAGTGGCCTTGCTGTTGCCCGCCGTCCAAGCGGCCCGCGAATCGGGACGTCGCATGCAGTGCGGCAATCAAGTGAAACAACTCGGGTTGGCGCTGCATCAGTACGTGCAAACACACGGCGTTTTTCCGCCGGGTTGCATCGTGACCATGGGCACCGCGCCCGCTTGGCGACCTTGGCAAGAGGCCAAAGACAGCACGAAGCAAGCCGGCCTCCATGGCACGAGTTGGTTGCTTCTGGTGTTGCCTTTTGTCGAGCAGCAGGTGATCTTTGCGCAGTGGGACTTCACCAAAAACGTCATGAGCAATGCCGAAATCGCCCAAACCGACATTTCGACGTTTTATTGTTCCTCACGACGATGGGGCATTCGCTTGGAGGACCGGTTGCATTTGCCCAATTACGGTTGGCCGGGCGGTGGAAATGACTATGGCGGCTGCATCGGTTCGGGCAACGGTTGGACGAACAATTCTTATCGATATTTTACGACTCCCGAAGAGGACAATCCCGAGGAGCATTGGCTGCATCCGACCCGGCGGGGGATTTTCTTGCCCAATATGTCTTCTCGCTTCTTCGACATTCGCGATGGCACGAGCAACACGATCATGATCGGAGAGTTGCAGCGGTTGGTGTCTCCGCCGTCGGGCGTGGCGAGCGTCGATAGTTGGGCCGCAGGCGGCGTGGCTACCTTGTTCACCACCAACGCCGAGGAACGAAACGGAATCTATCAGACCGGTGGCATGAACAACAAGTTTTTTGAGTCGCCCGGCAGCGAACATCCGGGCGGCGCTCAGTTCGGCATGGCGGACGGCTCCGTTCAGTTCCTCATCGAGTCCGTGGACAAACAAGTTTTTTCTTATCTGGGCTCGATGGCAGACGGCCAAATGGCCCAACCGCCGTAATCGAGGCGGCCAAAATCTCTGTCAAAACGGGATGACGCATCTTTTTCCGCTGTTGCGGACAAACAGGCATTTTGTCGACGTAAGGCTTCGCCTTAAATCCTCGTCAGAGGCCTTGTCGGGCCCAAAAACATCATGTATATTTGGCTTGTCCTTTGGCGGTTTACCGTCCAACGGGCTACGGGGGCGTAGCTCAATTGGTTAGAGTACCGGACTGTCGATCCGGTGGTTGCGGGTTCGATTCCCGTCGCCCTCGCTCAATAAGCCCTGATTCCAAAAGGAGTTAGGGCTTTTCTGTTTCTTGAAATGCGTATCCCTTTTGAGTGCCTGGCGACGAAGTATCCCTTCTCGCTCCTGGCGTATCGGTTTTTGGCAATTTGGAGCCGTAGAAAGCCTGTCTGAATTACGCATCTTCTCATCGGCCTTTGATGCCTCAGACTTGGCGGTTGTCTCGGTGAGCGAATGTTTTTCCTTCCGGCACATCTTGCTGACTGCTGGTCATCATCGTCAGATCGCTTGATGCGGGGATACACCAAATCTTGGTCCCGTCCTTCAGATGATAAGCCGACAGCAACCGGCTCCGGTCAATCAATGCTTGCTCATTGGCCTGGCGGTCCTCCTCGTCGCGAATTCGGGGGACAGCGAATTCGGGGGACAAGCGAATTCGAAAGCGAATTCGAAAGCGAATTCGAACGAATTCGAACGAATTCCGACGAATTCCGACGAATTCCGACGAATTCCGACGAATTCCGACGAATTCCCGAATTCCCGAATTCCCGAATTCCCGAATTCCCGAATTCCCGAATTCCCGAATTCCCGAATTCCCGAATTCCCGAATTCCCGAATTCCGAATTCCCGAATTCCGAATTCCCGAATTCCCGAATTCCCGAATTCCGAATTCCGAATTCTGGGGACACAATACCTAACTATTGACAAGAAGTGAGCGAACTGATAATCTCCGAGCATGGCAAGATTGGCACGGTTGGTTATTCCTGGTTTGCCTCACCACATTACCCAGCGAGGCAACCGCCGACAGCAGACCT